>NZ_JBXWRS010000012.1:0-63860 GCF_059612985.1 Ruegeria sp. BHSC043 | reverse complement strand
CTCGGCCAGCACCGACCCGATGCCGGTGTCGAAAGAATTCGCCTATGTAATCGCGGCGGCCAACCAGGTGCACGAACAAAGCGGCGGCGTGTTCGACGTGACGCTTGGCCCGTTGATCGAGCTGTGGGGGTTCGGCCCGCGCAAGCCCGAGGACCCGGTGCCATCGGATGCCGAGATCGCGGCGGCGCTCGAGCAGGTGGGGCAGGCGCGCCTGCTGACGCTGGATGCGCAGGCCGAGACGCTGGCCAAGACACAGCCGGGCGTGGGGATCAACCTGTCGGCCATCGCCAAGGGATACGGGATCGACGCCGTGGCTGAGACGCTGCGCGCGGCGGAGGTCGAGAACTATATGGTCGAGATCGGCGGTGATCTGGTGGCCCGCGGTCAGAACGACAAGGGCGAGGCCTGGCGCATCGGCATCGAAAAGCCCGAAACCGGGTCGCAAACCATCCAGTTCATCGTGCCGCTGGACAACCGCGGCATGGCGACCTCGGGCGATTACAAGAATTTTTTCGAACAGGACGGGGTGCGGTATTCGCATATCATCGACCCGACCACTGGACGCCCGATCACTCATCGGACGACCTCGGTCACGGTTCTGGCCGAAAACGCGATGATGGCCGATGCCTGGGCCACCGCGATGCTGGCGCTGGGGCAGGAGCGGGGGCTGAAACTGGCCGATCAGCTGGGTTTGGCGGTGTTTTTCATCTCGCGGGATGTGACAGGCGGCAAAGATGCCTATATCACGGTACACAGCAGCGCATTCAAGGATGCGCTGGGATCGAACTGAAGGGCGGGCCGGCCGATGAGCACCTTTATCCTCGCGTTTGTTCTGCTCCTGATCATCATGGTTGGCATGTCGCTGGGCGTGATGCTGATGGGCAAGACCATCAAAGGCAGTTGCGGCGGGCTGAACGCGATCTCGGGCGCCGACAAATGCGTGGTGTGCCAAAAGGACGTGGACCCCAACAGCCCCCTGCGTGACAAGCTGCAATGCAAGCGCGCCCGCCGGATGGTGGAACAGATGGAAAGCCAGGGCGAACGGACCTGAATGATCAAGGCCCGCAACATCCTGTTCATCATGTTCGACCAGCTGCGCTGGGACTACCTGAGCTGTTACGGCCATCCACATCTGCACACGCCCAATATCGACCGTCTGGCCGCGCGCGGCGTGCGGTTCACGCGGGCCTATATCCAGTCGCCGATCTGCGGCAGCTCGCGCATGTCCACCTATACCGGGCGATACGTGCAGTCGCACGGCGCCTCGTGGAACGGCATTCCGCTGAAGGTTGGCGAGCTGACCATGGGCGACCATCTGCGCAAGGCGGGGATGGACTGCTGGCTGGTCGGTAAGACCCATATGCGCGCCGACGCCGAAGGCATGGCCCGGCTGGGCCTGGAGCCCGACAGCCTGATCGGCGCGCGGGTGGCCGAATGCGGCTTTGACGTGTTCGAGCGCGATGACGGGATGCGCCCCGAAGGCCCCGACGGGTTCTATGACCCTGATGGCGCCCGAGCTTATAACGCTTGGCTGGCCGACAAGGGTTACGACAGCGACAACCCCTGGCACGACTTTGCTAATTCCGGTCTGGATGCCGATGGAAACGTGTTGTCGGGCTGGTTTCTGAAAAACGCGCCGCAGGCCGCAAACATCGCCGAGGAGGACAGCGAGACCCCCTATCTGACCACGCGCAGCATGGAGTTCATGGAAACCCATGACGGCCCATGGTGCTGCCACCTGAGCTACATCAAGCCGCACTGGCCCTATATCGTCCCCGAGCCCTATGCCTCGATGTACGGGCCCGAGCATGTTCTGCCGCCCAACCGGTCCGAGACCGAGCGGGCCGAGGCGCATCCCGTGCTGAGCGCCTTCATGCACACCAAGATCGGCCAGACCTTCTGGCGGCAGGATGTGCGCGCGGCGGTGATCCCCGCCTATATGGGCCTGATCAAGCAGGCCGACGACCAGATCGGGCGGTTGCTGGACTGGATGGAGCAGACCGGCCGCATGGACGACACGATGATCGTGCTGACCTCGGACCATGGCGATTTTCTGGGCGATCACTGGATGGGCGAAAAGACGTTCTTCCACGACGCTTCGACCAAGGTGCCGCTGATCATTTACGACCCATCCGAACAGGCCGATGCCACGCGCGGCACCACCTGCGACGCGCTGGTCGAGTCGATCGACCTGGCCCCCACTTTCGTCGAGGTCGCGGGCGTTGCGGTGCCCGACCATATTCTGGAAGGTCATTCCCTTTTGCCCATCCTTCACGGGCAGGCGGCCGAGACCCCGCGCCAATTCGTGATCTGCGAATACGACTATTCGGCCTCGCCCATCGCGGAAACGCTGGGCGTGTCGGTGCGCGACGCGGCGATGTTCATGGTGGCCACGAAAAAGTGGAAGCTGATCCATTGCGAAGGCGGGTTCCGCCCGATCCTGTTCGATCTGGAAAACGACCCCGCCGAGTTGACCGATCTGGGCGACAGCCCGGCCCATGCGGGTGTGATCGCGCAGATGTACGACCACCTGTTCGCCTGGGCACGTCGCCCGTCGCAACGCACCACCCGCTCAGAAGCCGAGCTGGTCGGGATGCGCACCAAAAGTCGCGGCAAGGGCGTGATCCTGGGCGCCTATGACGAAAGCGACGCTCCGCCCGAGCTAACGGTCAAGTATCGCGGCCGCAAGGCGCGGCCCTGGCAGCAGATCAGGAAATAACCCCGCGCGGCGCGGATCGCCGCAAAAGGCGGTTCACGATGCGGCGGGCAGGGGATAGAAGAACGGACAAGAGCAGTTACCGGAGACCCGACATGAGCGCACCCAAACCCGTCGTCCTGTGCATCCTCGATGGCTGGGGCCTGTCCGACGACACACTGGCCAATGCGCCGTATCTGGCCAACACGCCCACATTCGACGCGATCATGTCCAAGGGTCCGCACGCGCGGCTGATCACCCACGGTCCGGATGTGGGCCTGCCCAGCGGGCAGATGGGAAATTCCGAGGTCGGCCACACCAATATCGGGGCCGGGCGGGTCGTGGCTATGGATCTGGGCCAGATCGATCTAGCGATCGAGGACGGCTCGTTCTTCGAAAATGCCGCGCTGCAGGACTTTGTCGCCAAGGTGAAGGCGGCGGGCGGAGCCGCGCATCTGATGGGGCTGGTCTCGGATGGCGGGGTGCATGGGCACCTGAACCATATCGTCGCCGCCGCAAAAGCGATCACCGATGCAGGCGTTCCGGTGGCTCTGCACGCCATCACCGACGGGCGCGACGTGGCCCCGAAATCGGCGCTGGACTTCCTGGCCGAGCTGGAGCGTCGCCTGCCCGCGAACGCGCGCGTCGTCACCGTTTCGGGGCGGTACTATGCCATGGACCGCGACAACCGGTGGGAACGGGTCGGCCGCGCCTATGACGCGATCATCAAAGCGCAGGGCGGGCAGGCTGATACCGCAAGCGCCGCGATTCAGGCCGCGTACGACCGGGGCGAGACCGATGAGTTTATCGCCCCCACGGTTTTGCCCGGCTACGACGGCGTCCGCGACGGTGACGGGTTCTTCTGCCTCAATTTCCGCGCCGACCGCGCGCGTGAGATCCTGCGCGCCATCGGCGAACCCGGATTTGCCGAATTCGACACCGGACCACGCCCGCACCTGTCGGCGCTGCTGGGCATGGTGGAATATTCCGACGGCCACAACGACTACATGACGACCGTATTCCCCAAGCGCGAGATCCTGAACACGTTGGGCGAATGGGTCGCCAAGCAGGGCCTGCGCCAGTTCCGTCTGGCCGAAACCGAGAAATACCCCCATGTCACGTTCTTCCTGAACGGCGGCAAAGAGACACCCGAGCCCGGCGAGGACCGCTATATGGCCCCGTCGCCCAAGGTGGCGACCTATGACCTGCAGCCCGAGATGTCGGCCGCCGAGGTGACGGACAAATTCGTCGAGGCGATCGAGGACGGCTATGACCTGATCGTCGCCAATTACGCCAACCCCGACATGGTGGGCCATACCGGTGACCTGCAGGCCGCGATCAAGGCCTGCGAGGCCGTGGATCAAGGCCTGGCACGTGTGGTCGCCGCGCTTGACAAGGCGGGCGGGGCCATGATCGTGACCGCCGATCATGGCAACTGCGAAACCATGATCGACCCCGAAACCGGCGGCCCGCATACCGCCCATACCCTGAACCCGGTACCTGTGGCACTGGTTGGCGGACCCGAGGGCGCAACCCTGCGCGAAGGTCGCCTGTCCGATCTCGCCCCCACGGTGCTGGACCTGATGGGCCTGCCCAAGCCGCTGGAAATGACGGGTCAGAGCCTGCTGTCATGAGGCTGCGCGCGCTTCTTCTGGCGGCTCTGATGGCGGGGCAGGCGGCCCGGGCCGCGCCGGACCCCGCGCAGGCGGCGCTGGATGCGGCGCAGATGCTGGAACAGGCCTCGATCGCGCTGACCGAGGCCGAAACTGCCCGCGACCGTGTGCGCGCCCTGACCGAGACGATCCAAGCCTACGAAGCCGGGCTGGCCGCCATGCGCGACGGGCTGCGCCGAGCGGCTTTGCGCGAAAGCCAGCTGACCGCCGAGCTGAACGCGCGCGAACGCGAAATCCGCCAGTTGCTGGGCGTGCTGCAAACCATCGAAACCACGGCGCCTCCGGTTCTGATGCTGCACCCGGCCGGGCCGCTGGGGGCGGCGCGCACCGGGATGATGCTGTCCGAGGTCACCCCCGGCCTGAATGCTAAGGCCCGGGCGCTGGCCCGCGATCTGGACGAGGTTCAGACCCTGCGCCGACTGCAGCAAAGCGCGGCGCAAACTCTGACCGTAGGGTTGGAGCAGGTGCAGGATGCCCGCACGCGGCTGAGCGAAGCCATCGCCGACCGTACCAACCTGCCGCGCCGTTTTGTCGAAGATCCGGTGCGCACCGCGATTCTGATCTCGTCCACCGAAACATTGGACGGGTTCGCCAGCGGTCTGGCCGAGATCTCGGCCGGTGAAATCGCCGAAACCGATGCTGATATTTCGGATCGCAAGGGCCGGATCCCGCTGCCGACGCAGGGCGTTCTGGTGCACCGGTCGGGGGAAACCGATGCGGCCGGCGTCACCCGGCCCGGCCTTGTTCTGGCCACCCGGCCGCGTGCCTTGGTAGTATCGCCCACGGCCGCCACGATTCGCTATCGCGGGCCGCTGCTGGACCTTGGCAACCTGATCATCCTGGAACCGCAGCCGGGGCTTCTTTTCGTGTTCTCGGGCCTTCAGGAGGTTTATGGCGAACCCGGGCAGGTGATCCCCGAGGGCTCTCCGGTGGGGTTGATGCCGGGGAATCTGCCGGAAATCGGCGCGATTTTGTCAACAAGCGGTGATGGCACTGGAACTGATCGGTCAGAAACGCTCTATATAGAGGTCAGAGAGAACAACAGGCCCGTTGATCCGGAAACATGGTTCCGGACGCACAAGGATGGATAGACGCGCATGAAACGATTCGTGATGGCCGGTCTGGCCGGAACCCTGGCAGGGATCATCGCCACAACCCAGATCGCCGGGCCGCTGCTGGCGCAGGAGGCCGCAAACAAGGCCAGCGTGTACGAGCAGCTGGACCTGTTCGGTGACATTTTCGAGCGCATCCGTGCCCAGTATGTCGAAGAGGTCGCGCCCGAAGACCTGATCGAGGCGGCGATCGACGGGATGCTGACCTCGCTGGATCCGCATTCCAGCTATCTGTCGCCCGACGACGCCGAACAGATGCGCGTGCAAACCCGCGGCGAGTTCGGCGGGCTGGGCATCGAGGTCACGCAGGAGGACGGGTTCGTCAAGGTTGTCTCGCCCATCGACGGCACCCCGGCGGATGAGGCGGGCATCGAGGCCGGCGATTTCATCACCCATGTCGATGGCGAAAGCATCCTGGGCCTGACGCTGGACAAGGCGGTCGATCTGATGCGCGGCCCGGTGGGGTCGGAGATCGTGATCACCGTGGTGCGCGAAGGCGAGCCCGATCCGTTCGACGTGACCATCATCCGCGACACGATCAAGCTGACCGCCGTCCGCGCGCGCACCGAAGGTCAAAGCGTGGTCCTGCGCGTGACCACCTTCAACGACCAGACCTATCCGAACCTGAAGGAGGGTCTGGAGAAACAGATCGCCGAGGCCGGCGGCATCGACAAGATCAACGGCGTCGTGCTGGACCTGCGCAACAATCCGGGCGGCCTGCTGACCCAGGCGATCAAGGTCTCGGACGCGTTCCTTAACGAAGGTGAGATCGTCTCGACCCGTGGCCGCAACCCCGAAGATGGGGAACGGTTCAACGCCACGCCCGATGACCTGGCCGAGGGCAAGCCGATCGTCGTGCTGATCAATGGCGGTTCGGCCTCGGCGTCGGAAATCGTCGCGGGCGCCCTGCAGGATCATCGCCGGGCCATCGTCGTCGGCACCAAGAGCTTCGGCAAGGGGTCTGTCCAGACGGTGATGCCGCTGCGGGGGGATGGCGCGATGCGCCTGACCACGTCGCGGTACTACACGCCGTCGGGCCGCTCGATCCAGGCGCTGGGTGTCAGCCCGGACATCATCGTGGAACAGCCGCGCAACCGACCCGAAGAGGACGAGGACGAAGAGGCGGCCGCCCGCACCCGGTCCGAGGCCGATCTGCGCGGAAGCCTGAATAATGACAGCCTGACCGAGGACGAGAACCGCCAGATCGAAGAAGACCGCGCCAAGGCCGAGGCGACCGCGGAACTGCGCAAGCAGGATTATCAACTGGCCTATGCCATCGACATCCTGAAGGGTTTGTCCGCGTTCAACCCGACCGCCCGCGCCTCGCAGTAACGACCGGGCATCGAACAGCACGGGTCGCGCCGGGCGCGGCCCGTTTTCGTGTCGTCAGCGTTCAACCTTGTGCAGTTTCTTTTCGTCCAGCAACAGGGCAAGGATGATGCCCATCGAAACCGATAGGGTGGCAAACACGAAAGCCATGTTCATTCCCGTATCGAATGCCGTGGCAATGGCGGATTTGACCGTCTCGGCCTGGTCTGCATCCAGCTTGCCCATGATGGCCTGTGCCGTCCGGGTCGTCAGGGTGCCGCCATTGATCGCCTTCTGATCGGCGGCCGGCGTGTCGATGCCCGCCTTGGCGAGCTGACTGCCGAGGCTGGACAGGCTGGTCGTGTACATGATCGCGGTGGCAACCGCGACCGAGACCGCGCCATAGACCAGATGTGCCATGAAGCTGAGACCCCCCACCAGCCCGGCGCGCTCGGGCCGGACAGCACACACAGCGGCCGTACCAGAAGGCCCGACCGTCAGCGTGGCCCCCAGCCCGATCAGGGCCATGCCCGGCAGGATCTGCAGGTATCCCAGGCTCATCGGCAGGATGACGATGCTGGCGGCGCCGGTCGTGGCCGACAGGTAGCCCCAGAACATGAGCCGCTTGGGGCCAAAGTCGTTGTACAGCGTGCCCGACACGATCGAACCGACGGCCAGCAGGACCGTCAGAGGCGCCAGGCCCAAGGCGGATTCGAAAGCCGACCAGCCCAGGACTTTTTGCATGTATTGCGGAAAATACAGCAGCCCGACAAAGGCGGCCGAGACATTGAACATGTTCAGCCCCAGCGTGATCCGGAATTGCGGGTTGTGCATCATCTGCGGCAGCAGCAGCGGTTGGCGCACACGATTTTCGACCCTCGAAAACAGCCCCAACAGCACCGCGCTGACGAAAAACACCGCCAGCAACGGAACCGAGAGCCACCCCCAGTCGGCCCCGACATCCAACCCGTACAGCAACAGCAGAACCGCCATCGACAAAATGCCCATTCCGGCAAAGTCGATGTGTTCGCCGTTCTTGTGATCGGTCTCGCGCGGGATCAGCGTCAGCGTGGTGCCCATCGAGACGGTCGAAAACACCACATTGGCGAGGAAGAACAGGCGCCAGTCCCCCAGATTGACGACGAACCCGCTGATCATCGGGCCAAAGACATTGCCGCTGGTGACGCCGGCCAGGATCAGGCCCATCACCAGCGCGCGGTGTTCGTCTCGCGAGACCTTGGTGGCGCCTAGGGCCAGGGTGCATGGCCAGACGCACCCGGCGCCCACCCCCTGCAACGCCCGGGCACCGATCAGAAAATCCAGGTTCGGTGCGACGAGGCACAGAATCGACGAAAACAGAAACACCGACAGACCGATCAGCATGACCTTGCGGTGGCCGTACAGGTCTCCCAGCCGCCCGCCCGCGACCATGGTCATGGCAAAGAACAGGGCATAGATGTTCAGAACCCATTGGGTGCTGGTGATGTCGGCGTCGAAGGAATTCTCGATCGCGGGCACCAGCATCAGAGCACCGGTGAAGTCGATCCCGATGCCGAAGGCGGTCACCATCAACGCGATGACCTTGATGATGCTGTCGCGTTCCATGACGCATCCCGGCCGTTTCGAATGCCCCATCAAGCCACAGATCCCGTCAAATTGACAGGTCGCAGTTGGAGTCGGCCCGTGCGGCCCGGCGGATCGGGGTGGCGCTACCCCTGGTTCATTCTGCGCACGACGCGTTTCAGCATGTCCAGCTCGGCCCGCAGCAGTTCAAGCTCGGTCCGGATGTCGCCCGAGGCCGGCGCCCCAGATATCACCGAAAAGTCGCCCAGTTTCGACTGGCGCTCGCAATCCCAGATGGTGACGCAATGCACCCCGTCCGACAGCAGGGCCGGCGGTACGGGAACCCGTAGCATCCAGCCCGCGTCGTTCGGAGTGATCTCGACGCCCGGCAGCGCCTCGCCCAGATACCGGGCCTCGACCCGGGGTTCCGATGCGGCGGTCAGTTGCCCCTCCCAGAGGGCGTTTTCGAACCGGATCGGTACAAGCTTTGCATGGGTCATGTCGGTGTCCTTCAGAGATCTGCGCGATGATAGCGGCACAGGGTCAGGTCGCGAATGACCACCTGGTTCATGGCCGGCCCGTCAAGGATCAGATCCAACCAGATTTTCTGGACCCGACGTTCGTTCAGTTCCAGGTGGGCCAGGTCGAAATCCACCGTCGAAACCTCGGACCCGGGCGGCAGTTCCCGAAGGACCTGTTCGGTGTTTGGGCCGTGCTGGATATTCAGACGCGCGAACATCTGCGCCTGCCGCTCCTGTTCCGACTGGACGCTGGCGCGGAACATGTGCTGGCGGCTGAGGGCAGTCCGGGCTTCGGACGGCAATTCGACGGACACTGATAGGAACGAACCGCGGAAATCGAACACATCCAGAGCCAGACCGAACGGGGCCAGATCGCGATCGTCGCTGTTGCGCACCTGCTGCATGCCGATCTCGGCCTGCGGGCAATCGTGGAAGATGGTCGTCTGTTCATCCAGCCGCTCCTGCCGCGCGACCGGACAGACGCCCCGTCCGGGCATCGGCCCGCGCCACAAGTCGGGTCGCCACGACCAGTCTGTGCCCAGCGGTTTGGGGAATTGTCGTGAACCGATCCGGGGCCGCATCAGGCGGCTGTCAGCCTCATGAATCAGGCGATTGAGCTCGAACCGCAGCAGGCGCGCCTGATCGCGCTGCAGGCGCAGTTGCGGCAGGCTGGCCGTGCCGGCGGTCGCGGCCGCCCGGCGCCATCGGTCCAGCACCTTTCGGTTGAAATAGCGTGTCAGAAGCTTGCGCATGAGCTCTTGCATCGAGAAACGCCACCTCTTTAGTCGATTTGCCGGGGCAGGATAAACCCGCCTTCGTGCGGGGTGCGGCAAAATTCGCGGTGACGCGGGGTGGGCGGAACAATTTTTCGGGTGTTCTTGAAATGGCTCCGGCCAAAGCTTACCGTCAGGCACCCGGCCGCAGTGGAACCTTTGCAACGGGCCGCAGTCCAAAACTTCAAGACAAGGCCGGGCATGGAACCCACCCTCTTTGCATTTATTTGGAAGCATTCGAAGAAACAGCAGTTCATCCTTCTGTTTCTGACCGTGATTTCCTTCCCATTCCTTTACGCCTCACTCGAGCTGCCCAAGCGGATCATCAACGACGCAATTGGTGCCACGGGCAACACGGTGACGTTTTTCGGCGTGACGGTGACGCAAGTTCAGTACCTTATGATCCTGTGCCTTGCGTTTCTGGGAACGGTGATCGCCGGCGGCATCATGAAGATGCGGATCAACACGATGAAGGGCATCGTGGCCGAACGCATGTTGCGCCGCCTAAGGTTCACCCTGATCCGGCGGATGCTGAAGTTTCCGAAACCCTATTTCTCTTCGACCAGCCAGGGCGAGCTGGTGTCGATGATCACCGCCGAGGCCGAGCCGCTGGGCGGGCTGATGGGCGATGCCATCGCCCAGCCGGTCTTCCAGTTCGGCCAGATGATGACCATCGTGACCTTCCTGTTCATGCAGAGCGTGTGGTTCGGGCTGGCCGCGATTGCGCTCATTCCGTTGCAGGCCTGGCTGATCCCGCGCCTGCAGCGCCAGATCAACTTGTTGAACAAGGAGCGCATCCAGGAAATCCGGCACCTGAGCACCGAGATCGGCGAGACCGCAGCCGGTATCAGCGATCTGCGGGTGAATGGCGGCTGGCGGTATCGGCTGGCCCAGTTCAGCCATCGGCTGGGAACCCTGTTCGAGATTCGCGTGAAGATCTACAACAAGAAGTTCTTCATGAAATTCCTCAACAACTTGATCACCCAGATCACACCCTTCCTGTTCTATTCGATCGGCGGGTATCTGGCGATCACCGGCAAGGTCACGGTGGGGGCGCTGGTTGCGGCACTGGGCGCCTACAAGGACCTCAGCGGCCCCTGGCGCGATCTTCTGACCTATTACAACCAGGTTCAGGACATGTCGCTGCGCTGGCAGGTCGTGACCGAACGCTTCAACCCCGACAACATGATCCCCGAGGAGCTGTTCGAAGGTGAACCCGACGCCATCCCGCATCTGCATGGCGACATCGAACTGAAGAACGTCACCGTGCGGGACGAGGACGGAAAGATCGTTCTGGAAGATATCGATCTGACCATTCCCAGCAAGGCGCGTGTGGCGATCAAGGCCTCGCACGAATCTGAGCGGCGCGCCCTGGCCGAGCTGCTCACGCGTGAGGTCTTGCCCGCCCAGGGCGAGGTCACCCTGTCGGGACACAAGCTGGACGAGCTGCACCAGGCCGTGATCGCCGCCCGGATCGGATACGCGCATTCGCGGCCCTACCTGTTCAGCGGGACCTTGGGCGACAACCTGCTGATGCCCCTGCGCACGCATCCCCAGTACGAAACCGAGGATGGCAAAGTGCCATCGCGCTTCGCGATCGAAGCGGCCCGGTCGGGCAATCTGCCCGATTCACTGTCCGATGACTGGGTTGATCCCAGCCTGGCGGGTCTGGACAGCGTTGAAGACATCCGGGATTGGTGGTTCCAATTGGTCGAGGCGATGGGGATCGACGAATTCATGCTGCGCCGCACGCTGCGGTCGCAGTTCGACCCCCGGCAGCATCCGGCCCTAGCCGACGAAATTGTCCGGCTGCGGCCCAAGGTCGCCGAACGGCTTAGGGAAAAGGGGCTGGACAAATATATCTTTCGGTTCGACCCAGACCAGTTCAACCCGGCGGTTCCGCTGGGGGGAAACCTGTTGTTTGCGTCGCCTCTGAATGACATTTCCGCAGACCTACTGGCCGGGGATGCCCGGTTTCTGGAAATGCTTCGGGCGCATGAGCTGGATCGCGATGCGCTGAGCATCGCCAGCGCCGTTCTGGACACGCTGAACCAGACCTTCGGCCGCGAAGGCGCCGATCATCCTCTGTTCCTGCGCCTGGGGCTGTCCAAGGACCTGTATCACCGGCTGCTCGACATCGAGGAGCGCCGCCGCAGCCAGGGCGAAGACAGCCTGTCGGAGGGCGAGAAGGCCTTGCTGTTGACGGTGCCGTTCATGTTGACGGCCGAACAGATCGGGCCGAGCTTTCCCGAGGAATACAAGGACAAGATCCTGAAGATCCGCAAGACCCACGCCGACAGCCTGCACCAGTCGTTCGACGGGCTGTTCGTCAAGGTCGGGCCGGATGTCTACGTCCCGCGCCTGACGGTGATGGAAAATGCCATCTACGGCCGCGTGTCGCTGACCGCGGGTAGTCACGACCGGGACATCGAGGACGTGGTCGCCGAGGTGTTGAACGAGGCCGGGCTACGACGGCGGCTGGCGGCCATCATCTATGATCTGTCCACCGGTCTGGGCGGGG
The DNA here is from genome assembly GCF_059612985.1 of Ruegeria sp. BHSC043. Classification (NCBI taxonomy): domain Bacteria; kingdom Pseudomonadati; phylum Pseudomonadota; class Alphaproteobacteria; order Rhodobacterales; family Roseobacteraceae; genus Ruegeria; species Ruegeria sp. BHSC043. The sequence continues at coordinate 51,694 of NZ_JBXWRS010000012.1, read as the reverse complement.
CCAACTTGCCGACGGTGTTCCAGGAAAGGGCGGCCTTTTCCCGCGCCGCGATCAAGCGGCCGGATATTCTGATCCTGGATAAGGTGCTGGCCAGTCACGATTCCGAAAGCCGGCATCAGACCCGCATGAAACTGCGGCAGTTGTTGCCCGATTCGATCATGATCTTTATGGAGGATCATTTTTCCCACCCCGAGGCCTATGACCTGTATCTCGAGATCAAGGACGGGCGCATTGACGGGGTTTCTCGGGCGGCCCTGCCGGTCGAGGAAGGCGCTTCGGATGACTTCACCCGCAAGCTGAAGGTGATTGCCGCCACCGAACTGTTCTCACGACTGGATGGCCGCAACCAGCGGCTCTTGGCCTTTTCGGCAAAATGGTACGACGCGGCGGCCGGGCAGGTCATCTTCTCGCGCGGGCAGACGCCCGATGCGGCCTATCTGTGCGTGTCCGGCCAGGCCAGCCTGGAATGGTCGATGCCCGACGGCGAAAAGCGCCGCATCTCGACCGTCGAGCCCGGACGCCTGATCGGAGATCTGTCGATCATTACCGGCGCGCCCCGGCAACTGGATCTTGTCGCCCTGACCGATTGTTCGTTCCTGCGCATCGGCGCCGAGGAACTGAGGGCCGTCATCGAAAGCGATCCCACGGTTGCGGTCAGCCTGCTGGAAACGGTTGCGGGCTATCTGACCTCGGTATCCGAACGGTTCCTGGCGGCGAATATCGAGCTTCCCCCCGAGGTCGAAACCGGGGCTGGCGGATGACCGAGCCCGGCGAAGTGACACGCGCCTATGCGGCACACGAGGCGCTGGTCGCCCCGGTGCGCGCTCATGCGGCCTTGTGGCGGCTGTTCGGCGGGGTGGCCCTGGTCGTCGCGACCGTCGTCGCGTTGAACCTGGTGCTGTTCGCCGCCGTGGTCGGCCTGGCCCCGCCAGACCAGGTGTCCGGGTTCCAAAGCGGCGCGTCGCCGATGGCGGTGTTGATCCTGCTGTTCAGTTTCGGCTTTGTCACGCTGGCCGTGGCGCTTGCCGTCCGCCAGTTCCAGAATCGCAGCCTGTGGTCCGTCATCGGGCCCCGGCGCAAGGCGGTGGCGCAGTTCTGGCGCGTTCTGGGCGCGCTGCTCGTCCTGGGGGTCGTGCTGTTGCTGCTGCCACCCTATGGCATGGGCGTTTCGTTCGAACCCAACCTGCCGGTCGGTCTGTGGCTGGGTCTGCTGCCGCTGTCTCTGGCCGCAGTCCTGATCCAGACCAGCGCCGAGGAGATTCTGTTCCGCGGCTACCTGCAACAGTCATTGGCGGCACGGTTTCGTTCACCCGTGATCTGGATTGGCGTTCCCGCGGTTCTGTTCGCGGCCGGCCACTATGCGCCCAATACCGCCGGCGAAAACGCGGCGCTGGTTGCGGTCTGGGCCTGCGTGTTCGGTGTGCTCAGCGCCGATCTGACCGCCCGCGCCGGAACCTTGGGGCCGGCCATCGCCCTGCATTTCGCCAACAATGTCACGGCATTGCTGATCGTGTCCCTGCCCGACAGCCTTGGGGGGCTGGCGTTGTTTCACCTGCCGTTCGACATGTCCGATACCGGGTTTCTCCGGCAATGGCTGTTTGTCGACTTCGGCGTGATGATCGTCGGGTGGCTGACGGCTCGACTTGCGCTCAGGCGCTGATTGCATTTCCTTCCGTAGCGTCTTATTTGACTGCAACCCGCATCAGCAAGGTTCCGACATGAACTGGATCACGAACTACGTCCGCCCCCGGATCAACTCGATTTTCTCCCGCCGTGAGGTGCCCGAGAATCTCTGGCACAAATGCGACGAGTGCGGAACGATGCTGTTCCACCGCGAACTGGCGGACAACCAGAATGTCTGTACCCAGTGTGGACACCATATGCTGATCACCCCGCGCGAACGGTTCAAGCATCTGTTCGACGGTGGCATTTTCTCCGAGGTCGCGGTGCCCGCGCCCAAGGATGACCCGCTGCAGTTCCGCGATCAGAAGAAATACCCCGACCGCATGAAGGCGGCGCAGAAAAAGACCGGCGAGAAAGAAGCGATGCTGGTCGCCACCGGCGAGATCGGCCGCACCCCCATCGTGGCCGCGGCGCAGGATTTCTCGTTCATGGGCGGGTCGATGGGAATGTATGTCGGCAACGCCATCATCGCTGCCGCGCAAGAGGCGGTAAAGCTCAAGCGCCCGCTGATCCTGTTTTCCGCCGCCGGCGGCGCCCGGATGCAGGAGGGCATCCTCAGCCTGATGCAGATGCCGCGCACCACGGTTGCGGTAGAGATGCTGAAAGAAGCCGACCTGCCCTACATCGTGGTTCTGACCCATCCCACCACCGGCGGCGTGACGGCCTCCTACGCGATGCTGGGTGACGTGCATATTGCTGAGCCGAACGCGTTGATCTGTTTCGCCGGCCCCCGCGTGATCGAGCAGACGATCCGCGAGAAATTGCCCGAAGGCTTCCAGCGCGCCGAATACCTGCTGGATCACGGCATGCTGGACCGCGTCACCAAACGGACCGAGCTGCGGGACGAGCTGATCACGATCACCCGGATGCTGATGGGGCTTCCCCCGGCGGTCAAAGGCGATCTGCCCGCCCCGAAAGAGGGCGCAACCGAACAGCCCGATGCGCAGGCCAAGCCTGCCGAAAACAAGCCCAAGAAATGACCGCGCCCACATCCGACGTCATCCTCGACCGGATGATGGCGCTGCACCCCAAGATCATCGACCTGACCCTGGACCGCGTCTGGCGTCTGCTCGAAGCCTTGGGCAACCCGCAGGACAGGCTGCCCCCGGTGATCCACATCGCCGGCACCAACGGCAAGGGCTCGACCCAGGCGATGATCCGCGCCGGGCTGGAAGGGGCCGGGCTGACGGCCCATGCCTATACCTCGCCGCACTTGGCGCGCTTTCACGAGCGCATCCGCTTGGCGGGCGAGCTGATCTCGGAGCCCGACCTGACCGCCGTTCTGGATGAGTGCTACACCGCGAATGGCGGCGAGAACATCACCTATTTCGAGATCACCACCTGCGCAGCCCTGATGGCGTTTTCCCGCGTACCCGCCGACTACACGCTGCTCGAAGTCGGGCTTGGCGGACGGCTCGACGCCACCAACGTGATCGAAAAACCCGCCGTCACGGTAATCACCCCAGTCTCGATCGACCACGAACAGTTCCTGGGCAACACGCTGGCCAAGATCGCCGCCGAAAAGGCCGGCATCATCAAACGTGGCGTGCACTGCATCGTCGGCCCGCAGCCGGACGAAGCGATGGAGGTCATCGAGGCCACCGCCGCCCGCCTCGGCGCACCGCTTCTGGCTTACGGACAGCACTGGCACGCTCACGAGGAACGTGGCCGCCTGATCTATCAGGACGAAACCGGCCTGCGCGACCTGCCGCTGCCGAACCTGCTGGGCGCCCACCAGATCCAGAACGCCGGCGCCGCACTGGCGGTCCTGCGCCACCTCGACCTGGGCGACGAGGCCTACGAGGCAGCGGTCACCCGGGCCGAATGGCCGGCCCGGATGCAGCGCCTGAAGACCGGCCCGCTGGTCGAACAGGCGCCCCGGGCCGAACTCTGGCTAGACGGCGGCCATAACGCCGCCGCCGGGCAAGCGCTGGCGGATGTCCTGGCCAAACTGCCGCCGCGCCCGACGCACCTGATCTGCGGCATGCTCAACACCAAGGACGTAACCGGCTACCTCGCGCCTCTGGCCGAAAGGGCAAGCTCCCTGACGGCCGTGTCCATCCCTGGTGAAGCCAACACGCTCCCTGCCGCGGAAACCGCCGCCGCCGCGACTGCCGTGAACCTGCCCGCCACCACCACCGACAGCGTGGCCGAGGCGCTGGCCGCGATCACCGCCCGCGATCCACAGGCCCGGGTCTTGATCTGCGGCTCGCTCTATCTCGCGGGGAACATCCTGCGCGAAAACGGCTAAGGCTTCATCTGGCTGAAAATATCCCGGGGGAGTCGCGGCCCTGCCGCGACGGGGGCAGCGCCCCCTATTTCCCCCAATCCTTGTCTTGCATTTCCCGCAGACGCGAAGCCGTGCGCTCGAACTCGAACGTTCCCTCGCCCTCGACGTATAGCATCTCGGGCTCCGCCGCCGCGGAACAGACCAACCGCACTTTCGCCTCGTACAGCGCGTCGATCAAGGTCACGAACCGCTTGGCTTCGTTGAAATTGTTGCGCGACAGGCGTGGGATGTCCTCAAGCACCAGCACCTTGACCGCCTCGGCGACTGCCAGGTAATCCCCCGGCCCCAGCATCCGACCGCACAGATCATAGAACGAGGCGCGTGCCACACCATTGCGAAACGCGGGCAACACCACCTCGCGCCCCTTGACGTGCAGGGTCAATGGTTCGGCCGGTCCACCTGACAGGTCGGCCCATACGGCCCGGATCTTCTCCCGCGCCTCGGGTCCGATGGGTGTGAAATAGACCGGCGAGCCTTCGAGCCGGTTTTGCCGGTAATCCGTGGGCGACGTCAGCTCCCACACTTCGAGCTGCTGCTTGATGTGGTGTATGAAAGGCAGGAACAGCTGCCGGTTCAGGCCATCCTTGTACAGATCGTCGGGATGACGGTTCGAGGTGGTCACAACGACGACGCCCCCCGCATGTAGCAGGTCGAACAGCCGCCCGACGATCATCGCGTCGGTGATGTCGGTGATCTGCATCTCGTCAAAGGCCAGCAGACGCACGGATTTCACGACTGAGGCCGCCACCGGCGCCAGCGCATCCTGCACGCCGGTTTCGCGCGCCTGGTGCATGCCGGCGTGGATTTCCTGCATGAAGGCATGGAAATGGACGCGCCGGGCCGGAACATCGCCCAGCGTTTCGACGAACATGTCCATCAACATGGACTTGCCGCGCCCCACCCCGCCCCACAGGTACAAGCCCTTGGGCGCCGGCAGTGCCTTGCGGAACAGCCCGCGTTTCACCGGCGCGGCCAGTGCTGCCCGGATACGCTCGAACTGAGGCAGAACGGCCTCTTGCGCGTCGTCGCGGTTCAGGGTGCCATCGGCAACGCGGGCCTCGTACAACGAGATCATGTCGGTCATGGCCCGAGCCATAGCGCCCGCCCGCGCCGTTGAAAAGAAGGCATCATCCGGCACGCATCAATTTTGGTTAATCGTGACCGCAAAACTCCTGAATTGACGAGCGAGCCCAAGCGGATACTGTCGGCGGGCTGAACCCGGAGGCCCCATGACCCCAACCGCCCGTCTGCTAAACCCGGTGCTGATCGTCGGATGCGTGATCATCACGGTCAGCTTTGCCGTGCGCGCTTCGTTCGGCGTGTTCCAGATTCCGATCGCCGAGGAGTTCGGCTGGCTGCGCACCGATTTCTCGCTGGCCATCGCGATCCAGAACCTGGCCTGGGGCATCGGCCAGCCGATTTTTGCCGCCATCGCAGAGAAGATGGGCGATCGGCGGGCGATCATTCTTGGTGCGCTGACCTATGCGGCGGGGATGGTCCTGTCGGCCTGGTCCGTCACGCCCTTCGGGCATCAACTCTATGCCTGGCTGGTGGGCTTCGGTATCGCGGGCACAGGCTTTGGCGTCGTGCTGGCGGTGGTCGGGCGGGCCTCGACGGACCAGAACCGCTCGATGTCGCTGGCGATCGTGACCGCGGCGGGCAGCTTCGGGCAGGTGATCGGCGCGCCCACGGCTGAATGGATGCTGACCTTCCTGCCCTGGCAGCAGGTGTTCATCATCTTTGCCATTACCATTCTGGCCCTTGTGCTGACGCTGCCTTTCATGCGCGCGCCCGCGCAGGTCAGCAAGGCCGAATTGGAAGAAAGCATGGGCCAGATCCTGGGCCGTGCCTTCCGCGACCCGTCCTATGCGCTGATATTCCTGGGTTTTTTCAGCTGCGGGTATCAGCTGGCCTTCATCACCGCGCATTTCCCGGCCTTTGTGACCGAGATGTGCGGCCCGATCCAGCCCGGTGGCGTGCTGCATTCGATGGGTATCACCACCACCTCGGCGCTGGGGGCGGTGGCGATCTCGCTGGTCGGGTTGGCCAATATCGGGGGCACCCTGTTGGCCGGGTGGGCGGGTAACCACTTCCCCAAGAAATACCTGCTGGCTGCGATCTATTCGGCGCGTACCGTCGCGGCCGCTGCTTTCATCCTGCTGCCGATCACGCCCATGTCGGTGATCGTGTTCTCGATCGTGATGGGCTCGCTTTGGCTGGCGACGGTGCCGCTGACATCGGGGCTGGTGGCGCATCTTTACGGCCTGCGTTACATGGGCACGCTTTACGGCGTGGTGTTCCTCAGCCATCAGATCGGAGGCTTCCTGGGCGTGTGGCTGGGCGGACGGATGTATGACATCTACGGCGATTATACTGTCGTCTGGTGGATCGGGGTGGCCGTCGGCGCCTTCAGCGCGATCGTGCACCTGCCGATACGCGAGAACCGCCCCGCGCAGCCCGTGGCCGCCTAGGATCAGGCGGCCTCGTCCGGGGTCAGCAGACCTTCGGCCACCAGCCTTTCGGCCCAGCCCTGCGGGCCGTTGAAATGGTGGGTCTGCCAACCACGGCCACGGGCGGTTTCGATGTTGTCGATCCGGTCGTCCGTGAACAGCAGCGTCTCGGGCGGCAGGCCGCAATCCTGTTCGACCATCTGGTAGATCGGGACATGCGGTTTCACCATCTTCATCCGCCCCGAGACATAGTGCCGGTCGAACTCGTTCAGGAACGGATAGACGGTGGTGGCATAGTCGAAATTCTGCACCCCGAAATTGGTCAGCGCAAAGACCGGCACGCCTTTGGCCCGCAGCGCGCGCTGCAGCCGGACCGAATGCGGGATCTCGGGCGCGGCCAGTTCGATCCAGTTGTCGTGCCACATGCGGATCTCGTCGCGCCATTCGGGGTATTTCTCGGCCCAGGCATAGATCGTTTCTGTGAAATGATGCCCCTGATCGACCAGGTCGTTCATCCCGTGCAGGTCGACGGCCGAGAACATCTCGCGGCGCCGGTCCTCGCCGATCACGCGGTCATAATACCGCTCGGGCTGCCATTCGATCAGAACGTTGCCGATGTCAAAAACGACCGCTTCTACGGGCATGAAATTTCCTGTTTGCTTGTGTTGCGCTTTCGGCCGACTGAACCAACCCGCCGGGCGGGATGCAAGGCCAAACTCAGCCGCGCAGGGCGACGCGCATCTCGCGCTCGAGCGCGTCCAGAAACCGCGACCGGTCGGCCTTGGAAAACGGTTTGCCACCGCCCCCGGCGCCCAGCGGATTGGCGGCGCGCAGATCCGCCATCAGATCGCGCATCGCCAGTTGCTGGCCGATATTGGCGGCGGTGAAGGCTTCGCCATTGGGGCGCAGCACCCGCGCGCCGGCCTCGACGCATCTGGCGGCCAACGGGATGTCCGAGGTGATGACGATGTCGCCCGCGCCGCACCGCTCGGCGATCCACTTGTCGGCCTCGTCCGCGCCTTGCGCCACGGTGACGATCTGAACCATCGGGTTGGCCGACGGGCGCAGCCCGCCATTCGCGACCACGACCATCGGCACCTTGTGCCGCGTGGCGACGCGCTCGGCCTCGGCCTTCACCGGGCAGGCGTCGCCATCGACATACAGGGTCGTCACGCCTGCTTGGCCTTTTTGGGCGCCAACTTTGCTGGTTCGGGCGTGTCCGATTTGCGGACCTTGAACTCGTCCGGGATCGGCATCCGGTTGAAGGCGTCGAGCCCGGCGATCTTGTAGGCCTCGGCCAGGGTCGGATAGTTGAAGGTGTTCTGCACGAAATAGTCCACCGTGCCCTTCAGGTTCAGCACCGCTTGGGCGATGTGGATCAGCTCGGTCGCGCCCTCGCCGACGATCTGCACGCCCAGCACCCGGCGGGTTTTCAGCGAGAACAGCATCTTCAGCATCCCGTGCTCGAGCCCCATGATATGCCCGCGCGAGGTTTCGCGGAATCGGGCCACGCCCACCTCATAGGGAATGCCGCGTTCCTGCAGCTCTTCCTCGGACATGCCGCAGGTCGAGATTTCGGGCACCGAGTAGATGCCATAGGGGAACCACGGGCTTTCGGGCAGGGTGGGGGTGTCCAGCGCGTGGCAGGCGGCCACGCGGCCCTGCTGCATCGAGGTCGAGGCCAGCGAGGGATGGCCGATCACGTCACCGGTGGCATAGATATGCGGTACCGAGGTCTGATAGGTCTTACGGTCGACCGAAATGCGGTTGCGGTGGTCGGTCTCGATTCCAACCGCTTCGAGGTTCAGCGCTGAGGTGTTGCCCATGCGGCCCGCCGCAAACAGCAGCATCTCGGCCCGGACATGGCGGCCATTGGCCATGGTGACCTCGACATGCTTGCCGGCGTCCTCGATCTTCTCCACGGCCGAGCCCAGGCGCAGGTCCACCCCGTTTTCGCGGATCTGGTGGGTGAATTCTTGGATGAGGGTCTTGTCGATGAAATCCAGGAAAGTCTCGCGCGGTTCGATCAACGTCACCCGCACGTCGAGCGCCGAGAACATCGTGGCATATTCCACCCCGATCACGCCTGCGCCGATCACGCAGAGCGAGCGCGGGATCTCGGCCATTTCCAGGAACTCGTCGCCATCAACGATGGTCTTGCCGTTGAAGGGCACGTAATCGGGGCGATAGGTCTTGGTGCCGGTGGCGATCAGGAATTTCGCGGCCGTCAGGCGGGTGGTGTCGCCCGCATCGGCGGTGACCTCGATCTCGTGCGGGCCGACAAAACGGGCCACGCCGTCCATGGTTTCAACGTGGTTGCGGTTGAACTGGTGTTCCAGCACGTCAACCTCGTAGTCCAACGTCATGTGCAGCCGGGCCTTGAGGTCCTCGGCGCGGATCTGGTCCTTGACCCGGTACGAACGGCCGTAAAAGCTGCGCTCGCGCCAGCCAGACAGGTTCAGTACCGTTTCGCGGAGTGTCTTCGACGGGATCGTGCCCGTGTGAACCGACACGCCGCCCAAACGGTCACGACGGTCAACCACCAGAACCTTGCGTTTCAGCTTGCCCGCCTGAATCGCCGCCGCGCGGCCCGATGGGCCCGAGCCGATGATGATCAGATCATAGTCGTATTCGCTCATCCCTTAGTCTCCGTACAGGGCTTCGGCGTGGAAGGTGACGTGGTCCTCCATGAAGGTGGACACGAAAAAGTAGGAATGATCATAGCCCGGCTGCAGCCGGACCGTCGCCTGTTGACGGCGTTCGGCGATGGCTTGGGCCAGGGCCTCGGGGCGCAGCAGGTCGATGAACTGGTCGTGGGTGCCGGTGTCGATCAGGATTGGGCCGTCAAAGCCCTTTTCCTTCATCATCAGCGTCGCGTCATGTTTGGCCCAGGCGGCCGGGTCGTCGCCCAGATAGGCGCTCAACTGCTTGCGGCCCCAATCGCTGGCCGTGGGGTTCGAGATCGGCGCGAAGACCGAGACCGACCGAAACCGGCCCGGCAGGTTCATCGCTAGCGTCAGCGCGCCGTGGCCGCCCATGGAATGTCCGGTGATGGCCTGGCGGTCGCCGTCTATGGCGAAGTTTTCGACCAGCAGCGTGGGCAACTCTTCGGCCACATAGTCCCACATGTTGAAATGCGGGGCCCAGGGGGTCTGGGTGGCGTTCACATAGAACCCGGCACCCTGGCCCAGATCGTAATCCTCGTGGTCGGCGACCCCCTCGCCGCGCGGCGAGGTGTCGGGGAAGACCAGTGCGATGCCCTGTTCTGCGGCCCAGCCCTGCGCGCCCGCCTTGACCATCGCGTTTTCATGGGTGCAGGTCAGTCCCGACAGATACCACAAGACTGGAACCGGGCCGTCCTTGGCCTCGGCCGGTAGGAACAGGCCAAAAGTCATGTCGCACTGGCACGCCGCTGAAGCGTGGCGGTACACACCCTGCACGCCACCGAAACAGGCGTTTACGGAAAGGGTTTCCATCTGGCATCATCCTTACGTTGGCTTTGCGCCATGGCTAACGGGCAAGGGACGCCGCGTAAAGTGCAGCGGGCCGGGAACGCGGCTTTTTTGTCCTGCTTCAGGGGGTCCCGACCCAGGCGATCACCAAGGGAATGGTCAAAATGCTGACCAGGGTCGACAAGAAGATTGCCGCCGAGGCCCGGTGCGGCGCCACCCCGTAGTGCGCTGCCAGCATGTAGACGTTCCCGGCCACGGGCAGGGCGGCAGCGGAAATGGCCACGGCGGCGGCAAAAGGATCGGTCGGCAGCAGCCACAGCAGCACCACGGCCACACAGGCCGGATGCACGGCCAGTTTGCAAAAGCTGAGCCATAACGCGATCTGAACCCGCTCGGCCGATTTGGTGGCCAGCGAGGCGCCGATGGCGAACAGCGCGCCCGGCGTGGCGGCGCCGCCCAGAATGGTCAGAAAATCGTTCAATGGGGCTGGCACCGGCATCTGCAGAGCCGACCAGATCAACCCGGCCGAGATCGAGACGATCATGGGGTTCTTCAGCAAACCGAGCCCGATCAATCGCAATGTCCCGACGCTCAGCCGACCATCCCGCCCGCCATTGATCAGGATCACGATCAGCGAGGAAAACACCACCAGATCGACCGTCAGAACCAGCATGACCGGCCCGATGGCGGCCTCGGAGAACAGCATGGCCAGCATCGGCAGACCCAGAAAGCCCACATTGCCGATGGCCGCGCATTGCGCTTCGACCGCCGCGATGGGGATGTCGAGCCCGCGCAGCCAGGCCACCAGCGTCGCCAGCGCGTAAACGCCCGCCGTGCCTATCAGATAGCCCAGCATCAGCCGCGCATTGAAGATCTCGGCAAAGGGCAGCGTGGCGGCAAAGCGGAACAGCATCGCCGACAGCGCGAAGTAGAACACGAACTTGGTCAGATAGGCCGTGGCGTCCTCGGTGAAGAACCGGCTTCGCCCGGCCCAGTATCCCAGGCCGATGATCGCAAAGAAGGGCAGGGTGCGCAGAAAGATATCGACCATGGGCGAAGTGGTAACATGATTTGACCGCTTCGCAAGTCGCGTGTCACCCGCTGCCGATCAATATCCCCGCCGCCAGTACCATCGCCCCGCCTAGAACCACTTGGAAGGCCGCACGGAAGAACGGCGTTTCCATGTACCGGTTCTGAATCCATGCGATGGCCCACAATTCGACGAACACGATGAAGAAGGCGATGATCGTCGCGGTCCAGAAGTCCGGAATCAGATAGGGCAGGGCATGGCCCAGCCCGCCCAGCGTGGTCATCACCCCCGAGGCCAGCCCGCGCTTGACCGGCGAGCCACGGCCCGACAACTCGCCATCGTCCGAGGCGGCCTCGGTGAAGCCCATCGAGATGCCCGCCCCGACCGAGGCGGCAAGACCCACCAGAAAGGTCGTCCACGGATCATGGGTGGCAAAGGCGGTGGCAAAGATTGGCGCCAGGGTCGACACCGATCCGTCCATCAGCCCCGCCAGCCCCGGCTGCACCCAGGTCAGAATGAATTGCCGATGCGCGATGGCCTTCTCGGCCTCTTTCTCGTCATGGCCCAGATGGGCCTGTTCCAATTCGTTTGCCGTGGCCTGATGCCCGGCCTCGGCCGCCGCCAGATCGCCCAGCAACTGACGGGTCGCGGCGTCGGTCGTGCGCGCGGCGGCGGCCAGATAGAACCGCTCGGCGTCGCGCTCCATCATCTCGGCCTCTTCGCGGATGCGCTCTATACCGAGGTTCTCGACCAGCCATATGGGGCGGCGGGCATAGAACCCGGCGACGTGTTCGCGGCGGATCAGGGGAATGACCGGGCCGAATCGCTTTTCATGCAACGCGATCAGGCGACGGCGGTGCTCGTCCTCTTCGGCGGCCATGCCGTCGAAGATCTTCGCCGTCGCCGGATAGTCCTGGCGCAGCATTTCCGCATAGGACCGATAGATTCGCGCGTCGTCCTCTTCGGACGAAATCGCAAGCGCGAGGATTTCCTGCTCGGTCAGATCCTTGAAGTGTTTGCGTTGGGTGAAAAACCGCATCTCTGCCCCATTTTTAGAATGGTTCTAATATATCCGGTGCGATCGGGCATTCAACCCTTGTCGAAAACCGTTGAAACTGAACTGTACGGTTTATAGATTTGCAGCACCACCCAGCCAAGGAGACACCATGACCCAAGCCGCCACCATCGTGCGTACCGGACGGAAATTCGACCAGGTTCTGAAAGGCGCCCGTGAGGTTTTCATGGCGGACGGGTTCGAAGGCGCCAGCGTCGATGACATCGCACGCGCGGCGGGCGTATCGAAGGCCACGCTCTACAGCTATTTCCCCGACAAGCGGCTTCTGTTTTCCGAGGTGGCGCAGACCGAGTGCTGCCGTATGGCTGAAAACGTGTTGGCCATGATCGATGAGACCAAGCCCGTGCGCGAGGCGTTGATGATCACGGCAACCCATCTGACCCGGTTTCTGGTGTCGGATTTCGCGCAGCAGGTGTTCCGCATCTGCGTGGCCGAGCGCGACCGGTTTCCCGAACTGGGCAAGGCGTTCTACGAGGCAGGCCCCGCCAACGGCCAGCGCCAGATGGCCGAATACCTGGAAAAAGCCGTGGCCAAGGGCGAACTGGCGATTGATGACGTGCATTTTGCCGCCGAACAATTCGCCGAACTGTGCAAGGTGCGCCTGTGGACGCTGGCGGCCTTGGGGATCCAGACCCGGTTCTCGGACGAGGAAATCGACGAAGTGGCCAGGAACGCGGTCGAGATGTTCATGGCGCGGTACGGCACCTGACGGATCGGCTCAACCCGACAGCCCAACCAGCGCCACACCGCCCGCCATCAGAACTGCGGCTCCCAGCCTGCGCACCCAATAGCCTTCGTGCAGGAAGACGAAGCCGATCAGGGCCGCAAAAATCACCGAGGTTTCCCGCAACGCCGAGACCGCCCCCAGCGGTGCGAAATTCTTGGCATAGAGCACCAGCCCATAGGCCAGCATCGATACGAAACCGCCCAGGATGCCGATCGCCCAGGTGCGCACCGGAAGCTGTGCCAGAACCTGGCGCCGTCGAAGGCCCACAAATCCGGCGATGAACAGATGTAAAAACGCTCCCCAAGCCCAGTAGCTGAGCGTGTTTCCAGACAGCCGCACCCCGATGCCATCCACAACCGAATAGACCGAGATGCAAAGTCCGGTACCCACCGCAAACCCCAGCGCTGCGCCGCCGACCCCTTGCCGGAGCGAGCTCCAACTGCTGAGCTGGATGCCGACCGCGATCAGGCCGATGCCGATCCAGGCTTGCAGGGGCAGAACCTCATCCAGCAAAAGATAGGCCCACAGCGCCACCAACGCAGGAACGATGCCCCGCGCGATCGGGTAGACGACGCTGAGGTCCCCATGCTGATAGGCTTTGCCCAGCATGTAGTAATAGCCGAAATGCACCACCGTGGACAAAAGGATGTAGACAAAGCTTTCGCCGCCCGGAAAGGGCAGGATAAGGATCATGACGCTGGCCGGGATCACATGCCCGAAGGCCACAAGGCCCAGCGTCGTCGTCCGGTCGCCCGCAGTTTTGACGATGGCGTTCCAGACGGCGTGCAGGATGGCAGCCGACAGAATGATCGCGATGACGAATGGGCTCACCGGCGGTCCTCAGGTGATGGGGCGGCCCCAAGCAGGATCGGCCCGGCTGCAACTTTCTCCCACCGGGCTGTCAGCGGGGCCGCGCCGGTGGTCGATTCCGGTTACATCGGATTGGCCTTCGCGCGCAAGGTTCCTAAGTCTGGAACAGCAAGAGTCCAAAGGCGCGTTGCTGGTCTTAAGCCGTTGCACGCCGTCCGGCGTCGATGCCGGCGATCTTGTCCAACAGGTCGATGATTTCACTCGTTCCGCTACCGCTCCGCAGGTTGGTGAATACGAATGGCCGATCACCGCGCATCCGGGCCGCATCGCGCTGCATCACCGACAGATCCGCTCCGACATGCGGGGCAAGGTCGATCTTGTTGATGATCAGGATGTCCGACCGGGTGATCGCGGGGCCACCCTTGCGGGGGATCTCTTCGCCCGCGGCCACATCGATCACATACATCGTCACATCGGCCAGTTCCGGGCTGAAGGTGGCCGACAGGTTGTCACCGCCGGATTCGATCAGGACGATCTCGACCTCGGGGTGACGGCGCACCATCTCGGCCACCGCGGCCAGATTGATCGAGGCATCCTCGCGGATCGCCGTATGCGGGCAGCCTCCGGTTTCCACCCCGATCACCCGGTCCTGCGGCAGGATCTGCATGCGCATCAGCGCCTCGGCGTCTTCTTGCGTGTAGATGTCATTGGTGATCACCCCGATCGAGTGGGTGTCGCGCAGCGCGCGGGCGAGGGCGGCGGTCAGGCTGGTCTTGCCCGCACCGACCGGGCCGCCGATGCCCACCCGCAGAGGGCCGTTCATGCTGCTCATGTGCGGAATATCCTTGGTTGTTGAGTTTCATGTTGCATGGCCGCGATCTCGGCCAGAAAGGCGGTGCCGGACAGGGCGGACAGATCGGCCTCCACCGCCGCGTGCGCCTGATGTGCGCACAAGGGCGCCATGTCTCGGACTACCCCTTGCGCAGCGGTCTGGCCGAGGGGCATCAGCCGCTGCGCGGCCGAAACAAGATTGCTGATGAACGCATGCAAAAACAGCCGCGCGGTCGGTTCCACCGGCAAACCGGCGTGGCGCGAGGCGCAGCCGACGGCGACGGGATAGGTCAGATCCGTCAGTTCGATGTCCCAGACCGCTGCCGTCACACCGCAGAAGGCAGCGCCCTGTTGCGCGGTCTCGAACCTGCGCTCGAAGGGGCCGGCGAAGGCGCGGGCCATATCGTCAAGTTCGGCCACGGCAAGCTCGGATTTGGCGCGCCAAGCGGCGGTCAGAAACAGGGCATCCGACCATCCCGCACCGTGTTCCAGCACGTCGTGCAGCCAGTCCCGCAGGCTGGCCGCATCGCGCACCGCGCCTGATTGGACCAGTCGTTCCAGACCATGCGAATAGGCAAAAGCCCCCACCGGATAGGCGGGCGACAGCCATTGCGTCAGCGTCAGCAGATCAAGGTCAGTGGCTGTGGCCATGCGTCCGCCCGTGCCCATATGCGCCGCCTTCGGGGCTGAAGGGCGCGCGGATGTCTTGAACCGTCGCGCCAAGTTTCAGCAGCATGTCGCGGATCACGTGGTCGCGGCGGATCACCAGGCGGTCGGGCTCGATCTGGCAAGGGGTGTGGCGGTTGCCGATATGCCAGGCAAGCCGAGTCAGATCGGGGCCGGTGACGGCGAACAG
The DNA here is from genome assembly GCF_059612985.1 of Ruegeria sp. BHSC043. Classification (NCBI taxonomy): domain Bacteria; kingdom Pseudomonadati; phylum Pseudomonadota; class Alphaproteobacteria; order Rhodobacterales; family Roseobacteraceae; genus Ruegeria; species Ruegeria sp. BHSC043. The sequence continues at coordinate 36,490 of NZ_JBXWRS010000012.1, read as the reverse complement.
GTCCTCTTCGGCGGCAACCACCTCGATCAGGCGGCCATCGGCCAGTTCGAACGCGTCCCCCCCGTCCAGCGAGGTCGTCTGCGACAGATCCACCAGGAACTCCTCGTTCTGGGTGGTGCGTAGCATCCGGCGGCGCAGAAAGCGGTCTTCGTAGTTCAGGGTCACGGTGCCATGGGTTTCGTCCCACTGACCGTTGCGGCGGATTTTCTGTGATGTGGCAAGCATCGAGGGCATCCCTTTTCAGAACAGGAAATAGCGTTGCGCCATGGGCAGGGTTTCGGCGGGTTGGCAAGTCAGCAATTCACCGTCGGCGCGTACCTCGTAGGTTTCGGGGTTCACGTCGATTTCGGGCAAGGCATCGTTCAGTCGCAGATCGCGCTTGCCGATCGCCCGGGTGTTGCGCACGGCGACGGTCTGCTTGGCCAGGCCCAGACGCGCGGCGATGCCGTCCTCTTGCGCGGCTTCCGACACGAAGGTCACCGCGCCCTGCTCGACCGAGCGGCCATAAGCCCCCCACATCGGCCGGGAATAGACCGGCTGAGGCGTGGGGATCGAGGCGTTCGGATCGCCCATCTGCGCACAGGCGATGGTGCCGCCCAGCAAAACCATCTCGGGCTTCACGCCGAAAAAGGCGGGGTTCCACAGCACCAGATCGGCGCGTTTGCCCTCCTCGATGCTGCCGATATGGGTACCCAGCCCGTGCGCGATGGCCGGGTTGATCGTGTATTTCGCGATATAGCGGCGCACGCGGAAATTGTCGTTTTCGCCCGTTTCTTCAGGCAGGCGCCCGCGTTGTTTCTTCATCTTGTCGGCGGTCTGCCATGTGCGGATCAGCACCTCACCCACGCGGCCCATCGCCTGACTGTCGGACGCGATGATGCTGAAGGCGCCCATGTCGTGCAGAATGTCCTCGGCCGCGATGGTCTCGCGCCGGATGCGGCTCTCGGCAAAGGCCACGTCCTCGGGGATGGATTTGTCGAGGTGATGGCAGACCATCAGCATGTCCAAATGCTCTTCGACCGTGTTCACCGTAAAGGGCCGGGTCGGGTTGGTCGAGGAGGGCAGCACATGCGTTTCGCCGCAGATCTTGATGATGTCGGGGGCGTGGCCACCGCCCGCGCCCTCGGTGTGGAAGGCGTGGATCGTGCGGCCTTTCATGGCGGCCACGGTGTTTTCGACGAATCCGCTTTCGTTCAGCGTATCGGTGTGGATCATCACCTGCACGTCCATCTCGTCGGCCACCGACAGGCAGCAATCGATGGCCGCAGGGGTGGTGCCCCAGTCCTCGTGCAGCTTCAGGGCGCAGGCCCCGGCCAGGACCTGTTCGCGCAGAGCAGCCGGCTGCGAGGCGTTGCCCTTGCCCGCAAAGGCCAGGTTCATCGGAAAGGCGTCGGCCGCCTGCAGCATGCGCCCGATATGCCAAGGGCCGGGCGTGCAGGTAGTGGCTAGCGTGCCATGCGCCGGGCCGGTGCCGCCGCCCAGCATGGTGGTCAGGCCGGAATGCAGCGCATCCTCGATCTGTTGCGGGCAGATGAAATGGATGTGGCTGTCGAACCCGCCGGCGGTCAGGATGCGGCCCTCGCCGGCGATGGCCTCGGTGCCGGGGCCGACGATGATATCGACGCCGGGCTGCGTGTCGGGGTTGCCCGCCTTCCCGATCCGGGCGATGCGTCCGTCCTTCAGGCCCACATCCGCCTTGTAGATGCCCGTCCAGTCAACGATCAGCGCATTGGTGATCACGGTGTCCACCGCCCCTTCGGCGCGGGTTGCCTGAGACTGGCCCATGCCATCGCGGATCACCTTGCCGCCGCCGAACTTTACCTCTTCGCCATATGTGGTCAGGTCGCGCTCGACCTCGATGATCAGGTCGGTATCCGCCAGCCGCACCTTGTCGCCCTTGGTGGGGCCGTACATGGCAGCATAGTCGGAACGTTTGATCTGGGCTGGCATCAGAGGTCTCCCATGACTGCGCCGTTGAACCCGAACACGCGCCGCGCGCCGCCGATCGGGATCAGCTGCACTTCGCGCCGCTGGCCAGGTTCGAAACGCACGGCGGTTCCGGCGGCGATGTCCAGCCGCATGCCGTGGGCGGCGGCCCGGTCGAAGTCCAGCGCCGGATTGGTTTCGGCGAAATGATAGTGCGAGCCCACCTGCACGGGCCGGTCACCGGTATTGGCCACCATCAGTGTGATCGCCGTCGCGCCCGCGTTCAGCTCGATTTCGCCGGGGGCAGTGATGACCTCACCGGGGATCATTTGCGCGCCTTCAGCCAGAATGCGACGCCGCCGATCGCCAGCAGCAGGACCAGCACCAGCCAAGTGCCCGAGTCATGCGGGTGCAGGTGCGGCCCGTCATGCGCCAGCGCGGGTGCGGCCATCAGGGCGAAGGGCAGGAAACCCAGGTATTTCATCGTCATCTCCTTCAGCGGATGGGGTTGTGCACGGTGACCAGCTTGGTGCCGTCGGGAAACGTCGCCTCGACCTGCACCTCGTGGATCATCTCGGGGATGCCGTCCATGCACTGGTCGCGGGTGACGACCTGCGCGCCGGCCTCCATCATGTCGGCGACCGAGCGGCCGTCGCGGGCGCCCTCGACCACGGCATCGGTGATCAGCGCGATGGCCTCGGGGTAGTTCAGACGCACGCCCCGGGCCAGGCGCTTGCGCGCCACCTCGGCGGCCATGGCGATCAGCAGTTTGTCTTTTTCACGCGGCGAGAGTTGCATGTCAGATCATCCAGGGTCTTGGTAGGGAATTGCGGGTCAGCCGGTTCAGGATCGGCACAAGGGTCTGGCGCAGCGCGAAACCGTCGGGCGCCAGCAGGCGCATCAACAGCATGTCATCACCCACAAGGCTGACGCCGCCGGTGTCAGGCAAGGTCGCGCGGATCGGGTCCAGATGCGCAGCGGCATCCGGGCGGATCAGTATCAGGCTGCTGAGTGCGCCGGCGCCGTCGCCAACGCCCGGCCGGGCCATTTCCGCCGCCAGATCACCGGTCAAACGCAGCGCGTCCAGATGGGCCAAACGGCCCGCGCGCCAGATTTCGATGCGGTCTTGGAAGTGGGCCGATGTGACCTGCTCGCCCATCGCCGCGCGGCCGAAGATCAGGGATTCCACCAGCAGTATGCTGGCATCGGGGGCCAGATCGACACGCAGGCGGCGGTCGATCGCGCAACCATCGAACAGGATGGTTTCCTGCGGCAGCCAGTTCAACTGGCCGCCCGTAGCCACGGTCAGATGTGTCCGAATCTGGCCCGGAGCTGCTCCGGACGCGCGATAAGCGCGCTCGGCCGCCTGCGTGGTTATGGTCAGACGCGAATCTGCCCCTGCGGTGGCAGACAGGTCAAATCTGTCTCCGCCGGTGACGCCGCCGGCGGTATTGACCAGCACGGCCTGCATGTCAGCGCCATCGCGCCGTGGAAACAGCAACTTCAGCGACCCTTGCTGGCGCAGGTCCTGCAACTCGGTCCGGCCAGCGCGCCCAACCACGGACACCACGCCCCGCCCGACGGCACGGGGAGGCGCGGCGATCGCTTGCGCGGGCGTTATTGCGGACAAAGAAGTAATTGGAAGCTCCGGGCGAGAGGACTGTCGGATGCGAAAGCACCACAGCCATTTCCTCGAGTCAGCGCAGCCCGGCAGAGGCAATTGGGTCAGAACACTCGTTAGCCCATTTACCAGGCACTATTTCCTCCATCGCCTGAAAAATAAGCTTAGAGCCAACGCGCTTGATAATCCGGCCATCAGCCCCAAGCCAAAAGAAAAGGGCGACCAGGTTGGCCGCCCGATCCGGTGTCTGTCGCCGGTCAGAGCGTGATGCGGAAGGCCGCGAAACCGTCGGCCCCGTCGCCTGCGTCTTCCAGCGCCAACCCTTTGACGTCGCTGATGTAATCACGCGCCTTGGGGCCGGTTTCAAACAGAACTGTGGTGTCGCCCAGCGGTGCGAAGGACCAGTTGCCGTCGGCCTTGGGGTCGATCGTGCCTTGCTCGACGATATAGCGCACGATCACGTCGCGGTTGGTGTCGGGGGCCTCGAACACGATAGTGTCGCCCATCGCGCCCGGGAACGATCCGCCGCCCGAAGCGCGGTAGTTGTTGGTGGCAATGATGAACTCCATGTCGTCGGTCACCGGAGCACCGTTGAACTGCAAGTTCACGACGCGCGCTGCGTCGGGGTTGACCTCTTCGCCCTTTGGGCCAAAGCGCGAGGGCTGAGACAGGTCGATCTGATAGGTCACACCGTCGATCACGTCGAAATTGTAGGACGGGAATTCGGGGTTCAGCAGCAGCGCATCCTTGGCACCCGGCTCGATCTGGTTGAACATCCCGGCCGAACGCTCCAGCCAGCCGCGCAATTGCGCGCCGTTCACGCGAACCGCGCGCACGGTGTTGGGATAGAGATACAGATCGGCCACGTTCTTGATCGCCACATCGCCCACCGGGACGTCGGTATAGTATTCGGGGCCACCCCGGCCACCGGCCTTGAAAGGTGCCGCGGCCGACAGGATCGGCAGGCCCTCATGCTCGGTGCCTTTCAGCATCTCTTCGATATACCATTTTTGCGCGATCGACACGATCTGGACCGAGGGGTCGTCGGCCACCAGCGCGAAATAGCTGTGCAGCGGGGCCGAGGTCTTGCCCACCGCGCGGCGCACATAGGCCAGCGTTTCCTCGTGATCCTGCGCGACCGAGGCCAGCACCTTGGGGTCGTCCTCGACCAGCGCGGTGATCGAGCGGTCTTCGTTGCGCTTCGAAATCGGCCGGGCCTCGGAGGTGGTGGTGACCACGCGCCATTCGTTGCCGTCGCGTTCCAGCAGCAGGTCAAGCACGCCCAGATGCGACCCCCAGAACCCGCCCATGACGGCCGGCTTGCCCATCAGCGTGCCCTTGTCCACGTCAACGCCGGCACGGTCGGCGAAGGTGGGCGAGGGGAAGACCAGGTGGTTGTGCCCGGTCACCAGCGCATCGATGCCATCGACCCCGGCCAGCGGGACCGAGGCGTTCTCCATCCCGTCCGCGTGATCGGCCGCGCCGATGCCCGAATGCGACAGGGCCAGGATCAGATCGCAGCCCTGCTCTTTCATCTCGGGCACAAAGGCTTTGGCTGTCTCGACGATGTCGCGGGCCTGCACGTTGCCTTCCAGGTGGCGGCGGTCCCAGTTCATGACCTGCGGCGGGGTGAAGCCGATGACGCCGATGCGGATCGGCTGCTTGCTGCCATCGCCCAGCTCGATCTCGCGGTCGAGGATGACATAGGGCTGCACCAGCGTCTTGTCTGCGCGCGGATTTGCACCCTGTTCCTTGGCGATATTTGCCAGCACGATCGGGAACTGCGCCCCGGCCAGCGATTTTTCCAGAAAGCTCAGGCCATAGTTGAACTCGTGGTTGCCCAGCGTCGCGGCATCATAACCCAACGTGTTGAACGCGTTGATGATCGGGTGGGTGTCGCCATCGTTCATGCCACGCTCGTAGGCGATGTAGTCGCCCATCGGGTTGCCCTGAAGAAAGTCGCCATTGTCGACCAGCATCGAGTTTGTGGCCTCGGCCCGGATCTGGTTGATGATCGAGGCCGCGCGCGACAGACCTACCGTATCGCGCGGCTTGTCGGCGTAGTAGTCATAGGGAAAGACGTGAACGTGAATGTCGGTCGTTTCCATGATCCGCAGATGCGCCTGATTGCTTGCGGCGGCGGCGGAAAACGGGTGCAGGGAAACCATGGCGACGCCGGCCGTGGTGGTGGCCAGGAATTGACGCCGCGACATCGCGAATTTGCTGGATAGGGTCATGAAGCACCTCTCGAAATAAATTGGTCGACGCATCATCTGAACGTTAATGACGACAATGATGTGACAGCGCGATCCGCGGGGATCACCCGGCGCGCCGATGGTTCAGACTGACCGCTTTTGACACCCGAGTAAAGCGTCCACGCGGCCATCGAGCTGCGCTCGGGCGGTGCGGCGCCTAACGCGCCGTGGTGCGGGCCCAGGCTGGGGCGTCCGGGCCGCGGCCTCAGTCTTTTTTCACGTCGCCAGCAAACCGCGCGGCGTTTTCCCGCGCAAAGGCACTGGCATCAGCCGAGGCATCCCAGAACTGAGGATTGGCCTTGGGAATGGTCAGCGCCTTCTGAACTGCGGGCCGGGCGTCGATGCGGTCGAACCATGCGTTCAGATGCGGAAGGTCATCGACCTGAACCCTTGCCCAGACATAGGCCCGCGCCCAGGGGTACAGCATCATGTCCGCGATCGTATATTGCCCCGCCGCGATCCAGTCGCGCCCATTCAGGCGATCATTCATCACCTCCATCAGGCGGCGGCTTTCGTCCACGTAGCGGCGGATCGAGAACGGTTCGGTATGGCCGTTGGGGGCGGCAATATGCTGGAAATACATCGCCTGGCCCATCATCGGACCCACATGTCCGACCTGGAACAGCATCCATTGCATCACCTCGGACTGCTGCACGGGGTCAGAGGGCAGGAATCGACCGTATTTCTGCGCGAGGTGCCACAGGATTGCGCCGCTTTCGAAAATCGCCCGTCCTTCTTCTCGGTCCTCGATCACCGGAATCTTGCCGTTGGGGTTCAGCGACAAGAACGCCGGCGTCTTTTGTTCCTGTTTGGAAAAGTCGATGGGGGTTAGGTCGTAGGGCACGCCTGCCTCTTCCAAGAAGATCACCGGTTTGTAGCCATTCATCGTGGCCGCGGTGTACAGGTGAATGTCAGGCCGCGACATGCGCAATCTCCTCGAAATGCTCTTTCAGATGCGCGTCGAACCTCTGGAAATCCTGTTCGATCCGGGGGTTCTTCATCACGTCGAAGGCCGCGAAGGTGGGCAAAGGCTGCATCGCCAGAAACTTGGCGTTCAGGTGCATGGGCCACAGCAGGTCGTCGACGCTGGCCCCGGCAAAGAACGGCTCGGCCGGTTTGTCGAACGCCTCACGCGGGGCGTTGAAGGTGACCGACAGCATGTATTTCGTTCCGTGCAGCAGGCCACCGGTGCCGTAGTTGGCTTTGGGCGCCTCGGCGGTCCGGCCGTCGCCGGCCAGCAACCGGCCGTCCATGCCCGCGGTGTAGACCTCGTCGATGTATTTCTTGAACACCCACGGTACACCCATCCAGTTCACCGGAAACTGCATGATGACCACATCCGCCCAGACATGCGCGTCGATCTCGGTGTTGATGTCGTACCCTTCGGCAACCGTGGTCATACGCACCTCGTGGCCCATACCGGCCAGTGCGTCCTGCGCCCGTTGCACCAGCGACGCATTCAGGCGGCCAGGTGCGAACTCGTAAGGCTGCGTACCGTTCACGATCAGGATCTTGCTCATGTTCATATCCTTGGTTTTGAAACTGCTTGCCCCTTGACTTTGGCCGGGGTGAAACCGAACTTGAGAACAGTAGTAAGGAATTGCAACCAGTTTACTTTTTGTAACCTACTGGATTGGAGAAGGCGATGCGTGCCCGTATCGAACAAGACGACCAAGGAAAGCGGCAAGCGGTGGATGCGTGCCGCGAACCATGCCCCATCGAACGCGGCATGCGGATCATCGGCGGCAAGTGGACCGGGTCAATCCTATGGCACCTCAAAGACGAGCCGGTGCGTTTCAATGACCTTTCGCGGATGATCGGTGGGGCCAGCAAAAAGATGATCGCCGAACGCCTGCGGCAATTGGAGCAACAAGGGCTGGTTCACCGCCAAGTGCTCGAAACCTCGCCGGTTTCGGTGCAATATTCCGTTACGGATTTGGGGCGCACTGCACTCGGTTTTCTAGACGAGCTGCGGAAATGGACCGAAACATTACCAGGCGGTGAAACCTGACTGGCGCTATGCCTCGGGGGATTGTTGCAAACCGTTGGAGATCTGGGCCGCGGCGCGCGTGACGCGAGCAGCCATCGCCTCAAGCTGGGCGTCCGAAAAACGGGTTGTGGGCCCGGAAATGGACAGGCCGGCAATCACGCGCCCCAAAACATCGAAAATGGGTGCCGCAATACAACGCATACCCAGAAAGCGCTCTTCATCGTCAATCGCCCAGCCTTGTGCCCTGCATCTTTGCAGTTCGTGCTTCAATTGCGCGACATCGGTGATTGATTTCGGTGTCTGGGCCTCGAGTTTCGACTTGCGCAGTAGGGTCTCAAGACGACCGGGGTCCATGTGTGCCATTATTATTTTGCCAACACCTGATGTGTGAAACTTGGTGGTGGTACCGTTCTTTATCGAGGCGCGGATCGGGTTGTCCGATTCGACTTGAACCAGGTACAGCAACGCTCCTCCGTTCTCGATGGCCAGATTGGCGGTTTCGCCTGTCTCCGCCGCGAGGGTGCGCATGACGGGCGGTGCGATTTCAAGAAGGTTCGAGCCGGGCTCAAACGCGTTGCCGATCCGGTATGCCTGTGGCCCGATGCGCCACATTCCGTCTGTCCCGTCCTGGGACACCAAACCCCGATTTTGGAGTGTTGCCAAAGCCCTGTGCACAGTTGGCGCCGGAATTCCGGTCTCGGTCGAAATCGCCGAAAGCGACGCCCGGCGCATGTCCGCCAAACACGAAAAGATACGCAGTCCGCGGTCCAGCGCCATCACCGGTGAGACATCGTTCGTTTCCATCGGAGATTTCCTGCGCGGACGTCCTCGGCGCGCGGCGGGCGTTTGTTCGGTCATGGAAATCCAAGCATCAATTCGTCAAATTCGTGTCCCTTTAACTTAGCGGCCAGAGCACATTAAAAAAATGAAAAATATAATAGTGTTCAAAAACATAATGTTATGCGATTTTTTCTGCCTTTTTTTCAGGTATTTCCAAAATCTTTTGAAAAAATGGGATTCTGGCTTATCGTTGAGGCATCCGCAGGAGGGCGGATCGGAGCCAGCACCGCGCAAACGGTCAGTGCCCAACCAAGGGAGGAAACATGACAAAATCTTTGAACCGCAGAAATTTTCTGCGCGGGTCGGCCGTTTTGGGCGCAGGTGCGCTTGCGGCACCCGCCGTGCACGCGCAGGAGGGAACCACACTCAAGATGCAGGCGGCCTGGGGCGGCGGCATCTTTCTTGAAAATGCTCAATCCTATGTGAACCGTGTCAACGAGATGACGGGAGGCCGCCTGACCATCGAACTGCTGCCCGTGAACTCGGTCGTGAAGACCAGCCAGATGCAGGACGCGGTTCACCGCGGTGTTCTGGATGCGGCCCATTACGTGCCGGCCTATTGGTATTCGAAATCCAAAACGGCCTCTCTGTTTGGGACTGGCCCCTGTTTTGGCTGGTCCAGCCAAGAAGTTCTGGGTTGGGTCTATTACGGCGGCGGTCAGGAACTGTTCGACGAATTGATGGCCAACTTGGGTCTGAACGTCGTGTCGTTCTTCAACTCGCCCATGCCGGCGCAGCCGCTGGGGTGGTTCAAAGAGCAGATCACCAGCGCCGACCAGATGAACGGTCTGAAATACCGGACCGTCGGATTGGCGGCGGATGTTCTGTTGGAAATGGGCATGTCTGTGGTGCAGCTGCCGGGTGGCGAGATTCAGCCTGCGATGAAGTCGGGCCTGATCGACGCGGCCGAGTTCAACAACCCGACATCAGACCGCGACTTCGGCATGCAGGACGTATCGAAACATTACCATCTGGCCTCGTTCCACCAGAGCCAGGAATTCTTCGAGGTCACGTTCAACAAGGACAAGTACAACGCCCTGTCGCCCGAGCTTCAGGCAATTCTGAAATACGCCTCCGAGGCCGAGAACTCGAACTTCTATTGGCACAACACCAAGCGCTACTCGGAAGATCTGGTAAAGCTGGCCGAAGAGCAGGGCGTGAACGTCTATCGTACGCCCGACAGCGTCATGCAGGCGCAGCTGGATGCGTGGGACGTGGTGGTCGAGCGGATTTCAGGCGAGGACCCGTTCTTTGCCAAGGTCATCGAAAGCCAGAAGGCCTATGCCAAGACGGTCATGAACTATCTGAACCTGAACCAGCCCGACTACAAGCTGGCCTACAAGCACTACTTCAGCTGACCAACGACGTCAGTAGCACCAAAGGAGGTCGCGCCCCGCGCGCGGCATCCTAATACGGGGTAGAACAGGCGAGGGACGGACCTTGATCAAGACAATCCACGCCATCGAAGGGCTGAGCCAATGGGTCGGCAAGGCCTTCGGGTGGTGCATTCTGATATTGACGCTTTCTGTATCTTACGAAGTCTTCGTGCGCTATGTGCTCAACAGCCCGACCGTATGGGCGTTCGACATGATGGTACAGATGTATGGCGCGCTGTTTCTGATGGCAGGCGCCTATGCGTTGGCCCAGGACGCGCATGTCCGGGGCGACGTCCTTTACAGACTGTTTTCCGTCCGCTGGCAGGCGCGGGTCGATTTCGTTCTGTACATCCTGTTCTTTTTCCCGGGTATGTTTGCCCTGTTCTGGTACGGCTGGGAAATCGCAGCCGACAGCTGGCGCTACAAGGAAGTGAGCTGGAACAGCCCCGCGCGGATTCAGATCTATTTCTTCAAAACCCTGATCCCGCTTGCGGGCTTTTTGCTGATGGTCCAGGGCCTCGCCGAGATGGGCCGGTGTTGGTTGGCCATGCGCGATGGCGAATGGCTGCCGCGTCTGGATGATGTCCGTGAAACCGAAGACATGCTGATGGACGAAACCATCGACCGTCTGAATGCGACCCGTACCGAGAAAGGAGGGCGCAGCGATGACTGATCCTCAAGTCGCCATCCTCATGCTCAGCCTGTTCATCGTACTGGTACTGCTGGGCTTTCCGATCGCGTTCACGCTTTTGGCGATGGGCGTGGGTTTTGGGTACTATGCATACTACCAATCCGCCCCCGAAACCATTTCGGACATCTTCAACAACAACATATTCTACTTGCTGAACCAGAACACCTATTCGGTGATGGAAAATGACACGCTGGTCGCCATCCCTTTGTTTCTGTTCATGGGATACGTGGTTGAACGGGCCAATATCGTCGACCGATTGTTCTTCTCGCTGTATATGGCGGCTCGAAACCTGCCGGGGTCGCTGGCAATCGCTGCCCTGATGACTTGCGCGGTGTTTTCGACCGCGTCGGGGATCGTGGGGGCAGTGGTCACGCTGATGGGTCTTTTGGCCTATCCGGCGATGGCCAATGCCGGATACCAGCGCAGCTTTGCGGCCGGCGTCATTTGTGCCGGCGGAACGCTCGGAATTCTGATCCCGCCATCGATCATGTTGATCGTCTATGCGGCAATCGCAGAGTTGTCACCACTGCGCCTCTATGCCGCCGCCGTATTTCCTGGCCTGATGCTGGCAGGATTGTACATCGTATACGTGATGGTGCGGGTATGGCTGAACCCGTCGCTGGCCCCAAAGCCGGCCGAGGGGGACATCCCGCCCAAACGTCAGATCTATATGGATCTCTTGGTTTCCTTCGTGCCGCTGACCGTGCTGATCTTGCTGGTCCTCGGCTCGATCCTGGGCGGGCTTGCAACTCCGGCCGAGGCGGCTGCGATGGGTGCGCTCGGCGGGTTGGTTTTGGCCATGATCTATCGGTCCCTGACCTGGGATAAAGTCAAGCAAAGCGTCTTTCTGACCGCCAAGGCGACGGCGATGGTCTGTTGGCTGTTCGTCGGATCGTGGACTTTCGCGTCCGTGTTTTCCTATCTGGGGGGGCATGACGTCATCGAACACTGGGTCGTTGGCATGAACCTGCAGCCTTGGCAGTTCCTGGTTCTGGCGCAGTTGATCATCTTTCTGCTCGGCTGGCCGCTGGAGTGGTCCGAGATTCTGATCATCTTCGTGCCGATTTTCCTGCCGATGCTCGAGACCTTTGGGGTGAACCCGTATTTCTTTGCGATGCTCGTTGCCCTGAACCTTCAAACCTCTTTCTTGACCCCGCCAATGGCGATGTCAGCCTATTACCTGAAGGGGGTTCTGAAGTCGCAGATCGAACTGATGGAGATCTTCCGCGGGCTGATGCCCTATCTGGCGATCGTGATCCTGTGCATGGTGCTGATGTACCAGTTTCCGGGCATTGCGTTGTGGTTCCCGGACTATCTGTTCGGTGTGTGGGTGCCATGACGAAACACGACCTGACCCTGCTTTCGGCGGTTCACGCCGCCGATGCCATCCGAGCAGGCCGGATCACGTCACAGGCATTGGTCGAGGCCTGCCTTGAAAGGATCGAACAGACTGAGCCGGCGATCCGCGCCTGGGCTTATCTGGATGCGGGATCGGCGCTGGATCAGGCGCGGGAATTGGACCGCATTCGCAAAGCCGGGCGACCGACTGGAAAACTGCATGGCGTTCCGGTTGGCCTGAAGGATATCGTGGACACCCGCGACATGCCGACCCAACGGGGCAGCGCGGTGTTCGCCGGTCGCCAACCTGATGCCGACGCACGGTTGGTCGAACGTCTGCGTGACTCCGGTGCGGTGATCTTGGGCAAAACAAAAACCACTGAATTTGCCTTCATGCACCCGACCGACACGACCAACCCGTTTGATCCCACCCGTTCACCGGGCGGTTCATCCAGCGGTTCGGCCGCCGCCGTGGCTGCGCGGCATGTGCCGCTGGCGATTGGAACGCAGACAGGTGGATCGGTGATTCGTCCCGCCTCGTTCTGCGGGGTCTTCGGCATCAAGCCCACCCGTGGCACGATCTCGCGTAGCGGTGTGTTCCGCACCTCGGTCTCGCTCGATCAGATCGGCGGCTTTGCCAACTCGCTCGAAGATGCGGCGCTGTTGATCGACGCGGTGTCCGGCTATGACCAGACCGACCCCGCCAGCTTTGCCCGACCGCGCGGTGAGATGCTGGCCGGCGCGAGGGCCGAAGCCCCGGTCGAGCCCGATTTTGTGTGGCTGGACTTTCCCTTCAACGACCGTCTTGACGAAGATGCGGCCGAAGGCCTGAACGCCGTCGTCGACGCCCTCGACGGGCGCGTCGAACGCATTTCGGCCTCGGCACAGCTGGCTGATCTGGTAAACGTTCATAAAGTGATCTACGACCATGAGATCAGCCAGAACATGGCCGAGATTGCCGCAAGCGATCCCGACAGGATCAGCGCCGAGATGCACGAGGCCATCATCCGGGGCCAGAAGATCAGTGCGGCGCAATACGAAGATGCCTTGGGCATCATGGCCTCGGCTCAGGAGTTTTTCGCAAACTTCTTCAACGATTACGATGCGGTCATCGCACCGGCGGCAACGGGGCAGGCGCCCCTGCTCAGCGCCGGCCATACCGGCGATTCCGTGTTTTGCCTGACGTGGACGCTGGCCGGCCTGCCCTGTCTGAGCCTTCCCTTGCTGGTTGGTGAAAATGACCTCCCGGTCGGGGTCCAGTTGGTTGGGGCCGCCGAAGAGGATGACAGGCTTCTGCGCACAGCCGCTTGGTTGCAGCGCCAACTCGCCGCCGGGCCAGAAACAGGAGTATGAAATCATGTCGCGCTTGACGAACATAATCATGGCCGTGATCGGAACCGGGTTGATGATGGCCTTTGTTCTGGGCCTTGCCCACAGCATCTCGACCGGGTTTGCCGGGTTTTGGGGCGGGTTTCCGTTTCTGGTGATCGCGATCTTCGTGATCGCGCTGGCGCTGTACAACTTCTGGGAAGATGCCATCAAGAAGGACTGACGCCATGAGCGACAAACCCGTCCTGTGGCTTCCGCGCCGTGTGTCTGATGCAACGATCGCTCGGGCGCGACGCGACTATGAGGTGGTGCTGAACGAAGCGGACACACCCGGCACAGCCGACGATATCATCAGGATGAGTGCGCAGGTCGATGCGATGATGCCCTGCCATTCCGAGCATTTCACTGCCGAGGTCGTAGCCCAGTTGGATCCGCGGCTGAAGATCATCGCCAACCACTCGGTGGGTGTCGATCATTGCGATCTGGCGGCGCTTGCCGCCCGTGGAGTCGTGGTGACCAATACCCCGGACGTTCTCTCGGACGCCACGGCCGAGCTGGCGATGCTGTTGATGCTTGGGGCTGCCCGCCGTGCGGTCGAGGGGGACCGGTTGGTGCGCAGCGGCGGATGGAACAACTGGAGCCCGTCGTTCATGGTGGGCAAACAGGTGACCGGGGCCCGCCTGGGGATCATCGGTATGGGGCGCGTTGGGCGGGCTTTTGCAGCCAAGGCCCGCGGATTCGACATGCAAATCCACTATTTCAACCGCACGCGCTTGTCACCGGACCTGGAGCAGGGCGCAATCTATCATGCCAGTCTCGACAGCTTGCTACCTGTTGCGGATTTCCTGTCCTTGCATTGCCCCGCGACGCCGGACACCACGAACCTGATGAACGCCGAGCGGATTGCCGCTTTGCCGGATGGCGCCGTGCTTGTGAATTCGGCGCGCGGCGCGCTGGTGGATGAGGATGCCCTGCTGAACGCGATCAAAAGCGGCAAGCTGGCGGCGGCCGGACTTGATTGCTTTGCAACCGAACCGGGCGGAAACCCGGGTTTTGCGACGTACGAAAACATCTTCATGCTCCCGCATATCGGAAGCGCCACGACCACGACGCGCGATGCGATGGGGTTTCGTGCTCTCGACAATCTGGACGCTTTCTTTGCCGGCAAAACCCCTCGGGATCTGGTGTAAGGCGACCTGAAGGCTGCGGATGTCTCGATCATTGCCGCAGTTCAAAGCCGGGAAGTGTTCGCGTTCGGATCGGTCTGACGCTTCTAGGCGACCGGCCCGGTGGTTTCGCGGGCGATGAAGCGGGCCGAGACCTCGGAAACGGTGGCAGGCATGTCCGGATCATTGATCCGGTCCAGCAAGGTTCGTGCCAGTCTGCGGCCCAGCTTTTTGGGCGAAACCGCCATGGTGCTGAGGGCCGGGATCGCGACCGAGGCGTCCTCGGTATCGTCAAATCCGATGATCGACACGTCGCGCCCGGGCTCCAGGCCGGCGCGCATCAACCCGTAACAGGCACCCAGGGCGACCATGTCGCCGTTGCAGACGATGGCGGTCACCTCGGGATGGGCGTCGCGCAGCTTCAGCATCTGCTCCATCCCCGCGCGCTTGGTATCGGGCGAGGGCCAGATGACAGGCGCGGCCAGCGATCTGGCCTGAACGGCGCGTCGATACCCGGCGATCCGGTCCTTGCGGACCGGGTTCATGCCGGTGCCGCCGAAAAACGCGATGTGCCTGTGGCCCAGGTCGGCCAGATTATGCGTGGCCGTTTCGGTCGCCTCGGCATTGCGGATGCCGACATGGTCGAAATCGGGGCTGATGTGACGCAGAAAGGTCACGGTGGGAACCCGATGGGTGCGCAGCAGGTCTAGCGTCTGCGCGCTGGTTTCCAGCGCAGGTACCCACAGCAGGCCGCCGCGCCCGTTGCGGATGAAATCCCGCAATTGCCTGCTCTGACGGTCCGCATCGTCGCGTGTATCAAGAATCGAGACCAGATACCCCTCGGCCTCCAGCAGCTCGACCGCACCGCTGACGACTTCGGCGTTGAACGGGTTTGCGAACTGGTTCAGAACAAACCCGATTTCCCGGTTCTCGCCCGACCGCATCGACGCCGCGCGCGAGTCCGTGACATAGTGCAAGGCCTCTGCCGCCTGCAGCACCTTTTTCCGGGTCTGCTCGGAAATCCGCCCGGTTCCGCGCATCACCTGACTGACCGTCGGAATCGAAACTCCGGCGGCTTTGGCGACACTGGCGAGGGTGGGTTTGGCGGGCATTTCTCGGACTTCTGGTATATCGTTGCATCATCAAAATGCCCAACCCACATGGGTATTGCAACGTGCAATTCCTGCGAACTTCAAAACATCGGGCCAACCGATTGGCAAAAATTCGTTGACGTAAGATATATCGTTATACCATGCTGACCGCATCGCTTGGGGTGAGTCGCTGCTCGACACGCACAGCAAACCGACCCCACCAGGCAGAACGGGCGAAAGGCCCAATCGAAACTCTGGGAGGAGTCCATGTCAATTCAATCCAAGCTGGTCGGTGCCGCATCCGGCCTTGTTCTGGCCCTGGCCACAAACGTGGCGCAAGCCGAGGTTCTGTTCTGGTCGACGCAGGCCAAGCCGGTCGAAGAGGCGCAGGCCATGCGCGAACAGGTTCTTTCAGGCTTCGAGGGTGGCGTGGACTACCAGCCCAATGACGGCGGCCCCTGGCTGACGCGTCTGCAGGCCGAATTGCAGGCCGGCTCGGGTACCATCGGCGTGCTGGGCGCGCTGCATGGTGATTTCTCGGCGATGAACCCCGATGATCTGGTCGACCTGGATGATCTGGGTATCGCTTCGGCCTCGGACACGTTCAACGAACTGGCCAAGCTGGGTACTAACAGCCTGCAATACATCCCCTGGATGCAGGCCAGCTATATCATGGCGGCCAACAAGGAGGCGCTGCAGTACCTGCCCGAAGGTGCCGACATCAATGCGCTGACCTATGACCAGTTGATCGAATGGGCCGCCAACGCGCATGAGGCTGCGGGCGAGCCGAAATTCGGCTTTCCGGCCGGACCCAAGGGCCTGAAGCACCGCTTCTTCCAGGGTTATCTGTACCCGTCCTATACGAACGGCGTGGTGCGGACCTTTGCCAGCGATGAAGCCGTAACCGCGTGGGAAAAATTCCGCGAGCTGTGGGCACATACCAACCCGGCCTCGACCAATTTCTCGTTCATGCAGGAACAGCTGCTTTCGGGCGATGCCTGGATCGTGTTCGACCACACCTCGCGTCTGGCGCAGGCCTTCAACGAGCGGCCTGATGACTTCGTGGCCTTCCCGGCCCCGGCGGGCCCGACCGGGCGCGGCTTCATGCCGGTTCTGGCTGGTGTTGCGATCCCCAAAACCGCACCGGACATGGAAGCGTCCAAAGCTCTGGTCGCCTACATGATGAAGCCGGAAACCCAGATCGCCACACTGCGTGCGACGAACTTTTTTCCGGTCGTCGCGGTTGACCTGCCCGCGGACCTGCCGCCGGCCGTCAAGGCCGCAGGCGACGCGGTCGCCAAGATGAGCGGCTCGGCCGATGCCAACCCCGGTCTGCTGCCCGCGGGACTGGGCGACAAGGGCGGTGACTTCAACCGTGTCTATACCGATGCGTTCGAGCGGATCGTGCTGGCCGGTCAGGACATCCGCACCGTGCTGGACGATCAGAAAGGCGCGCTGGAGGCGATCATGCAGGAAACCGGCGCGCCCTGCTGGGCTCCGGATGCGCCTTCGGACGGTCCATGCCCCGTCGAATAAGGGTCTGACCTGATCCCGACACCGGGCTTGACGCGGGCCCGGTGTCCCCCGAACTCTCTGCCCGAAACCACCGGAACTTCCGCAAGGAAAGGAGCGATCAGATGAACGCTCGTGTGTTGCCCTATGTGCTGATTCTGCCCGTGACGGCGTTTCTGTGTCTGTTCTTCCTGTATCCTTTCGTTCTGGTCGCCAAACAGGCCTTCAGCACCGGGGACGGATTCACGCTGGACAATTTCCGGCAGGTGGTCGGGTACTGGAAATTCCCGATCTCGTTGCAGAACACGCTGCTGCTGGCGGCGGCGGTTGTTCCAGTGCAACTGGCGGTGGCGTTGCTGATGGCCACCATGGTCAACAAGATGCAGCGCGGGCGCGATCTGGTGCTGTATGTGTGGACCATCCCGCTGGGTATCTCGGATCTGGCAGCGGGCATCATCTGGCTGGCAATCTTCGAACAGTCGGGTTTTTTGAACTCCATGCTTGCTGGGCTGGGCGTGGTGGACCGGCCGGTGAATTTCCTCAGCTATCAGCACCCCGGCGTGGTGTTCCTGGCCATCGCCCTGGCCGAGATCTGGCGCGCCACCGCGATCATGCTGGTGATCCTGGTGGCCGGGATCGGTCTGATCCCCAAGGAATATTACGAGGCGGCCGAGGTCTTTGGCGCCTCACCCTGGAAACGCTTCACCCGCATCACCCTGCCGCTGCTGCGCCCGTCGTTGCAGACGGCACTGGTGCTGCGCGTGATCCTGGCCTTCGAGGTGTTCGCCGTGGTGCTGGCCCTGGGGGGAACCCTGTTCCCCGTCCTCATGAGCGAAACCTACGCCTATCAGTTCGACCTGCTTGACAGCGGCGCGGCGGCGGCGATGGCGCTGATCATCCTCGCCATCTCGATCGGGTTCACCCTGATCATCCTGCGCGCCCTGCGTGTCCCGAAAGGAGCCACGATATGACGACCGTCACGACCGATGTCGCCGCGCCCGATACGCGCCGGGCCGGACGCTATGTCTACATCGCCGCGGTGGTGCTGCTGTGCGCCTGGGTGCTGGTGCCGCTATATTTCCTGCTGATCAACACGCTGTCTTCGCCGGAAACGGTGAACAGCTTTCCCAAGCCCTTCATCCCCGAATTCGACCTGGGGAGCCTGGGGTTCTTTGCGGGCTTCGCGGGCATCCTGACCGCACTCAAGAACTCGATCCTGGTGGCAGGGCTGACGATGATCATGTCGATCCTGATCGGCGCGCCGGCGGGCTATGCCCTGTCACGGTTCGACTTTCGCGGGAAAGAGGCGTTCCGCCTGCTGATCCTGCTGACCCGCGCCTTTCCGCTGCCGCTGCTGGCACTGCCCTTGGCGGTGATGTTCATCCAGACCGGGCTGGATGACACGGTATTCGGCCTGTCCCTTGTGCACACCACGCTGGCGCTCCCATTTGCGGTGCTGATCACCTTTTCGCTGTTTTCCGGCATCCCGCTGGAACTGGAAGAGGCCGCTTGGACGCTGGGTTGCACCCGGCTGACCGCCTTCACCAAGGTGGTGCTGCCGCTGATCCTGCCGGGGATCACGGCCTCGGCCATCTTCGCCTTCGTGATCTCTTGGAACGAGGTGTTTGCCGCCGCCGTCCTGACGATCGAGAACCGGACCCTGACGGCCTTTTTGCTGCAGAACCTCGACACCTCCCCGCTGCATCTGAAATTCGCGGGTGGTTTCATATTGGTCGTGCCGGCACTGATCTTCATCTTCGCCGTGCGCAAATACCTGTTCGCCATGTGGGGCATCGCCAACCGCTGACAGCCCCAAGGAGTTGGAATAATGGCAGAAATTCAAATAATAAATGTCGCGAAACGCTTTGGCAGCTATCAGGCGCTGCACGACATCAACCTGACCATCAAAGACCAGGAATTCATGGTTCTGCTGGGGGCCTCGGGCTGCGGCAAGACGACTTTGCTACGGATTATCGCCGGGCTGGAAACCGCGACCGAGGGCGAGGTTAGGATCGGCGGGCGCCGGGTGGATCACCTGCCGCCCAAGGATCGGGGCATCGCCATGGTATTCCAGAACTATGCCGTATTCCCGCATCTGACCGTTTTCGAAAACATCGGGTTCGGCCTGCGGATGCAGAAACTGCCCAATGACGAGGTCAAGCGCCGGGTCGAGCGCACGGCGGGTCTGATGCATATCGACCAGCTGCTGGGGCGCTATTCCGGCGAGCTGTCCGGCGGTCAGCGCCAGCGCGTCGCCGTGGCCCGCGCCCTGGCGATGGAGCCCGACGTGATCCTGATGGACGAGCCCCTGTCGAACCTGGACGCGCTGCTGCGGATGGAGATGCGGGCCGAGCTCAAAGGCGTTCTGGCCGAAAGCAACACCACCGCCATCTATGTCACCCACGACCAGGTCGAAGCCATGAGCATGGCCGACCGGATCAGCGTGATGCATCAGGGCAAGATCGTTCAGGCGGCCTCGCCGATCGAAGTCTACCGCAACCCGGCGGCCGAGTTCGTGGCCGGGTTCATCGGCAATCCGCCGATGAACTTCTTGCCCGCCACTCCGACCGGAGACGGTAAATGGACAGTCGCGGGCCAGATCCTCGACGGGCCGTCCCGGACCACGCCGCTGCATTTCGCCATCCGCCCCGAGGATCTGCGCCCGGCCGACACGGGCCTGGCCGCCACGGTCAAGGTGGTCGAACCGTTGGGCGCGCACCTTCTGGTCACCTGCAGCGTGGATGGCGCCTTGTTCCGCGCGGTTCTGGACAGCGATCTGAAAGTCCGCCGCGGCGACACCCTGACCCTGGCCCCGCAGCCAGACCGGGTGCGCTGGTTCGACCCCGAAACAACCCTGGCCGTAGCCTGAGGAGCGCGAAATGAAACAGGATCTGATCGAACAGGCCCGCACCGTTCTGACCCGTAATGACCGGGGCGACTACACGGTGCCCACCCACGGCCTCTATCCGTTCCAGTGGAACTGGGACAGCGCGCTCAGCGCCCTTGGGTTCTCGCATTTCGACGAAGCCCGCGCCTGGCGCGAGATCGAGACCTTGTTCCGGCATCAGTGGGATGACGGCATGGTGCCGCACATCATCTTTCACGAGATGAATGACGGCTATTTCCCGGGGCCGGACGTCTGGGCCACGGGCCACGCGGTTCCCACCTCGGGCATCACGCAACCGGCGGTGGCTGGGTTCGCCGTGCGGCGGATCCATGCGCGGGCGAAGAACCGGGCGCTGGCCGATGCGCAGGCCCGCGCCCTGCTGCCCAAGATTCATGCCTGGCACCAATGGTTCTACACGAACCGCGACCCGCAGGGCACCGGACTGGTCGCCATCATCCACCCGTGGGAATCGGGGCGCGACAATTCGGTCGATTGGGACGCGGCGCTGGCCCGGGTCCCGACCGAGGGCGTGGCCCCGTTCCAGCGTCGCGACGTAGCCCATGCCAACCCGGCGCACAGGCCGACTGATGAAGAATACCGCCGCTATATCTGGCTGGTACAACATTTCCGCGACCTTGGCTGGGATAATTCCAAGCTGCATGACGCCTCGCCGTTCCGGGTTGTCGATCCGGGTTTCAACGCGATCCTGATCCGCTCGTGCCTGGACTTGGCGGCGCTGGCCGACGACCTGGGCGAGGCCGAGATCGCAAGCGCTTCGCGCGCCTATGCGCAAGCGGGCATCGCGGCGATGGACGCCCTGTGGAGTGAGACCCGTGGGCAATATCTGTGCTTTGACCGGGTCACCGGGGAGCTGATTGACAGCCCTTCGATCGGCGGCTTGTTGGCGGCGTTCTGCTCCGTCCCCGAGCACCGCGCGCAGGCCATCGCCCAGCGGTTGGACGCCATCGGTGCCGCAGTCCCGTTTCTGGTGCCCAGCCACGACCCGGCGGCCCCGGAGTTCGACGGTCTGAGGTACTGGCGAGGCCCGGTCTGGCTGATCGTGAACTACATGATCGCCGATGGGCTCAAACGCGCGGGCCAGACCCGGATCGTGCAGCGGATCGTCGACGACAGCCTGCGCCTGATCGAGCAAAGCGGCTTTGCCGAGTATTACGACCCGGTCACCGCCGAACCCTGCGGCGGCAGCAGCTTTACCTGGACAGCCGCGATGGTGATCGAGATCTTGAACGCGGAAACTTCCCCGGCATGAGCGGTGCCGCACCGATCCCCACTCAACGGGCATGGGCCTGACCGATGGCGGGCCCGTCCATTGTTTTCGCCCCCGGGCAGGAGGACTGGGTCGAGCAAGCCCTTCTTGCGGAACTGCGGGCCACCGCGCCGCAAGGGGTCAATGACAGCATCACGCTGATTGCGCAGGACGGCGCCGGCCGGGTGGGCGGCCTGCATGGCGCAACCTCCTATGGGTGGCTGCTGATTAAGACCTTATGGATCGACCCGGCCCATCGACGCCGCGGTTTGGGCCGGCAGTTGCTGGACCACGCCTTTGCCGAGGCGCGCCGGCGCGGGTGTCATTCTGCGTGGCTGGACACATCCAACACGGCCGCCGCGCGGTTCTATGAGGCTTTGGGCTTCGAGCCCTTTGGTCACCTGGCCAACACGCCCACGCAAAGCCCGCCCGGACATTGCCGCTGGTTCTTGTGGCGCCCCTTGCCGTAGCCATCACCACGCCACCCTCAGAACCGTTTGGCCGGGTCGAACACCTGCTGCCACCGCTGTGCATAGCGGGATCTATCAGCCTTGGGCGCAAGGGCAGGAACCACCGGCGGCGTACCCGCCAGAACCGCCTCGATCGATTTGCGCCACGCCTTGGGATCGGACCCGCACGGGATCACGCCGCTTGCCCCGATCCGGTCGCGCAGACCGTCGACCATGCTGACGATGACCGGACGCCGCGCCGCGCGCGCCTCATCCGCCACCAACCCATAGGCCTCCCACCGCGAGGGCATCGCCACCACGTCCACGGTCCGATAGGCTTCGGCTGGGTCGTCGGCGTGGCCACGAAACTCAATCCGCTGGTCGCCTGCGGCCAAGGCCACAAGGCGGTCGCGCTGGCTGCCCTCACCAAAGATCACAAGCCGCGCATCGGGGTTGGGGCACATACGAAACCCTTCGATCAGAAGATCGAAGCCTTTCTGCGGCTCGAGCCGTCCGATCGCACCGATGACCCGGGCCACCTCGACCGGCCCGGCTGCGCGGGCAACAGCGCTTAGGTCAACCTGGGGCGAAATCACACTCAGCTTGGATGCGGGGGTCAACCGCCGTTCAGCCATCCAACCGGCCTGCGCCTTGCTGACGGCGATGACCTGATCGAACAACGAATAGGTCACGCGCAGCATCGCAAAGAACCGCCGCTTGTGCGGCACGTTCAAGGCGGTGAAAGACCGGGTATAGCTGTGCTCGACATGCACCAGCCGCGTGGTGGGATGCATCGCCCGCAAGGCCGAGAAGGCCGGCAGGCAGCGCCAGCCGGGGGCGATGTGGCACACGATGACATTGGCGTCGAAACTGCCCCAGCTGAAGGCGGTCCGCTTGACCGGGCGAACCTCTTGGTGGACTTCGCCGGCCAGTTCGGGCAGCTGCGCAAGATGGTCGAGCATACGCATGACTCCGCCGGCCGTGGTGTCATCAACAAGGTGAAGAACGGTGATCTTGGACATTTGAAAACCTCGGTTCAGATGGAAGTCTGGCGGCGCATGAGGCGACCGGCTTGAACAACAGGCGCTGGCCCGACCGCGCGCAGGGCTGCGGCTGCGATGATGGTGGTCAACGTTTTGGCGGGTTCTTCGATCAGGGGTCGGGCGCTGGTTGAAACCGACCGCTGCGCAAGCTCCCAAGCCTTGTGCGGATCCAGATTGCTGACTGCGCGGCGCGCAAGATAGCGCAGCTGATAGGCGCGCGCCGCCGCCTCGTGCCGGGCAAAGAATTCGGGGTTCAGCGGACGCAGCTTGTCGACCATCCGCTCCCACGCCTGCAACTGCCGGTCCAAAGCCGCCGACAGGCCGGTCGCGTGGATCCGGTAGCGGGTCAGCAACCCTGGTACGCCTGCGATTTGCCAATCCGTCGTCAGCATCAGCCGCAGCCAGCATTCGATGTCCTCGGATTGGCGGAAGGTTTCGTCGAAGACCCAGTCGCGCTTGGACTCGAACGCCGGACGGTAGGCCAGATCGAGCAAGGCGGATTTGCGCATCACCGCTGCCGATCCATTGCCGATCGGGTTGCGTTTCAGGACATGTGCCGCCGTTACGTCCCGCAGGCGCGGCGACTGGCGGACGCGCATCAGCCGACCACCCTCGTCAATCATGGCACTGCCGGAATAGCTGATCGCAAGGTCGGGTTCGGCCTGCAGGTGGCGCACATGGGTGGCCAGCTTTTCGGGCAGCCACAAGTCGTCGGCGTCGCAGAAGCCAACGAACTCTCCCCGCGCGGCCGCGATGCCGGTATTGCGCGCCCCGGCCAAGCCACGGTTTTCCTGCCGGATCACCCGCACTTTTGGGTCGGTCGCATGGGCGCGGGCAATGGCCCGGGTTTCGTCTTGCGAGCCGTCATCCACGATGATGATCTCGAAATCGTCATGGGTCTGCGACAGAAGCGAGGCCAGAGTCTCGGCGAGGGTCGCGGCGGTGTTGTAGGCGGGAACAATAATGGATGCCTGGGGCATTTTGGGTCTCCTGGTTGGGATCAGCGGGCAAACAGCGCCTGACGGATCGGGCGGGGCAGGGCGGGGGCCAGTGCCGCGCCAAGTGCAGTGGGCACACCGCGCCGAATGGGGTTGAGAAAGCTGCGCGCACTCAGCGCCAGACCGGCGCGGGCATAGGCGCGGGCCATCGACGGTTCTGCCCCCAGACGCAGCGCGCGGCGGGCCAGATACCGCATGTAAATCGCCTCAGATGCAGGCGATGGTGAAACGCCATAGCGGGCCGCCGTTGCAACCGCCCTTGCGCGCCCGGCCCGCATCGCCTCGAGGTCCGAAGACAGACCGCTGCCGCTGGTCCGGTACCAGACCTGCAGGCGATCGACGCCGATGATCACGTGGCCGTCGCCTGCCAAGCGGATCAGCAGCTCGAGATCCTCGTTGTGGACCGCAGCCGGGTTCAGTCCGCCGACAGCAGCGAACACCTGGCGGCGCACTGCAAGGTTCGACATCGTGCACACCGCATTTTCCGCCAGCAGGTCTGGAATGGTCAGGGGATCGGTGGGAACCGTTGAGCGCGTCGGACAATCGCCGGGGGTTTCGGAAAAGAACCCGATCTGGCCAAAGGCCGCATCAATGCTGGTATCTGCAAACAACCGGTCCAATTGGGCCAGCTTGTCGGTGACCCACAGGTCATCCGCGTCGCAGAACGCGAGGATGTCGCCGGTGGCCACTGCCGCACCATGGTTGCGCGCAGAGCTGGGGCCGCGATTGGGGTTGGCCTCAACCCGCATCCGGGCGTCGCGCGCGCAAAATTGCCGGACAACTTCGGTCGTCTGGCGCGAGGGCTTGTCGCCCACGCAGATGAGTTCGAAATCCGCAAAGCTCTGCCCCAGCAGGCTATTCAGGGTGGCGGCAATGGTTGCCGCATCATTGTGGAAGGGAACGATGATGGAAAACCGGGTCATTGGGCGCGCGCCTCCTGAGTGATTGCAGAACCCCGCGGCAGCAGCGTCCAGGAAGCGGCCAGCATGATGGCGCTGCAGGTGCAGACGTACCCGACGGCGACGGGCATCAGGCCGAGCGGCGCCATCAGGGCCGTGTTGGCGATCAGACCCACGGCCAGAACCGTGCTGACCCGTAATTCGGCGACGGGGCGGTTTTCCGACCGCAGCCACCCGGCGACCGCCGACCAGATCACCGTCGGCAGGGCCGCAAGGCACAGAACCGATACCACCGGGGCGATTTCGGCCCAGCCCTGTCCCAGCAGCAGCGGCACATAGACCGGGGCCAGTGCCGCCTGCAGCAAAACCAGCGGCGTCAGGATCAGCAGCGACAGGCCCAGCCCGTGGCGCAGCGCCCCGTGCTTGTCCTCGGCCGCGCACAGATGCGGGAACAGAACGACCGAGAAGGCTTGCGTGAACGAAGTGGCCAGCCCAAGGCCCGCATTGAAGGCCATGAAATAAATGCCAAGCGCCTCAGCGCCCATCATTGCGCCCACCACCAGCTTGTCTGCCTGCAGGCGCAGAACCTTGACCAGTTCGACGCCCAGAACGGCCCAGCCGTAGACCGCGAAAGGTTTCAAGGCTGCAAACCCGGCCCGACGATCAGGCGACCACCGACGCAGGCGGCGCATCAGCACCAGCCAGACAGGTGCAGTCAGCAGGCGCGGCAGAACCAATGCCAGAGGCGAGGCCCAGACTACCGCAAGCAGCGCCGTCAGGGCATTGGCCCCCACGACTTGCCCGCCGGCGATCGCGGCGGTCTGCTGCAGCTTGCCCTCGCGCATTGCCAGTGCGGCCTGAACCAAGCCCGCCGGCATGAACAGGTATTCCCCGGCCAGCACCGCCAACAGCATCGCCAGCATCGTGTGGCCCATGGCGAACAGCGCCGCCGCGACAGCCAGTTGCAGCAGGCACAGCCCCGCGCACCAGACCCAGAAGATGCGGTGCGCCGTGTTGCACCGCTGCGCCAGCTCCTCGGGCGGGGCCTGAATGATACGCTGGTTCACCCCAGTCTCGGTCAGCGCCTTGAGGATGTCGCCCGCCGCCAGAGCCGCTGCGGCCAGACCGATCGCTTCGGGGCTCAGGGTACGGGCAACGGCCACCACGACGACCAGCCGCGACGCCTTGGCCGCCACTTCGGAGGCGGTATAAGCCAACAGGTGCCGCAGAAAACCGGAATGTGCAAAGCTGTGCGTCATGACGCCGTGATCCCGAAAAACAGTTGTTGGTTCCGTTTTACGGGTGGCCAAGGTCTGTGTCCCGGACGCGGTCGGACGGGGCAGAGGACCGTTCGGAGAGGGACCTATCCGAATGGGACAAGCCGTCATCCCGATGCCGGACTGACGCAGGCCGCGCGGCGGGGTTTATCTTCTGTGACAGATCAGGAGATGAAAATGACCATGAGTTTCAAGACTTTCCTTATTACGGCGGTCAGCGCCTCGACCCTGCTGGGGTGCAGCAGCATGCAGACCCCCCGCAACATCGAAGCCGTATCACGCGGCGAAAGCTATCAGGCGCAATACCGCGAACCCGGACGTCGGCGGGGCGACACGCCATTGTTGCAAGCCGCCGCGATGAACGGCCAGACCTGCATGCCGCAGGCCGGCGACCAGGGCGCACGTGCCTATGCGAAATGGTCTCAACCAGCGCTCAGCCCCTTGTTGGGCGAGAAACTCTCGCGCAACGACATGGTCCAGATCACCATCGAAGGGGATGATCTGCTGAGCGACGCATATGTCGTTTCGCGTGACGGAGACCTCAAGCTGCCCTACCTGCCACCCGTGCGCGCCCAGGGCCGCACCACCGAGCAGGTCGAACAAGAGGTGGCCCGCGTTCTGGTTGCGGCCCAGTTCTATGACGCCGAACCCCGCGTAACCGTGAGGGTCAGCGATTTTGCCTCGGTGACCGTGGGTGTGCGCGGCGCGGTGTTCGAGCCGCACTCGGTCGAGATCGGCGGTGTTCCGGGCGATTCCCTCGACCGTCGGCGCCAGGGCGCGCTGGGGGCCTCGACCGAAGGGCGCAACCTGTCGGTGGCGCTGCGGGCCGCGGGCGGGGTGCGGCCGGATGCCGATCTTTCGGCGGTCGAGCTGCACCGTCAGGGGCGCATCTATCGCATGGATCTGCGCGGCGTGTTCGAAGGATCGGACCCGACCGACATCATGCTGCTGACCGGCGACCAGATCGTGGTCAACAGTCGCGGGTGCTTCCAGGACGCGCTGATGCGCCCCAGCCCGATCAGCCCGCCCGGCGTGACGCTTTACATGTCGAACCTGACCCAACCGGCCGCGGGCAACGCCCAGTCCGCCATCGGGCGCGACGTGCGCGAGGTGCCGTATGGCACCCGGTTCCTGCAAGCCGTGGTCGACAGCAACTGCGTCGGCGGGTCGAAGACGACAAACGCTAACCGCAGCGCAGTGCTGTTCACGCGCAACCCCGTGACCGGATCCTCGGTCGTGATCGAGCGCAATATAGAAAAGCTGCTGCGTCGCGGAGACCGCGACGACTACGATCCCTATGTTCTGCCGGGTGATGCCGTTGCCTGTTACGACAGCAAGGTCACCGGAGTTACCGAAATCGCCCGGTCGCTGGGCATCGTCGGGGCCGCGGTTCTGCTCAGCCCTTGACCGCACCGGGGGCGGGCAGCGCAGCTTTTGCCCGCTCCCATACTGTGGGCAGACCGCACAACAGGTCAGTGACTTGCTGACGGTCTGCGGATTTTGCGGCCATCTCGACTGCAATCAGCGCATCACGGAACCCAATCGCACCAAAGGTCGCCGCGCTTCCCGCCAGCCTGTGACACTCCTGCGCGACCTGGTGCAGATCGGCTTCACCGGCCTCCAACTGGGCAAGTTGCGCGACGATGGCATCCCCTTCGGACAGGTATTTGGCAAGCAGCTTATCAAACACGTCGGCGCCAAGGCTGGCGCGCAGATCGCCGATGTGATCCGCTTCGTCCTCGGGCTGGATCAAAGCGTCGGGTTCGGTGACCGCCCTCAGGGCCTTGCGCAAGGCATCCAGGGCAATCGGCTTGCCGACAAAGGCCGTCATCCCGGCGGAGCTAAACTCGTCGACCGCATAAGGCAGCACGTTGGCCGAAACGGCAATGATCGGTATGTCCGCCGAAGGCCCTCCCCCGCTGCGGATGTGGCGCGTCGCAGTCGGGCCGTCCATGACCGGCATGCTGATATCCATCAGGATCACGTCGAATCGATGCGCTGCCGCCGCGTCCACGCCCAGTTGACCGTTCTGGGCAACCGTCACCCGGTGGCCGTCCAGTTTCAGCATGTTGCAGATCACCTCGCGGTTGATCTCGTTGTCCTCGACCACCAGCACGTCCAACGGCTGGGCGTGCTGAACCTCTGGCTGGTCGCTGTCAACGTTGGCGTCCAATTCCGCGTCCTGCAGCGGCAGGCAAACCCAGAACACGCTGCCCTCGCCGGGCGTGCTTTCGACGCCGATCTCTCCGCCCATGGCCTGAGCAAACCGACGTGCGATGCCCAGTCCCAGACCGCTGCCCCCGGTGGCTCGACCGATGGTTGGATCACTGGTGTGGAAATCATCAAAGATCACGTCGACCTCATCCGAGCCAATACCGTTGCCCGTGTCGATGATGCGGAATTCAAAGATGTTGACCCCCGCAGAGGGGCCAGGCTCGGTCACTTCGACCTCGATCGAAATCCGGCCGTTTTCGGTGAACTTGACGGCATTGCCGACAAGGTTCAGAAGAATCTGCCGCAACCTTTGGGCATCGGCGGCGACGCAGGGGCGCGCCTCGCCCACCCATTGCCAAGAGATAGAGTTCCCCCGCGATGCGGCGTTGCCGCTTTGACCGTCCACAATCTCTTGCAGGATGTCGTTCAGGTCGGTGGGCTGCAACGCGACCGACAGTTTCCCGGCCTCGAACCGGGCGATGTCCAGAACGGAGTCGACGTGGCTCAGGAGGATCTGGCCCGAGATTTCCATGTTCTCGACGAACCGCGCCTGTTCGCGGGTGGTGCGGGTGTTCTTCAACAGCGTGAGGTTGCCCAGCAGCCCGTTCAGCGGCGTGCGGATTTCGTGGCTCATCACGGTCAGGAAATCGGCCTTGGCCTTTTCACCGGCCAGGGCTTGGTCGCGGGCATGGATCAGTTCCTGCTGCGCCGCCACCCGCTGCGAGATGTCACGGACAAAGCCAATGATGATTTCCTGATCACCCGCCCGGGCCGATTGCAGCGCCAGTTCGACCTGGAACTGCTCGCCATCCGCGCGCATCGCCTCCAACTGGACCCGCCCCTTACCGACGACATGCCGTTCTCCACCAGCCTGCATACGTTCCATGCCGGCACGATGAGCCGCGCGCAGATGCGGCGGCACGATCAGGTCACCAATCGCGCGACCCCGTGCCTGATCTGCCGTATAGCCGAATATTGCCTCGGCAGCTGGGTTGAACTCGATCACGTCGCCCTTGGAATCGACCACGATCACCGCGTCCAACGAGGTGGAGAGGATCGTGTTCATCCGTTCATTCGCCTGCCGCAGCGCCCTGCCGCGGCGCGTAGCGCGCTGGTTGACCACCAGAAGATAGGCGCTGACGGCACCCAAGGTCAGAAGCAAGGCTCCCGACAGAATCGCCAATCGCAGAAGATTTGCGGCGGTCTGGGTGCGCTGCTGGTCCGACTCGGTGGCAAAATACGAGATGCCCGAAACGGCCAACGTGCGGACATGCGGACCGATCTCAAGGGCGGCGCGTTTCAGATCGTCCAGTTGTTCGGCCAGCTCCGCATCCGGCCCGTCGATCAACGGGATTGCGGCGTTCAGGTGCTGGGTCACCCGCTCCAACGGCAAGCGGAACCGGTCATCCTGGCGCAACGGTTGAAACACACGGGATTGTGCCAGCGTATCGACACGGCTGTAGAACAGGTCGAACCGCCGGCGCACCAGATCCAATGTGCCATGTTCCGCGTCCTGGGCCGCCGACGCAGTTTCCAGAGCGTTCAGGTAGGACAGATAGTCAACCTCGACCTGCGACAGCGTCCATTGGACATTGTCCGAAGGCGCCGCCCGCCGGTCGTTGAAATCTGTAAACACCTGCGCTGACAGCCACGCTACCGCGACCAGACCTAACAAAACGCCAAAGCCGATGAGCCCGAAGACCCATCGGCGTCGCAAAATGTGCGTGCCGGTACCGCTCAACCCGAGCCCCATCGATAGTTCACTGCGCTTTACTCATTACTGCACTCGGTCCGGTTGCAAGCTATTTAACGACCTCGAGGCGATCGAGTTGCCAAATGCTGCGCGAATAGGTCACCTCGGTCTGGTATTTCGGGTCGCTGTCATAGGGGTAGACGATCCACAGCGGGCCCTTCTCCCGGCGCGACATCTCGGCGCCGTCCATCTCATAAGCCACGATCGGGTCGCTGTCGGTGACTGAGTCTATCGGGATTTCAACCGCATAGTCGTTGATCGCCGTGGCGCGGATCATGCGGCCATCTGCACCGACAGCCTCCAGCAGGACCGACAACGGCACGCCGACAAAGGAGTTCTCACCTTCGGTCCAGATCGTCGAGGTCGCAAAAGTCCGCGCGGGCAAGGCTTTCAACATGTCCATGTCGAACCGCGCTCCGTCCTCGGCTCCGGGCCGAGTCAGGTTGCCGGTGATCGTCAGAACCACCTCTCCGGTGGGTTCGGCCAGATCCTTAGCCTGTGCCTGGCCCAAGGTCAGAACCATTGCCAGAGCTGCAAGTAAAATCCGCATGTCATTCTCCTAGTGTCCATCTGCACAAGATCAGAAAGCGTGGCAGGGCAACAGACGGGCATCGGGATAAGCACCTATCCGAACGGATAGGTGCCCTTCGCTACGCGGCCGGGCGCAGGTGGCCCATGCGCTGCGCCATGATCCGCTCAAACTCTTCGCGCAGCTCTGACCGCTGCAGGGCAAAGACCGCGGTGGCCTCAAGATACCCGGCGACCGAGCCGCAGTCGAAGCGTTCACCCGAGAAGGCATAGCCCGAGCAGCCAGCGGTTTCGATATCCGCAGCGATGGCGTCGGTCAGCTGAATTTCATTTCCCGCACCCGGTGCCTGGCCGGCCAGACGACCAAAGATCGACGGCTGCAGGATATACCGCCCGACGATGCCGAAATTCGACGGCGCCTGCTCGGGGTTGGGCTTTTCAACCAAGCCGCGCAGGCTCTGCACACGCCCGGCCTGCAGAGCGATATCGACCACCCCGTAGGACCCGATCCTGTCGGACGGCACGGATTGGGTCGCAACCATGTGGCCGTTTTGGTCACAATAGCTTTGGACCATCTGTGCCAAGGCTGGGCGTCGGGCGCTGATGACGTCATCGGGCAGGATCACGGCAAACGGCTCGTTGCCCACACATTCGCGCGCCAGCGACACAGCATGGCCCAATCCACGGGGCGCGTCCTGCCGGACAAAGCAGTATTTGCCATCCACCAGCTCGGCGCAGCGCAGGTTGTTCAACAACTCGGTTTTACCACCATCCTTCAACTTGCGTTCAAGCGCCGTATTCCGCCCAAAATAGGCCTCCAGCGCGGTTTTTTCGGGCGACGTAATGAAGATGAACTCTTCAATCCCGGCCGCGCGCGCCTCGTCGACGGCATATTGGATCAGCGGGCGGTCGATCAGCGGCAGCATTTCCTTGGCCACGGTCTTGGTCGCGGGCAGAAACCTTGTGCCCAGTCCGGCGACGGGAAAGACGGCTTTGCGAATCTTGGTCATATCAATTCTCCTTGGGTTTTCTCAGTAGGCGCCGCGGCCGGACACGACGGCCCGCACGGTCATGGCAATCAGCATCAGATCCAGAAGGGCCGAGCGGGACCGCACATAGGCCGTGTCCAGGTCAATCATCCGGTCGAAGTCGATGGCGGCCCGGCCCGACACCTGCCACAGGCCGGTGATCCCGGGGCGGACGGCCAGGCGTTCAAGCGCGCGCGGCGGGTATTTGGCGACCTCCTCAGGCAGGGCAGGGCGCGGTCCGACGATCGACATGTCGCCCTTGAGGACGTTGAGGATCTGCGGCAGCTCATCCAGCGAGAAGCGGCGCAGAAGCTTGCCCACCCGTGTCACACGCGGATCTTGACGTGCCTTGAAGCACACGCCTGCGCGGTCGGACTGCGCCAGCAGGCTGGCCCGTTGTGCTTCGGCGTCGGTGGTCATCGAGCGGAACTTGTAGACGGTGAAGGGAACCCCGTTCCTGCCCACTCGCGTCTGCCGGAACAGGACCGGGCCGCGGCTGTCCAACCGGACAAGCGCGGCAATTGCCAGCATTGGAAGGGCCAGAACCGTCATGGCCGCCAGCGCAACGGTCAGGTCAAGACTACGGCTGGGCGTCAGCCCGCCGAGAGCCTGGGCGACGCACCGTCCCAGAAATTCGAAATTTCCGATCAGATAGCGGCGGGCCATGCGGCGCGGCTCCATCGCCAGCCGCCACGCCCATTCCATCCGGGCCCGCCGCACGATCCCGGGGGCCCGCCGGACGTTGCCCGCCAGAAAGTCGAACAACGCGCCGACACCCAGCACCAGGTTTGGGTTCAGCCGTGCGCGGTGCCGCGTAATCCACAGTTCTTGCAGCGGAACGCCCATCGCCACCAGCAGGATATCTGCGCCGGACTGGTTGATCTCGTCCAAGGCTACGTCCGCCCGTTCGATGCCCCCAAACCCGTCGCGGGAACCGGCAATCCTAAGGCCGGGCGCCATGTCTTGCAGGCGCGCTGCTGCGGCCTGTGCGGTGCCGGGCGTTCCGCCCAGCAGATAGACCGACTGGCCCAGCTTGGCCGCGCGCAGGACCAGGCGCGGGACAAAGTCGGTTCCGTTCAGGTTCTCGGCCAGGCGTTCGCCCTGCATCGAGGCAGCAAGCTCGACCCCGATCCCGTCGGGCAGGACGAGGTCGGCTTGCGTCAGGGCTGCTCGATATTGGTCATCCTTTGCCCGGACATTCGCGCAATGCGCATTCAGGAAAAAAACGGTTCGGCGGTGACCGTCCAAAAGCGTGTTGATGACCGGCCCTGATTCTGCATTCACCACCGGCTGCCCAAGGATTTCGGTGATCGGCAGCGCGGTGCCGGGCGTGGTGTGTGCGCCGTCGAAAAGGGCGTTTGCGGCTTGGAAGTGCATGGAACTCTCCGAACATGAATTGAACTCTTGCCCTAAACCTGTCCGCGGTGTCGGCACCGGTACAGACGAGCATCAGGAGAGTTGGCGGAGAAATCGGCTGATCGGCACGGCCCGGATGCGGCACCGCCCGGAAATCCGGCCAGTTGCTCCTATCCGATCGGGTATCTGCCTGTCCGTTCGGTAGGCTTCACCGCCGATCATCAATGCTTTATTAACCTTTTCAGGTCTGGATGGAGGCACATGGAGTTCATTGATGAAAGTTCTTATCGCCGACGATCACGATCTGGTTCTGGACACGCTTGTCGCCTTCATTGAGGCCACGGGCGGGATCGAACCCACCACCGCGCCGGATTTTGCGACCGCAAAGGCCAAGATCGAATCCGAGGGTCCGTTTGATCTGGTTCTGCTGGATCTGAATATGCCGGGCATGAACGGGCTGAGTGGGCTGGAAACCTGCATTGGCATGGATCGGGCGCGGCATGTGGCGCTGTTCACCGGCGATGCCTCGCGCGGTCTGGCCGAACGTGCGCTCGAACTGGGGGCCGCCGGGTTCGTGCCCAAGACCCTTCCGGCCAAGTCGCTGGTAAACGCCATCCGTTTCATGGCCATGGGTGAGCAATATCTGCCCGTCGGTTTCATGAGCGCCGAGCAGCCGAACGACACCCATCCGATGGCCAAAAAACTGACCGAGCGCGAGCGCCAGGTCCTCAAGGGTCTGACCGAGGGCAAGTCGAACAAGGAGATCGCCCGCGATCTGGACCTGTCCGAGCCGACGATCAAGCTGCATGTGAAAACGCTGTACCGCAAAGTGGGTGTCAGCAACCGGACCCAGGCCGCAATGGCCGCGCGCGAGGCGGGCCTGTTCTGACCCACGCCCATCCTTTCGGATAGTGGGCCTGTCCCAACCCGCCCCAGTCTAACCCATTGCGCAGCGGACAGCCCATGCCGTCCCGGTCTATCACTTCTTTGAGAGAGGATGTGATATGCCGAACCAGATTTCCGACAACCATCAGCCCCTTGCGCCCAACCGTTCCTGGGACTGGGCGCGTATAAGCCGCAGCGACATCCGGTCTCTGGGTTGGCGGCGCGTCCTCAAGGGTGGGCGGTTGACCGATGCCGGACGATTGCCGCGATATGTTGCGCTTTTTCTTCTGGGGTCCAGCTGCATCTGGGCCCCGATCAGCGGGTATCTGGCAACCGCGCCGGTCAAATACGCATCCCACGCCTCGTTGATCCTGCCGGGATCGGGCGCGTCGGCCTCGGTCAATCTGGCAAATATCGGGCAGGCCTCGTCCTACGCCAATTCAGCCTTTGCCAACGGGTCGATCAGCCCCACCGAAACCTACAAGCGCCTGCTGTCTGCGGATCGCATCCTGGATGCGGCGGCGCGCGCCGTCGGCGCGGAACGCGATGCGTTCGGCAAGCCGCGCATCCGCCTGGTGGACCAGACCAGCCTGATCCATATCGAAATGGAGGCCGCCAGCCCGGGGGACGCGCAACGCCACGGCGATGCCCTTGTCGCTGCGTTCTTTGCCGAGATCGACGCCTTGCGCGCGGACGAAATCGCCACGCGCGAAGCCAGCAACAGCGGCGCAATCGAAGACTATCAGCGCTCGGTTCGTGAAACCCGCGCTGCGATCGAGCAGTTGCAGCGGCAGAGTGGGCTGCTCTCTGCCGCCCAATACCGTGAGCAGGTGGCCGCCACTGACCGTGCGCGCCAAACGCTGCGGGCCGAGGAAAGCACGCTGGCCCGCCAGGCCGAGCGCGTCGCGGCGCTTGAAGTGGCGCTGGATCTGCCTCCGGATGCCGCTGCGGTGACGCTAAAGCTGTACGCCGACGCGCAATACATATCGCTGCTCAAGGATGTCTCGGCCGGCGCGGCCAAGCTGGCGCAGGCCGATGCCAATTACGGGCCGCGCCATCCGGTCTATCGCGCAGCGCGGGAGGAATATGAAGGCGCACGAAAGGTTGCCGTCCAACGCGCGGCCGAGGTGACCGGCCTGTCGGTCGAGCAGCTTTCGGGTCTGGACCGCGCCCCCGAGGGAGAGCGCGCGCAGTTGCTCAGCGAGCTTGTCCGCGAAAACGCCCTGCGCGCGGGGCAGGAGAAGCATGTAAAAACCCTCGCCGCACAGGTCGCGGCCGAAACTTCGCGCCTGTCCGCGCTGGCGCCGGTGGCCGCCGAACTTGAAGACCGTCAAAGGGATTTTGCCGTGGCCGAAGCCGTTTTTGCCTCGGCCATCGCCCGGTCGGAATCGAAAAAGACCGATGTCTATGCCTCGTACCCGCTGATCCAGGTGCTGGAAAATCCGTCGCTGCCGGACCGGCCGTCTTCACCCAACAAGAAGCTGTCGATCGCGGCCGGGATTGCCGCCACGTTGATGCTTCTGATCGGGCTGACGCTGGCATGGGTCCGTAACCCGCTGATCTCGCGGCTGTTGAAAGACACAGGCGAGAACAAGGCATGACCCAGGCCGAGCCGCAGAACCCGGCCGAGCGGCTTGTCTGGTGCGCGCTGGTCTGGACATGGCCGTTCTATGCCATCGGCGCGCTCTATGTCGTGGGGCCGGTGCTGGGATGGTCCTTGGCGGGGTTGGCGGCGCTGGCCCTGTATCTGGGGCCGGC
Source organism: Ruegeria sp. BHSC043 (assembly GCF_059612985.1). Taxonomy (NCBI): domain Bacteria; kingdom Pseudomonadati; phylum Pseudomonadota; class Alphaproteobacteria; order Rhodobacterales; family Roseobacteraceae; genus Ruegeria; species Ruegeria sp. BHSC043. Next base: position 1,013 of record NZ_JBXWRS010000012.1, on the reverse strand, counting down.
GATCCGTCCGGATCTGCGGGCCACCGGGCCGGTTCCGGCGCTGGCTTGGCTATGGATGGCCGGCATGCTGTTGATGCTGTGTGCACTGTGGGCCGGCCATCTGGATTGGGGGCTGGGGCTGAGCAAGACTATCAAATCCTCGATCGGCTGGGCCAAGGGCTGGGCGCTTATTCCATTGTTCATCCTGGCCGGGGCCGTGCTGCCGATCCGGCGCGAGGTTCTGGTGCGGGGCCAGTGCAAGCTGGGGCTGTGGACCCTGTGCCTTGCGCCCCCGCTGTTGGCGGCACCTTATCTGGGCCTGCCCAGCCAGATCTTCACCTCACCGCTGAAGGCGGTCGGTGGGCCGGGGCCCGAGTATTTCTCAGTCTATCTCTACACGATCGACCCGGCCAGTTGGACGCCCAGGTGGCAGTTCTTCGCGCCCTGGTCGCCATTTGCCGCCCTGCTGGGGGTATGCATGGTCCTGTTCGCACTCGAAGAACGGCACCGGGGATGGATGGCCGTCGGGCTGAGCGCGGGTATTCTCATGATCTTTGCGTCGAAATCCCGCATGGGGCTGGTCGGGCTGGTGGCCTGCACACTGGGGCCGCGCCTTTTGCCGCTGGTGGCGCGCAGCGTGGGATGGTTTCTGGTGTCGGCCGTAGCGACGGCGTCCGCGGCGTGGGGGGCCGCCGCGATCGATCTCGGCAATCAGGCGCTGCAGAATTTCAAATCGGCGCGCGCCGACAGCACCCGCGTGCGCGAAACCCTGCAACGCATCGCCTATGAACGCTGGCAGTCCGACGCGGTGCTGTTTGGTCACGGAACGGTTCAGCCCGGTGCGCATTTGGTCGAATACATGCCCATCGGAAGCCACCACACCTGGTACGGCCTTCTGTTCGTTAAAGGCATCACCGGTTTCGTGGCGTTTCTTGTCCCCTTCGCCGTGCATTTCGGCGCGGTGATCACCGACGCGGTCCGGTCGGCGCGCGGGCGGCTGCCGCTGGGCCTGCTGATGACCCTGCTTCTGCTGA
>NZ_JBXWRS010000011.1:0-89158 GCF_059612985.1 Ruegeria sp. BHSC043 | reverse complement strand
GCCGCCGGGCTAGAGCAGAAGTCGGCAGAATTCAAGGATATCATCAAGATCGGCCGCACCCATACCCAGGACGCGACCCCGCTAACCCTGGGCCAGGAATTCAGCGGCTATGCCCACCAGATCCGTCAGGGCATCGCCCGTGTGAACGCCGCCATGCCCGGCATCTACGAGCTGGCGCAGGGCGGCACCGCCGTCGGCACCGGGCTGAACACCCAGAAAGGCTGGGCCGAGGCCGTTGCGGCCAACATGGCCGAAATCACCGGCCTGCCCTTCGTCACCGCGCCCAACAAGTTCGAGGCGTTGGCCGCCCATGATGCGATGGTATTCCTGTCGGGTACTTTGGCCACGGTCGCGGGCAGCTGCTACAAGATCGCCAACGACATCCGCTTCCTTGGCTCGGGGCCGCGCTCGGGTCTGGGCGAACTGATCCTGCCGGAAAACGAGCCCGGTTCGTCGATCATGCCGGGCAAGGTCAACCCGACCCAAGCCGAGGCGCTGACCCAGGTCGCGGCCCACGTCATGGGCAACGACGCCGCGATCAAGTTCGCCGGCAGCCAGGGCCATTTCGAGCTGAACGTCTACAACCCGATGATGGCCTACAACCTGCTGCAGTCGATCCAGCTGCTGGGCGACGCGACCGACAGCTTCACCGAGCGCATGCTGCTGGGCATAAAGGCCAACGAGGCGCGCATCGACAAGCTGATGAAGGAATCGCTGATGCTGGTGACCGCCTTGGCCCCCACCATCGGCTATGACAACGCCACCACGGTCGCCAAAACCGCCCACAAGAACGGCACCACGCTGAAGGAAGAGGCCATCAAGCTGGGCTTCGTCGACGAGGCGACCTTCGACGCCGTCGTGCGCCCCGAGCAGATGATCGGGCCCAAGGACTGATGGGCAAGCCGGTCAATCTGAACCGGTATCGTAAGGAAAAGGCGCGGGCCGAGAAAAAGGCCCGCGCCGACCGGAACGCGGCGGCGTTCGGGCGCAGTAAAGCGGAAAAGCAGCTGGACAAGGCCCGTACGGACAAAGCTCGCCGAGATCTGGAAAATCACGAGCTGGATGAATGAGCGGCCCGCCCGTCAAACGCTCGCTGACCCTCAAGGGGCATCGCACTTCGGTTTCGCTCGAGGATGAGTTCTGGCAGGCGTTCCGAGACATCGCCAAAGCAAAAGGTATGCCGATCAATGTTTTGGCCTCGGAAATTGATGTGGCGCGCGACCCCGAGACCGGCCTGGCGTCGGCCATTCGTGTCTTTGTTCTAAACTGGTACCGGTCATCCGATCGCACCCCTTGATCTGATCCCCGTCGGTGTCTAGGCTGATTGTGAACAAAAAGGGTACATTCGATGCGCGAACTCGTGACCGGGCCGGATGGACAACTGCGATGCGGCTGGTGTCAAGCCGCGCCGGAGTTTTTCGACTATCACGACAAAGAATGGGGCTATCCGGTGGATGACGACCAGCGCCTGTTCGAGAAGCTCTGCCTTGAAAGCTTTCAGTCCGGCCTCAGCTGGCGCACCATTTTGGCCAAGCGCGAAAACTTCCGCAAAGCCTTTTCCGGATTTGATTTCAACGTGATGGCCGATTTTTCTGAAGCGGACGTCGAGCGCCTGCTGCAAGATGCCGGCATCATCCGCCATCGCGGCAAGATCGAGGCGGTGATCAACAACGCCCGCCGCGCGCAGGAGCTGGTGGCCGAAACCGGCTCACTGGCGGCCTATGTCTGGAGGTTCGAGCCCGAGACCCCTCTTGCGCCGCAGACGGCGTCGACTTCGCCCGAGTCGGTCGCCATGTCCAAGGATCTGAAAAAGCGCGGGTGGAAATTTGTTGGCCCCACCACGGTGTTTGCCTTCATGCAGGCAATGGGGCTGGTGAATGACCACGCCAGCGGCTGCGCCATGCGCGAAAAAGCGGCGCAGATGCGCCGCTCATTCACCAAACCGGTCTTACCTCAGACCGAGGCGCGGTAGATCTTGTCGATATTGCTGCCCAGGGCCGCGTTGAACTCGGCATCCGACTGCTGTTTCGACAGCCCCTCGGTCAGCGCACGCGAGAAAGAGGCGATCATCTTGCCGTTCTGCGCCAGCAGGTCACAGGCCTCGTCGGTCGAATAACCGCCCGACAGCGCCACCACCCGCAGAACACGCGGATGATCGGCGGCCTCGTCATACAGATTGGCCTTGCTGGGCAGTGTCAGCTTCAGCATGACGTCCTGCCCCTCGCCCAACTCGTCGAGGTTCTTGAGGATTTCGGCTTGCAGGATCTCTTCGGCTTCGGCCTTGGTGTCCGACTTGATGTTCACCTCGGGCTCGATGATCGGAACCATGCCGGCGGCGATCACCTCGCGGGCCACGTCGAATTGCTGTTTCACCACGGCGGCGATGCCCTCGGCATTGGCCTCGTGGATGACCGAACGTTCCTTGGTGCCGAACACGCCTTCGGCCTTGGCCAGCGTCTCGGCCAGACCCGGGATGGGCTTCATCAGCTGTACACCGTTGGCGGTGTCCTCCAGCCCTTTGTCAATCTTGAGGAACGGCACGATGCCTTTGATCGACCACAGGTAATCGGCCACCTTGCGGCCCTCGATTTCCTCGCCCAGCGTGCGTTCGAACAGGATCGCGCCGATCACCTTGTCGCGGGTAAAGTCATCGGCCAGTATGATCCGGGCGCGCATCTTCTGGATCTCGGCAAACATTTCCTCGTCCGAGCCATAGTCGGACGGCTGCACCCCGTACAGCGCCAGCGCCTTGGGCGTCGAGCCGCCGCTCTGATCCAGAGCCGCGATGAAGCCCGCACCGTTGATCATCTGTTCGCGCTGTTCAGCCTTGGACATAACACTTTCCCGTTCAGTAATGATTCCGCCTTTCCAATCGCATACAGCATGGCGCGGGGCGATGATAGTTTGTTAGCGCTCAACCACGCGCAGCCAGATTCCGTCGCGCGACCGGACCGTCAGATGCGCCGCCGGTACCGGGGTGCGGCCCTCAACAGGTTCGAACCGGTACCGGCGCAGCAGGATCGACAGGATCAACGGCCCCTCAACCATCGCAAACCCCGCCCCGGTGCAGACGCGCGGCCCGGCCGAAAACGGGATGAACGCCGCACGCTGGCAGGCTTTGCCGTTTTCGGTCGCCCAGCGGGCCGGGTCAAAGCCGTCGGGGTCTTCCCACAGCCGCTCATGGCGGTGCAGATGCCATGGGCTGAGTACGATCTGCGCGCCCTTGGGCACGTCGCGGTCGCGGAAGCGTTCGGGGCATGTGGCCTCGCGCACCATCATCGGCACCGGGGGATAGAGCCGCAGCGCCTCGCGGAACACATCGCGGCTGATGCGCAGTATGGACATGCTGGCAAAGCTGATTTTGTCCTGCGCGCCAGCTTCCTCGGCCACGCGTTCCTGCCAGTCGGGATAGGCGGCCATCAGGTACAGCGCCCACGCCAAGGCCGAAGCGCTGGTTTCGTGCCCGGCCAGAAAGAAAATGGCGACCTGGTCGATCATCTCGTCGGTGTTGAAACACTGTCCGGTTAGGGGGTCGGGCGTGGTCATGATCTTGGTGGCCAGATCGTCGGGCGCAGTGCCGGAGGCGATCTGCGCGGCCCGCTCGCGGGTCAGGCGGGCGATCAAGGTGCGGATTTCGGCCGCCGCACGGCGGGTCTTGCGCGCGTGGAACCGGGGCACCCAGTCGGGCAGCGGCACGAAAGCCGCAAGGTTCAGCAGCGGTTGCTGCCGCTGATAGGCGCGGAATTTCTCGAACACCTGTGCGGCGATCTCGTGCTCGATCGGCACTGAGAACAGGGTCCGAAAGATCACATCGGCGGCGGCATGGCTGGTGACTTCCTCGATCTCGACCGGTACGCCTGTCTTGTCGCGCAGGCGTTCGGCGCAAGCCTCGGCCGAGGCCAGCATCGCGGGAAAGGTCTGTTTCAGCCGTCCGCCCTCGAAGGCCGGGTCGATGATGCGGCGCTGGCGCTCCCAGGTCGCACCATTGGTCAGGAATACCGATTGGCCTAACAAGGGTCGCAGGCCTTCGCTGATCCGGCCGGATTTCGGGAAATCCTGGGGGCGGTGTTTCAGAACCCGGTCGATCAGTTCGGGCTGGTTGATCAGATAGGACCGGAAGAATGGGGTCCGGAACTCGGCCATCCAGGCGCGGTACAGGCGTTGCGGCTGGGCCGACAGGATGTCACGCCGGAACAGACGCAGGTATTGCCACAGCGATACCTTGTCAGGTCTGACGGGCGGCTTGGGCGGGGTCATGCGCGCACCGTTCGGTATTTGGACACCGCCCGCTCGATCCGCGACTTCGACGGGGCACGCTCGGCGAACCGCGCGCCCAATGTCTGCGGCCCGGCGGTGATGCGGAAATAATCATAGTCGCCCGGCCGGTCGAACGCGCAAAGATACTGGAAATGCAGACGGAAGAACCGCCAGCGCAAAGCTCCCCAGCGTTCGGGCGACAGGGTTTGCGTGAAAGCGGCTGACAGAACCAGCGGCCAGCGTTTGCCGGGCCCGGCAACGCCGCTGACCGCAACCGGATCACACAAGGCAAACGCGCAGCCATCCCCGGGCGCCGAGACATCGATCCATGTCAACTGCTCGGTCTGCGACAGCAGCTGCAGGTCGGCCCGCAACCGATCGGCCCGCGGCAGGAATGACACCATAGGCACCACCTGCCCCAATGTCAGGAAGGACAGGATGGGGCCATCCGGCGGCACATCGCCCCGCCGCAGCAGGTCGGCCAGAACCGAGACCCCCAGATGCGCGCCGGAACTGTGGCCTACCACCAGAACCTCATCGACCGGCGAATGCAGAGCCGCCGCGATAGTGGCACGGAATTCGTCCAACCGGGCCTGCAACTCAGGCGGCGTTTCCCCGCGCAGCCGCGCCGAATAGGCATAGTCGTGCATTAGGTAATAGGCGAACAGACGGTTGTCGATCTTGCGAAACCAGCGCAGGACCACCACCAAAAGCGCCAGCGCTGGCAGAAGCGCCAAAACCCCGACCCACGGGAACAGTAGCGCCACGAGGCCCCATCCCAGCGCCACTGCCGCCGCCAGTTGCACCAGCAACATCCCCACTGGATACAGCGCAGCGATCACCGGGCCCTTGCGCAAGCCCATCAGCCGCCACAGCGTGCCGGTCGCAATGTAGACCCACGCCGTGCGCAGCAATTGCCAATAGGTCGCCGGGATCGAGCTGTCCATGCTGTCGCGTACGATGTCGGACCAGACCAGAACCTCGACCTCCGTCTGCACCTCGGCCCCGTCCTGCACCAACCGGACATGCCAGCCATAGGGGCCATCGCCCGTCTTGGCCGAGACCTCCAACTGATACCCGGAAATCCCTGATTGCGTGCGCCCCTCTTTCCGATAGAGTTCGCGATAGCGGCGGGGATGGATCGGATCATAGCCGGGGATATAGAACACCCGGCGTCGTTGTACCCCAGATTGCGGAACCTGACTGCTCATGCCTTTGCCCTTGTTGCAGGCAGGTTAGCGCAGCGGTGTGGCCAAGGTAAGGCCCGATCATCGCGGCCGGGCGCCGCGTCAGCCCAGAGTGGCCAGCGCCGGGAATGTTTCCAGCAGCCACCAACTGAACTGGCTGAACAGGCCCGTTACCAGCATGATGCCGACCACCAGCAACAGGCCACCCATGACCTTTTCGATCGTGCCCATATGCGGCTTCAGCTTGTTCATCACCGACATCGACCGGTTCAGGAACATCGCCGCCAGCAGGAACGGAATGCCCAGGCCTGCGGCGTAGACGCCCAGCAGCAGCGTACCCCGCGCTACCGAGGCCTCGGACGCGGCCAGCGACAGGATCGCGCCCAGCTGGGGACCGATGCACGGGGTCCAGCCGAATGCGAAGGCCAGCCCCAGGATGTAAGCTCCGAAGACCGATCCGCCTGCGTTCCCGGTCTCGACCCGCGCCTCACGGTCCAGGATCGGAATGCGGAACACGTTCAGGAAATGCAGGCCGAAAACGATCACCACCAGACCCGAGGCCTTAGCGAACAGCTCCTGGTTCTGCAGCACGAAGGCGCCAAAGGCCGAGGCCGTGAAGCCTAGCAGCAGGAACACCGTCGACAACCCCAGCACGAAGAACAGCGCAGACAGGGTCGCCTTGCGCCGGGCCTGCGCCTGATCCTGCATCTCGTGGATGGTCACGCCGCTCATATAGGCCAGATAGGGCGGCACGATCGGCAACACGCAGGGCGACAGAAAGCTGATCAACCCGCCGACCAGCGCGATGAACATGGCGGGCAGCAGCCCCGCGTCGATGATATCGATTCCGAACATAACACTGCAGATAGGGTATCCGAACGGCCGCGTCACGGGGCCATTCGGTCACATCCTCGTGGCTGCATGCTGGACAGAGCGCTTCGCGGCAAATATCTGAGGCACATGACTCATGAAGCCGAAACCCTTGACGCGCTGGGCCTTTTGTGTCCCCTGCCCGTTCTGAAAGCCCGCAAAAGGCTGAAATCCATGCCGGCGGGGTCTATTCTGCGCCTGCTGGCCGATGATCCGGCTGCCGTCGTCGATGTTCCGCATTTCTGCGCGGAATCCGGTCACGAACTTGTTGGGCGACAGGACATGCCCGATCACCAAGTCTATCTGATCCGAAAAAACGCGTGATGCCCTAAGAAAAAAATGGCGGGCCGATTGGCCCGCCTTTTCGTTCAGCTTCCCAGCGACCACCACCCGCGTTTTTTGGGCTTGGCCGGGGCGGGCGCGGGTTGTTCCGTAGCCACTTCAAGGACCGCGCCGCTGTGCGCCTCCTCTGCGGGCTCAGCGGGTGTTTCGGTCGCGTCAACGCCTTGGTCCGCAGGTGATGCATCCGCTTCGGCGGGCGACAGGGCGACGGTTTCGACAGCCTCAACCTGGCTTTCCTCCGAAACGACCGGCTCACTCGGTGCCTCCGCTACTGCGGTATCGGTCTCGTGCTGAACCTCAGCAGTCGGCGTCTCGTTTGACGCCCCCTCATCGGTTACAGCCGGTTCGGACAGAGCCTCCTGCGCCGCCGGAGCATTCTCTCCGGCTTCACTCTCATCAGTCGGCTCAGTGGCTGCTACCTCGGCCTCGGCGGTCTTCTTCCGCCGCGGTGCCCGGCGCCGTTTCGGCTTGGCGGATTTTTCCTCCTCGGCCTTCTCCACCTCGGCTGCTTGTTCCGTCTCGGCAGTCTCGTCCCCTGCACCGTCCTCAGAGGCGGTAACGGCGTCCTCCGACTCTTCCGCCGCAGAATCTTCCGTCACGGTGTCGGATTTGTTCTCGGCCTGGGCGCCCTCGGGCTGCTCGGCATTTCCGCCGTTCTTCTTGCGACGCCGACGACGACGCTTGCGCTTTGGCTTTGCCTCCTCCTCGGATGTCTCCTGAGCGTCGGCATCGTCCACGGCCTCCTCCTCGGAGTCGACCAGATCCATCAACGACGCCGAGGCCGAAACCACCGGCGCCGAGACCTCGGGCACCGCCCGGGTCGCGGTCTTGAACTTCTCCATCGAGAAATCGGGGCTGACCAGATGAACGTCGCCCTCGACCCGGACCGACAAGCCATAGCGGGACTCAATCTGGGCGATGTGCTCGCGTTTCTGGTTCATCAGATAGTTGGCGATGCTGACCGGGCAGCGCACCAGAACCTCGCGCGAGCGGCGGCGGGTGCCTTCTTCCTCGATCTGGCGCAGGATGGCCAGCGCCATGTTGTCGTCCGAGCGGATCAGCCCGGTGCCGTGGCACGACGGGCAAGGCTGCGTGGTTGCCTCGAGCATGCCGGGGCGCAGGCGCTGTCGGCTCATCTCAAGCAGACCAAAGCCCGAAATCCGCCCCACCTGGATCCGCGCACGGTCCGTCTTCAACTTGTCCTTCAGGCGTTTCTCGACGGCCAGGTTGTTCTTGCGCTCGTCCATGTCGATGAAATCGATGACGATCAGACCGGCCAGATCGCGAAGGCGCAGCTGGCGTGCCACTTCCTCGGCGGCCTCGAGGTTGGTCTTGAGCGCGGTTTCCTCGATCGAGCCTTCCTTGGTGGCCCGGCCCGAGTTCACGTCGATGGCCACCAGCGCCTCGGTCACGCCGATCACGATATAGCCGCCCGACTTCAACTGTACCGTCGGGTTGAACATCGAACTCAGGTAGCTTTCCACCTGATAACGCGCGAACAGCGGCAACTGGTCCTCGTACCGTTTCACGTTTTTGGCGTGCGACGGCATGATCATCTTCATGAAGTCCTTGGCAATGCGGTACCCGGCCTCGCCCTCGACCAGAACCTCGTCGATCTCCCGGTTGTACAGATCCCGGATCGACCGCTTTATCAGGTCCCCTTCCTCGTAGATCTTCGCCGGCGCGATCGACTTGAGTGTCAGCTCGCGGATTTGCTCCCACAACCGCTGCAGGTACTCATAGTCGCGCTTGATCTCGGATTTGGTGCGTTTGGCACCCGCGGTCCGGATGATCAGGCCCGCGCCGCTGGGCACGTCGATCTCCGACGCGATCTCCTTCAGCTTCTTGCGATCCGCGGCGTTGGTGATCTTGCGGCTGATGCCGCCGCCACGCGCGGTGTTGGGCATCAGCACGCAGTAGCGGCCCGCCAGCGATAGATATGTCGTCAGCGCCGCGCCCTTGTTGCCGCGCTCTTCCTTGACGACCTGCACCAGCAGGATCTGGCGCACCTTGATGACTTCCTGGATCTTGTAGCGACGCGGACGCGGCTTGCGCGGCGGCCGTATATCCTCGCTGTCGTCGTCATCGGCCACCGACTCGATCGACTCGTCCTTGGCGGCTGCGTCAGGCTTGGCGGGCGCTTCGTCATCCGCGCCGTTCTCAACATCGTCAGCTTCCACCTGACTCGCAGGCGCGTCGGTCTCGGCTTCTGTGTCACCAACCGCGACGGGTTCATCCATCGCCGGTTCATCCGGCTCCTCAACGGGCGTCTCTGCCACCGTCTCCATCGGCGAGGTGCCCTCGGGCACAGGCAGGTCCGCAATGCTCCCATCCACGTCGAGGTCGATGGTTTCCATGCCGGTCGGCTCGCTGGAAACCTCAAGGGTTTCCACCGGGTCATCCGACTTGGCCGACGCCGCCTTGGACCGCGACCGCGAACGGCGTTTCTTCGGACCGCTTTCATCCGCCTCGTCACGCGCCTTCAGCGCCTCGACATAGGCCCGTTCCTCTTCCATCAGCGCTTCGCGGTCGGCGACCGGGATCTGGTAGTAATCCGGGTGGATCTCGGAAAACGCCAAGAATCCGTGGCGGTTTCCGCCATAATCCACGAAGGCCGCCTGCAGCGAAGGCTCGACGCGCGTGACTTTTGCTAGATAGATATTGCCGGCAAGCTGGCGTTTGTTCTCGGACTCAAAATCAAATTCCTCGACCTTGTTTCCGTCCACCACCACGACGCGGGTCTCTTCCGCGTGGGTGGCATCGATAAGCATTTTCTTTGCCATGTGTCCTTGATGCACCGCACCAAACGCGCTGTCCTGACCTGTCCAGGCGGACAGGCGCATCTGGGGTGGTGTCTTGTCTGGGCGATTTCGGACGGCGCGCGGCAGGGATCGGCAACTCGCCACCCTGCTCGTACACTCAATCGTTGCGCGCGCGTCATCGCGGTTCTTCTCCGACAGGCGCGACCATGCCGCTGCCTGCCCATTATTCCTTTTGCCCGATGAAAGGGCTCAGGTGCTCTACTGCCCATTGCTGGGCACAATCTGCATGCTTCACCCGGAGAGATGGGTCACCATCCGCGGCCAAGCAGCGAAACTCAATGATCCGGGACACGTCAGCCCCAATTCGGGCCGGGTCCGTCCTGACACATTAAAAGCAGTCCTGTGGAAAACACAATGGGCAAACTGCACGGCCCATGTTCAATTGTCGCCTGATCTTCATCTGGCCGCAAATATCCCGGGGGAGAATTGGCCAGAAAGGCCAAGAGGGGGCTGGCCCCTCCCTCACAAATAATCTGCCCGTTGCAGCCCGTATTTGGCCATCTTCTCGTTCAGCGTCCGGCGCGGCAGGCACAATTCCTCCATCACCGAGGCGATCGACCCCTTGTGCCGCCGCATGGTGTTGTCGATCAGCATCCGTTCGAACGCCTCAACGTATTCCTTCAGCGGCTTGCCCTCGGTGGTCATTACCGGCTGCATCTCTTCATGATCGGACATCAACAGCGACGCGATGGTGCCCGAACCGCGCCGCGACTGCAGAACCGCGCGTTCGGCGATGTTGATCAACTGGCGCACGTTGCCCGGCCATGGGGCCTGCAACAGCTGCGCGGCCTCCTGGGCGCTGACTTGCGGCGCCTCACAACCGTATTCTTCGGCAAACTGCTCGCTCAGCCGGGTGAACAGGGTCAGGATATCCTCGCCCCGCTGCCGCAGTGGCGGCATGGTGATCCGCAGCGCCGCCAGACGATAGAACAGATCGGGCCGCAGCACGTCCTCGCTGGTCTTGCCCGCTTCCTGCAGGTTCGAGATCGCAACGATCCGGGTTTCGGCCGGTGTTCCCTGCTCGTTCATCACGCTCAGCAACCGCGCCTGCAGCGTGTCGCTCAGCGCCTCTATATCCTCCAGCACCAGAGTGCCGCCCCGGGCTTCCTCGATGGCGGGCAGTTGCGTGTCCTCGGGCATCATGGGTCCGAACAGCCGCTTGGCCAGCGCCTCTTCCTCGAGCGCGGCACAGGAGACCAGAACGAATTTCTTGCCCGCCCGGCTTCCCACTGCATGCAGCGCGTGCGCCACGAGGGTCTTGCCGGTGCCGGTTTCGCCGTCGATCAGCACATGCCCGTCGGCCTGGCCCAGGTCCAGAATATCCTCGCGCAGGCGCTCCATCACCGGGCTGGCGCCGATCAGCTTGTTCATGATCTGGGTGCCGCCCGACAGCTCGCGCCGCAGCGCCCGGTTGTCCAGCGTCAGCCGTCGCGCGTTACTGGCGCGTTTGGCCAGTTCCGACATCCGATCGGGGTTGAACGGCTTTTCCAGAAAGTCGAACGCCCCCACCCGCATCGCCTCGACGGCCATCGGCACATCCCCGTGCCCGGTAATCATGATCACCGGCAAGGTGCTGTCGGCGCCCATCAGCTTTTTCAACAGCTGAATGCCATCCATGCCGGGCATCTTGATGTCCGAGATCACGATCCCCGGATAATCCGGCCCCAGAACCTTCAACGCATCTTCGGCGCTGGCGAAGGTCTCGGTGTCGTACCCGGACAGCGCTAACCACTGGCTGATCGACTGGCGCATGTCCTGTTCGTCATCCACGATGGCAATCTTCATGGCCTGTGCCATAGCTAGATCCTCGTCATTCTGCGGCCTCCAGGCCGTCTTGCCCCAAGATGGGCAGTTGCATCTCGAACACCGCGCCGCCGTTCTGGCCGTTGCGCGCGGTCAGTCGTCCGCCATGGTCGTTCACGATACCCGACGAGATGGCAAGCCCCAAGCCGACCCCGTCACCGGCGCGTTTCGTGGTGTAGAAGGGTTCGAACAGGTTCTCGATATTCTCGATCCCATGGCCGTTGTCGCGTACCGCCAGAACGGCGGTTTCGCCCGCGGCCAGTATGATCTCCACCTCGGGCTCCACCACTGATTTGGTGGCGTCCAGCGCATTGCGCAAGAGGTTCACCATGACCTGCTCCAGCCGCATCCGATCGCCCATCACGATCACCGGCTCTTCAGGCAGGATCTGGCTGATCTTGACGTGGCGCTGACGCAGTTGCGGCTCCATCATCGAGAGCGACGAAGCCAGCGCCTCGCCAAGATTCACGGGCGAAAACGCATCCGCCCCTTTGCGAGCGTAAGACTTGAGCTGCCGCGTGATCGCGCCCATCCGCTCGATCAGACCGTCGATGCGGCCAAAGCTGGCCAACGCCTCTTCTGGGCGGTTGCGGCGCAGCAGCAGCCGTGCGCCCGCCAAATAGGTCTTCATCGCCGCCAGCGGCTGGTTCAGCTCGTGACTCACCGCCGCCGACATCTCGCCCAAAGCGGCCAGCTTCGAGCTTTGCGCCAGCGTCTGTTCCGCCACTTCCAGCGTCTTTTCAACCCGTTCCCGCTCGGCGATTTCGCGCTGCAGGCGGGCATTCAATGCGCGAAGCTCCGCCGACTCGCGCTGGAACAGCGCCATGCGAAAAGTCGCCCTGCGGCTAAGCGCATAGAAGGCCAGCGCCAGCAGAATCGCAAAGCCCATGATCTCGAGCGCCAGAACGCTGTTCACTTTTTCGCGGATCGAGGAATAGGTCGTGAACGAGGTCATCTTCCAGCCGCGGAACGGAATCCGCGTCTCCATTCGCATGACCGCTTCGCCCTGCAGGTAGGCGTCGGGCGGCAGTGCCGTCCAGTCGGCGGTGGCCCGTATGGCGCGCTCGATGGCCCCCTGCGGGTGCTGCCGCAACAGCGCCTCCTGCTCGTTCAACCCACGCCACTGAGGTTCGGTCGACAAGATGATCGTGCCAGTGCTGTCGGTCACCATCACGGCATCCGAAATCCCGGCCCACGCGCTTTCGAATTTCTGCAGGTCCACCTCGACGACGATCACGCCCAGAATCTCGGCGCCGGCTTCAAGCCGCCGCGAATAAACGAAGTGATAGCCCCCGGCCTCACGCGGGATGACCGAGAAAATCGTTGAATTGGACCGGATCGCCTCCACGAAATAGGCCGCGCTGCGGTGCCCTTCGCCCAACCGGTTGCGGTCGGTCGCGGCGACCGCCCGGCCGTCGCGGTCCAACAGCATCAGCGACGCCGCGCCGATTTCCTCGACAAAGGACAGCAGGCGTTGCGTCGACAACGAGAAATCGCCCGACTGCAAGGCCGAGATCAAAGTCGGATCCCGCGCCAGCAACTGCGGCACAATGGCGTTGCGGCGCAGCTCGCTCAGCAGGTTGCCGGAATACAGCGTCAGCCGCAGTTCAGCCCGATTGCGGGTGGATTCGGTGAACCGGTCGGTCAGCAGGCTGTTGGTGACCCACACGGTCGCGGCCGCGGCCAGCAACAGGCCGAATACCGCAAGCCGCAACCGCCACCCCAGCGGGGCGACGCTGCCGAAGATCGATTTCCAGCCTTTTTGCGCGTCGGATGTCATGAGCCGAGGCTACGCGCCGATGCACCTGACCTCAAGTCACGCAGGCGTCAGCACCCCCGACAATGCGCGGAAGAGCGCCACCCCGTCGGTGCCGCCATGCGCAGGATCCGCCGCGCGCTCGGGATGGGGCATCATACCCAGCACGCGCCGGTTGTGCGACAGGACGCCGGCAATATTCCCGCGCGAGCCGTTCGGGTTGTCGACATAGGTAAACGCGATTCGGTCCTCGTCTCGCAGGCGGCTGATGGTGTCGTCATCGGCAAAATAGTTGCCGTCGTGATGCGCGATCGGAATGCGGATCACGTCGCCGGCGTCATAGCCCTGGGTAAAGGCGCTGTCGGCGGTCTCGACCTTCAACTCCACGGTGCGGCAGATGTATTTCAACCCGGCATTTCGCAGCAGCGCGCCTGGCAGAATGCCGGTCTCGGTCAGAATCTGGAACCCGTTGCAGATGCCGACGGCATAGCCGCCGCGTTCGGTATGTTCGACCACGGCCTTGCAGATCGGCGATTGCGCGGCGATCGCGCCGCAGCGCAGGTAGTCGCCATAGGAAAAACCGCCCGGAACGCCCACGATGTCCACGCCCTGCGGCAGTTGGGCATCCTTGTGCCAGACCATGTCGACCTGAAACCCGACCTGTTCGAAGGCAACGGCAAGATCCCGGTCACAGTTGGACCCGGGAAACACGACAACGGCAGCGCGCATGGCAAACCCTCCTTGGGGAAACGGCTGGGAAACTCAGACCAGTTCGATCTCGTAACGTTCGATGACCGTGTTGGCCAACAGCTTTTCGCACATCTCGGCCACGTCGGCCTCGGTTGCGCCCTCGGCCAGTTCAAGGTCGATCACCTTGCCCTGACGCACGCCTTCGACCTTGTCGAACCCCAGGGCGCCCAGGGCATGGCGCACGGCCTCGCCCTGCGGGTCCAGAACCCCGTTCTTCAGCATAACGTGCACTCGTGCCTTCATCTCAGGTCGTCCTCTGGTTCACTTGCGAAACCGTGTGGCCTCGCCATTTCCAAATCCTTGTTGCCGCTGCCCCTGGTTGGGCCGCGGCGTCAGTTGATCAGCGTGGGTTTTGTCACGTTGCTTTTGGGCAGAACGCCCAGCCGCCGCGCAACTTCTGAATAGGCGTCGGTCAGGCTGCCCAGATCGCGGCGGAAAACGTCCTTGTCCAGCTTTTGCCCTGTCTCGATGTCCCACAGGCGGCAGCTGTCGGGGCTGATCTCATCCGCGACGATCAGGCGCTGGAAGTCACCCTCGTAGACACGACCGATCTCGATTTTGAAGTCGACCAGTCGGATACCCACGGCCAGCATCACGCCGCTCATGAAGTCGTTCACCCGCAGCGCCAGGCTGAGAATGTCGTCCATGTCCTGCTGGCTGGCCCAGCCAAAGGCGGCGATGTGTTCCTCGGTCACCAGCGGATCACCCAGCGAATCGTCCTTGTAGCAATACTCGACGATCGGACGCGGCAGCTGCGTGCCCTCGGCAATACCCAGCCTTTTCGACAACGACCCGGCGGCATAGTTGCGGACGATCACCTCCAGCGGGATGATCTCGCAGCTGCGCACCAGTTGTTCGCGCATGTTCAGGCGGCGGATAAAGTGGGTCGGCACGCCGATCTGGTTCAGGCCGGACATGAAGAATTCGCTCAGGCGGTTGTTCAGGACCCCTTTGCCGTCGATCACGTCCTTCTTTTCGGCGTTGAACGCGGTGGCATCATCCTTGAAATACTGCACGATCGTGCCCGGTTCGGGGCCTTCATACAGGATTTTGGCCTTGCCTTCGTAAATCTTCTTGCGACGCGCCATGTGCGACCTTTCCAGCGTGGGGCGAGGGAATGAGTCCCTGCGCTCTGGCGCTCTCATAGTGCAAGCCCCCCTTTCCCGCAAGTTCATGCATCCGAGAGGCTTTGATGCAGCGCAAATACCTTGCACCCGACCGCGCGTATGGTCATATCATCATCAAACGCAACACTACCCGAAGAGGCCCGACACCGATGACTACGTTCGACGACCGCGAAAACGCCTTTGAAGCAAAATTCGCCCATGACGAAGAAATGCAGTTCAAGGCGCAAGCCCGTTGCAACAAGTTGCTGGGCCTGTGGGCTGCTGAAAAACTGGGCAAAAGTGGCGATGAGGCCGCCGAGTACGCAAAATCCGTAGTAATCGCCGATTTCGAAGAAGCCGGCCACGAAGACGTGGTGCGCAAAGTCGCCGCCGATCTGGGCGATCTGTCCAGCCCCGAGGAAATCCGCGCCAAGATGGCGGAACTGCTGCCAGTGGCAAAAGCTCAGGTGATGAGCGAAGCCAACTGAGGCACGCCGTCCACCTCATGATCTTCATGAGTATTATGAATTTGATTTGACGTCCCGGTCATGCGACACGGGGCGTCTAAATTTTTGGCCCTCGGGGCCACAACTCCGGACATCTCCAATGACCAATGCGCTGACCAGACTGCTGGAAACGAAGGACGCCATTCTTGCTGACGGCGCCACCGGAACGAACCTGTTCAACATGGGGCTGCAATCGGGTGACGCGCCCGAGCTGTGGAACACCGACCAGCCCGACAAGATCCGCGCCCTGTATCAGGGCTCGGTGGATGCAGGCAGTGACCTGTTCCTGACCAATACATTCGGCGGAACCGCTGCACGTCTGAAATTGCATGATGCGCATACCCGCGTGGCCGAGCTGAACCGCATCGGCGCCGAACTGGCGCGCGAGGTGGCGGATTCCGCCGGGCGTCCGGTCGTGGTTGCAGGATCGGTCGGCCCGACCGGCGAAATCCTGGAACCAGTGGGCAGCCTGACCCATGCCGAGGCGGTTGAGATGTTCCATGAACAGGCCGAGGCGTTGAAAGCCGGCGGCGTCGACGTGCTGTGGCTGGAGACCATCAGCGCCCCCGAGGAATTCCGCGCCGCGGCCGAGGCCTTTGCCCTGGCCGACATGCCTTGGTGTGGCACCATGAGCTTTGACACCGCCGGGCGCACCATGATGGGCGTCACCTCGGCCGATCTGGCGCAGCTGGTCGAAACCTTGCCCAACCCCCCGATCGCCTTTGGCGCAAACTGCGGAACCGGCGCTTCAGACATTCTACGCACGGTTTTGGGTTTTGTTGCTCAGGGAACCGAACGCCCCCTGATCTCCAAGGGCAATGCGGGCATTCCGAAATATGTCGATGGCCACATCCACTATGACGGCACACCCGAGCTGATGGGCCGTTACGCCGCAATGGCGCGCGATGCCGGGGCTACCATCATTGGCGGCTGCTGCGGGACCATGCCCGAACACCTGCGCGAAATGCGCAAGGCGCTGGACACCACGCCAGGCGGCGCGCGTCCGACACTGGACCAGATCACCGATGCGCTGGGACCGTTCTCGTCCGCCAGTGACGGAACCGGCGACGAGGCTACGCCCGAACGGCGCACACGCCGGCGCCGCCGGGCCTGAAGGTCAGCGTCCCTCGAACCGGGGGACGCGTTTTTCCAAAAAAGCCACCACGCCTTCGGCAAAGTCCCGTGTGCGCCCGCATTCGCCCTGCAGATGGGCCTCGACCTGCAGCTGCTGTTCCAGCGAATTTTCCCACGTGCCGCGGATCGCCTTCTTGATCGCGCCGAAACCTGCGGTCGGACCCTTGGCCAGATACTCGGCGCGCTTGCGCCAATGGGCCTCGAATGCGTCATCTGCCACGGCTTCGTAGATCAGGCCCCAGTCATCGGCCTGACGGGCGCTGATCTTGTCAGCGAACAGTGCCGCCCCCATCGCTTTGGCCATCCCCATCTGGCGCGGCATGAACCAGGTACCGCCGGCATCGGGCAACAGGCCGATCTTGGCGAATGCCTGCAGAAAATAAGCGCTTTCGGTCGCGATCGTCACATCGGCACACAGCGCCAGGTTGGCCCCGGCCCCGGCAGCCGGACCGTTGACGGCGGCGATCGTCGGGACCGGGCAATCCCAGATTGCCTTCAGCATCGGCTCGTATTCGTCCCGCAGCGTGCCTTCCAGGTCGATCTTGCCGGTGCTCGAGGCATCGCCCAGATCCTGGCCGGAACAAAAGGCCTGCCCCGCCCCGGTCACGACCACGGCCCGCGCGTCATGGGCGGCCTGTTTCATCGCGTGGGTGATCTCGGCCCGCATCTGGGTTGTCAGCGCGTTCATCTTGTCGGGCCGGTTCAGCGTCAGCACCGCCAGACCGTCCGTGATGTTCAAAAGCACCGTTTCGTATTCCATGAAGTCCTCACCTGGCACAGATTTTCCCGAACCCTGACGCAATTGCCCGGCAAGGGAAAGTCAAACCACGCGTCAGTCTTCCAGAATACGGCGCAGCCGCTCCTGCTCTTCCTCGCTCAGAGCGTCGGTTTCGGCCGTTGCGGCGCTGCGGGCGCGCAGGAAACTCCAGCCCATGATTGCCGCGATCAGAAACATGATCGGCCCGGCCAGCCACAGCAGCAGGTTCACCCCCGTGGTCTTGGGCTTGAGCAGAACATATTCGCCATAGCGGTCCACGATGAAGTCAACCGCCTCTTCGTCCGTATCGCCGGCCACCAACCGTTCCCGAACCAGCAGGCGCAGGTCGCGCGCCAGGTCGGCGTTGCTTTCGTCGATGCTTTCGTTGCGGCAGACCAGACACCGCAGCCCGGCGCTGATCTCACGCGCGCGCTGTTCCAGAACCGGGTCGTCCAGCACTTCGTCCGGCTGCACCGCCAGCACGGGCGAGGCCAGCAACATCAGAACAAGGATCAGGCGTTTCATTCCGCTGCAACTCCTGCGGGCATGTTTTTGCGCGCCCCCGCCGCCACGCGGAACCGGCGGTCGGACAGGCTGAGCAGCCCACCCAAGGCCATCAGGATGCAGCCCCCCCAGATCCAATTTGCCAGAGGCTTGATATACGTCCGAATGACCCAGCCGCCGTCATCCTGCTGGTCGCCGATCACAACATAGACGTCACGCAGAAAGCGGTAGTCGATCGCCGCTTCAGTGGTGGGCATCGCCGCCACCGGATAAGTGCGTTTTTCGGGGTTCAGGGTTGCGACGGTTCGGCCATCTTTTTCCACGAGGACATCCGCCATGGTCGAAAAATAGTTCGGGCCCTCGACCTCGCGCACCCCCTGCAGGGTGAAGGCAAACCCTCCGACCTCGAATGTCTCGCCCACACGGGCGACGCGGATGTCTTCGACCTCCCAAGCGGTCAGGCCGGCGATGGCGAACATCGTGATGCCCAGCCCGGTGTGGGCCACAGCCTTGCCCCAATCTGCCCCCGGCAGACGCATCAGGCGCGCCACGCTGCCCTTGCGGCCCGTTCGGCTCCACAGGTCGACGATGGCGCCAAAGGTGATCCAGGCGCCCAGGAACAGCCCCACAGGCCCCAGCGCGCTGCGCCCCGTCTGTACCACCCAGACGAGGATCGCCAGCGACACAGCCAGAACGAAGGCATAGCGCAACTGCCACGCAACCCGGCCCAGCTTGCCCCGCTTCCACGGCAGCATAGCGCCCAGGGGCAGCACGATCCCCAATACCACCATGAACGGCGTGAACGCGGCGTCAAAGAACGGCGGCCCCACCGACAGTTTCCGGTCGAACATCATCTCGGCCAGCATCGGCCACATGGTGCCAACGAACACGACAAAGCTGCTGACGGCCAGCAGGATGTTGTTCAGCACCAGCGCGCTTTCGCGGCTGACCATGCCGAACACCCCTTTGGCCTCCATCGCCTGCGCCCGCGCGGCGAACAAGGTCAGCGCGCCGCCGACGAAGACCACAAGGATCAAGAGGATGAACACCCCGCGCTCGGGGTCATTGGCGAAGGCATGGACCGACGTTAGAAGGCCCGAGCGCACGATGAAGGTTCCGATAAGCGAGAAACCAAAGGCGATGATGGCCAGCAGGATGGTCCAGCTTTTCAGCGCCTCGCGCTTTTCGACCACGATAGCCGAATGCAGCAGCGCGGCGGCCAGCAGCCAAGGCATGAACGAGGCATTCTCGACCGGGTCCCAGAACCAGAAACCACCCCAACCCAGCTCGTAATAGGCCCACCAGGACCCCAGCGCGATGCCAATGGTCAGGAAGATCCACGCCGCCAGCGTCCACGGCCGCACCCAACGGCCCCACGCGGCGTCGATGCGCCCCTCGATCAGGGCCGCGACCGCAAAGCTGAACGCCATGCTTAGCCCCACATAGCCCAAGTACAGGAATGGCGGATGGAAGGCCAACCCCGGATCCTGCAGCAGCGGGTTCAGGTCGCGCCCGTCAAACGGGGCCACGGGCAGCCGGTCGAACGGGTTCGAAGTGAACAGGATGAAGGCATAGAATGCCACGCCGATGGCCCCCTGCACCGCCAACACCCGCGCCTTCAGCGTAGGCGGCAGGCCGCCGCCGAAAAAGGCCGCCATGGCGCCAAAGATCGCAACGATCAGCACCCACAACAGCATCGAGCCCTCATGGTTGCCCCAAGTGCCGCTGAGTTTGTACAGCATCGGTTTGGCCGAATGGCTGTTCTCGACCACGATCCGCAATGAAAAGTCCGACGTCGCGAAGGCCCAGACCAACGCGCCGAAGGCGAACCCGGTCAGCAGAAATTGCGACACCGCGGCCGGTTCGGCGAAAAACATCCACGAAGGCCACCGCTTTGCCGCGCCGATCAACGGCACGACACTTTGCGCAATGGCCACCAGAAAGGCGAGTATAAGGGCGAAATGTCCAAGCTCGGTAATCATGCGCCCGGTATACCCTCGCCCCGTGCCGAGCGCCAATCACTTTCGCCGCCCTTACGCGCACATAGTGTCGCGCCTCAGGCCCGCAGACGCCGCCAGTCGTCCAGCGCCGGGTTGGGGTCCGGGGCGGTCAGTTGGGCCGTCAGTTCCGCATCCGTGCCCGGGTCGGCTGCGCCGGGGCTGTCCGCCCGCATCTGGCGCAGCGTCTGAAGGTTGGCCATCACCTGCGGCGCGCGCATCATCGTGACCGAGATATCGCGTTGCAGATCCTGCACCTTGGCCTGATGCCGCGCCCCGAAATAGAAGGAAACGATCACGCCCAGCAGCCACCACAGCGGCTCGGGCACCAGCGCGATGCCCTGCATCCGCGCCGCAAACCACAGCGGATCGACCATCGCCGCCACGAACAGCCCTAGCGTGCCCAGGGCCAGCGCCGGGCGTGGAAGCCGGTTCAGCCCGTCCATGAACCGGTCGAATCCGCCTTTGCGCGGCACCGCAAATTCGGCGCCGAACTGGCTCATGGCCTGCCCGCGCATCTCGACGTCGCGCACGGCGCCGGCCTCGGCATTTTCTCGGAAAACTTCGGCTGTTTCGCGCACCACGTTGCGTCCGCCCCCGAACAGCAGATCGAAAATTCCCGCAATCAACCCCATACTGCGACCCTTTCGTGAAACTCCGATTCACTCAGATGGTAGGACGGAGACAGAAACGCCTCGGCCCGACGGATCCATCCGCCCTTGCCGCCGGTCCGGCTACGCACATATTTGCGCGAGGCCGGTCGCCGGTCGGCCAAACGGAAATAATAGTTCCGCCGCGCCACCCCGTAGGCATCGCGCAGCGCCATCGGATCGGGTACGGCGGCCTGCGCGCAAGCCGCGGCGGTCTGTAGCCCCATCACCCCGTCAACGATCACCGCGAACCCCATCTGCACCAGCAGGCGCTGCAGAATGCGTACGGACTGGGCCCCAGCGTTGACATACATGTCGAACAGCGACGGCTGCAGCGCCTCGGGGGCAAGCCCAAGCCGGGGTTTCCGGAAAAAATGCCCGATGAATATCTCGACCGCCTGTTCCCGGCTCAGCGCCATCACGTCGCGCCGGTCAACCACGCCATCATCCGTCAGGTCGACCCCAAGGCGGCGCATCGTGTGGATGGTGACGCCGTATTTCGTGGCCCCGCCCGGGTCATCCGGGTCATCGACGAACCCACCTTCGCGGGCCACGATCTCCCACGCGATCTGCCGAACCGTCTGCATGCTGCACCTCTGTGTTCTCGTGCAGCCAAAACTCGGCCAAAAGATTTAATGCCTTGAAGCGACAGCGGGCGTTGCCCGGCCCTACCGCGCAACGCCCGCCTCGATCAACCACCGTGCGGCAGTGCCAGGATCAGCTCTCGCCGGCCTCCTTGTATACACCCTGCTCTTTCAGGGCGTCCATGACCTCTTTGGGCATGTAAGTCTCGTCGTGTTTCGCGAGGATTTCGGTAGCCTGGAAAACGCCGTCGACATAGCTGCCGGTGCCGACCATGCCCTGGCCCTCGGAAAACAGGTCAGGCAGCACTCCGGTGAACGACACCGGAACGCTTTCACCGCCATCGGTCACGACAAAGCGCACCGTCTCGCCCTGCCCGCGCACGATTGACCCTTCTTCGACCAGCCCGCCGATGCGGAACACCTCGTTCGGCGCCGGCGGTTCGGCGATCACCTGGCTGGGCGAGCGGAAATAGTTGATCCCGTCTCGCATTGCATAACCGATCAGGCCCGTCGCCAGGGCCAAGGCGACGAAAGCCAACAGAATGATCTGTACACGACGACGTTTCTTCAGCGTCTTCATCTCGCCCTCATGGGAACAGTGGGGCCATCATCAGCCCCGTCGTTTCAGGTTCACCTAACATCAGGTTTGCGTTCTGCAAGGCCTGCCCACTGCTACCTTTTGTCAGGTTATCCAGCGCCGCGATCACGATGGCACGGCGTTCGATCCTGTCAGCAACGACGCCTATGTGACAGAAGTTCGACCCGCGCACATGGTGGGTCGAAGGCGTCTCGCCAAAAGGCAGCATGTGGATGAAGGGCTCGTCCGCATAAGTCGCACACAGCGTTTCATATACGCTCTGCGGGTCGCCCTTTACATACGAGGTCGCCAGAATGCCCCGGTTCGCGGGGATCAGGTGCGGCGTAAACTGGATGTGAACCGCACGGCCGGCCAGCTTCGAGAACTCCTGATCGAACTCGCCCAGATGCCTGTGGGTCCCGCCGACGGCATAGGCGTTGGTGCCTTCGCTCAGCTCGGCGTGCAGAATGTTCTCTTTCAACGCCCGCCCTGCCCCTGAGACAGCGCATTTCAGATCAAGAATGATGTCATCCAAATCGATCACCCCGGCCGAGATCAGCGGCCGCAGCACATATTGCCCCGTCGCCGCGTTGCACCCGGTGCCTGCAACCAGCCGGGCGGTGCGGATCTCGTCGCGGTAGAACTCTGTCAGGCCGTAGACAGCCTCGGCCTGCTGTTCCAACGCGACATGCGGGTTGCCATACCATTTCTCGTATTCCGCCGGATCGCTCAGCCGGAAATCCGCCGACAAATCAACGACTTTCAGGTCAGAGGGCAACTCGCGGATCACTTCCTGGCTGGTCTTGTGCGGCAGCGCGCAAAAGCACAGGTCGATCTGGCCAAAGTCTATTTCCGAGATCTTGCACAGGCGCGGCAGGTCCAGATGGCGCAGATGCGGAAACACCTCGGCCATGGTCTGCCCGGCCTTGCGCTCGGCCGCCAGAGCGGTGATTTCCATGTTCGGGTGTTCGGCGATCAGCCGCACCAGTTCGGCACCGGTATAGCCCGAAGCGCCCAGGATTGCGATTTTGTGGGTCATGTCAGACCTCGTTCCTTAATGTGTCACGACTGGCAACCATCGCATGGACGGTTCCCCCGAATAAATCCGCGCGCCGGCCCGGTCCTTGACCGAAGTCAGGCGGCCTGAAAGGTGATTTGTCGTCGCAGAAACTGCGTTGCCCGGTCGCTGACCTTCTTGGGATCGCCCGTGGTCAGGAACCCGGCCTCACCGGTGCCCAGCATGCCGGGGTGCCGCTTCAGATAGTCGGCAAGGCTTTCGGCAACCAGGTCACCCTGGCTGAACACCTGCACGTCCGGCCCCAAGGCCACCTGGAAGGCCTCGGCCATCAGCGGGTAGTGCGTGCAGCCCAGAATCGCCGCCTGCGGATGCGGCATCTTGCGCTTCAGCGCGTCCACATGGCTGCGCACCAGGGCCTCGGCCAAGATCATGTCGCCTTCTTCGATGGCATCGACCACGCCACCGCAGGCCTGCGCCTCGACATCCACGCCGATGGCGCGGAACGCTAGTTCGCGCTGGAACGCACGGCTGGCCACGGTCGCCGGCGTGGCAAACAGGGCCACGTGCTTGACCGCCACTTCGCGCGGGGGGCTGTTGTCGCCCCACTGGCGCTCGGTCAGTGCTTCGATCAGCGGGACGAACACACCCAGAACGCGCTTGCCCTGGGGCACGCCCTCTTCCTGCATCCGCCGCAGCGCCGCGGCGCTTGCCGTGTTGCAGGCCAGAATCACCAGATCGCAGCCGCGCGACCACAGGTCCTGCACCGCGTTTCGGGTCAGGTTGTAGATATCCTCGGCGTCGCGCACGCCATAAGGCGCGTGCGCGCTGTCTGCGTAATATAGGAAATCCACCTCCGGCAGACGTGTCTGCGCGGCGTTCAGGACGGTCAGCCCGCCCAATCCGGAATCAAAGATGCCTACTGCCATTTGCCCCTTCAGGCGCGATGCCGTTCCTCGAATTCATAGCCATAGTCATACGACTTCAGCGGCTTCGGAGACAGCTCATACGTGGCTTTGCGCAAGAAATCCATCATCTTGCGCGTATCGCCGGCCAATGGGTCCAGAACGTCGCGGCCGATGGGCTGCCCCACGACCACATCAACCGGGGTATCGACGCGCTTTCTAAACTCTTTGATCAGCAAACCCATGCGCAGCGTCACATGCAGATGGCTGGCAATCTGAAACAGCCGCGAGGTGTGCCCATCGAAGAACAAAGGCACCACGTTGGCGTTTGATTTGGCCACCATCCGCGCGGTGAAACCGCGCCAGCCCGGGTCCATCGGGTGCGCGAACGGCCGGGCCGCCGTACTGACCGTGCCACCGGGAAAAATTCCGATTGCGCCACCCTGCCCCAGATAATCCAAGGCGGTTTTGCGAGTCTGCAGGTTCAGCCGCATCGCCTCTTTGGTCTGATCGAAGGATATCGGCAGGATAATGCGGTTCAGGTCCTCGGCCTTGTGGAACACATGATTGGCCAGAATCCGGAAATCTCCACGGGTCTGGGACAGCACATGCCCCATCATCAATCCATCCAGGATCCCGTAAGGATGGTTGGCGATCAGGATCAGCGGGCCGTCCTTGGGGATGTTGGACAGCGCCCCGCCCACCACATTCAGGCTCAGCCCGTAGCGTTCGACCATGACCGACCAGAAATCGCGGCCATTGGCGACCTCTCGCTCGTAACCATCCGCGCGCCGGATCAGGCGCAGCCGACCGGTCGTGTTCTCCATCAGTTTGATGACCATGCGCCCACCCCGCGTTTCAGCAGAATGGGCGTAGGAAATATCCCGAGCGACTTGGCGACGTGATTTCATCACGGGTCTCCGGCGAGGCCGTCATCGGACGGCGCGGACACTGATCCTACCGCGCCTCCGTGACACCGATGTGACGTTACTCGGCCGCAGCCCGCGTCTCGGTCCCTCCCTGCCGGATCACGGCCAGAAGTTCCTCACGCCGCTTGGCGGCCTTGGCTTCGTTGGCGGCCAATACCGGACCGAAACCGCGGATGTCCAGCGGCAACCGCGCCAGCGCGACAATCGCATCGCGGGTGTTGTCATCCAGCTTGGGCAGGACCTCTTTCATGTCCTTCTCGTACTGACGGATCAAGGCCCGCTCCATCCGGCGCTCCGCGGTATAACCGAAGACGTCCAGCGGCGTGCCACGTAGCCCCTTCAGCTTGGCCAGAACCTTCATCGGCCACAGAAGCCATTCGCCGAATTGCCGTTTGCGCGGACGCCCGTCCGGCCCTTTGCCTCCCAGGATCGGCGGAGCAAGGTGGAAGGTCATCTTGATGTCGCCGTCAAATTCGGCGGCGGCCTTGTCGCGGCTGTCCAGCAGCAGGCGGGCCACTTCATATTCGTCCTTGTAGGACAATAGCTTGTGATAGCCACGCGCGACGGCATCCCGGACCTTCGGGTCTTCGATCGACTCGACCAGCTTGAGATAGCGTTTGGACAACCGTTTGCCCTGATAGGCCACCAGATGATCGGCGCGGAACGCGATGGCCTGCTCGGGCGTCTTGGGCAACTCGGTCACCGTGGGGGCCACGATGCGCGCCACTTCCTCGGGGTGAAGAACCGCCCAGCGGCCGACCTCGAAGGCGCGCTTGTTGCGCTCGACCGCGGCGCCGTTCAGCTCGATCGCGGTCATAATCGCCTCATGGCTGACCGGCAGCAGACCGCGCTGCCACGCCGCCCCGAACACCATCATGTTGGAATAGATCGAGTCGCCCATCACCGCGCGTGCCAGCTCGGTCGCGTCGAACAGGGCCAGCCCGTCCTTCAGCCGCGCCTCGAGCGCTAATTCCAGCCGGTCGACCGGAATGTGGAACTCGGTGTTGCGGGTGAAATCGCCGGTGATGATCTCGTGACTGTTGACCACCGCGCCGGTCTGACCAGTGCGCGTCAGCCCCAGCGTCTTGGCCCCGGCCGACACCACGAGGTCGCCGCCGATCAGCGCATGCGCCTCGCCGGTGGCCACGCGAATGGCGCTGATGTCCTCGGGCTTGTTGGCCAGGCGACAGTGGATGTGCACCGCGCCCCCCTTCTGCGCCAACCCGGCCATTTCCATCATGCCCGCGCCTTTGCCGTCGATCTGCGCGGCCTGCGCCAGAACCGCCCCGATGGTCACGACTCCGGTGCCGCCGACGCCCGTGATGACCACGTTATGCGTGCCCTCGATCTGCGGCAGAACCGGCTGCGGCAGATGGGGGATGTCGATTTCGGTGGTGGCTTCCTTGCGGATCTTGGCACCTT
Organism: Ruegeria sp. BHSC043; assembly: GCF_059612985.1. Classification (NCBI taxonomy): domain Bacteria; kingdom Pseudomonadati; phylum Pseudomonadota; class Alphaproteobacteria; order Rhodobacterales; family Roseobacteraceae; genus Ruegeria; species Ruegeria sp. BHSC043. The sequence goes on along the minus strand of NZ_JBXWRS010000011.1, from coordinate 63,285 downwards.
CCAGCGTGACGAAGGACGGACAGAACCCGTTGAGGCACGAGAAATCCTTATTGCAGCTGGACTGGTCGATCGCCCGCTTGCGTCCCAGCTCGGTTTCCTTGGGCACGATCGAGACACAGTTCGACTGCACCCCGCAATCGCCGCAGCCTTCGCAGATGTCCGAGTTGATGAAGACGCGCTTGTCCGGGTCCGGGAAGGTGCCGCGCTTGCGGCGGCGGCGTTTCTCGGCGGCGCAGGTCTGGACGTAGACGATGACCGACACGCCTTCGATCTCGCGGAACTTGTTCTGAACCGCCATCAGCTCGGCCCGTTCGTGGATTTCCACGTCGCCGGGCAGCGCCTTGAAGTTCACGTCTTCCTTCTCGTCATAGACGACGGCCACATGCTGGACGCCCATGGCCTTGACCTCGCGCACAATGCGCTCGGCGGTCAAATGGCCCTCGTTCTCCTGCCCGCCGGTCATGGCGACCGCATCGTTGAACAGGATCTTGAAGGTGATGTTGGTTCCGGCCGCCAGCGCCGCCCGGATCGCCTGAACGCCCGAATGGTTGTAGGTGCCATCGCCCAGGTTCTGGAACACGTGTTTCGTAGTCGAGAACGGCGCCTCACCGATCCAGTTGGCGCCTTCGCCGCCCATCTGGGTAAAGCCGGTGGTCTCTCGATCCATCCACTGCACCATGTAGTGACAGCCGATCCCGGCGTAGGCCCGGCTACCTTCGGGCACCTTGGTCGAGCTATTGTGCGGACAGCCCGAGCAGAAATAGGGCAGCCGCGTCGCGATCTCCTGCGCGTTGTCGTTGCGGCGGGCCTCGTGCAGGCTGGCCAGCCCTGCGCGGATTCCGTCGGTTTCGCGACCTTCCTCGATTAGGATCTCGCCCAGCTTCTCGGCGATCATGATCGGATCAAGCGCCCCACGGGTCGGGAACAGCTCTTCGCGGTGCAGCGTGCCTGCCCCGCCCTTGTACCAGCCGTACACGCGACGTCCGCGACGGTCATCAAAGATCGCCTCTTTGACCTGCACTTCGATCAGCTTGCGCTTTTCTTCGACGATGATGATCAGGTCCAGCCCCTCGGCCCAATCATGGAACCCCTTCATGTCCAACGGGAAGGTCTGGCCGATCTTGTAGGTGGTGATACCCAGCCGTTCGGCCTCGGCCTCGTCGATGTTCAGCAGCGACATGGCGTGCACCAGGTCCAGCCAGTTCTTGCCCGCCGCGGCAATGCCGATCTTGGCCCCGGGCTTGCCCCAGACCCGCCGGTCCATCCGGTTGGCGTGCGAGAACACTTCGGCCGCGAACCGCTTGTAGTCGATGATCCGCGCCTCCTGCAGGTGCGGCGTGTCGCCCAGACGGATGTTCAGCCCGCCCTCGGGCATGTCGAATTCCGGCGTCACCAGCTGCATCCTATCGGGCCGGCCATCCACGACCGAGGTCACCTCGATCGTATCCTTCATCGTCTTGAGCCCGACCCAGACCCCGGCAAACCGGCTGAGCGCAAAGCCGTAGATTCCATAGTCGAGGATTTCCTGCACCCCGGCCGGGCTGACCACGGGCATGTACATGTCGACCATCGACCATTCAGATTGGTGCAGCACGGTCGAACTTTCGCCGGTGTGGTCGTCACCCATCGCCATCAGAACGCCGCCGTGCTTGGCGGTTCCGGCCATGTTGGCGTGACGCATGACGTCGCCCGACCGGTCCACACCCGGCCCCTTGCCGTACCATAGGCCGAACACGCCGTCATACTTTCCATCGCCGCGCAGACCCGCCTGCTGGCTGCCCCACAGCGCCGTCGCGGCCAGGTCCTCGTTCAGGCCGTACTGGAACACCACGTCGTTTTCGGCCAGCTGCTTCTGCGCACGAGACATCTGCAGGTCGACCGCCCCCAAAGGCGAACCCCGGTAACCAGTGACCAGACCGGCAGTATTGAGGCCCGCCGCCCGGTCGCGTTCCTTCTGCATCAGCATCAGGCGCACCAGCGCCTGCGTGCCGTTCAGAAGAACCGGGCTTTTGGTCAGATCGAAACGGTCGTTGAGCGAAATCTTTGGCTGACTCATCAGACGCCTCCCCACGTCGGAACAGTGTGCTGCATTTGCCGTCATTTTAGGTCACAATTTCTGACCTGTATAGGAAAATCCCCCTGCAGCGTAACGATTTCCGCCTTTGAATGTGGAACTTGCTACCTGTTTCATATAGTTCTGCGAAAACATAACGAAAGTTGCGACGATGAATTGGGACAAGCTCAGAATCTTTCACGCGGTGGCGGATGCCGGCAGCCTCACGCATGCCGGCGACAAGCTGAACCTGTCCCAATCCGCCGTCAGCCGCCAGATTCGTGCCTTGGAAGAGGCGTTGGGCGCCACGCTGTTTCATCGCCACGCGCGCGGCCTGATTCTGACCGAACAGGGCGAGCTTCTGTTCGATGCCACCACCGCCATGTCCAAGCGGCTGGAAACTGCCGCCGCCCGCATCCGCGACAGCGAAGAAGAGGTGTTTGGCGTCCTGCGCGTCACCACCACATTCGGCTTCGGCACGCTGTGGCTCGCCCCACGCCTGCCGAAACTGTACGAACAATACCCCGATCTCAACATCGATTTGATGCTGGAAGAGCGCGTCCTCGACCTGCCCATGCGCGAGGCCGATGTCGCGATCCGCATGAAGGAACCCAGCCAGGCCGATCTGGTGCGCAAACGCCTGATGACCGTTCGGATGATGCTCTATGCAACGCCTGAATACCTCGAGATGCACGGCGGAGCGCCACAAACGCTGGAAGACATTTCCAAGCACCGTCTGATTTGCCAGACACCCTCGGCCCCGCAAGTTGGCGTCGGAGCCACGATGGTCAGCCATCTTATGACGTATGAGCCCAGCTCGTTGCTGACCGTAAACAACTATTTCGGCGTCCTTCAAGGTGTGCTGAACAACCTTGGCATTGGTGTTTTGCCTGACTACGTAACCGAAGATTTTCCCAACTTGGTTCCGATTCTGTCGGATATCGAAACCGCCGAGGTGCCTGTCTATCTGGCGTATCCCGAGGAACTACGTCACTCGAAACGGGTCGCAGCTTTCCGTGACTTCGTGCAGGAGGAGATCATCGCGCACCGCAAGCATCTGAAAGAGCTGGGAAAGCTTTAGCCATGCACGAATCGCATAGCGGCCATGAAGACTCACGTGCAAAAAATTCTTGATCGTTCACAAACTGATCCCTAAATGACCACTCGAAGGCGATGATGCTGAAACGCTCATCATCTTCATACCTCCCTGTTGGACTACGGCCGAGCTTAGTGCTCGGCCTTTTTTTCATCAACGCCGCATCCGGTCGCGTTTTGTTTGTAAAATGCGCTCTGCGCTGCCTATGATCGCGAAAAACAATCATTTTGTGATCGAGGGAATAATGGCAACACATTTCTTGCGTATTCTGATGGCGGCGGTTTCGGCCCTCATGCTGACCCTACCCGCAGCGGCCCAAGAGACCGGCAGTTCCGCCGCCCCGGTGTCGATTCCCGAAGATCTGACTCCCGAACAAGTCGATGACTTGGTCGCCCGTATGTCCGACGACCAGGTGCGCGCCATCCTGCTGGAACGGTTGGACGCGGTCGCAAGGCAGCAAGCCGAACAGCAGAGCACAAAGCGCGGCCTGATTCAGACCATTTCGGACTCAGCCAGCCAGATGGCGGCATCATGGATGGACGTGATCCGCAAGGTCCCGGTTCTGATATCGGCCCAGGTCGAGGCCTTCTCCAATTTCGGCAACAAATTCGGCGCAAACGGCCTCATGACCCTGTTCGGGTTCACCTTTCTGGCGCTTGCGATCGGGTATGCGGCTGAAAAGCTGTTCGGCCTGTGGACCCGCCGCTGGATCCGGCTGATCCCCGAAGACGCGTCCTCGGACCTCAAGGGCGCAGTGCTTTACCTGTTCAAACGCTTCTGCGGCGAGTTTTTGGGCCTGCTGGTCTTTTACTACACGCTGGTTTTCGTTGGCCGCCGATTTCTGGACGATGCGCAAATCGAACAGGCGGGGCCCTTCGTGTTCTATCTGATCTGGTTCCCGCGGCTGGGGGCGGCGATCTCGCGGTTCATCCTTGCCCCACAGCAGCCCCGGCTGCGGCTGGTCAGTATCGACGACAAATGGGCCAAGTACCTGCATCGCAACCTGATCGGTCTATTTCTGCTGATCGGCTTCACCATGTTCATCCTGGATTTCAACATGATGAACGGCGTGCAGCCGGGCGAGTCGCGGCTAGGGTTCTGGCTGAACACCTCGATCCACATCTACATCGCCGTAATGGCCTGGACGGCCCGCGAAGGGCTGACCGAAATGATGCGCGGCTCGGACCCAGATCGCACGCAGTTCGACGAAGAGGTGGCGCGTTACTATCCCTATTTCGCCATTGCCGTTTCCATCGGCACCTGGCTGCTGGTCGAATTCCTCGCCGCGCAACGCGACCCGCGGGTTTTCGCCCTGCTGGCGGGGGGCGCGCATTACGTCACCATGTTCTGGCTGCTGATCGCGCCGGCGCTCGATACCTTTATCCGCGGACTGACCCGCCATCTGTTGCCGCCGATGATCGGTGACGGGCCGGTCGCTGAACGCGCCTACAGGGCAACCAAGCGCAGCTATATCCGCATCGGGCGCGTTCTGGCCGGCGTTTTGGTCGTCCTGATGATCGCCAACGCATGGGATCTGGACCTGCAGGAAATCGCGGGCGGAGATTCTGAAACGGGCAGCAAGCTGGTTCAGTTCTTCATCATCATCGCGGTCGGCTACATCCTGAACGAGGTGGTCTCGCTCTGGATCAACCGCCGCCTGGCCAAGGAGCAGACAGCCTCGGAGCAGAGCCCCGACGAGGAAGCCGGCGAAGGCGGCGGTGCCGGCGGCTCACGCCTGGCCACGGTTCTGCCTTTGCTGCGCGTGACAGCTCAGGTCGCGATTTCGGTGATCTTCGCCCTGCTGGCGCTGGGCGCGCTGGGCTTGGACATCACGCCGCTTCTGGCTGGTGCCGGTATCCTGGGTCTGGCTATCGGCTTTGGCGCGCAGAAACTGGTTTCGGACATCGTGGGCGGCATCTTTTTCCTGATCGACGATGCTTTCCGCGTCGGTGAATACGTCGACGTGGGCGGTACTACCGGCACGGTCGAAAAGATCTCGATCCGCTCGATGCAACTGCGCCACCATCGCGGCCCGGTGCACACCATTCCCTATGGCGAGATCCAGAAACTAACGAACTACAGCCGCGACTGGGTCATCATGAAGCTGAAGTTTACCGTGCCCTTCGACACCGATCCGAACAAGGTCAAGAAGATCTTCAAGAAGATCGGTGCCGAGATGATGGAGGACCCGGTTCACAAGGACGGTTTCCTGCAGCCCTTCAAATCGCAGGGCGTGTTCGATTTCGACGATGTCGGCATGATCATCCGCGGCAAGTTCATGGCCAAACCGGGCAAGCAGTTCACCCTGCGCAAGGAGATCTTCAACCGGGTGAAGGCCGCCTTCAACGAAAACGGCATCGAGTTCGCCCGCCGCGAGGTCCGCGTTGCGATCCCGGGCCTGGAGGAGACGGAACATCTTTCAGATGAACAGAAAGCGGCCATCAGTGCGGCTGCCGGTGAAATCGCAACTCAGCAGGCCGAACAACAGGCCGAGCAGCAACAGCAGGGAAAGAAATAGGACGGTGTGCCCAAGCGCAAAGACAGTGGTGTCCGCGTGTTGCGATCGCTAGTCAGGCCGCTTCTCGCAAGCGCAGGCGTCGCCTTGGCAAGTGCAGCGGCGGCGCAGGACGCCAATAGTGTCCTCGACAAGAACCTCGGAGTTCTGGACGACTACACCGAAGACGAAATCGTCGGATTTCAGCGAGGATCGATCGTCGTCGCCCCGATTCCTTTTTCGAACCCTACAATCGGTTCCGGCCTCATTCTGGGCGCTGGGTATCTTTTCCAGATGGACGAAGGATCCAACCCTTCGGTGATAGGTGCCGGTGGATTGCGCTCCGGCAATGGCAGCATGGCCGCAGCCGGTGCATTCAAACTCAATATGGACAACAACCGTTGGATCATCGAGGCACTCTACGGGACAGCAGACGTCCAATACGACCTTTTCACCGGGGTTGGTGTGATCCCCATCCGTCAGGACGGTTTTCTGGGCAGGCTCGGGCTGTCCTATGGGGTAACGCCTGACCTGTCCTTCGGCGTGACCTTCCGGTATCTCGACACGACCATCACCCCCGCCTTTGCGGGACTGCCGCCGATCCCACCTCCCTTCGACCAGTTTCTGAATGTCGAGGTTGGGAATTTGGGCCTGGTGTCCGACTGGGATACACGGGATGACACGATTTACCCGACCAGCGGCCAAGTCCTGCATTTCGAAGCATCACAGGGCTACGGGCTCAGCGGGCTGGTGCAGGATTATTCCAAGTCCTACCTCAACTACACGTTTTACCTGAGCCCCTGGGCCGACGGTGTCATCGCCAGCCGGCTATCTGTCTGTGCCGCTTCGTCCGAGACACCGTTCTTCGATCAATGCGGCATCGGAACGGTGGATGCCTTCCGAGGGTTTTCGGCAACCCAGCTTCTCGATCTGCGCTCGGCTTCTCTGCAGGTCGAGCTTCGCCAGCGGGTGGGCGAGCGCATCGGCCTCATCGCCTTTGCTGGCGTGGGGCAAACCGGCCAGAGTTTCAGCGATCTGAGCGACAACGGCACCAATTCGGCCTACGGGATCGGCGCGCGTTACCGGGTTTCCAAGAAATTTCCGCTCGATTTCTCGATAGATGTAAGCCGCAACGACCAGCAGGAGGACAACCTCTACATCTATGTCGGACAGCGGTTCTGACACGGCTGCGCGTTCTTGGCCCTTTCCCCCGGCGCGCCCTTGCCCTAAAAGGCGCGCAATATCGGCCAGCTTGGGGACAGGACAGACAATGCAAGAGCCCGCCATCACACCGGAACTGATTGCCGCGCACGGGTTGAAGCCCGAAGAATACGACATGATCCTCGAGATTATCGGGCGCGAGCCGACCTTTACCGAGCTGGGGATTTTCTCGGCCATGTGGAACGAGCACTGTTCCTACAAGTCCTCGAAGAAATGGCTACGAACCCTCCCTACCTCGGGCCCTCAGGTGATCTGCGGCCCGGGTGAAAACGCCGGTGTGGTCGATATCGGCGACGGGCAGGCCGTGGTCTTCAAGATGGAAAGCCATAACCACCCCTCGTACATCGAACCCTATCAAGGCGCTGCAACCGGCGTGGGCGGCATCCTGCGCGACGTGTTCACCATGGGCGCACGGCCCATCGCGGCGATGAACGCGCTCTCCTTCGGTGAACCCGACCACCCCAAGACCCGCCAGCTGGTCAACGGCGTGGTGGAAGGCATCGGTGGCTACGGCAACTGTTTCGGCGTGCCGACCGTAGGCGGCGAGGTGCGGTTCCACCCGGCCTATGACGGCAACTGCCTCGTGAACGCCTTTGCCGCCGGGCTGGCCGATGCCGACAAGATCTTCTACTCGGCCGCGTCGGGCGTGGGCATGCCCGTTGTCTATCTGGGCGCCAAAACCGGCCGCGACGGCGTGGGCGGCGCCACGATGGCCTCGGCCGAATTTGACGACACGATCGAGGAAAAGCGCCCGACCGTGCAGGTCGGTGACCCCTTCACCGAAAAACGCCTGATGGAGGCGACGCTGGAACTGATGCAGACCGGCGCCGTGATTTCGATTCAGGACATGGGCGCGGCTGGCCTGACCTGTTCCGCGGTGGAAATGGGCGACAAGGGCAAGCTGGGCATCAAGCTCGACCTCGACCGCGTGCCCCAGCGCGAAGAGAACATGACCGCCTACGAGATGATGCTGTCCGAGTCCCAGGAACGCATGCTGATGGTGCTGAAGCCCGAGCTCGAGGCCGAGGCTCGGGCCGTATTCGAGAAATGGGACCTGGATTTTGCCATCGTTGGCGAAACAATCGCCGAGGACCGTTTCCTGATCATGCACGGAAACGAGGTCAAAGCCGACCTGCCGCTTTCGCCGCTGTCGGGCCGTGCGCCGGAATACGACCGTCCATGGGTTCCGACCCCTGTCGCCGAAGAGATGGCCGAAGTGCCGCAGATCGACCCGATTGACGGGTTGCGCGCACTCATCTCCTCGCCCAACTACGCGGCCAAACAGTGGGTCTATGAGCAATACGACACCATGGTCATGGCCGATACCGCCCGAACCCCTGGCCTGGGCGCCGGCATGGTCCGCGTGCACGGCACGGACAAGGTGCTGGCCTTCACCTCGGATGTGACGCCCCGCTATGTGCGCGCCAACCCCGAAGAAGGCGGCAAGCAGGCAGTGGCCGAAGCCTATCGCAACCTGACCGCCGTGGGTGCCAAACCGCTGGCGACCACCGACAACCTGAATTTCGGCAACCCCGAAAAGCCCGAGATCATGGGCCAGTTCGTCGGCGCCATCAAGGGCATCGGCGCGGCCTGTTCGGCGCTCGACATGCCGATCGTTTCGGGCAACGTGTCGCTGTACAACGAAACCGATGGCCAGGCGATTCTGCCCACGCCGACCATTGGGGCGGTAGGCCTTTTGCAGAACGCCGACGAAATCATCGGCACCGAAGTTCGCGAAGGCCACGTTGCGTTGGTGATCGGCGAAACCAAAGGCCATCTGGGCCAATCCGCCCTGCTGGCCGAAGTCTTCAACCGCGAAGACGGCGACGCCCCGCATGTGGATCTGGACGCCGAGAAACGCAACGGCGATTTCATCCGCGCCAACCGTCACCTGATCAAGGCCTGCACCGACCTCAGCGATGGCGGGCTGGCGCTTGCCGCTTTCGAACTTGCCGAAGGGTCCGGCGTCGGCGTGCATCTTGAGGACGCTTCGACAGAATTCCTGTTCGGAGAGGATCAGGGCCGGTACCTTGTGGCCTGCAATTTCGATCAGGCCGAAGCCCTGATGATCGCCGCAGGCCAGGCCGGTGTGCCCATCACCAGCGTCGGCCGGTTTACCGGCGACACCGTGCGCATCGGCGCGTCCGAGGCCCCTTTGGCCGAGTTGTCGACGATCTATCGCACCAGCTTTGCCGAGGCCGTAGCCTGAGCCTCGTTAACACCCTTTACGCTCCGAACCCTGCGCCTGCCGAACTGGCGCAGGGTGCTTGTTTCGCCTTTGCCCGCGCCCCCTTGCACGGGCTTTGGCATCGCTCTACATCTTGGGAAAGACCTTCAGGAGAACCTACATGCCGATGAGCGCTCATGAAATCGAAACCCTGCTGCGCGAGGCCTTTCCGAACGCGGACATCAAGGTCGGGGGAAGTGACGGCGTGCACATGTCCGCGATGGTCGTGGACGAGAGCTTTCGCGGCAAGAACCGGGTGCAGCAGCAGCGCGCCGTCTATGCAGCGCTTAAGGGCAAGATGGATGGCCCTGACGGAGAACTTCACGCGCTGGCCCTGACCACGCGCGCACCGGAGTAACCCGGAGCAAACGCAACAAGACCCGTCGACTGGTCTGATGCAGAAAGTATCGAGAAACCTTCCCGGGAATCGGGCGAAATGACGAAAGCCAATGAACCGAACCGGGAGCCCGTCAAGAACCTGAAAGCCGACAAACGGTGGAGCGACCACCACGGAAAATGACTGCCCGCCGCCGTGGCGGGCCCAGCCTAGGAAACGCGAAATGACCGACGTGAAGACCCAGATCGATGAAACCGTCAAGAACAACGACGTGGTGCTGTACATGAAGGGCACCAAGGAGATGCCGCAGTGTGGGTTCTCCTCGCGCGTGGCAGGCGTTCTGAACTACATGGGCGTGGATTACATCGATGTGAACGTTCTGGCCGACGAGACCATTCGACAGGGCATCAAGGACTATTCAGACTGGCCGACCGTTCCGCAGCTGTATGTCAAAGGCGAATTTGTCGGCGGCTGTGACATCGTCACCGAAATGACCCTGTCGGGCGAGTTGGACACCCTGTTCGATGAAAACGGCGTGGCTTACAACAAGGAAGCCGCCGACAAGATCCGCGAAGCCAACGCCTGAGCCTGCGGCTCAGCGGCTTGTACAGCCCTTCAGAACATCGGTTTCGCTGCCGGCCCCGGCCGCGGCGAAACTGACCACAGCATCCCAGCCTTTGGACCGCAGAACATAGGTCCCCTGCCCGCCGACCGACTCGTATCGGATACCCGATCCACTCGGAACCTGCCGCAAGGCGATCAACTGACCGTCCACCACCATGGCCGCTGCCCCGTCACCCTCGGGTGGGTTGAAATACGTGACCGCAAGCTCGACCCCACCTTCGCAGGTGAAGGTGACAGGCAAGATGTCGATCTGGGCCTGCGCCATGGACGCGCACAGTGTAGCCATACCGGCCAAAACAGTCAGACGGCCCATTTTCATTTCCCTGACTTCTCGGCAACCATTTCCGCCAGTGACTCGGCACGCGCCGCCAACTCGGCAAGCGTGTCCGTCACCGAGGGCGGCACAACGGCCACTTCGACCCGCTCGGGTTCGGGCGGCGGTGCGTTGCGCAGACTGTCCAGTTCCGCCTGCGCCTCGGCCAGTTGCGCCTCCAGCGCCTTGATCCTGTCATCGGACGCCGCAGCCTTGTCGGCCAGCATCAGCCCCGCCATCAACAGCATGCGGGATTCCGGCATGCGTCCGATCTGGTCGGTCAGAACCTGCGCTTCATCATCCAGCAGCTTGGCTGCGGCATGCAGGAACGGCTCTTCCCCGTCCCGGCACGACACTTCGAAACCGCGCCCGCCGATATGAATGGTCACTTCCGGCATTACTCCACCTCTCCTTCGGCAAGGTTGGCATGGGTCAGCAGCGGCTCGAGCCGGGCCAGAACCGCGTGGGCCTCGGCCGCATCCGTGGCCCGCGCGGCGCGGATTGCTTCAAGCTCGGCCTCGGTCGCGCGGTTCAGCAGCTCGGCATCGGGCAACCCGTCCGCGACTGCCTTGCGCAGCTCTTCCACGGTTTCCTGCAACTGCGCGTTGGCCTTGCGCAGACGCTGAAGATCGTCATCGAGGCGCGACATCGCCGCGCCGTGGCTCACCCGCTCGGCGCGCAGCATCTCGAGCTCGGCGTTCAGCTCGGCCACACGTTCGCCGTCGGCCAATTCCGCTTTGAGCCGGGCGATCTCGCTCCGCATCAACTCGACCTTTTCTTCTGATGGCTTCAAGCGCTCGACCTCGGCGCGTAGCTGGGCAAGTTCCTCGCTGTCATCCGGGCGGGTACGCAGGCTCTCGATCTCGGATTTCAACGCCGCCAGTTCATCCTGGTTTTCCAGCGCGGCCTTGGCCTCGGCCAGTTCGGCCCGCGCGGCTTCGACCGCCGCAAGCTGGGACTTGGCCTCGCCCAGTTGCCCGCGCAAGGCGTCGATTTCCTGCTCATAGCGCTCCTTGACGGATTTCAGGCGTTCCTCTAACTGCGCGTTGGCCAGACGCTCTTCGTCCAGCGCGACCCGCAATTTGCCGTCGCCGCCATCCCCTCCGGCCTGCATCGCCTCGATCCCGGCACCGATCCGGTCCATCGCGGCGGTGATGCGTCTGTGAAGGTCTTCGATCTGACTCATTGCCCCTGTTGCCCTTTTGCCAAGGTTCGCTCTCTTCTTACGCCGGCCGAATCAAGCCGTCCCGATCTCATTCATAGTCTAGCGGAATGTGCGCCAAAATACCCAGTGTTTGCTTTCAACCACTTGGACAACACAGTTCAACCGCGCCCCCGGCGCCACGGCCGGTTCCGCTTGCACTTTGAGGGGTGAATGGTATTCAGCGCGCAATCTGCCCGTAACCCAAAGGAAAACATCCGTGGACCTGACAGCGCTGCGCAATGCCAACCCTGAACACTGGGCCAAGGCTGCGGCCATCCGCACCCTGACCCTCGATGCCGTCGCGGCCGCCAATTCCGGCCATTCGGGAATGCCCATGGGCATGGCCGATGTCGCGACCGTTCTGTTTGAAAAGCATCTGAAATTCGACGCATCCGCCCCCAAATGGCCCGACCGCGACCGGTTCATCCTGTCGGCCGGCCACGGCTCGATGCTGATCTATTCGCTGCTGTATCTGACGGGCTACGAACAAGTCACGCTGGACGAGATCAAGAACTTCCGCCAGTTGGGCGCCAAGACGGCTGGCCACCCGGAAAACTTCCTTTTAGACGGCGTTGAAACCACCACCGGCCCGCTTGGGCAAGGGATCGCCAATGCCGTGGGCTTTGCCATGGCCGAGGAGATCCAGCGCGCGCATTACGGCAAGAAGGTCGTCGATCACTATACCTATGTGATCGCCGGGGACGGCTGCCTGATGGAAGGCGTCAGCCAGGAGGCGATCACCCTGGCCGGTCGGCACGAGCTAAGCAAGCTGATCGTGTTCTGGGACAACAACAATATCACCATCGACGGCACCGTGGACATCGCCGACCGCACCGACCAGGTGCGCCGGTTTGCGGCCTCGGGCTGGAATGTAATCGAGATCGACGGTCACGACCCCGAGGCCATTGACGCGGCCATCACCGAGGCGAAGGCGTCGAAAAAGCCGTCGATGATCGCCTGCAAGACCCATATCGCCTTGGGCCATGCCGCGCAGGACACCTCGAAAGGTCACGGTGCTCTGACCGATGCCGAGCAGCTGAAAGCCGCAAAAGAGGCCTATGGCTGGCCCTACGGTCCGTTCGAAATCCCGGCCGAGGTCAAAGCGGCCTGGGAAGCGATCGGTGCTCGCGGCGCTGCGGACCGCGCGGCCTGGGAAGAGCGTTTCGCCCAACTGTCCGAGCGCAAGCAGGCCGAGTTCAACCGTGCCTATGCGTTCGAGGTGCCGAAGAAGCTGGCCGGCGCGATCCGCGCGCTGAAAAAGCAGATCTCTGAAGACCAGCCCAAGCTGGCCACCCGCGCCTCGTCGGAAAAGGTGCTGAACGTCGTGAACCCGATCATGACCGAGACGGTTGGCGGCTCGGCGGACCTGACCGGGTCGAACAACACCAAATCGGCCGATATGGGCGTGTTCCTGCCGGAAAACCGCAAGGGCCGCTATATCCACTACGGCATCCGTGAACACGGCATGGCCGCGGCGATGAACGGCATGGCGCTGCATGGTGGCATCCGCCCCTATGGCGGCACCTTCATGGCCTTCACCGACTATGCGCGTCCGTCGATGCGCTTGGCCGCGTTGATGAAGATCCCCAGCGTTTTCGTGATGACCCATGACTCGATCGGTCTGGGCGAAGACGGCCCGACGCACCAGCCGGTCGAGCATCTGGCGATCTCGCGCGCGACGCCGAACACCTATGTGTTCCGTCCCGCCGACACCGTCGAGACTGCCGAGGCCTGGGAACTGGCGCTGACCTTCAAGGACAGCCCCTCGGTACTGTCGCTGACCCGCCAGGGCGTGCCGACCGTGCGCACCCAGCACAAGGCCAAGAACCTGACCGCCCAGGGCGCCTATGTTCTGGCCGAGGCCGAGGGCAAGCGTCAGGCGATCCTGATCGCCACCGGGTCCGAGGTGTCGCTGGCCATGGAGGCAAAAGCGATGCTCGAGGCCGAAGGGATCGGCACCCGGGTCGTTTCGATGCCCTGTATGGAGCTGTTCGCCGAGCAGGACGAAGCCTATCGCAAGAAGGTCCTGCCCGCCGGCCCCGTCCGCGTCGGAATCGAGGCCGCCGTCCGTGCCGGCGGCTGGGACCGCTGGCTGCTAGGCGAGCGTGGCCGCGAGGCCAAGGCCGGTTTCATCGGTATGTCGGGCTTTGGCGCGTCTGCTCCCGCCGGCGAACTGTACAAGCATTTCGGCATCACCGCCGAGGCAACGGTTGCAAAGGTCAAGGAATTGCTGGGCTGATCCAGCCGAACCAAGCATTCAAGGGGCGGCCATCGTGCCGCCCTTTTCCTTTGTGCCTCAATGGTCCGCTTTCTGCTCTGTCTTATTGGGCCAAAGCGGCGCGATGACCTTGGTCGCCAACGGTATCAGAGCGAACCCCCAGGCCAGCCCGAACATGCCATCCATCGCGGCCTTGCTGATCCACTCCACCGCACCGGCCCATTGATCGGGCACGGCATGACCGGCCGCATAAGCCCAATCGTGGATGTGGTGTGCCAACCAGCCAAAGCCCAGCACCTCGAGCCCATGGATCATGATCGAGCCGCCAACCCATAGCATCGCCGCCGTACCCACGACCGACAGCGTCTTCATGACCTTTGGCATCGCCTTGACCAGCCCGCGGCCCAACCCGCGGCCGACTGACGTCAGCGCGTTCTTGGCCAGATAAAGCCCGACATCGTCCATTTTGACGATCAATGCGACCGAGCCATAAACGGCCACCGTGACACCGATCCCCACAACCGCCAGCGTCGCCGCCTGCATCCAGACATTTGGCGCCTCAATGGCAGAAAGCGCGATGGTCATGATTTCGGCCGACAGGATGAAATCAGTCTTGATGGCACCCTTGATCTTCTGCTCCTCCAGATGACCCGGATCACGGACGTTCATGTCTTCTTCGATGACGTGGCTGCCATGCGGGAATAGCACGTGGAAGATCTTCTCAGCCCCCTCGAAGCACAGGTATGACCCACCAATCATCAGCAAGGGCGTGATCATCCATGGTGCGAAATTCGCAAGCAGCAAGGCCACCGGCAGCAGCAGAATGACCTTGTTGAAAATCGACCCCCGTGCGATGCGCCAGATGATCGGCAACTCTCGCGCGGGGGCAAAGCCCTGGACGTATTTCGGCGTGACGGCCGCGTCGTCGATGATCACGCCCGCGGTCTTGGCCCCCGCCTTGCCGGCGGCCGCCGCCACATCGTCGACCGAGGCCGCCGCCACTTTGGCGATTCCCGCCACATCGTCCAACAGGGCCAGCAAACCGCTCATGCCGCATCCTTTCCGTTCATCCGTCGCACTTTGGACCCTAACCGATCCGACAGCTAGCGCAAGCGTTAGCGCAACCACGCCAAGTTTGCGCTAACACATTGCAAATATGACATTTTCTACCTTTTTTGATGAACCGATCATCGCTATATCGCCCAGAACACAAGCGGATTTGGAGACGTCACATGACCATCAAGGTCGGCATCAATGGTTTTGGCCGCATCGGCCGCTGTACCCTGTCGCACATCGCCGCGTCAGGCCGCAACGACATCGAAGTGATCAAGGTTAACGCCACCGGACCGCTTGAAACCTCAGCGCATCTGCTGAGATACGACAGCATCCACGGCCGCTTTCCGCGCGAGATCTCGATCAGCGGCAACACGATGGACCTGGGCCGCGGGCCGATGCAGATGTTCTCGACCTACGACATGAACGAGCTGGACTGGGAAGGCTGCGACGTCGTTCTGGAATGCACCGGCAAGTTCAACGACGGGCTGAAGGCCAAAACGCATCTTGAGCGTGGCGCGCAGAAGGTTCTGCTGTCGGCCCCGGGCAAGAACGTGGACAAGACGATCGTATTTGGCGTCAACCACAACAGCCTGACCGCCAACGATAGGATGGTGTCGAATGGCTCGTGCACCACGAACTGCCTTGCTCCGCTTGCCAAGGTTCTGGACGAAGGTATCGGCATCGAAAACGGCATCATGACCACGATCCATGCCTATACCGGCGACCAGCCGACGCTGGACCGCCGTCACAATGACCTGTACCGCGCCCGCGCCGCCGCCATGTCGATGATCCCCACAAGCACCGGCGCTGCCAAGGCCCTGGGCGAAGTTCTACCGAACCTCAAGGGGCGTCTGGACGGCTCGGCCATCCGCGTGCCAACGCCGAACGTATCGGCCGTAGACCTGACATTCCGAGCCGCGCGCGATGTGACCGTTGATGAGGTCAACGCCATCGTCGCCGAGGCCGCCAAGGGGCCGATGCAGCGCGTTCTGGGCTATGAACCTGCCCCGCTGGTGTCGACCGATTTCAACCACACCGAAGAAAGCTCGATCTTCGCACCCGACCAGACCCGTGTCGTCGATGGCCGCATGGTCCGCGTGCTGGCTTGGTACGACAACGAGTGGGGCTTCTCGGTGCGCATGGCCGATGTGGCCGTCGCCATGGGGCGCCTTAACTGACATCGCCAAGTAAGCTTGCGCGAAAACGCCCGCTCAGGTTATCTGGGCGGGCGTTTGCGTTCGGAGCGGCAATGACAAACCAAATCGCGATCTGGCTTGGCGTGCTCATTCTGGGTGGACTGATGCTGGATTATGCCCTTGTCGGAACCGAGCATCTCCTATTCCTCGGCAAGAAGTTCTACGACCTTTTGGATTGGGTCGCGTTCTGGCGCTGACAGAGGTTTTGCTTGACATTTTCGCCTGACTGCCTTTGTTAGCGCTAACTAATTTCAATCGCGGCTTAGCGGCCATTCAGACGGAGCGCGACATGACACTCAAACTTGCAATCAACGGATTTGGACGGATCGGGCGCGGCGTCCTGCGCGCCCTGATGGAAAGCGGTCGCACTGATGTGCAGATCGTCGCAATCAACGACCTGGCCAAGCCGGAAATGAACGCGCATCTGTTCGAGTTTGACAGCGTGCATGGCCGCTACGCCAAGCCGATCACCCTGACCGAGGCCGGGCTGGACGTGGGCGCCGGCCCGATCCGGCTGACCAGCGAGCGTGACCCCGAGGTGCTGGACTGGTCGGACGTGGACGTCGTTCTGGAATGCACCGGCGTATTCCGCACGCGCGAAGCCGCGTCGCGTCATTTCAAGAACGGCGCGAAAAAGGTTCTGATCTCGGCGCCGGCGCGCGGGGATGGCGAGGTGAAGACCGTGGTGTTCGGCGTGAACGAACACGAACTGACCGCCGCCGACACCGTGGTTTCAAACGCATCCTGCACCACCAACTGCCTGTCGCCCGTCGCTGCCGCATTGGATGCGGGCCTGGGTATCGTGCACGGCAACATGACAACGGTGCATGCCTATACTGCCAGCCAGCCAGTGCATGACACCGCCGGCAAGGACCCGTACCTGTCGCGCGCGGCTGCCCTGTCGATGATACCGACCACCACCGGCGCGGCCTCGGCCGTGGGGCTGGTTTTGCCTCAACTGCAGGGCAAGCTGACCGGTCAGGCGATCCGGGTTCCCACCCCGAACGTCTCGGTCGTCGATCTGGTGGTCGAAGTATCACGCCCCACCACCGAAGACGAGGTCAACGCCCTGTTCACCGAAGCCGCGGCCAAGATCCCGACCGTTCTGGCCGCGGAAACCCGCCCGTTGATCTCGATCGACTTCAACCACGATTCCCACAGCTCGACCGTGTCGCTGGCCGAAACCAAGGTGACCGACGGCACGCTGGTCCGCGTTCTGGCCTGGTATGACAACGAGTGGGGTTTCTCGAACCGGATGCTGGATACGGCCGCCGCGATGGGCGCCCTAGCCTAACCGCTCTTTCAGCGCGATATTGACCTGGGGCGTGACGAATTTCGACACGTCCCCTCCCAGCCGGGCGATTTCCTTGACCAGCTTCGAGGCAATCGCCTGGTGGCGGGCCTCGGCCATCAGAAAGACGGTCTCGATGGAATCATCCATCGCCCGGTTCATCCCCACCATCTGGAATTCATACTCGAAATCCGCCACCGCGCGCAGGCCACGCACAATGATCTGGGCGCCCACGTCCCGGGCGCAGTCGATCAGCAGGTTCTCGAACGGATGCGCGACGATCTCGGTGCCGGTCTGCGCGGTCAGATGGGCGCATTCGGCCTCGATCATGGCCACCCGTTCTTCCAAAGAAAATAAGGGCCCCTTGTCGCGGTTGATTGCAACGCCGATCACCAGCTTGTCGACCAGCATCGCCGCCCGACGGATGATGTCGATATGACCCAAAGTGATCGGATCAAAGGTTCCGGGATACAATCCAACCCGCATCTGGGCCTCCTGAGCAAGAAAATTTCTGCGCAAGCAAACACAAGTTTTCCGCAGCTGCAAGAGGCCGCATCATTAGCGTAGGGCTAGTGGCCCATGATCATGCCCTGCAGGGCATCCTTTTCCATCGCCAGTTCCGACAATTGCGCCTTGACCACGTCACCCAGCGTCACGATGCCGACCAACTGGCCGTCCTCGACGATCGGCATGTGACGAAAACGGCCTTCGGTCATGCGGGCCAGTACGTCCTGCACCTTGTCCTGTTTGGTGGCGGTAACCAGCTTTTTGGTCATGTAGGCGATGACCGGCTGGGTCAGGCAACCGCTGCCGCTGGCGGCCAGCTCGCGCACGATGTCGCGTTCCGACAAAATCCCAACGGCGGTCTTGCCCCCGTCCTCCGAGACCACGACGGTCCCGATGCGCTTTTCGGCCAGGATCTTGGCTGCGTCGGAAACGGTCGTCGAAGGCGCCACAGTCACGACCCCGTCCGTTGCCTTCGAACTCAGAATGGCCTGAACAAGCATGGGCAAAACCTCCGACAATAATCTTCCCGTATTCCAAAGCGTTGCCGGAATACTCGACCCTGTCAAGCTTGGGCTTCAGCTTCCAGCCGCGCAATCTCGTCGCGGATGCCGCGACTCAGCGCGTCAGCAAAGCGGTTGAGGCGTTCATTGCGCTGATCGCCCTGATGGCGCACTAGGTAGAAGCTGCGGGTCAGACTTACTTGATCCGTCAGGATTTTCCGCAACCCCGGATGGAACGGAAGCGTAAAGTCATGGGCCACGCAGACCCCGGTGCCCAGCGATGCCTGCCGCAACTGGACCGAGACCGAATTCGATGCAAGCGCGACACGGTCAATACCGATGTCGTTGAGGTAGTCCAGCTCGCGATCGAAGATCATGTCCGGGATGTATCCAATCATGCGATGCCTCTGCAGATCCTCGAGAGTGCGGATCGGGGCATGGCGCGCTAGGTAATCCTCTGTCGCGACCATATGCAGGCGATAGTCGCTGACCTTCTGCACCAGCAACTTGCCGGCGGTGGGCGCGCTGACGGTCAGCGCCATGTCGGCCTCGCGCCGCGACAAATTGATAATGCGCGGCAGGGCAAGAATCTGAATGTCCAGATCCGGGTTCGCATCGCTGATGCGGGCACAGACCTGCGGCAGCAGATAGTTCGCACTGCCATCGGGCGCGCCGATGCGGACCTGACCGCTCAGCGCCTTGGTCGACCCGTCCATCGCCCCGGCTGCCGCGCGCATCGCCTCTTCGGCGGATTGGGCGTGTTCGAACAGGCGCTCTCCGGCCGAGGTCAACAGATAGCCTTGGGGCGATTTGGTGAACAGCGGCGCCTTCAGCGCCGTCTCCAGCCGCGCGACCCGGCGCCCCACCGTGGCCGGATCGATCTTCAGCCGCCGCCCTGCCGACGACAGGCTTTCCTCGCGCGCGACGGCCAGAAACACGCGCATGTCGTCCCAATTGGGGGTCATCCCTCACCTATGCATTTTTGCAAAACTCTTTTGAGACATTGCCCCTGTTCAGGTGATTTATGCAAGCCTATGCTGCGCCCAAATTCTGCGGAGGAGTTTGCAATGCAAGACCTGACCCATTTCATCAACGGCGAATACACCCCCGGCACCTCGGGCCGGTTCGATGATGTCTACAACCCCGCCACCGGCGAGGTTCAGTACAGATGCCCGATGGCCAGTGCCGCCGAGACCACGGCCGCCATCGAATACGCCGCTGCAGCCCAGCCTGCCTGGGGTGCAACCAACCCGCAAAAGCGCGCCCGCGTCATGATGCAGATGGTTCAGCTGATGAACCGCGACATGGACAAACTGGCCGAAGCATTGAGCCGCGAGCACGGCAAGACCCTGCCCGATGCCAAGGGCGATCTGCAGCGCGGGCTCGAGGTGATCGAATACTGCATCGGCGCCCCGCAGATGCTGAAGGGTGAGTTTACCGACAGCGCAGGCCCCGGCATCGACATGTATTCCATGCGCCAGCCGCTGGGTGTTGTCGCCGCCATCATGCCGTTCAACTTCCCGGCCATGATGCCCCTGTGGCATGTCGGCCCGGCGCTGGCCTGCGGCAACGCTGTGGTGCTGAAACCCTCGGAACGTGATCCATCGGTGCCGCTGATGCTGGCCGAACTGTTCGTCGAGGCCGGTCTGCCCAAAGGCGTGTTCCAGGTTGTCAACGGCGACAAGGAAGCCGTGGATACCCTGCTGGACAGCGAGATCATTCAGGGTGTTTCCTTCGTCGGATCGACCCCGATCGCGCAGTACATCTATGCCCGCGCCACAGCGAACGGCAAACGCGCCCAGTGCTTTGGTGGGGCCAAGAACCACATGATCGTTATGCCTGACGCCGACCTGGACCAGGCCGCCGACGCGCTGGTGGGCGCCGGTTTCGGCGCTGCCGGCGAACGCTGCATGGCCGTTTCGGTGGCCGTTCCGGTGGGCGAGGAAACCGCCGACGCGCTGATTGAAAAGCTGGTGCCGCGCATCGAAAAACTGAAGGTCGGGCCCTATACCGCAGGCGATGACGTCGATATGGGGCCGGTCGTGACCGCCGCTGCCAAAGAACGCATCCTGGGCCTGATCAACTCGGGCGTTGAACAAGGCGCGAAGCTGGTGGTCGACAACCGCGACTTCAAGCTGCAAGGCTATGAGAACGGCTTTTTCGTCGGCCCCCACCTGTTCGACCATGTCACCCCCGACATGGACATCTACAAGCAGGAGATCTTCGGCCCCGTCCTGTCCACCGTCCGCGCCGGATCCTACGAAGAGGCGCTGAAGCTGGCGATGGACCATGAATACGGCAACGGCACCGCGATCTTCACCCGTGACGGCGATACCGCCCGTGATTTCGCCCACCGGGTCAACATCGGCATGGTCGGCATCAACGTCCCGATCCCGGTCCCGCTGGCCTATCACACATTCGGCGGGTGGAAGAAATCCATGTTCGGCGACCTGAACCAGCACGGCCCCGACAGCTTCAAGTTCTACACCCGCACCAAGACCGTGACGTCGCGCTGGCCGTCGGGCATCAAAGAAGGTGGCGAGTTCAACTTCAAGGCAATGGACTAACTATCCAAAAACAAATTAAAAGGCCGCCCAATCGTTGGCGGCCTTTTCTTTTTCTGAAACCTCCGTTCGGCGACGATGCGCCTGCACGGTCCACTCTCACGAAAAATTCAGCCAAGCCCTCTGGCCCAGCGTCCGCCAACGTCATAGATTGCCGGCCGAAATAAAAGAGCAGTCATTCGTCAGGAGGCTCCGTTGACCAGCAAGATCACCCGCCGCTCGGCCCTTTTGGGCGTCGTGTCTGCCCTGGCCGCTCCGTCGGTGTTGCGCGCTCAAAGCCAGGATGCGTTCCCGCAGTCCGAGGAAGCGATCAGCGTGCAGCCGCCCGTGCGCCGGAACATCTCGTCCTTTTCGCAGCAAAACTGGCAGGACCATTTTGACGAAATCGGCGTCGGCTGCCTGCTGGCCGACATCACCAGCCGCGCGGTGCACTACTGGGGGCCGGACGGGACCTACAAGCTCTATCCCAGCTCGGTTCCGATGAGCGAGGAACTGACCAAGCGCGGCTATACCGAGGTGGTGCGCAAGGCGGAAAATCCCAGCTGGACCCCGACCTCGTCCATGCGCGAGCGCGACCCGACCCTGCCGCAGCGCGTCGAGGGCGGCGACCCAGGCAACCCGCTGGGCACCCGTGCCATGTATCTGTCATGGCCCGCCTATCTAGTTCACGGCACACATGATACGCGCAAGATCGGGCGTCAAAGCTCGTCGGGCTGCATTGGCTTGTACAACCAGCATGTCGAGGAGCTGTATCCGATGGTCCAGATCGGCACTCAGGTGCGGCTTTTGTGAATTGAAAAAGCCCCGGGCCGCGCAGGCACCGGGGCTTGTCTGCCTAGGTGAGTGGTAGCTTTATTCAGGCAGCAGAACCTTGTCGACCACGTGGATCACGCCGTTGCTGGCCTCGATGTCGGCCTGCACGACATTTGCGCCGTCAACCTTGACGCCGTTCTTTGCGTTCACGCTCAGGCGGTCGCCCTGAACGGTCAGCACCTTCGCGCGCTTGCCGGCGATGTCCCCGGACATCACCTTGGCCGGGACGACGTGATAGGTCAGGATCGCAACCAGCTGATCCTTGTTCTCGGGTTGCAGCAGGCTCTCGACCGTGCCCTCCGGCAGAGCGGCAAATGCTTCGTCCGTGGGCGCGAACACGGTGAACGGGCCCTTGCCCTTCAGCGTGTCAACCAGACCGGCGGCCTGTACGGCTGCGACCAGCGTGTTGAACGAGCCGGCGGCAACCGCGGTATCCACGATGTCTGCAGCCTTGGCATTGATCGGCAGAGCCAAGGCGATGGCGGCGGCTGCGCCCATGAAAGTGCGACGGAACATTGCTGATATCTCCTCTCCAGCGTGTTATGGAAAGGGGTACGGCGCTTCCGTGAAACCGGATCACGAAAAATTTCAGGCCCCGGCCCGTTGCACCCAGATGCTCTGCGCCCTGCCTTCCTTAAGAAACGGAAGCGACTCCACCGCGTCGGGGCGAGCGCGTTGCAGGAAATACCCGGGCCAAAGCATTGAAAACGCACCCGATTGCAGCAGCGCGTGCAGCATGTACTGCTCGCCCCATCCGGGGCAATCATAGAAGAACCGCTTGGGGTATTCGTAGGGCAGAAAAACATCGTGCACATGGATCACCACCCCCGGATTCAAGGCAGGGATGATCCGGCAGAACAGATGCGCCACGTCGTTGCTCATACGCACAACATGGCTGGAATCGATGAACAAGACGTCGCCCGCCTCCAGTTCGGCGAACAGCGACGGGTCGACGTCCTCCAGCCGCTTCTGCTCGAACCGGTCCACCACATGGGCGATGTCGGCGCGGGGATAGGGGTCGATGGCCGTGAGTGTCGTGGCCAGCCCACCGTCGATGATCGCCTGCCGGGTCACGCGGGTCGAGTTGCCGCAGCCGACCTCGATCACGCGCTCGGGGCGAAACCGCCGGATCATCAGATACAGCGCATCCGCGTCCGGGCTGTCATAATAACCGTTGCCGATGCGGTATCCGGTCTGGTTGCGGGCCGGGTCCTTCAGGGCCGCAAGCGCATCCTTGTGCGTGGCGTATTCGGCAACCAAGGTTCTGATGTCGAAATCCTGCATCCCCGGAGACAGGGCATAGGCCGGACGCTCCAGCCCGCCGGCCCGCTCGAAGGACTCGAGCCGCGCGCGCTCATCTCGTTCCGGCGCCTTGTCGATCAGCTTGACACCGAACCGGTCCAGAACGGCGTTCAGCTTGGGAAATTTCCTGGGTTTCACGGTGGCGGCTCCGGCTTGGCATTTGGCTGCGGGCTGCTTACCGCCGCAAGCGGTGTCAGCGCAAGGCGGATCACCACAAACCCTTGGCAAATTAAAAAATTGCGTATTCACTGATCCCGAATGGGAACAGGGAGGCCCCGCATGCAGCAGGATTTCACCGTCGGCATCGAAGAGGAATACCTGCTGGTCGACCGCGACAGCCTGCAACTGACCGAGGCGCCTGCCGCGCTGATGGAGGCATGTCAGGCCGATTTCGAAGGCCAGGTCAGCCCGGAATTCCTGCAATGCCAGATCGAGGTCGGCACCCGCCCCCATGTCACGATCAAATCGGCGCGCGAGGATCTGAAACGCCTGCGGTCCTGCGTGGCCCGGCGCGCCGCCGAACACAACATGGCGCCGATCGCCGTGTCCTGCCACCCGTTCGCGGATTGGAAGGATCAGCACCACACGCGCAAGGAACGCTATGATAACTTGCAGCACGCCCTGGGTGGCGTGGCGCGGCGGATGCTGATTTGCGGCATGCATGTGCATGTGGGCGTCGAGGACAAGGCGCAGCGGGCCGACCTGATGCCGCAGCTCAGCTATTTCCTGCCGCACTTGCTGGCCCTGTCCGCCTCGTCCCCGTATTGGAGCGGGCG
This sequence comes from Ruegeria sp. BHSC043, assembly GCF_059612985.1. NCBI lineage: Bacteria > Pseudomonadati > Pseudomonadota > Alphaproteobacteria > Rhodobacterales > Roseobacteraceae > Ruegeria > Ruegeria sp. BHSC043. The sequence continues at coordinate 39,493 of NZ_JBXWRS010000011.1, read as the reverse complement.
CGACACCGGTCTGTCCTCGTACCGGTTGACGGTGTTCGACAACCTGCCCCGCACCGGCCTGCCGCCCGTGTTCGGCAGTTGGGCAGAATATGAACGCACCACCGGGGTGCTGGTCGAGTTGGGGGTGATCGAGGACACCTCGAAGATCTGGTGGGACCTGCGCCCCTCGCACAGCTATCCGACTTTGGAAACGCGGATCATGGACGTGCAGCCGCGGTTGGAACACGCCCTGTCACTGGCGGCGCTGGTGCAGGCGCTGACCCGGATGCTGTGCCGACTGAAGGACCGCAACCTGCGCTGGCGGGTCTATGACCGGTTCCTGATCGGCGAGAACCGATGGCGTGCGCAGCGCTACGGCGTGGGCGAAGGTCTGATTGATTTCGGCGACCGGTCGATCAAGCCGATGCCCGAGCTGATGGGTGAGCTGATGGGCATGCTGGCCGAAGACGCCGAGGCCCTTGGCACGATGGCGGAGTTGGCGCAGTTGCGCCAGATTGCCGAAACGGGCACGTCGGCCACACGTCAACGGCGCGTACACGCCGAAGCCCAGGCCAGGGGCGATGACCCCGGCCAGGCGGTCGTGCGCCACCTGATCGAGGAATTCCACGCCGATCTCTGACCGTCAGACCGACGCCAGAACCTTCTGGATGCGGGCGGCGACCGGCTCGTAAAGGTCGCGGTCTTTCCAGTAGCCGTTGTGCGACAGCGGGTTCCACGAGGTGAAGATCTTGCCCGCGTTGATCGGCAGGTCGCGTATGGCCTTGGATTGCACCAGCTGGGCATAGCTGGGCGCGATCTTGCCCAGCGGAAACCCAAGAACATCGTGCTTGTCGAAATAATTGTGCCACCAGGTACGGAACCGCAGCGCAGCAGGCAGGGCCCGATTGGGCGGCTGGATCGGAAAAATGCCTGCCTCGGGATAGGCGAACAGAAAGATCGGTATGTTGCAGCCGAAGGTGATCAACCCGGCCACGGTTTCCATGTTTTCGATCGGGGTCGCATGTTTGGGCGGCCCGCCGCTGCGCAGGTATCGCTGCGCGTCATAGATGTAGTTCGACATGATGTGACCGCCCAGCGAATGCGCCAGAATCAGAACCGGTGCCCGGTCGCTGATCTGGTGGCGCAGAACCTGCATCACCAGTTCCACCTTCTTGTGGATCTCGTCATAGGTCTTGTCGCTGGCATCCGGCGTCTGCCGGTAAGAGGCCGCGTCCGACAGGTTGCACACCACGAACTCGCGCAGTTGATCATAGCCGGTGCTGCGCTTGATCTTGCGCAGATAGTCTTTCTGACGCTCCTGCAGGATCTGCGCCCAGACCACCTCGTGCCAGGCCACCTTGTTCATGTCCGCGCCGACCCGACGCGCCACCCGGCGGTGCAGGTCCTTCGAAAAGGTCGGCACCGAGGACGGCGGATGCGGCTTGCGGTACTGGCTGCCCATGCCGTGAATGACGACAACGGCCATCTTGTAGTTCGGCATAATACGCTCCGTATTAATTCCTGAATGAAAGACCCCATCATATCAGCCTTCGGCGCATGACCCAAATAAAGGTCCAAGCGGGTCATGGGGTTTGCCCCGCGTGAAAAAATTCTGTAAGGATTGAGCAATAAATAAACAGTCGTTCAATTCACGTCGCCACAAGGGGGAGACCGGCCATGGATTTCGCGCTGACCGAGGAACAGACGGCCATTTTCGATATGGCCTATGCGTTCGGGCAAGAACAGATCGCACCTTTCGCCCGCCAGTGGGAGGCCGAGGGCACCATCCCCAAGGATCTTTGGCCCAAGGTCGGCGAACTGGGCTTTGGCGGGCTCTACGTGTCCGAGGAAAGCGGCGGCTCTGGACTGACCCGACTGGACGCCACGTTGGTGTTCGAGGCGCTGTCGATGGCCTGCCCCTCGGTCGCGGCCTTTTTGTCGATCCACAACATGTGCGCCAAGATGCTGGACAGCTTTGCCAGCGACGAATTGAAATCGCGCATCATGCCCGACGTTCTAAGCCTGAACACGGTTCTCAGCTATTGTCTAACCGAACCGGGCTCGGGCTCGGACGCGGCGGCGCTCAAGACGCGGGCCGAGCGCACAAACGAGGGCTATACGCTGAACGGCACCAAGGCCTTCATCTCGGGCGGCGGCTATTCCGATGCCTATGTCTGCATGGTCCGCACCGGCGGCGACGGGCCCAAGGGGATCTCGACCGTCTATGTCGAGGACGGCACACCAGGCCTCAGCTTTGGGGCGCTGGAACAGAAGATGGGCTGGAAAAGCCAGCCCACCGCGCAGGTCCAGTTCGACGACTGCAAGATCCCGGCCGAAAACCTTGTCGGGACCGAGGGCGACGGGTTCAAATACGCGATGATGGGCTTGGACGGCGGGCGCCTGAACATCGCCTCATGCTCGCTGGGTGCGGCGCAGGCGGGGCTGGACATGACGCTGCAGTACATGTCCGAACGCAAGGCCTTCGGCCAGACCATCGACCAGTTTCAGGCCCTGCAATTCCGGCTGGCCGACATGGAGATCGAGCTGCAGGCCGCTCGAACCTTCCTGCGTCAGGCGGCATGGAAGCTGGATCAGGGCGCGCCCGACGCCACCAAATTCTGCGCGATGGCCAAGAAGTTCGTGACCGAGACCGGATCGAAAGTGGTCGATCAGTGCCTGCAATTGCATGGCGGCTACGGCTATCTGGCCGACTACGGAATCGAAAAGCTTGTGCGCGATCTGCGGGTCCATCAAATTCTGGAAGGCACGAACGAGATCATGCGCGTGATCATTGCCCGCCAACTGCTCGCCCATCGCTGAGGTTTCCATGTCCGATATCGACATCCGCACCACGGGCCGTGCCGGCCGGATCACCCTGACCCGGCCCAAGGCCCTGAATGCGCTGAGCTACGAGATGTGCATGGCCATCGACACCGCCCTGCGCAATTGGCGCGAGGATGACGAGGTCGATCTGGTCATCCTTGATGCCGAGGGCGAAAAGGCCTTTTGCGCGGGCGGAGACATTGCCGAGTTGTACGCAACGGGCACAAAGGGCGACTATGCCTATGGGCAGAAGTTCTGGCGCGATGAATACCGCCTGAACGCGATGATCTTCGAATATCCCAAGCAGGTGGTCAGCTTCCTTCAGGGCTTTACCATGGGCGGCGGCGTGGGCATCGGCTGTCACGGGACGCACCGGATCGTCGGCGAAAGCTCGAAGATCGCGATGCCCGAATGCTCGATCGGGCTAGTGCCGGATGTGGGCGGGTCGCTGCTGCTGGCGCTGGCGCCGGGGCGGTTGGGCGAATATCTGGGCGTCACCGGCGCGCGCTTGGGTCCGGGCGACGCGATCTATGCCGGGTTCGCCGACCATTTCATCCCGCAGGACCAATGGCCCGACTTGATCGAGATGCTCGAGGCCTCGGGCCAGGCCGACCTGTTGGCCGAACACGCCGCCCCTGCCCCTGATCGCACCTTGCCGCAGGACGAGATCGACCGTTTCTTCGGCGGTGAAACCCTGGGCGACGTTCTGACCGACCTGCGCAATGGCGACACCGAATTCACCCGCGGCGCGCTCGAGGCGATGGGCCGCAATTCGCCGCTGTCGATGGCGTGTGCGATCGAGATGCTGCACCGCCTGCGCGGTCCTGCCCTGACCATGCGCAAGGCGCTGGAGCTGGAATACCGCTTTACCTTCCGGTCGATGGAGCATGGCGACTTTCTCGAAGGCATCCGGGCGCAGATCATCGACAAGGACCGCAACCCGAAATGGCAGTTTGCGGACATGAACGTGCCGGCCACGGCGGTATCACGGATGCTGATGCCGCTGGGCGCGGACACGCTGACATTCGAGGAGGAGTGAAACATGAAGATCGGATTCATTGGCCTGGGCAACATGGGTGCGCCGATGGCGGCCAATCTGGCCAAGGCCGGTCACGACGTGACCGGGTTCGACACCGCGGGCGTGTCGGTCGAGGGCGTGACCAAGGCCGAAACGGCCACTGATGCGGTCCGCGGCGCCGAGGCGGTCATCACCATGCTGCCCAATGGCGACATCCTGCGCGCGGTGGCCGATCAGATCATTCCGCATATGGAAAAAGGGACGGTTTTCATCGACTGCTCGACCGTCGATGTGGACAGCGCCCGCGCCGTGGCGGATCAGGCCGAACAGGCCGGGCTTCTGGCCGTGGACGCGCCGGTTTCGGGCGGAATCGGTGGCGCGGCCGCGGGCACGCTGACCTTCATGGCCGGCGGCTCGAACGCGGCCTTTGCCAAGGCGGCCCCGCTGTTCGACATCATGGGCCAGAAGGCGGTGCATTGCGGCGCGGCGGGCGCCGGTCAGGCCGCCAAGATCTGCAACAACATGATCCTGGGCGTCACCATGATCGCCACTTGCGAGGCCTTTGCCTTGGCCGACAAGCTGGGCTTGGACCGGCAGAAGATGTTCGACGTGGTCAGCACCTCGTCGGGCTACAGCTGGACAATGAACGCCTATTGCCCCGCCCCCGGTGTCGGGCCGCAAAGCCCCGCCGACAACGGCTACAAGCCCGGTTTCGCTGCCGAGCTGATGCTCAAGGACCTGCGGCTCAGCCAGCAGGCCGCCGAAAGCGCCGATGCGGACACGCCGATGGGCCAGATCGCCACAGCCCTGTACGAACAGTTCGTCGAATCCGAAGACGGCAAGGGCATGGATTTCTCGGCCATGCTGCCCCGGTTCGAAAAGCGCGGCCGCAGTTGAGCTTTGGGCGGCATTTCGCCACCCAGGGCTTGCACTTCGGGCGGGCATTCCAAAATACTGGGAAACGCGGCATGACGGCGCGACGAACCGAGGGGAACCGCCCATGAAGACACTGTTGCATATTGCACTGCTTGCCGGCCTGTCACTGACCCCGGTCGCGACGCTGGCTGACAACGGCAAAGGCAAGGGAAAGAACAAGGACACGTTCTCGGTCGAGCGCGTGGCCCCGCAGAAGGGCGCAAAATCCGTTGCCAATTGTCCACCCGGGCTCGCCAAGAAGGCCGTGCCCTGCGTCCCGCCCGGACAGGTCAAGAATCGGTACAAGGTCGGCGATCGGATCGACCGCGATTATGTCTGGATCGACGATCCGTACCGCTATGGTCTGAAACGCGGCGGCAACTACGTTCGCGCGGGCGACTACGTCTACAGCATCGACCCCGATACGCGCAAAGTGCTGAACCTGATCGGCGCGGTGGCGGATATTCTGTACTGACGCGCAGGCAGCCTATTCGGCCGCCACGCGTTCGGGGTTCAGCATCGGTTTGAGGTATCGCCCGGTGTGGCTGCGCTCGCATTCGGCGACCTCTTCCGGGGTGCCGACGGCCACGATCTCGCCGCCGCCATCGCCACCCTCGGGGCCGATGTCGATGATCCAGTCGGCTGTTTTCACAACGTCCAGATTGTGTTCGATCACCACGACCGTGTTGCCTTGGTCGACCAATTCATGCAGCACTTCCAACAGCTTGCGCACGTCTTCGAAATGCAGGCCGGTGGTGGGCTCGTCCAGAATATACAGCGTGCGCCCGGTGGATCGCTTGGACAATTCCTTCGACAGCTTGACTCGCTGCGCCTCGCCGCCCGACAGGGTCGTGGCCTGCTGGCCAACCTTGATGTAGCCCAGCCCGACCCGCGCCAGAGCATCCATCTTGTCGCGGATCGCCGGAACCGCCTTGAAGAACTCCTGAGCATCTTCGACCGTCATGTCCAGCACGTCGGCGATGGACTTGCCCTTGAACTTGATCTCGAGCGTCTCGCGGTTGTAGCGCGCGCCCTTGCAGGTCTCGCAGGTGACGTAGACGTCGGGCAGGAAGTGCATCTCGATCTTGATGACCCCGTCGCCCTGGCAGGCCTCGCAGCGCCCGCCCTTGACGTTAAAGCTAAACCGCCCGGGCTTGTAGCCGCGCGCCTTGGCCTCGGGCAGACCGGCGAACCAGTCGCGGATCGGGGTGAAGGCGCCGGTATAGGTGGCCGGGTTCGACCGTGGCGTGCGTCCGATGGGCCGCTGGTCGATGTCGATCACCTTGTCCAGATGTTCCAGCCCCTTGATCGTATCGCAGGGCGCAGGCGTCTGACGCGCGCCGTTCAGACGCATCGAGGCGGTCTTGAACAGAGTCTCGATCGTCAAGGTCGACTTGCCGCCGCCCGACACCCCGGTCACGCAGACGAACTTGCCCAGCGGAAACTCGGCCGTCACGTCTTTGAGGTTGTTGCCCGAAGCCTTTACAACCGTTACCTTTTTCTTGTTCCCCTTGCGCCGCTCGGCGGGCACCGGAATTTCCCGCACCCCCGACAGATACTGCCCCGTGATCGAGGCCGCATCGGCCGCGATCTGCTCGGGCGTGCCGTGACTGACCACCTGTCCGCCATGCACGCCGGCACCGGGGCCGATGTCGAACACATAGTCAGCCTCGCGGATGGCTTCCTCGTCATGTTCGACGACGATCACGGTATTGCCCTGATCGCGCAGGTTCTTCAGCGTGCCCAAAAGGCGGTCATTGTCGCGCTGATGCAGCCCGATCGAGGGTTCGTCCAGCACGTAAAGCACACCGGTCAAGCCCGAGCCAATCTGGCTAGCCAGCCGGATGCGCTGGCTTTCGCCCCCTGACAGGGTGCCACTTGAACGAGACAGCGTAAGGTATTCCAAACCAACGTTATTCAGGAATCCCAACCGTTCGCGGATTTCTTTCAAAATGGCGCGCGCAATCTCGTTTTTCTGGGCGCTCAGATGGTTCGGCGCGTCCTCGACCCAGGCCAGAGCTTCTTTGATCGACATTTCGACCACCTGGCCGACATGCAGCCCAGCGATCTTGACGGCCAACGCCTCGGGGCGCAAGCGGCAGCCCTCGCATGTGTGGCACGGCCGGTTGTTCTGATACCGTTCGAATTCCTCGCGGATCCACGCGCTGTCGGTTTCGCGATAGCGGCGCTCCATGTTCGGGATCACGCCTTCAAAGCTGCGGGTCACCTGATAGACCCGTCCGCCCTCGTCATAGCGAAACTGGATTTCATCATCGCCCGAGCCATACAGAAACACTTGCCGCACATGCGCCGGAAGGTCCTTCCACGGTGTGTTCTTGTCGAACTCATAGTGGCGCGCAATCGCCTCGATCGTCTGCAGGAAATACGGCGACTTGCCCTTGCGCCACGGGGCCAGCGCACCGTCATACAGTTTCAGCGTCTGATCGGGCACCACAAGCCGTTCGTCAAAAAACAGCTCGACCCCCAGCCCGTCGCAATCCGGGCAGGCACCAAAGGGCGCGTTGAACGAAAACAGGCGCGGTTCGATCTCGGGGATGGTGAACCCACTGACCGGGCAGGCAAAGTTCTCGGAAAACGTAATACGCTCGGGCTCTCCCTCGCGCGGGGCGGTCTCCAGAATCGCGATGCCATCGGCCAGATCCAACGCGGTGCGCAGGCTGTCGGCCAGGCGGGTCTCCATCCCCTCGCGCACGACGATCCGGTCGACGACCACGTCGATGTCATGGCGGAACTTCTTGTCCAGCGTCGGCGGCTCGTCCAGCTCGTAGAACTGGCCATCGACCTTGACGCGCTGGAACCCCTGCTTGCGCAGTTCCAGAAACTCTTTCTTGTACTCGCCCTTGCGGTCGCGAACGATGGGCGCAAGCAGATAGCCGCGGGTGCCCTCCTCCATCGCCATGATCCGGTCGACCATGTCCTGCACCTGCTGGGCCTCGATCGGCAAACCGGTGGCGGGGCTGTAGGGCGTTCCTGAGCGCGCGAACAGCAGGCGCAGATAATCATATATTTCGGTGACGGTTCCCACGGTCGATCGCGGGTTCTTCGACGTGGTCTTCTGCTCGATCGAGATCGCTGGGGACAGGCCGCTGATGTGATCCACATCAGGCTTTTCCATCATGTCCAGAAACTGGCGCGCATAAGCCGACAGGCTTTCGACATAGCGGCGCTGGCCCTCGGCATAGATCGTATCGAACGCCAGAGACGACTTGCCCGACCCAGACAGACCCGTGATGACAACCAGCTGATCGCGCGGAATGTCCACGTCGATGTTTTTCAGGTTGTGCTCGCGCGCGCCGCGCACCTCGATATTCTTCAGCTCAGCCATTCAGGCCCCCAACACACAAGTGCCCTAGAGATAGGCGAGCGATGCCGAGTCTCCAACCAAAAAATCAGAACAAAGTGTGAACGCGCGACTTTTCTCCGATATCCGCATTCATGGCAGCAAGACAAAACCCAAAACCGTTTGTGCTTCAGGGGAAATACCTGCGACTTCACTTGAAGAAATGGCGCGGTTGACGGGGCTCGAACCCGCGACCCCCGGCGTGACAGGCCGGTACTCTAACCAACTGAGCTACAACCGCGCATTAGGGTCTATGTCGATCCGTTTACCCGGATCAAAGGCTGGCAGCGATGGCGCGGTTGACGGGGCTCGAACCCGCGACCCCCGGCGTGACAGGCCGGTACTCTAACCAACTGAGCTACAACCGCCCGCTGCCCGTTCAGTGCTGAACGTTGGGGTGTATTATGGCCCCGCCCCGGCGTCGTCAAGCGGGGTTTTGAAGTTTTTTTCGAGAACGAACGATTTTGTTCGATCCACCGCATCGAACGGGCCAAGCGCGCGCAATACGCTCCAACTACACGTATCTAATTGGCGCTCGCGAGGGTTGTTTACGACATCACGTTCATATTTCGCGGTCAAAATTATCGTTATGAATGCAAGAAATGAACGCTCTAGAAAACGCGGCTAAAATGATGCCCCACTTGAAAAAATCATGATTTTGCCTTGCTCCGACTAATCTGACCGTTCATGATTTGTAGTCAGTCGGCAAGCCGGTCTGGGCGATCAGAGCTGCCATATTCGTCTCAACCCCGAGCGTCCTTGATTATTCGTCCAAAGACCAAAACTGTTAGGAACAGAAAGCAGCACTAAAACCAATGGCAATTGCAAGACCAACCACGCCCGGAACGAACCCGACCGGGAATCCATTTCTCGACAGCCTGATCTGGGGCTCATCCTGGGGCGGAAGCACGATTACCTTTTCCTTCGACAATGGAACTGTCGGCGACCGGGGCTTTACCAGCGCTATGAAAAGCGCCGTGCGCATGGCCTTCAACACGATCGAGAAGATCATCCCCGTCACCTTTCTGGAACGGCCGTTCCTGACCCCCGTCGGGCAAGTGGCCGAGGTGAATGTCATTTATGCCCTGACCAGCGTGGATACCTTGGGCGGCGCCGTCGGCTTTCACGAAGTACCTGGTGAGACACCGTATCTTGCCAATTATGGGCTGAACACACTGATCGGTGCCTTCGGGTTCGATTCGCCGATCTTCACGGCACCTGGCTTGAAGAAGGGAGGCGAAGGATTCGCGACCATTCTGCACGAGATCCTGCACGGGCTTGGCCTTGCGCATCCGCATGACAGCGGCGGAGGATCGTCGACTTTTCCCGGCGTTACCGCAGCGTTCGATGACTATGGCAACCACGGCCAAAATCAGGGCATTTATACGATCATGTCCTACAATTCGGGGTATGCGGAAAAGCTGCCGTTGAAAAGCTATGCTTACGGCAGCACCGCTACGCCGATGGCTTTGGACATCGCTGCACTGCAGACGATCTATGGCACCACCGCGCACAAAAACGGCAACAACGTGTACGACCTGCGCGACGTGAACGGCGCCGGCACCTATTGGTCGTGCATCTGGGATACCGGCGGCGTCGACACGATCTCGGCTGCCGGTCTGAATCGGAACACCGTCATCAACCTGAATGATGCGGATCTTTCTGGCTCGGATGCCGGAGGTGTTCCGTCTTATGCCGGCGGAATTCGCGGCGGGTATACCATTGCAAACACGGTCGTGATCGAAAACGCGATCGGCGGCAACAGATCCGACCGAATTCTGGGCAACGAAGCCGCCAACCGCCTGGAAGGCCGAGCGGGCAATGACATTCTCTATGGACGGGGCGGCAGCGACGTTCTGCTCGGTTCGCACGGGAACGACACGCTGTCGGGAGACAATGGATCGGACCGCATGATCGGTGGGAACGGAAACGACAATTTCGTGGCGAAGGTGGGCGACGGCGATGACGTGATCAACGGCGGCAACAACTCGGACTGGATCCGATTTGTCGGATCCGTTGGCGCAACCGTCAATCTGTCGAATTCGACGCGGCAGGATACCGGCTATGGCATGGATACGGTCGTAGATGTTGAGAACGCAAGTGGCACCGGGGTCGCCGATGACTTCACCGGGTCGGCCGGCGCCAACGTGCTGAATGGTGGCAGCGGAAACGACTCTCTGTCCGGGCTCGGCGGCAATGATCGGCTGAACGGCGGCAACCACAACGACACGCTGATCGGCGGCGGAGGACGCGACACGTTGAATGGCGGGAACGGCGCCGACGCGATCTTCGGTGGCGCCGGGTTGGACATCATGACCGGCGGCGCCGGAGCCGATACCTTCGTATTCCTGACCGCGCGGGAAAGTACCGCATCGACCCGTCGCACGGACAAGATCAAGGATTTCCGCCCCGGGCAGGACAAGATCGACCTGAGCGCCATCGATGCCAGCACAGTTTTCGACGGCGATGATGCGTTTGTCTTTCGGGGGCAAAAGCCGTTCGGCCTGTCGAACCAAGGCGAGGTCTATTTCGAGAAAGTCAACGCGCCCGGCAGCACAAATGATCGCACCTATGTCTATCTTGACACCGATGGCGACCGGGCGCCTGAAATGGTGATCGAACTGACGGGCTTGCACAATCTGACCGCAGGCGACTTTATTTTGTGATCGCACGCCGCACGGCAGAGGGCCAGTTTTGCCGCCCTTTGCCCTGCGGGAACATCAGTGGATGTGACGCCCTAAAGACCTGCCCGCGGCCACCGGTGACAGAGGGTCGGCCGCTTGAGGGCCCGACTCTTCTTACCTTTTATCCCCGCTCGGGAAGACCAGAAAATTTTTCCTCGAACCGGCTTGAAGCCGGTTCGCAGACACTGTAGAGAGCGTTCCGACGGGTGATTAGCTCAGTGGTAGAGCGCTTCGTTCACATCGAAGATGTCAGGAGTTCGAATCTCTTATCACCCACCATTCTCTCTCTTTTTGTGCGACCATCTGCCTGAACCCTGCTAGCAGGCATGCGCCGCAATAGTTCGACACTGCCGCCGGTGAGCGGCATGAAAAAAAGGGCGGGATGAAACCCGCCCTTTCAAGATTTCTTGCGCTGTCCGGTCAGTGCGCCGTGGCGACCGGGGTGCCGCCATCAACGGCCTTGGCTGCTGCTGCCGCGGCCTCTTCGTCGGCCTCGTCCCATTCGATCGGCTCGGGTTTGCGCACCAGCGCACGTTCCAGAACCTCGGACACGTGCTTGACCGGGATGATCTCCAGCCCTTCCTTCACGTTGTTCGGGATGTCGGCCAGATCCTTCTCGTTCTCTTCGGGAATCAGCACCGTCTTGATGCCACCCCTCAGAGCCGCGAGCAGTTTCTCCTTCAACCCGCCGATCGGCATAGCGTTGCCGCGCAGCGAAACCTCGCCGGTCATGGCGATATCCTTGCGGACCGGAATGCCGGTCAGGACCGACACGATCGAGGTCACCATCGCCAGGCCGGCGCTGGGGCCATCCTTTGGCGTCGCGCCGTCAGGCACGTGCACGTGGATGTCGATCTTGTCGAACTGCGGCGGCTTTACACCGATCTCGGGCGCGATCGAGCGCACATAGGACGAAGCGGCGTCGATGGATTCCTTCATCACTTCGCCCAGCTTACCCGTGGTCTTCATGCGGCCCTTGCCTGGCAGCTTCAGCGCCTCGATATGCAGCAGATCGCCGCCGACCGAGGTCCAGGCCAGACCGGTCACCACGCCCACCTGATCGTCCTGTTCAGCCAGACCATAGCGGTACTTGGGCACGCCCAGGAATTCGTGCAGGTTTTCGGCGGTCACGGTCACGGACTCGGATTCCTTCTTGATGATCCGGGTCAGCGCTTTGCGCGCCACCTTGGCGATTTCGCGTTCCAGGTTCCGCACGCCCGCCTCGCGGGTATAGAACCGGATGATCGCAGTCAGCGCCTCGTCCGTCAGTTCGAATTCCTTGGTCTTCAGGCCATGGTTCTTGACCTGCTTTGGGATCAGGTGGCGCTTGGCGATCTCGCGCTTTTCGTCCTCGGTATAGCCGGCCAGCGGAATGATCTCCATACGGTCCAGCAGCGGCCCAGGCATGTTGTAGCTGTTGGACGTAGTCAGAAACATAACGTTCGACAGGTCATATTCGACCTCAAGGTAGTGGTCCATGAACGTGCTGTTCTGTTCCGGGTCCAGCACCTCGAGCATGGCCGAGGCCGGATCACCACGGAAGTCCTGCCCCATCTTGTCGATTTCATCGAGCAGGATGAGCGGGTTCGTGGTTTTCGCCTTTTTCAGCGCCTGGATGATCTTGCCGGGCATCGAGCCGATATAGGTCCGACGGTGGCCGCGGATCTCGGATTCGTCGCGCACCCCACCCAATGAGATGCGGATAAACTCGCGCCCCGTAGCCTTGGCGACCGATTTGCCCAGCGAGGTTTTACCCACGCCCGGAGGGCCGACAAGGCACATGATCGGGCCTTTCAGCTTCTTCGAACGTTGTTGCACCGCGAGATATTCGACGATCCGCTCCTTGACCTTTTCGAGGCCATAATGATCGGCATCCAAGATCTCTTGCGCGCGGCTGAGGTCTTTCTTGACCCGCGACTTGGTGCCCCACGGCAGCGACAGCAACCAGTCGAGATAGTTCCGAACCACCGTCGCTTCGGCCGACATCGGGCTCATGTTGCGCAGCTTCTTGAGCTCGGCCTCAGCCTTTTCGCGGGCTTCCTTCGACAGCTTGGTCTCGGCGATCTTGGCTTCCAGTTCGGCGATCTCGTTCGCGCCGTCCTCGCCATCTCCCAACTCTTTCTGAATGGCCTTCATCTGCTCATTCAGGTAATACTCGCGCTGGGTCTTCTCCATCTGCGACTTGACGCGGGTCTTGATCTTCTTCTCGACTTGAAGAACCGACATCTCGCCCTGCATCAGGCCATAGACCTTCTCGAGCCGCTCGCTGATGCTGAGCGTTTCCAACAGGTCCTGTTTCTGTTCGACCTCGATGCCCAGATGGCCCGAAACCAGATCGGCCAGCTTGGCTGGGTCGGTGGTGTCGCTGACCGCGGTCAAGGCTTCTTCGGGGATGTTCTTGCGGACTTTGGCGTAACGCTCAAATTCATCCGAAACGGTGCGCACCAGTGCCTGGGTCGTGGTCACGTCGCCAGGAATTTCATTCAGGTATTCGGCGCGGGCTTCGAAGAACTCGACGTTGTCCACGAATTCGGTGATCCGCACGCGCGCCTGACCTTCGACCAGAACCTTTACGGTTCCGTCGGGCAGCTTCAACAGCTGCAGCACATTGGCCAGCACACCGGAGCGATAGATTCCATCCGTATCCGGATCATCGACCGCTGGGTCGATCTGGCTGGACAGCAAAATCTGCTTGTCGTCCTGCATCACCTCTTCCAGCGCGCGCACCGATTTTTCACGGCCCACGAACAGCGGCACGATCATGTGCGGAAACACAACGATGTCGCGCAGCGGCAGGACGGGGTATGAGGAATTAAGAGGCTCTTGCATGCTCTATCCTTATCATTGGCAAGATGGCACTGACCCCTGTCGCAGGCAGCCCTTGGCCATCTCCTTCATTCGACGATAAAGGTGGGGCGCGGATCGCCCGGTTTCAACCTTTTCGCCGTACCTGTCCGAACACAATGACCTGACGCTGACGCGACTGCAAGGCATCAGCTGAGGCCCGATGCAGTTTTGGTCGCACGTGCATCAGATCGTATCAGAGCGGCTCGATGTCGCCCTGCGCCCGTTGCGCGTGGAACTCTGCCTGCCACACTTCGAATGAGCCTTCAGCGATCGCGTCCCGCATACCCTGCATGATTTCCTGGAAATAGTGCAGGTTGTGCCAGGTCAGCAGCATGCCCGAAATCATCTCGTTGGCGCGGAACACATGGTGCAGATAGGCACGCGAATAATTCGAGCAGGCCGGGCAAGTGCACTGCTCATCCAGCGGGCGCGGATCGTCGGCGTGGCGGGCATTCTTGATGTTTACCACGCCGCGGCGGGTGAACACCTGGCCCGTCCGCCCCGAGCGCGACGGCAGCACGCAATCCATCATGTCGATCCCGCGCGCCACGGCGCCCACGATGTCATCGGGCTTGCCCACGCCCATCAGATAGCGTGGTTTGTCGGTGGGCAGGAAATCGGGCGCATAATCCAGACAGCCGAACATGGCCTCCTGCCCTTCGCCCACGGCCAGGCCGCCAACGGCATAGCCGTCGAACCCGATGGCCTTCAGGGCCTCGGCGCTTTCCTCGCGCAGGTCCCGCTCCAACCCGCCCTGCATGATGCCGAACAGCGCGTGGCCGGGCCGATCGCCGAACGCCTCGCGGGACCGTTCGGCCCATCGCATCGACAGGCGCATCGACTCGGCGATCCGGTCGCGGTCGGCAGGCAAGGCGGGGCATTCGTCAAAGCACATGACGATGTCCGACCCCAGCAGGCGCTGGATCTCCATCGACCGCTCAGGTGTCAGCTCGTGCTTCGATCCGTCGATATGCGATTTGAAGGTCACGCCCTTTTCGGTGAGCTTGCGCAGGCCGGCCAGCGACATGACCTGAAACCCGCCCGAATCGGTCAGAATCGGCCGGTGCCAGTTCATGAGCTTGTGCAGGCCGCCCAAACGGTCGATCCGTTCGGCCGTGGGCCGCAGCATCAGGTGATAGGTGTTGCCCAGCAGGATGTCGGCGCCGGTCGCCCGCACGCTTTCGGGCATCATAGCCTTGACCGTCGCGGCCGTGCCCACGGGCATGAAGGCCGGTGTGCGCACCTCGCCCCGCGGCGTGTGGATCACGCCGGTGCGGGCCTTGCCGTCGGTGGCCTTCAGTTCGAATGAAAAACGCTCGGTCATGTCATCGCCTCGGGTCGCTGAACCGGGCAGGCTTTGCCCGATCGACGCGCGCAATGCAACCCGTCAGGGCAATGCCGCAACCCTTTGCGTGAACAGATCGACGACCTGATCGCCGTTCACGTCGGTGCACACCAGTACCGGCGGCCGCGACGGTTCGGGCCGGGTCGCGCCCCGCGCCTCGCCATCCAGCGCGACCCGCAAACCGGTTTCGTGCAGGCTGAACATCGACCGGTGCGAACAAGCAATGACGGCGGTCGAGTCGTGCAGGCCGCAACCGTCCAACCCCGCCACCTCGCGGTAGAAGTTCAGGTAGAACCGGGAAATGTCACGCAGGAACCCACCTGTTTCCGGGGCGCTTTGGGCCAGCGTCTCGAAATCATCGGCGCGGTACAGCGTTTTCAGCGTGACATCTAACCCCACCAGAACCGTCGGCGCTGGGGTCGAGAACACCTCGTCCGCCGCCACCGGATCGTGAAAGATGTTGGCCTCGGCATGGGCATTGATGTTGCCGGGGCAGAACACTGCCCCGCCCATGATGACCAACTGCCCGATATTGCCCGCAAATTCCGGGTCTAGCCGCATCGCGTCGGCAATGTTGGTCAACGGCCCCACCGCGCAGACCGTCAGGTCCTTGCCGTGCCGGCGTGCCATCTCCACCAAGAATTCGGCAGCCGGCAGATCGTGGTTTTGCCCGATCTCGGGTATCTGGGTCAGGTCACCAAACCCCTCGTTGCCGTGAACGTGCCGCGATGGCACATGACCGTCGGCGCCACGCGCGACGCCGGCCCCCGAGGCAACCGGAACATCCAACCCCAGCCGGTGCACAAGATAGCGGGCGTTGCGGCTGGATTGTTCCACATGCGTGTTGCCGAATACCGTGGTCAACCCCACCAGGTCGAATTCCGGCGCAGCGGCGGCATAGGCAATGGCCATCGCGTCGTCGATGCCCGGGTCGGTGTCGATGATCAGTTTCATCCCGCCCCGATAGCGCAATCAGTTGCGGATGCAAAGCAGTCACAGACCGGAATTTCGGCATTGCCCCGCGAATATCCGGCATGGGATTCCACTGCCGTTCCCGCCATACCAGAGTTGAAATCATGGGACTCAATCCCAAAATGTATACAATCGTACACAATAAAAGAGGACAGATATGACCGAAGACCAGATTATCGGACTGCTTTCATCCAACATCATTTACCTTCTGGCGGCCGTTCTGGTCGTCGTCGTCATCCTGAAGGGCATCAAGATCGTTCCGCAATCCGAAAAATATGTGGTCGAACGGTTCGGGCGCCTGCATTCGGTGCTGGGCCCCGGCATCAATTTCATCGTGCCGTTCCTGGACGTAGCGCGCCACAAGATCTCAATTCTGGAACGCCAGCTTCCCAACGCCACGCAGGACGCCATCACCAAGGACAACGTTCTGGTGCAGATTGACACATCTGTCTTCTACCGCATTCTGGAACCCGAAAAGACCGTGTACCGCATCCGTGATGTCGATGGCGCCATCGCCACCACTGTGGCGGGCATCGTGCGCGCCGAGATCGGCAAGATGGATCTGGACGAGGTTCAGTCGAACCGCGCGCAGCTGATCGAACGTATCCAGGAAAGCGTGGAAACCGCCGTTGATGACTGGGGCATAGAGGTGACCCGGGCCGAAATTCTGGACGTGAACCTTGATCAGGCCACCCGCGACGCCATGCTGCAGCAGTTGAACGCCGAGCGCGCCCGTCGCGCCCAGGTGACCGAGGCCGAGGGCCAGAAACGCGCCGTTGAGCTGCAGGCCGACGCCGAGCTTTATGCCGCCGAGCAGGCCGCCAAGGCGCGCCGTGTGCAGGCCGAAGCCGAGGCCTTTGCCACCGAGGTGGTCGCCAAAGCGATTCAGGCCAACGGTCTGGAAGCGGCCCAGTACCAGGTTGCCCTGAAACAGGTCGAAGCCCTGAACGCCCTGGGCAAAGGCAGTGGCAGCCAGACGATCGTGGTGCCCGCCAATGCGCTCGAGGCCTTCGGCAATGCCTTCAACATGTTGAAAGGGGGGAAATGATGGCTGACCCGTTCTGGCTGACCTGGTGGCTCTGGCTGGCGGCGGCGCTGGTTCTGGGCATCCTCGAAGTCGCCCTGCCCGGTTTCATCTTCCTGGGTTTCGCGATCGGCGCCGCCATCACGGGACTGCTTCTGGCGATCCCCGGCATTGGGCCGGACCTGGCCGTGCTGCTGCTGATCTTTGCGGTGCTGTCGCTGATCGCGTGGCTGATCCTGCGACGCATGTTCGCTCTGCCGCA
This sequence comes from Ruegeria sp. BHSC043, assembly GCF_059612985.1. Taxonomy (NCBI): domain Bacteria; kingdom Pseudomonadati; phylum Pseudomonadota; class Alphaproteobacteria; order Rhodobacterales; family Roseobacteraceae; genus Ruegeria; species Ruegeria sp. BHSC043. The sequence continues at coordinate 22,263 of NZ_JBXWRS010000011.1, read as the reverse complement.
CGGACAAGTGAAGACCTTTGACAAGGATATCAACGAATGACCACGATGGCGCCCCTTTCCCGGGCGCCATCCGCCTCTGGACGCTGGCGGCGGCTTTCCCTATATAATCGCTCAGGTAACAACCCGAGGCATCCATGACCCACCCAAGCGAACAGTTGGAAGGCACCCCTTTGATCGCGCCTTCTACGGTCGAGCACCCTCTGTACGAGTCCGTGGTCGAGGCCTGCCGGACCGTCTATGACCCTGAAATTCCCGTGAACATCTATGATCTGGGTCTGATCTACACGATCGAGATCAGCGATGACAACGCGGTCAAGGTCATCATGACACTGACCGCTCCGGGGTGCCCCGTGGCGGGCGACATGCCGGGCTGGGTAGTCGAGGCGATCGAGCCGGTGGCCGGGGTCAAGGAGGTGGACGTCGAACTGACCTGGGAGCCGCCCTGGGGCATGGAAATGATGTCGGACGAGGCCCGCCTGGAATTGGGCTTCATGTAACGCCGCAAGTCCGGGGTCGTCCCGGCACCCGGCATCGCGATCGCTCTTTGCCTGCGCTCATTTCAGGTCACAGGTTGCCTTGATCTCGGCGGCACGGGCGTCCAATTTATTGACATCTTCGCCCGACAACATCTTCAGCCTTTTCTGCTCGGCCCCCGCGACCAACCCGAGCAAGGTGCCGACCGGCGTGATGGCCAGAATGCTTTAGTCCTGCTGCGCCCGGGCATGTTTCCGTTCGGCGGCAATGGCTCTCAGATCGCCCTCGGCGCTGGTGCAATCGACCGGATGCTTGGCCGGATCACCCATGGCCGGCGAGGCGGACAGGGCAGCGACCACGCCGCACAGGATCCGTTTGAATGAGGATCGTATCATTTCCAGGCCTCCTGTCCAAAAGCGGTGGCGCGATCACACCGAACCACCTTCAGCGTATAGGGATGCTCGCCACAGGCAATCTCGGCCATGCGCGAGGCGCGCCCGGCAGAAAAAGACACGAAACCACCGGGCCGGCTTGAGCCTTGCCCTCAGCCACCCTAGATTATGAACAACGCGCGAATACGGAGAGCATGATGTTTGGCATTCCCGGCAAGCAAGCCGTGACGATGACCCCGAAAGCGGCCGAGCAGATCGTTCGGCTGATGAAGTCGGGCGGCCACGCCGGCCTGCGCATCGGCGTCAAAAAGGGCGGATGCGCCGGCATGGAATACACGATGGAATATGTCGATCAGGCCGACCCGAATGACGAGGTCGTCGAACAGGACGGCGCCCGGGTGATGATTGCGCCCATGGCACAGATGTTCCTGTTCGGCACGGAAATCGACTATGAAACCTCGCTGCTGGAATCGGGGTTTAAATTCAAGAATCCTAACGTGGTCGATGCCTGCGGCTGCGGCGAATCGATCAAGTTCGACGAGTCGCTGGCCCAGCAGGGCTAAGGTTTCTGTTTCAGGTGCAGATAGGTTTCCTGGAAGCGCCGGGTCAGATGTTCCCCGGCGCTGATCGTCCGGCCTGAACCGGGCGGTGCGACATTGATGTCGTAGGACGGGTTGAAGAACAGCGGAACCGAGATCCGCTCGTCCCGGCCGCCCCTGACACGGTGCATGGTGGCCTTGACGCGCCCGGCGGTCCAGAATTCCAGCATTTCCCCGAAATTGATGATGAAGGTGCCGGGGTCAGCCTGCACCGGTTGCCATTCGCCCCCGGGCATCTGAACCTCGAGCCCGGGCTGGCCGTCGGTGGCCAGAAGGGTCAGACAGCCATAGTCGGTATGCGCGGCGATACCGAAATCCTTGTCACCCGCCCAGTCCGGGCGCTGGGGGTAATAGTTGCCGCGCAGCAAGGCCATCGGCGTATCGAATGCTCGGTCGAAGCTGTTTGCATCCCGCCCCATGGCGCAGGCAATGGCCCGAAGGATACGCATCGCCACGGCACAGGCGTCCGCGTAATAGGCTTGGATGACAGCGCGAAATTCGGGCGGCTGCGTGGGCCACAAGTTCGGCGCATAGACGCTCAGCCCCCGGCCCTGATACGGGTTTCCCGGCGGCAATTCGAACCCGCAATCGAACACTTCCTTGTAATCGGGGTTGGCATCCGGGTCGACCTGCTCGGACCCGGGCGCGCCCCAGCCGCGGTTCGCGCCCGTCCGCGCCATGTCGACGGCCCGCTTGTCGGCGCGCGGCAGGTGAAAGAACACGCGGTAGGTCTCGATGACAGAACGCACGCGATCTGCGGTCAATCCGGTATTAGAGACGGTCAGAAACCCGACCCGCTGCGCAGCATCGGCAAGGCGCGTCAGGTCCTCGGGCGCGCGGTGGTCCAGTTTCGCAAGATCCAGGTCGTCAATCATCGGCATACAGGGCAAATTGGCCCCCGCAGAGTGGCGGCGAAACCGGCGTCCTGCAACCGGAATTGTCACGCCCGACCAGCGGTGCTAACTGGGGTGCGACCATAAATGCATCAAAGACAGCGGAGGACCCGACATGCGACGCAAGCTGGCGGCAGGCAACTGGAAGATGAACGGAACCGGGGCCGCGCTGTCCGAGTTGCAAACGCTGAAGCAAAGCCACCCCGCGCCCACGGTCGACATCCTGATCTGCCCACCGGCCACCCTGATCCACCGCGCGGCGCAGACGGTCGGGGGTGGCATCGCCATCGGCGGTCAGGACTGCCATGCCGAACGCTCTGGCGCGCATACGGGCGACATCAGCGCCGAGATGCTGAAGGACGCGGGTGCGACCCATGTAATACTGGGGCATTCCGAGCGGCGCGAGGACCACGGCGAACAGGATGAGGACGTGCGCGCCAAGGCCCGCGCGGCCATGGATACCGGACTGATCGCCATCATCTGCGTCGGCGAAAGCCTCGAGCAGCGCGAGGCAGCCAATACGCTGGACATCATCGGCGGGCAACTGTCGGGGTCGGTGCCCGACCAGTCGACCGGCGAAAACCTGGTGATCGCCTACGAGCCGATCTGGGCCATCGGCACCGGCAAGGTCCCGACGCTTGACGAGATCGGCGAGGTTCACGACTTCATCCGCGCCCGGCTTGAACGGCGGTTCGGCGAGGGCGTGGGGCGGTCGGTGCGGTTGCTGTACGGCGGCTCGGTAAAACCGGCCAATGCGGCCGAGATCTTCGGCGTGTCGAACGTGGATGGCGCGCTGGTCGGCGGGGCCAGCCTGAAGGCCCGCGATTTCTCGGGCATCATCTCGGCGCTCGAACAGGCCTGACCCGTCCAATGCCACATGGATGCCGGCCTGGCCGTGCGATCACCTGAAACCCGGGACCGGAACCATGAAAGTCTGTGTCATCTGCATGAAATGGGGTGATGTCTATGGCCCCGAATACGTCAACCTGTTGTACCGGGCGGTTCAGGACAACCTGTCGATCGAGCATGACTTCATCTGCATTTCCGATGATTTCACGGGGCTCGAGCCCGGCATCAAACGGCAGCCCTTTGCCTTTCCCCAGTTGGACCGCCCGCTGTGGACGCATGGAAAATGGCCCAAGCTGCAGATGTTCGACCGCCGGATCGTCGGCCAGTACGATGCGGCGCTGTTTCTGGACCTCGACCTGCTGATCACCGGCGATCTCGATCCGCTGTTTCAGATCACGCTGGACAAGGGCGGGCTGTATCTGATGCCCAAATTCCGCGGCTTCGTCTGGCGGATGATTCCGGCTAGTGTCTGGGATCTTGTGCCGTGGCTGATGAACAAGGTCACCCGTGGCAATTCATCCGTGGTGGGCTATGTCCCGTCCCAGCAATATCACCTGTTCGACGACTTTGACGGCGACACCCATCTGCCGAAATACGAAAACGACCAGAACTATATCTCGGCCCTAGCCTACAAGCGTCGGTGTTTCCCCAAGAACTGGTGCATCGGACTGATTCATCTGGTGCCCTACTGGCCGTTCGGCCTGGTCTACAAACCCTACCGAAACCTGCCGCAGCGCCCCAAGATCGTGATCTTCAATGGCCGACCCAATCCCGATGAACTTGTCAACGATGACATCGGATCTTGGGGCGCACGGCGGCGGCGGGGCTACGGGGGCATCCGGTGGGTCGCGGACTATCTGGCGAAATACGGCGACCCGGCCTGAGGGACCCGAACCGGCGCACCGGTTCGGATCGGATCTTTCCCGCTAGTTCGTTATGATCTCGGGGCCCATGAAGGTGTTCGGTAACACCGTCGAGATCCACGGGATGTAGGTGACCATGATCAGGAACACGAACAGCACCGCCAAGAAGGGCAGCGCGGCGCGGACCACGCTCATCATCGGCATGCCTGCGACGCCCGAGGTGACGAACAGGTTCAGACCGACGGGCGGCGTAATCATCCCGATCTCCATGTTGACCACCATGATGATCCCTAGGTGAATCGGGTCGATGCCCAGTTCGATGGCGATCGGGAACACCAGCGGCGCCACGATGACCAGCAGCCCCGAGGGCTCCATAAACTGACCGCCGATCAGCAGGATCACGTTCACCACGATCAGGAAGGTCACCGGCCCCAGCCCCGCTGACAACATCGCGTTGGCGATATGCTGCGGCACCTGCTCGTCGGTCAGAACATGCTTGAGGATCAGTGCGTTGGCGATCACGAACAGCAGCGTCACCGTCAGCTTGCCGGCCTCGAACAACGTGTGCTTGGTGTCCGCATGGAAGAACGCGGTGATCAAGGCATGGGGCTTTTTCAGCAGCGACATATTCTGTTCGCCATCGGCCGTGCGCAGCGGTCCCATGTCCTTGTAGACGAAGCTGGCGATGAAGAAGGCGTAAACAGCCGCCACCGCCGCGGCTTCGGTCGGGGTAAAAATCCCGCCGTAGATACCGCCCAGGATAATGACGATCAGGAACAGCCCCCAGGCCGCCTCGCGCGCCGATTCAAAGATCTCGCCCCAGCCCAGCCAATCGCCCTTGGGCAGGTTCTTGACCTTGGCCATGACATAGATCGTCACCATCAGCATCAGTCCTGCCATCAAACCCGGGATCACGCCGGCCAGGAACATCCGGCCCACCGACACTTCGACGGCGGCGGCATAGACGACCATCACGATCGACGGCGGGATCAGGATGCCCAGCGTACCCGCGTTGCAGATGACCCCCGCGGCGAATTCTTTCGAATAGCCCACCTGCCGCATCCCGGCGATGACGATCGAGCCGATGGCGACCACCGTCGCCGGGCTGGAGCCCGACAGGGCCGCGAACAGCATACAGGCGAACACGCCAGCAATCGCCAGACCGCCCGGCAGGTGTCCGACGCAGGCGATGGAAAAACGGATGATCCGCCGCGCCACCCCGCCCGTCGTCATGAAGGACGAGGCCAGGATAAAGAACGGGATCGCCAGCAGGGTGAAATGCCCCTCGAAGGCTTCGAACAGCGTTGCGGCGACCGAGGCCAGCGAGCTGTCGGAATAGATCAGCAGGAACAGGGTCGAGCTGAGGCCGAGCGCCACCGCGATCGGAACGCCGATCAGCAGCAGCCCCACGACCATCGAGAAAAGAAAGACAACGTCCATCAGTCATGCTCTCCCTGCTGGGCCCGGACTTCTTCGATTTCGTCCTCGACTTCGTGACTGGCTACAAGACGGTCGGTTTCACCGCGCCAGATCTGCACGCCCACCTGGGCGAAGCGGATCACCAACAGCAGCATGGAAACCGGCAGCACCAGATAAGGCACGACTTTGGGAAGTTTTTCGTAATGTTCGCCATAGTTTATGAGGTCTTCCAGGAAGCGCAGCGGCGCGACCATGGGGATGTCGTCGACCTCATAGAAACTCTGGCTGCGGGCCGAAAAGTCGAAGCCTGTGGGGAACCAGCGCCCCGAGGTCGGCGGCAGGTCGGCGAACACCGCCCAATAGTCGTAGGCCCCTTTCAGCATCAGCAGCGAGAAGATCAAACAGAAGCCAACGGATACCAGCGCCATGATCCGGCGCGGCCCAGGCGCCAGCATGTTCAGGATCGCATCCACACCCAGATGGGCGTGCTTCTTGACCGCGTACGACGCTCCCAGCAGAACCAGCCATCCAAAGGCGAACACGGTCAGTTCCAGCGCCCACAGGATGTTGGAATTGAAGACGAAGCGCGCGATTACGTTGGCGAAGGTCACCACGGTCATCAAACCAAGCAACGCCGCGATCAGGGTTTCTTCGATATGGTCGACCAGCCCGGTCGGGCCGGATTTCGCACCAGACATCTTTCTGTCCCCACGTTTTTTTCATTGAGAGAATTAGTGGCGGGCCGTCGGGCCCGCCCTGCCCGTCCCTCGGCAACGCGCAGGTTGCCAAGGGGTCGGGCGCGGCCGGATCAGAACCCGGCGTTGATGGCCTGCGCCGCGTCGATCTTGTCCTGACCAACGTCGCCGGCGAACTTCTCCCAGACCGGCTTCATCGCGTCGACCCAGGCCTGACGCTGTTCTGGCGTCAGCTGGCGGATGGTGCCGCCGGCGTCGATGATCGCCTGCTTGGCCTGTTCGTTGACCGCGAACGACTCTTTGTTTCGCTGCTCGGTCACCTCGGCAAGGATCGTCAGGAACTGCTCACGCACGTCCGGTTCCAGGCTGTCAAGCCAGTCCACCGAGGTCACGACCAGATAGTCGATGATGCCGTGGTTGGTTTCGGTGATGCCGTCCTGCACCTCGAAGAACTTCTTGCCGTAGATGTTCGACCAGGTGTTCTCCTGCCCGTCGACAACGCCCTGCTGCAGAGCGCCATAGACTTCCGAGAAGGCCATTTTCTGCGGGCTGCCGCCGATGGCTTCCATCTGTGCCACCAGCACGTCAGACGACTGCACGCGGAATTTCAGTCCGTTTGCGTCACTGGGCAGCGTCAGCGGCTTATTGGCCGACATCTGCTTCATGCCGTTATGCCAGAAGGCAAGGCCCTGCAGGCCGCGGCGCTGCATGCTGTCCTTCATCGCCTGACCGGCCTCGGAGGCCTGGAAGGCATCCACCGCGTCGATGTTCTTAAACATGAACGGCAGATCGAACAGGCGGAACTGCTTGGTGAACTTTTCGAATTTCGACAGCGAGGGCGCGGCTAGTTGCACGTCACCCTGCAGCATCGCCTCCAGCACCTTGTCGTCGTTGTAGAGCGTAGAGTTCGGATAGACCTCCATGCACATCTTGCCGTTCATTTCCTCGTTCACGCGCTTTTCCAGCAGAGAGGCGGCGATGCCCTTGGGGTGCTTGTCGGTGTTGGTCACATGCGCGAATTTGACGACGATCTCGCCCTCATCGCACTGGGCGAAGCCGGCCGTAGCGGTCACGGACAGGGCCAGAGCGGTCGCAGCTGTTGCAAGGAATTTCATGTTGGTGTCCTCCCAGACGTTTTGAAACCTCCGTTGGCGCCCACCAAGGCGCCAGATGCGAAGAAGTGAAGCGAATCGGAGGTAGCCAATCAACGTTTCGGAGATTTTGCGCGAATTTTGATTTTTTCTGTTTATTATCTGATTGTTGAAAAGCGTATTCAACATGCTTGTCTGACCGCCGGGGGCGCGATGTGCGAAAATCCGCACACCAAGGCGGCCACCCGTGCGAAAAACCGCACACCTGCCGAATCGCCTGCGAATCGCCAACGGCCTAGCGGCGATAGTCCTCCGGGCGGATGCCATAGCGCGCCAGCTTGTCATAGAAGGTTTTGCGCGGCAGCTTCAGCGACCGAGCAGCCTCCGAGGCCTTGCCGTTGTGCCGCCCCAGCGCTGCGATCAAGAGCGACCGCTCGACCCGGGCCATCTGCTCGGCCAGTCCCAGATCGGCCGCCGTCGCCACCTCCTCCGGCATACCCAGGACAAAGCGCATGGCCGCCGACATCAGCGACCGGGCGTTGCCCGGCCAGTCGCGCGCCATCAGGCTGGCCAGGTGTTCGGGCGTGACCTCGGGCGCGGCGATCCCGGCCTGTTCTGCCGCCTGAGCCACATAGTGGCGAAAGATCACGGGGATGTCTTCGGGGCGTTCCGCCAAGGACGGCACCCGAACCCGCATCACGTCCAGCCGATAGAACAGATCGGCGTTGAACTGACCCTCGGCCACCAGCGCGGCAAGATCCGCGGTCGTGCCGGCAATGATGCGCACCCCTGCGCCCGCCTCGATCAGGTCGAGCGTGGCGTACTGTGTGGCCTCGGGCATCGCCGACACCTCGTCCAGAAACAGAGAGCCACCAGCCGCATCCCCAGCCACCTGACGCAGATCCTGCGCCGTCAGCCCGGCCGCCGGGCGCTTGACGAACGGTCCCTGCGCCCGCGGCGACATCAGGTGGACCACCTCGGCGACCTTCGAGATGCCGCTGCCCGGCGGACCGGTCACCAGAACCTCGGCTTGGGTCGGGGCCACGCTGCGCACGCGGGCGCGCAGGTCCTCGGCCTGGGCGGAGTGTCCGAACAGCAGCCGCGCGGCCGGGTCGCCCTTTTCCAACTCGCGTTTTGCCCGGCGTTCGGCCAGCACCTCGGCCCGGTTGGCGAAGGCCCGATCGAGCACTGCCAACAGATCCGCGGCCGCGCAGGGTTTTTCAAGAAAGTCGAAAGCTCCCTGCCCCATGGCCTGCACCGCCATGGGTATGTCGCCCTCGCCCGTCAGCAGGACTACCGGCAGGTCGGGATCGGCCGACCGGGCATACGACAGCAGATGAAACCCGTCGCGCCCCGGCATGCGGATGTCTGACAGGATCACGCCGGGAAAGCCGGCGTGGATATGATCCTTGGCGGCCACGAACGACCCCGCCGGAATGACCGTCAGTTCGGCCAGTTCCAGCGTCTGGGCCAGGGCCTCGCGCACGGCGGCGTCATCATCTACCAACAGGACCGAGCGGATCATGCGGCGACTTCCTTTTCGAACGGTTCCAGTTCGACGGTGAATACGGCACCATCCTCCGTGTTGGCGCCGCGTATTTCGCCGCCGAAGCTTTGCACCAGACCGTACGAGATGGACAGGCCCAACCCCATGCCCTCGGACGAGCCGACCGTCTTGGTGGTATAGAACGGCTCGAACACGCGGTCGGGGTCGGCGATGCCGGGACCGGTGTCGCGGATGCCGACCCGGATGCGCTCGGCCCGGTCAAGGGTGATGGTCAGCTGCCGCCGGTCGCGGCCCTCCATGGCGTCTGCGGCATTGTTGATGAGATTCACGAAAACCTGCACCAGCCGCACCTCGCCGCCCCAGGCCGGAACGGGTGTATTGGGCGGTTGCCAGTCCACGGCGATGCCATCGGATTTCAGGCGGCTTTCGGTCAGTTCGACGGCGGTGTTCAGCACTTGCACCAGATCGACCTTGCCCATCGGCTCGCTCTCATTGCGCGCAAAGGCCCGCAAGTTCTTGATGATACGCGCCATCCGCGCGGCCATGTCCGAGATACGACCCAGGTTTTCGCGCGCTTTTTCGGTGTTTTCCCGAGCCAGAAAGGCGGCGCCGTTGTCGGCGAATTGGCGGATTGCCATCAGCGGCTGATTCAATTCGTGGCTGATGCCGGCCGACATCTTGCCAAGTGCGCTGAGCTTGCCCGCCTGGACCAGATCGGCCTGCGCGCGTTTCAGCGCGGCTTCGGCCTCCTGCCGTTCGGCCACCTCGCGGCGCAGGGCGGCGTTCGCGGCCGTCAGCGCGCGGGTGCGCTGGGCCACGCGGCTTTCCAGGACCGCGTTGGCCTGCGCCAGGGTGCGCCGACGTTCAGTGGCCAGAAATAGCAAGGCCCCGAAGGCCATGCAGATCGCCGCGACCGCCGCCGCCTGCAAGGCGGCAAGCCGGCGGGCCGGTGCGACATCCATCAGCACTTCTCCGGTCATGCCGATCACAGGCAGATCCCGGGTCAGGTGCAAGGCCCGCCGGGGCAGATACGGGCCCCAGCCGATGGTCCACACTTCATGCGGACCGATCCGGGTGGACCGGAAATCCCCCGCCGGCTGACCGGGTGGCCGCAGGCCCACCTCGCCGGGTGGTCGGGACCAGAACAGCAGCTCGGACCGGTTGGTGATGAAGACCTGCCCCGACCGGTCGACGAAGAATACCGCCTCGGTGCTGCCGCGCCAGGTGCGTTCGACATCTTCGACATCGGCAATCACCATCAACACGCCTCTGACCCGTCCGTCGGGCGCAAAGGACGGCGCGGCGTAGGAATAGATCCGGTTCCCAGTTTCCCCCAGCACGCCATGCGCGCTGCCCAGGGCGCCCTGCATCGCGCGCCGAAACGCCGAGAGGCCGGCCACGTTGCCGCCCACCACGTCCAGCGCCGCGGCCAGCACGCGACCCGAAGTATCCGCAAAAATCACATCCACCGCCGAGGACTTGTCGGCGACCTCCAGCAACAGCGTCCGGGCTGCGGCCCGGTCGGCCTCGGTCTCCAGGTTGCGCAACGCCGGATGCTCGGCCATCAGAACCGCCAGCTCCTGATACACCTGCAACTGCGAGCTCAGCCGGTCCGAAGCCAGTTCCAGATCGGCCTGTGCCTTTTCGCTCAGTTGAAACAGGGCCTGACGATAGCCGTAAGACCACACCCCGGCCGCCAACAGCGCGACCGCCAACAGAAAACCGACCGGAACAAGAAGCCTTTGCATGTTACAGGGTCTTGCATTCACGAAGGCTCATGGCAAGTCTGTCGGCCATGATCATTCTGTCGCAAGCCCCCACCGACCAAACCTTCGTGCAGAACCCCTATGCGTTCTATCACACCGCGCGACAGCACGGCGATCTGGTGTACTGGCCCGAATATGACATGCCCGCTGCAGTGTCGCTGGCCGCCGTGCAGGCCCTGCTGCGCGACCGGCGGTTCGGGCGCGAGGTGCCACCCGAGCAGGCGACCGCGGGCCCAGACCACCTGGCGCCCTGGCTTGCTGTCGAGGCGCATTCGCTGCTCGAGGCCGAACCGCCCCGCCATACCCGCTTGCGGTCACTGGTGCTGCGCGCCTTCACCTCGCGGGCGATCACCGCGCTGGCGCCCGATATCGAACGCTTGTGCCACGACCTGATCGACGCCTTCCCGGACGCGCCCTTCGACCTGCTGGATGCCTATTGCACCCAGGTTCCGGTAATCACGATCTGCCGCCTGCTGGGTGTGCCCGAATCCATAGCGCCGCAACTGCTGGACTGGTCGCACGCGATGGTGGCCATGTATCAGGCCAGCCGCACGCGCCAGACCGAGGACGATGGCGCCCGTGCATCCGCCGCGTTCACCGCGTTTCTGAACGACTACGTCGATCAACGCCGCTCGGACCCGCGCGACGACCTGATCACCCGGCTGATCGCCGCCGAGCAGGACGGCGAGAAACTTTCGCGCGATGAACTGATCGCCACCTGCATCCTGCTGCTGAATGCCGGTCACGAGGCGACGGTGCATTCCCTCGGCAACGGCGTGAAAACCCTGCTAGAGACGGGAACCGGGGCCGAGGCGCTGACAGCCGACCGCATCGACGCCACGGTCGAGGAGATCCTGCGCTATGACCCGCCACTGCACATGTTCACCCGGTACGCCTACGAGGAGGCCGAGGTATTCGGTCACAGCTTTGCCCGCGGCGACCAGGTGGCGCTGCTGCTGGGGGCGGCCAATCGCGACCCTTCGGTATGGGCCGACCCCGACCGGTTCGACCCGACGCGCGAGATCCAGACCAACACCAGCTTTGGCGGCGGCCTGCATTTCTGCGTCGGCGCGCCGCTGGCGCGGCTGGAAATGCGCATCGCCCTGCCCATCCTGTTCGACCGCTGCCCCGGCCTGCACCTGACCGAACCGCCGGTCTATTCCAACAGCTACCACTTCCACGGGTTGCGACGGCTGATGGTGCGGGTCTGATCAGGCCTCGGCCAGCGCGTTAAGGGGCAGCATGGTGGTCGACTTGATCTCTTCCATCGACAGCAGGGCGGTCACGTTGTAGACCCGCACCTCGGAAATCAGCGCCTGATAGAACGCATCATACGCGCGCGCGTTCCTGACCCGCACCTTGAGGATGTAATCGATATCGCCCGCCAGCCGGTGCGCCTCCTGCACTTCGGGACGATCACGCAGGGCCTTGAGGAACTTACGCTGCCAGTCGGCCTCGTGTTCCGAGGTACGGATCAGTACGAAGAACGTGGCCTCGAACCCCAGCGCCTCGGCATCCAGCAGAACGGTCTGCTGCCCGATGATCCCGGCTCCCTTCATCTTGCGGATGCGATTCCAAACCGGCGTCTTCGAACTGCCGACGCGGGCCGCGATTTCGTCCAGCGACTGGCTGGCGTCGCGCTGCAGCTCGGCCAGAATTTTCCGATCCATGTCGTCAATGCGCACCGACATTCCAATTTTCCTTTCGTTTCGAAACTCACGTCCTGAATGGTGGATCCATTGGAACGTTCGTTCTTATTTGTCGCGCAATCTGGCGCATAATGGGGAATATTTCCTATATTGCAGGTCAAGTCAAACAACCGGCGGACCGCCCAGATGCAACAAACGCACACAGCCCAAAAGACCTGCCATGTCGATTTCGTCGGCGCGGGTCCCGGTGATCCGGACCTGCTGACGGTCAAGGCTCTGACCGCGTTCGGCAGGGCCGACGTGGTGCTGCACGACCGGTTGATCAGCGACGCCATCCTGCAGATCGCCGGCCGGTCGGCCCGGCTGATCGACGTGGGCAAGGCCGGTTTCGGCCCCTCGTGGCGGCAAGAGGACATCGACGCACTGCTGGTACGGCTGGCCTTGGAAGGGCAGCGCGTGGTGCGCCTGAAATCCGGAGACGCCACCGTCTTTGGCCGCCTAGACGAAGAAATCGAAGCGCTGGATGCGGCGGGCATTTCCTGGGCCATCATTCCCGGAATCACCGCCGCCTCGGCCGCGGCCGCCAGCATCGGGCAAAGCCTGACGCGCCGAGGCCGCAATTCGTCGGTCCGGTTCCTGACCGGGCACGACATGCAAGGCTTTGCCGATCACGACTGGGCCGGGCTGGCGCGTCCGGGGTCGGTGGCCGCGATCTACATGGGCAAGAAATCCGCCCGTTTCATCCAGGGTCGCCTGCTCATGCACGGCGCCGACCGGGCCACGCCCGTTACCCTGATCGAAAACGCCTCGCGCCCCGACCAGCGGATTTTGGAAACCACCCTAGACCGGTTGGCGTCCGACCTGTCGCAAGCCGACATGACCGGCCCTGCGCTGATGTTCTATGGCCTTGCCCCGCGCGCCGCGGTCCGGGCCGCAACCGAATTGAAGAAGGAGCACGCCTGATGGCCCGCGCTTTTACACCGAAAGTCGTTACCGCCAACGATCTGCTGGAAGGCGACGTGATCTATCTGACCGCCGATGACCGCTGGTCGCGCGATCTGCGCGAGGCCGAGTTGATCACCGACGAAGCGCACGCGCAGCTGCGCCTGCTGGACGCGCAGCGGCAGGTGGACAAGATCGTCGGCGCCTATCTGGCCGATGCCGTCGCCGGGGAAAACGGCCCCGAACCCACCCATTTCCGGGAAGACTTCCGCCGCACCGGCCCGTCCAACTATGCCCACGGCAAACAGGAATCTTCCCCGCAGCCCCGGGCCTGACCTCAGGCCCCTCTCTCCCCATAAAAAGGCCCCAGGCTCCGGGGCTGCAAAAAGGACAGCCAGACCATGTATCGCTACTCCGAGTTTGACAAAGCCTTCCTGACCGAACGCAACAAGCAGTTCCGCGCCCAGGTCGAGCGCCGCATAGACGGTTCGCTGACCGAGGACGAGTTCAAGCCCCTGCGCCTGATTAACGGCCTGTATCTGCAACTGCACGCCTACATGCTGCGGGTGGCGATCCCCTATGGCACGCTCAACAGCGCCCAGATGCGTCAGCTGGCCCTGCTGGCCGAGAAGTGGGACAAGGGTTACGGCCATTTCACCACGCGCCAGAACATTCAGTACAACTGGCCCAAGCTGCGCGACGTGCCCGACATGCTGGACGCGCTGGCCGAGGTCGGCCTGCATGCGATCCAGACCAGCGGCAACACCATCCGCAACGTGACCGCCGACCATTTCGCCGGTGCCGCGGCGGATGAGATCGCCGATCCGCGCCCCTATGCCGAGCTGCTGCGCCAGTGGTCCACAGACCACCCGGAATTCCAGTTCATGCCGCGCAAGTTCAAGATCGCCATCACCGGGTCCGAGCACGACCGTGCCGTGATCAAGGCCCATGACATAGGCCTGCAACTTGTCGAGCGCGACGGCGTTCTGGGTGCCCGCGTTTTGGTGGGTGGCGGCCTGGGCCGCACGCCGATGATCGGCAAGGAACTGTCTGATTTCGTCGCCTTCGACGACCTGCTGGCATACTTGGAGGCCACCGTTTCGGTCTGGAACCAGATCGGCCGGCGCGACAACAAGTACAAGGCGCGCATCAAGATCACCGTGCATGAACACGGCATCGACGCGATCCGCGCCAAGGTGAACGAACGCTTCCTGCAGGTCCGCCCGCAGTTCAAGGGCGCCGACATGGCGCTGCTGGATCAGATCAAGGCGCATTTCGCGCCGCCCGCCTTCCGCGAAGGCTCGGTCGCGGCGTTCGAGAGCGCCTATTCCAACGATCCGGTCTTCCGGTCGTGGATCGACACCAACATTGCACCCCACAAGCAGGCGGATCACGCGATCGTCACGATCTCGCTCAAGAAGCACGGGGCAACGCCGGGTGATGCGACCGCCGAGCAGATGCGCGTGATGGCCGATCTGGCCGAGCAATACGCCTATGACGAGCTGCGCATCAGCCACGAGCAGAACGTGATCCTGCCGCATGTCCACAAATCGGACCTGCCCGCGATCCACGCCAAGCTGAAAGAGCACGGCCTGGCCACCGCGAATATCGGCCTGATCAGCGACATCATCGCCTGCCCCGGCATGGACTATTGCGCGCTGGCGACGGCCCGCTCGATCCCTGTCGCGCAGCAGATCGCGACCCGGTTCGACGAGCTGAAGCTGGAGCACGACATCGGCCTCCTGAAGATCAAGATTTCGGGCTGCATCAACGCGTGCGGGCACCACCATGTGGGCCATATCGGCATCCTGGGCCTGGATCGCGCCGGAGTGGAGAACTACCAGATCACGCTGGGCGGAGACGCCACCGAAACGGCCGCCATCGGCGACCGCACCGGTCCGGGCTTTGCCTATGACGAGATCGTTCCGGCCATTGAGCGGATCATCGAGACCTATCTGGACCAGCGCGAAGGCCCCGAGGAAACCTTTTTGCAGACCTATCGCCGTGTCGGCATGGCGCCGTTCAAGTCGGCCCTGTATCCCGAGGCGCGCGCCAATGCCGCTTGACGAAATCCAGACCGAGCTGGGCAAGGAGCGCCAGGCGCTGACCGAGAAGGTCGAGGCGCTCAACGCCCGCTACCGGCATCACAGCGCCCATGACGTGATGCATGGGGCGCTGGAAAATGCCGGCAAGATCGCTCTGGTTTCCAGCTTTGGTGCCGAGTCTGTGGTGTTGCTGCACATGGCGGCGGTGATCGACAGGAGCACTCCGGTGCTGTTCGTGGACACCCAGATGCTGTTCACCGAGACGCTGATCTATCAGCAGGAGGTGAGCGAGCGCCTAGGGCTGAAGAACGTGCGGGTCATCCGCGCCGACGAAGAGGACCTGCAGCGGGAAGACCCCTATGGCGCGCTACGGCTAAAGGACCCTGATGCCTGCTGCACCCTTCGCAAGACGATCCCGCTGCAGCGGGCGCTGGCGGGTTATGATGGCTGGATCACCGGGCGCAAGCGGTTCCAGTCGGGCACCCGCGCCGCACTCGAATTCTTTGAAGTCGAGGACGGCACCGGCCGGATCAAGGTCAACCCTCTGGCCCATTGGGCGCCCGAGGACGTGCGCGCCTACATGGAGGAAAACCGGCTGCCGCGGCACCCGCTGGTGGCCAAGGGATATCCTTCGATCGGCTGTGCGCCCTGCACCTCGCCGGTGAAGGAAGGCGAAGACCCCCGCGCCGGGCGCTGGCGCGATCAGAACAAGGAAGAATGCGGCATCCATTTCGTGAACGGCAAGATGGTGCGCAGCGGAGAGAAAACATGAACGTAATCGTGACCGACCAGGGCTTTGCGCCCGACGACTGGACCGACGGCTTTGTCTCGCTGGACGATGCCGCCAATGACGTGGTGGCGCTGGACGTGCCCTCGGATACCGACCCCGATGACCTGGCCGAGCGGCTGGGCGGGGTGAAAATGGTGCGGGTGGATTTCCCCTCTTTCGCCGACGGTCGCAGCTTTACCATCGCCCGCACCCTGCGCCTGAAAGGCTACACGGGCCGCCTGCGCGCCAAGGGGCATGTGCTGGCCGACCAATACGCAATGGCACGCCGCAGCGGCTTCGACGAGGTCGAGATCGACGCCAAGCTTGCCGCCCGCCAGCCCGAGGATCAGTGGCTGGCCCGCGCCAACTGGCAGGAACACGACTATCAGGCCCGCCTGCGCGGGTGACGCGACGAACGGGGCAATCTGCCCCCTTTTCCTGACATGGATCAAAGATTAAACGGAGATGCCGGTTTAGCAGACCGGCAGGTGAAACGATGACCGAGATGAAATCCGTGACCGAAGCAACCGCCGTGAAGGCCCCTACCCTGCCTGACGCTCAGACCGTCACCGAAGTGAAGCATTGGACCGACAGTCTGTTCTCGTTCAAGGTGACGCGCCCGCAATCGCTGCGGTTCCGCTCGGGCGAGTTCGTGATGATCGGCCTTCTGGGCGACAACGGCAAACCGCTGCTGCGCGCCTATTCCATCGCTTCGCCAGCCTGGGATGACGAGCTGGAATTCTACTCGATCAAGGTGCCGGACGGCCCGCTGACCTCGAAACTGCAGCACATCAAGCCGGGCGACCAGATCATCCTGCGGCCCAAGCCGGTGGGGACGCTGGTGCATGACGCGCTGCTGCCGGGCAAACGGATCTGGTTCTTTGCAACCGGCACCGGGTTTGCGCCCTTTGCCTCGCTGCTGCGCGAACCGCAGACATATGAGGACTATGACGAGGTCATCATCACCCACACCTGCCGCGAGGTGGCCGATCTGGAATACGGCCGCCAACTGATCGAGAAGATCAAGCAGGACGAGTTGCTGGCCGAGCTGATCGGCGAAGGCTTTGCCGACAAGATCCGCTATTACCCGACGACCACCCGCGAACAGAGCCCCAAGATGGGCCGGATCACCGACCTGCTGAAGGACGGCACCGTGTTCAAGGATCTGGGCATCGAGGGCGGGATCAAGCCCGAAACCGACCGCGCCATGGTCTGCGGGTCGCTGGCCTTCAACCACGACATCAAGGCCATTTTCGAAGAGTTCGGCCTGCGCGAAGGCGCGAACTCGGACCCGAAAGAGTTCTTGATCGAAAAGGCCTTTGTCGGCTGAAGTAGGAAATGGCCGGTGCCCCGGGCGCCGGCCGCCGCCCCGGGCGCGGTCGGGGCAAAGAATTTCGCGCGCCGCCTGCTTTATCCCGCTTGAAAGACGCGGGGTCTCAGTTTAAATTCCCGGCTCGAAATTCTGCAATTATCAAAGGAATGAACCCATAGCTCGCAGACCTCACAACGCGCCGCCGCAACGCGACACCGGCCCGCGCGTCAATGACAAGATCCGTGCCCCCGAAATCCGCCTGATCGGCGCCGATGGTGAAAATATCGGGGTGGTTCATCCCGCCAAAGCCATGCAACTCGCCGCCGACGCCGGCCTGGACCTGGTCGAGATTTCGCCCAACGCGAATCCGCCGGTCTGCAAGATCATGGACTTCGGCAAGTACAAGTACGAAACGCAGAAGCGCGAAGCCGAAGCCCGCAAGAAACAGAAAATCATCGAAGTGAAAGAGGTCAAGTTCCGGCCCAACACCGACACGCATGACTATGACGTGAAGATGCGGAACGTGGTCAAGTTTCTTGAGAAGGGCGACAAGGTCAAGGTGACCCTGCGCTTCCGCGGCCGCGAGATGGCGCACCAGAATCTGGGGCGCGAACTGCTTGAGCGCGTGGCCGAGGACGTCAAGGAAATCGGCAAGATCGAGAACATGCCGAAGATGGAAGGCCGCCAGATGATCATGATGATCGGGCCGCTGCCACAGAAGTAACCCAGCACCTGTTCAGGGCATCAAGGCTCCCTCGGATCGAGGGAGCCTTTTTCGTTGGCCGGCTCAGATCACCCGCGACATCGCGCGGCCCAGCTTTTCGACCAGTTCGTCCAGCTGCACTTCTTCGATGATGAATGGCGGCGCCAGCAGGATATGGTCGCCGTTCCGGCCATCGCGGGTGCCGGACATGGGATAGCAGATCAGCCCTTCGTCAAACGCTGCCTTCTTGATCTTCGCTGCCACGCCCAGGCCCGGATCGAACGGCGCGCGCGTGTCACGATCGGCCACCAGCTCGATCCCGCGGAACAGGCCGCGCCCACGCAGGTCGCCGACATTGGGGTGCTGGCCGAAAGCGGCCTGCAGCCTTTCGTGCAGCGCATCGCCCATCGCCCGCGCCCGCTCGGGCAGGTGGCGATCGGTCAGCTTCTGCACCACGGCCAGCGCCGCCGCGGTCGCGACCGGATGACCGACATAGGTATGCCCGTGCTGGAAGAACCCCGACCCGTCGCGGATCGCCTCGTAGATTGCCCCAGTACACAGGGTCGCACCGATGGGCTGGTACCCGGCCCCCAACCCTTTGGCGATGCACAGGATATCCGGCGCGACCCCATCGTGGTCGCACGCAAACAGGTGGCCGGTGCGGCCCATGCCGCACATGACCTCGTCCAAGATCAACAGAACGCCGTAGCGGTCACAGATTTCGCGGATCCTCTTGAAATAGCCCTCGACAGCCGGCACCGCCCCCAGCGTGGCCCCGACCACCGGCTCGGCGATGAAGGCCATCACGGTGTCCGGCCCCAGCCGCAGGATTTCGGCCTCAAGCTCATCCGCGACGCGCTGGCCATAGTCAAAGCTGGTCTCGCCGTCCTGCTTCTCGGCATATTCATAGCAGGGCGCGATATGGCTCATCTCGATCAACATCGGCGCGAACTGCGCCCGGCGCCACGCATTGCCACCGGCCGACAGCGCCCCCAGCGTGTTGCCGTGATAGCTCTGGCGGCGCGCGATGACCCGCGAGCGCTCGGGCTGCCCGACTTCCAGGAAATACTGACGCGCCAGCTTGATCGCCGCTTCGGTCGCCTCGGACCCGCCCGAGACGAAATAGACCCGCTCCAGCTCGCCCGGCGCCTGTGCGATCAGCAGATCCGCCAGCGCCTCGGCCGGTTCCGACGTCATGAACCCGGTATGGGCAAAAGCGACCTTTTCAACCTGTTCCTGCACCGCGCGGATCACCTCAGGGTCGGAATGCCCCAGGCACGATACCGCCGCGTCGCCGCAATCTAGGTACCGTTTGCCCAGAGTATCGATCAGATAACACCCGTCGCCCTTGGCGGCTGTTGGCAACTGGGCCTTGGTGTGGCGGGGAAAAACATGGCTCATGTCAAAGTCCTTTCAAACGGGCCACAAGCGCCGCGACCGAGGCTGCGTTGTCCGGCCAGATATTTCCATCGGCGTCCGTCAGGCTGTTCTCGAACCCAACCCGCACATCAGCGCCACGACACGCAGCCGCAAGCAAACAGTCATGTTCGCGCCGGCCGAACGCACACACCATCCATGGCGCGTGGGTTTCGGGAAAGGCGTCCAGATCGGCGGGCAGGGATTCCTGGCCCGTCGCATAGCGCCCTAAAACAAGCAGGCGTTCTTCCTGCCCGGCCCGCACGACACCGCGCGCCTGCCAGTCCCGCAACAGCTCCGCATCGGCCGCATCATACAGGATATGCTGAACCCGCGTGCCCTGTTCGGCGCACAGCGCATAAACCCGCTCTGCCAGCTGGGGCGCGCGGGCCATCTCTCGCACCGCGATCGACGCCCATGCGGGCTGAACCAGACGCAGGCAGTCGTACTGCGCTGCAACATCAAAGATGCCTGCCGCCTCGGTGGTGATCTGGATGTCCAGCGCGGGAACGGTGCGGCGCAACTCGGCCAGTGTCTCGCGGTATTTCCCCGCATCCAGCGAGTGCGTCCCGTCACCTTCACGCACATGCAGGTGCAGACCATCGGCACCGGCCGCATGGCAGGCCCGTGCCGCCGCCACGATCTCGCCGATCGTCAATGGGATCGCCGGGTGGTCCGAATACTGACGGCGCGCCCCATTCGGAGCGACCAGCACATAGGGAAGCATCTTTGGCCGTTGAGTTTCGCTCATGGTCTCATCCGTTCATTCTGCCCGAGATGTATACCTCAGCACGCTGTTTTGTGGTTGAAATTTTCATAACATATGTTTTTCTTCTCTCATGCAAAACTCGACCCCTCAACTGATCGACCGGCTGCGCCATGAGATCGAGCGTATGCCGGCCCAGCTTCAGGCCGCCGCCAAGTATGTCATCGACCACCCGGCCGATTTCGCGTTGGATTCGATCCGCACCACGGCTGACAAGATCGGCGTCAGCACGAACGCGGTCATCCGGCTTGCACGGTACATGGGCTATGAGCGTTTCGAGGACTTTCGAAGACCGTTCCGCCACGACCTGACAACCGACCGGGAAGACCGGCTCAATCAAGGCTGGCTGTCGCGCATGGCCGACAGCGGAGAGTTCGGCGCCGCCCAGGCGGGATTCGCCCGGAACGAGTTGAACGTGGTGGCGCGCTCATTGCGCCTGCTGGATCCGGCCAAGGTGGAGCGCGCGGTGACACTCATGACTTCGGCGCGCAGGTGCTTCGTGACCGCCACGCGCGCCAGCTACGCGCTGGCCTATTATTTCCACTATGCGGGCCGAATGGCGTATCCCGGCCTGCACCTTATCCCGCGCCACATGGGATCAGCCATCGACGATCTTCTCGAGGCCGATCATGGTGACTGCCTGTTTGCCATGACGGTGTACCCCTATTCCGCCGATACGATCCAAGCCATGCGATTTGCCCGTAACCGGGGGCTTCGGCTGATCCTGCTGGCCGACAGCGACGTAATCGCGCCGGGCATTGACGCGGACGTGACCCTGACGGTCAGCACACGGTCGAGACATCTGTTTTCAAGCTTTTCCGGGTCCATGGCCGCAATCGAAGTTCTGCTGGGTCACCTTTTCGCGCAGAGCGGTGACGCCGCCGCAGAACGGGTCCGCCGATACCAGCAAGCCCGCGAAGACGCAGGCGCATATTGGCAACCCGCCAAACTGCCGCGCCTGCGCTCCAAATGAAAAGCCCCATCACCGGGGCTTTTCGCAGTTGCGATGTCAGATGCAGGCCTGCACGGCCCGTCGTGTCATCACCCCCACCAGGTGGGCGCGGTACTCCTTGCTGCCGTGCAGATCTCCGATCATGTTCATCGGGTTGACCCGCAGGTCCATCAGGGCATCGGGCCGGAACTCCTTGTTCAGCGCCTGCTCGGCCTCGGTCCAGCGGAACACACCATCCTCGCTGGCCCCGGTTACGGCCACCCTCACCCCATCGGCAAAGCGCGCGAGGAACACGCCAACCAATGCAAAGCGCGAGGCTGGCTGCAGGAATTTTTGATAGCTCGCAGCCTGCGGCACCGGGAACCGAACCGAGGTGATGATCTCCCCCTCGTCCAGTGCCGTGGTGAACATGCCCTGAAAGAAGTCATCGGCAGCGATCTGACGGGAATTGGTCACGACCACGGCACCCGATCCCAACACCGCCGCCGGGTAACACGCCGCCGGATCGTTGTTGGCCAGCGAGCCACCGATCGTGCCGCGATTGCGCACGGCCGGGTCTCCGATATGTCCGGCAAGATCGGCCAGCGCCGGATACTTGTCGGCAACCTCTCGCGCCACGGTCGCATGGGTCGTCGCTGCACCGATGGCAATCGATCCGTCATCCTCGACACACACCCCCTTCAATTCGGGAATGCCGCCCAGGCTCACCAGTGTCGTGGGCGCAGCAAGGCGCTGTTTCATCGTCGGGATCAGGGTCTGCCCGCCCCCCAACGCCTGTGCATCCTCCCCTGCCAATGCCGCAACCGCGTCGGCAATGGTCGAGGGACTCTTGAACTCGAAATTGTACATTTCGCTCTTCCTTTCCGAAAGGCGAGGAACCGCCCTTCATCTGGCTGTAAATATCCCGGGGAGCGCGAGGGGCTGCCCCCTCGCACACCAACCTCTCCACTCAGCTGTTCATCGCCGCCCAAACACGCGACGGGCTGACCGGCATGTCGATGTGGTCCACCGCCTTGCCACCCGAGTTCAGCGCATCGATCACGGCATTGACCACCGCAGGCGGCGATCCAATCGCCCCGGCCTCGCCGCAGCCCTTTACACCCAACGGGTTGTGCGTGCACGGCGTCTGGCTCGAATGATCCACGGTATAGAACGGCACGT
>NZ_JBXWRS010000010.1:0-121806 GCF_059612985.1 Ruegeria sp. BHSC043 | reverse complement strand
CTGGCCGCGATCTCGGGCGCGGTGGCCTTGGGCATCTGGGTGACGGTCAAAGACCCCGCGCGGGTGGTGTCCGAGCAGAAAGGGTCGGTTCTGGACCTGCTGCGCGAGCCAGCTCTGTGGGCGATTTTGCCGTTGATGCTGGTGGCCTATGCGCCCTCGGCCGCGCTGCGGGGGCTGTGGGCCGGCCCCTATCTGCTGGACGTGTTCGGGCTGAGCGCCACCCAGATCGGGCAGGCCACGCTGGTCATGGGCGCCGCGATGATCGCGGGCACCTTTGTCTATGGGCCGCTGGACCGGCTGCTGAACACCCGCAAATGGGTGATCTTCGGCGGCAACGCGCTGGCGGTACTGGCGCTGGGGCTGTTGGGGCTGTGGGTCGCGGACGCCGTCTGGCTGTCGGTTCTGCTGATGTCGCTGATCGGGTTTCTGGGGGCATCCTTCCCGGTGATCATGGCGCATGGGCGCGCCTTCATCCCGGCGCACCTGGTGGGGCGCGGCGTGACCCTGCTGAACCTGTTCGGGATCGGCGGCGTGGGGCTGGCGCAATTCGCCACCGGCCGCATCCATGCGGCGACGGTGGACATGGGACCAACCGCACCCTACACAGCGATATTCGCCTTCTTTGCCGCCACGCTGGCGATCGGCTGCGTGATCTACCTGTTCAGCCGTGACAGTATGGAGTGAGACCCCGCCGGAGCGCATCCCGTGAAAGACCCCGTTGTCCTTGCCCCCAACCTGAAACGCCGCCTGTCGGGCGTGACCGCCACGATCGCACGGCTGGTGCCGTTGCAGGCGCAGTGGATCGACATCGCCGCCACCGGCCCGGGCCTGCCAGGGGACATCCCACACATCCCGCTGGGCCACCTGCCCTTTCTGTCGCGCAAGACGCTGCGGGTCTGGCACGCCCGCCGCAACACCGAGATGCTGCTGGGCCTGATCCTGCGCGACCTGCTGCGGCTGCGGTTGAAACTGCTATTCACCAGCGCCTCGCAGCGGGCGCATACGGGCTATACCAAGTGGCTGATCGGCAAGATGGACGCGGTGGTGGCCACCTCACGCAAGACGGCCGGGTACCTTGAGCGGGACGCGCAGGTGATCATGCACGGCATCAATCTGCAGGATTTCACCCCTCCGCAGGACAAGGCGGCGCTGCGCCAGAAGCTGGGGCTGCCCGACGGGTTGCTGCTGGGTTGTTACGGGCGCATCCGGCACCAGAAGGGCACCGACGCTTTCGTGGATGCCATGATCGGGCTGTGTGGGCAGTTCGACGACGTGTCAGGCATCGTCATGGGGCGGGCCACGGAAAAGCATGTGGGCTTTCTGAACGACCTGAAGGCCAAGGTGGCCGAGGCCGGCCTGTCCGACCGCATCCTTTTCAAGCCCGAGGTCACCGTGGACAGGATCGCCCAATGGTACCAGGTGCTGGACCTGTTCATCGCCCCCCAACGCTGGGAGGGGTTCGGACTGACCCCCCTCGAAGCGATGGCCTGCGGCGTGCCCGTGGTGGCCACCGATGTGGGTGCGTTTTCCGAGATCGTGACCGACCCCGCGTTGGGTCGGGTGGTGCCTCCGGGCGACATTCCGGCGCTGGCCGCAGCCGCGGCCGAGATGTTGGCGGACCGTGATTCCCTGGCCCGCGCGGGTCAGGCCGCCCGCGCCCATGTTGAACGGAATTTCGACATCAACGGCGAGGCGCAGGCGCTTGTTGCGCTCTATCGACGGCTGCTGGCCGGCTGAGGTGCCGCAAAACTGCGTCAAACGGTCAATTCCGCCGCGAAGACCCTTTTTTCTTTTCGGTTTCGCGGCTATGAACGCGCGTCCTTAATTCAGGAGACTAGACATGGGCTATCGCGTCGTTGTCGTCGGCGCCACGGGGAACGTGGGCCGCGAAATGCTGAACATCCTGGCCGAGCGCCAGTTCCCGGTTGACGAAATCGCCGCTCTGGCGAGCCGCCGTTCGCTGGGCACCGAGGTCAGCTTTGGCGACAAGACACTCAAGACCCAGGATCTGGACACGTTCGATTTCACCGGCTGGGACATGGCGCTGTTCGCCGTGGGCTCGGCCGCGACTAAGGATTACGCTCCCAAGGCGGCGGCCGCGGGCTGCGTGGTGATCGACAACTCGTCGCTCTATCGCTACGACCCCGAGATCCCGCTGATCGTTCCGGAAGTGAACCCGCAGGCAATCCACGACTACAAGAACAAGAACATCATCGCCAACCCCAACTGCTCGACCGCGCAGATGGTGGTGGCGCTGAAGCCGTTGCATGACCGCGCCAAGATCAAGCGCGTCGTGGTCTCGACCTATCAGTCGGTCTCGGGCGCCGGCAAGGAGGGCATGGACGAGCTGTGGGACCAGACCAAGGCCGTCTACAACCCGATCAACGATGTGCCGCCGAAGAAGTTCACCAAGCAGATCGCTTTCAACGTCATTCCGCATATCGACGTCTTCATGGAAGACGGCTCGACCAAAGAAGAGTGGAAGATGGTCGCCGAAACCAAGAAGATCGTCGATCCGTCGATCAAGCTGACCGCCACCTGCGTGCGCGTGCCGGTCTTCGTGGGCCACTCCGAGGCGATCAACATCGAGTTCGAGGAATTCCTGGACGAGGACGAGGCCCGCGACATCCTGCGCGAGGCCCCCGGCCTGATGGTGATCGACAAGCGCGAGGACGGTGGATACGTCACGCCGGTCGAATGCGCAGGCGATTTCGCCACCTTCATCAGCCGCATCCGTCAGGATTCGACCGTGGAAAACGGCCTGAACCTGTGGTGCGTATCGGACAACCTGCGCAAGGGCGCAGCCCTGAACGCCGTCCAGATCGCCGAGCTGCTGGGCCGCGAGGTTCTGAAAAAGGGCTGACATCCGGCCCTGATGCAATTGCAAGGCCGCCTCCGCCGAGGCGGCCTTGCGTGTTTTCGGGACGGGCGCCCGTGGGCAGCCATTATTGTGGCAGCGGGTCTGGACGCGAGGCGGGTCAGAGCGCATATCCTGACCTGACCGTAGACCCGGGGCGTTGAATGCAGGCATTGACCGGAAAAGCCATCTTGCGGCGCTTGATTGCGTTGTGCGCCGCGCTGTTGGCGGGCATCGTCCTGATGGGATTCACCGGGCGCTATCTGGCCGTGGGGGATTCGCTGGCCTTGCTGCGCCCTCAGGCAGGGGCCTTGCTGATGGTCTGCGCCTTGGTGCTGGCGCTGGTCCGGGCCTGGCGGCTAACTCTGGTCTCGATGGCGTTTTCACTGGTCGCCGCTGCATCGATCGCGCTGGGCTACGCGCCGGCCGACACCAGCTGTGACGACGGCTGCCTGACCTTCTATCAGAAGAATCTGATGCGGAAGGCATGGCCTCGATACGAGCTGGCCGAGGACATCATCGCATCCGGCGCCCGGATCGTGACGCTGCAGGAGGTCTCGAGCCACAACCGAAAATACATGCACACCCTGTTCGAGCACTACCCTACTGCGGTGTACTGCAGGTTTCGACCCGAACAGAACGTGGCGGTTCTGACCGATCTGCCCGCCATCGACGGGTCGGACTTCTGCCTGTCAGGGCTGGGTGCGGCCGGGATCAAGGTGCTGACCCCGGACAACGGGCCGGTCTGGGTGGTCTCGATCCACATGCAGTGGCCGTTTCCGTATGACCAGTTCAACCAAAGCCGCAAAATCGCCGAATATATCGAAAACCTGGATGGCCCGGTTCTGGTCGGTGGCGATTTCAACATGGTGCCCTGGGGCGGCAGCGTGGCGCGAATCCGCTCGGCCACCGGCAACCGGAATTTCGGAATGGTGCTGAACACCCATTCCCTGGGCAGCTGGATGATGCCGATGCCCATCGACAACCTCCTTTTCCCCATGGGCACGACCGGCACGGTGCATCTCCGCCCCTATCTGGGGTCGGACCATCTGGGCATACTGGCGCGGATTCGCCTGCCCTGACCCGCCGGGTCGAATCGGCCGGGTGCGCGCGTACGCGCCGATCAGACCAAGGCGAACTTCTTCTCCTTGGGGTCGTAGAATTCCAGCGCGCCCTCGCCGATATCTGTCCACAGCCCGTGGATCGACATCTCGCCGGCTTTCACGGCGCTTTCGACGAAGGGAAAGGTCATCAGGTTCTCGAGCGAGGCGACGACCGCCTGCCGCTCGAACTGGCGGGCCTGTTCAGTACTGTCGTCAACATCGGCGACCAGATCGAACCGGGGCTTGAGGATGTCCATCCAGCGGCCGACAAAGCTTTCCTTGGCCTCCAACTGCGGAGCGTTGCCCTTGCACATGTCGATGCAGCCCTGCACGCCACCGCATTGCGAATGGCCCAGCACAATCAGATGCGCCACCTTCAGTGCCGTCACCGCATATTCGATCGCCGCGCTGGTGCCGTGGCGCTCGCCGTCGGGCTCGTAGGGCGGAACCAGGTTGGCGATGTTGCGGTGGATGAAGAACTCGCCCTGATCGGCGCCGAAGATCGAGGTGACATGCACCCGGCTGTCACAGCACGAAATCACCATGGCGCGCGGGCGTTGCCCCTCGGTTGCCAAGCGTCGGTACCAGGCCTGGTTCTCGGAATAGGTGGTGGCCTTCCAGCCGTGATACCGCTGAACCAGATAGCTCGGCAGAGGTTTGGCAAATTGCATTGGGCTGTCCCTGATAGTCTTTCTGGCGGCCGCTGTAACCCAAATTCAGGAAAAATTCGAGCGATTTTGCCGGTTGGCCTCAAGGAATTGCAAAGGTTCAGTGTGGCAGGGTCACCGGTGCCGTGGGGGCATGAAGATTGGGGTGAATGTGGTGGACAAGATTGTCACACTTGAACAGAAGGAATCCGTCCGTCTGGACCCGGACTGCCTGAGCGGGCTGTACCGGCAGCTGGGCGACCAGAACGCGATGGACGTGCTGTGCCGCACGGTCGAGGAACTGGCCGTGCGTCTGTCGAATTGCGAGCGGCACTGGCGTCAGCGCAACTGGACCGACCTGCGCAAATGCGCCAGGTCTCTGATCGCGATCGCCGAACAGGTGGGCATGACCCTGCTGGCCCGTGTGGCCGCGGACGTGACCCGGGCCGTAGATGCGGGCGATGCGGTGGCCGCCGGCGCCACGCTTAACCGGCTGATCCGGGTGGGCGAACGGTCGCTGACCGCCGTGTGGGACCAGCAGGATCTTTCGATCTGACGGGGGTTGCGGGCGCCATACCTGTCGCTAGTCTGTGCACGACCCTGATCAGACCGAGGCGCCCATGACCCTGACATTCGCTTCCCCCGACCAACCGGCCACTGCGCTGCATGTCATCGACCAGGACGCACGCGATGGGTGGCTCGAAGCGCAGCCGCCGCAGGTTCAGGCCTGGGTGGCGGCGAACAGGTTCACCGGGGCGTTGGGGCAGGTGTTGCTGATCCCGGGTGCTGAAGGGGCGCCCGATCGTGCACTGGCCGGCTATGGCACCGCCGACCGGCGCGCGCGGGTTCGGTTCCCGCTGGCCGCCGCGGCCGAGGCGCTGCCCGAGGGCACCTATGCCATCGCTTCGGGCCTGCCCGCCGACCGCGCCGAGGTCGAGGCGCTGGGCTGGTTGCTGACCGGCTATGCCTTTGACCGATATGCCACGCAATCGGCCGCCAAGGCCAGGCTGGTCGCGCCGGACGGGGTGAACGCCGCGCGGGTCGAGATCATGGCCAATGCCGAGGCGCTGATCCGCGATCTGGTCAACACGCCCGCGGCCGACATGGGCCCCGATCAGCTGCAGGCCGCGGCCGAGGCGCTGGCCGGGGAGTTCGGCGCCCGGTGCGAAGTGACCCGAGGCGACGCGCTGCTGCAACGGAATTTCCCGATGATCCACGCCGTGGGCCGGGCCGCCGAACAGGCCCCGCGCCTGATCGAGATGACCTGGGGCACATCCGGCCCGAAACTGACTCTGGTCGGCAAAGGCGTCTGTTTCGACACCGGCGGGCTGGATCTTAAGCCCGCCGCCGCGATGGGTTTGATGAAAAAGGACATGGGCGGCGCGGCGAACGTGCTGGGGCTGGCGCGCATGATCATGGCGCTGGATCTACCGCTGCAATTGCGTGTACTGATCCCGGCGGTGGAAAACGCGGTGGCGGGCAACGCGTTCCGGCCGGGCGACATCCTGACCTCACGCAAGGGCCTGACGGTCGAGATCAACAACACCGATGCTGAAGGGCGGCTGGTGCTGGCCGATGCGCTGGCGCTGGCGGATGAGGGCGCGCCGGATCTGGTGATCTCGATGGCGACGCTGACCGGGGCGGCGCGGGTGGCGGTGGGGGCGGATCTGGCCCCGTTCTACACCAATGACGATGCCGCCGCGCAGGCGTTGGCGCAGGCCGCCGTTCAGGCGGCTGACCCGGTCTGGCGGATGCCGTTCCACACGCCCTACGAGACGTTGATCGAGCCGGGCATCGCCGATCTCGACAACGCGCCGGCGGGCGGGTTCGCCGGGTCGATCACCGCGGCGTTGTTCCTGCGGCGGTTCGTGGAAAACAGCCGGTACATGCATTTCGACATCTATTCCTGGCAAAAAGCCAAAGAGCCCGGCCGCAGCAAGGGCGGGTTGGGGCAAGGGCCGCGCGCCCTGCTGACCGCCCTGCCGGGGTTGCTGGGCCTGTGAACCGCGCGCGCGTCATCCGCCCCGTCGTGGACCTGCTGCGCAGCCCCAAGGGCTCGCGTGACCGGCAGCTGCTGTATGGCGACGGCCTTGACGTCACCGAACAGTCCGGCGGCTGGTACCGGGTGGTTTCCGACAAGGATGGGTATCAAGGCTGGCTGCGCGCGGACCAGCTGGGCCCGGATGCCCCGGCCACGCATTGGATCTGGGCCCCGGCAACCCATGCCTATTCCGAACCCGAAATCAAAAGCCCCGACCGGGTCAGCCTGAGCTTTGGCAGCCGGATCGTGGTGCTGTCGCAGCAGGACCGCTTTGTCGAGACCGAGCTTGGGTTCATCCCCGCAGTGCATGTCAAACCGGTCGGAACACTGCTGAACGACCCGGTGGCGGTGGCCGAACTGTTTCTGGGCACGCCCTATCTGTGGGGTGGCAACAGCCGGTGGGGGCTGGATTGTTCGGGCCTGGTGCAGGCGGGGCTGCTGGCCTGCGGTGTGGCCTGCCCCGGCGACAGCGGCGATCAAGAGCGGGACCTGGGGACCGCATTGCCTCAAGGCTCCCCGGCGCAGCGTGGCGATCTGCTGTTCTGGAAAGGCCATGTGGCCTGGGTGTCCGGTGACAACCTGCTGCTGCATGCCAATGCCCACCACATGGCCGTGGTATTCGAGCCGATGGATCAGGCCATCGCCCGGATCGAGGCCCAGGGCGACGGGCCGGTCACGGCGCACAAGCGGCTCTAATCCGGGTCGACCGAGCGGATCAGCTTGCGCTCAAGCACCCGCAGGACGGCGCGCAGGTCGTGCCCGCGTTTCAGGATGCGTCCGTCCATGCCCACCACCGAGAACATGCCCTGTTTCTGCCGAAGACGCGGGTGTTTCTCGATGCGGTAGATCGGGTGTTCGGCGGTGCGCCGGAAGACCGAAAAGATCGCCACGTCGCGCAGGTTGGATATTCCGTAATCGCGCCATTCTCCGGCGGCGACCATCCGTCCATAGACGGAAAGAATCAATGACATCTCTTGCCGGTTGAAGGCCACCGGCATCTGGGTCGGCCCTGCAGGGTTCCGGCTGGGAGGCTGCATGTTCATGTCTTCAGCCTTGCCGGAAACGGAGATCAGATCAAGTCTGTCACGACAGGGTGTGGTATTTTTGAACCGCCAGTCAGGGCTTGCGACCCACCTGGCGGCAGATCAGGATCACCGGCAGCAGCCCCACGGCCAGGATCGCCAGCGACGGAACGGCGGCGCCCTCCAACCGTTCGTCCGAGGCCAGCCGATAGGCCTGCACCGCCAGCGTATCAAAGTTGAACGGCCGCATGATCAGCGTGGCCGGCAGTTCCTTCATCACGTCCACGAACACAATCAGCAGCGCCGTCAGCAACGACGGCGTGAGGATCGGCAGATGCACCCGCCTCAACGTGCCCAATGGTGTCTGCCCCAAGGACCGGGCAGCGGCGTCCATATTTGCATGCACCGTGCTCTGGCCACTTTCATAGGCGCTGAGCGCGGCGGCCAAAAAGCGCACCATGTAGGCCGCCACCAACAGCCAGATCGAGCCGGTGACCAGCAACCCGGTCGACACGCCGAAGGACTGCCGCATCCAGGCGTCCAGCGCATTGTCGAATCCAGCAAAGGGCACGATCAGCCCCACCGCGATGACCCCGCCTGGCACGGCGTAGCCCAACCGCGCCACATAGGCCGCCATGGCCGAGCCGCGCCCGGGCCGCAGCCGTTGATAGAACCCCACGCAGACCGCCGCGCAGACGGTGATCACCGCCGCCGTTCCCGCCAGCGTCAGAGAATTGCGAATGAACCCCAGATAGCGGGCCGACAGCAGGTCCTGTTCGGACTCCAGCCCCATCTGCACCAGAACGACGACCGGCAACAGAAACCCCAAAAGAACCGGGATGGCACACAGGACCCACGCCGCCACGGCCTGCCAACCGGACAATTGCGCCGCCGGCAAGGCCGAATGGCGTTTGCCCGGCTGGTAGTATTTGGCTTTGCCGCGCTGGGTGCGCTCGGTCACGGCCATCACCAGCGCAAAGGCCAGAAGGCACAGCGCCAGCTGCGCCGCCGCCGCGCGGTCGGCCATGGAAAACCAGCTGGTATAGATGCCGGTGGCAAAGGTCTGAACCCCGAAATAGGCGACCGTGCCGAAATCGGCGATGGTCTCCATCACCGCCAGCAGTACGCCTCCGGCGATGGCGGGTCGCGCCATCGGCAACGAGACGCGCCAGAAGGCCGACCACGGGCTACTGCCCAGCGCCCGCGCCGCCAGAAAGGCGGTGGCGCTTTGTTGCAGAAAGGCCGCGCGAGCCAACAGATAGACATAGGGGTACAGCACCAGGATCAGCATGACTGCCGCACCCTCGGTCGAGCGGATCTCGGGGAACCAATAGTCGCGCGGGCCCCAGCCGGTCACCTGACGCAGCGTGGTCTGAACGATGCCGGGGTGATCGAGGATGAAGGTATAGGCATAGGCCAGCACATAGGCCGGAAAGGCCAGCGGCAGCACCAGTGCCACTTCGAACAGGCGTACCCCGGGAAAACGGGTCATGGTGACCAGCCACGCGGCCCCGACCCCGATGGCGAAGGTGCCGGCCGAGACCAGAACCACCAGAATAGCCGTGGTGGCGGCATAGCCGGGCAGGACCGTGTCCAGCAGATGCCGGATCGTGTCGGTACCGCCGGTGACGGCCGCCAGCACCACGGCGACCATCGGCAACAGGCAGACTGCCGCCAACAGATAGGCCAAGGCCCCGACGAACCGCGTGCCGAAGGCCCCGCGGTTGCGCGATCCATGTTCTGAAAATTCGATCTGGGCCATGGCCTCGGGTCGACAAAGGTTGCGGTTCCCCTTTAATCGACCAAAAAACTCGGAAACGCCAGTGGGCAGGCACAGGATTCTGCGGCGTATTTAGCCGCAGAACCCGGGGCCGGATCAATCGTAGACGCGCTGATCCTCGATCACCAGCCCGTCCTTGGGCAGCGAGCCAGGCGGCACCACCTGAACCGCACCCTTCAGCTTGAGCACCTCGACCACAGATTTGGCATAGGTATCGGCGTCGCCGCCGGGGCTTTCGATCTGAACGGTCATCGTGTCCATCTCGCCCTGCCGGGCGGCGATCACGCGGGCCTTGACGATCTCGTCATGCTTGGCGACCAGCGCGGCCACCTGTTCGGGTCGCACGAACATGCCCTTGATCTTGGTGGTCTGGTCGGCACGCCCCATCCAGCCCTTGATGCGCAGGTTGGTGCGACCACAGGGCGACTGCCCGGGCAACACCGCCGACAGATCACCGGTGGCAAAGCGGATCAGCGGATAGTCGGGGTTGAGGGAGGTCACCACGACCTCGCCGACCTCGCCTTCCGCCACCGGTGTTCCGGTACCGGGGGTCACGATTTCGACGATGACATGCTCGTCGATGATCATGCCCTCCATCGCGGCGCTTTCATAGGCGATATTGCCCAGATCGGCCGTGGCATAGCACTGCAGACAGGAGATGCCCCGATCGGCATAGGCCTGGCGCAGGCTGGGGAACAGAGCCCCGCCGCCCACGACGGCCTTCGAGAAGTTCAGCGAAACGCCCATCTCGTCGGCCTTGTCCAAGATCACCTTCAGGTAATCGGGCGTGCCGGCATAGGCGGTACAGCCCACGTCGCGCGCGGCGGTCACCTGAAGTTCGGTCTGGCCCGTGCCGGCGGGCAGCACGGCTGCGCCCACGGCACGGGCGCCGTTTTCAAAGATCATGCCCGCGGGTGTCAAGTGATAGCCAAAACAGTTCTGCACGATATCGCCCCGGCCCACGCCCGCCGCATGCAGGAACCGGCCCATGCGCCACCAGTCGTAATCGACTCCGCCGGGTTCATAGATCGGCCCCGGCGACTGGAACACATGGGCAAAGCCATGCGCAGGCTTGACGGTAAAGCCACCAAAGGGCGGGTGCTGACCCTGCGCCTTGGTCAGGTCGGACTTGCGCAGAACCGGCACCCTGGGCAGATCGGCGATGGTCTGGATCGCATCCAGATCGACATCGGCGAAATGGGCCGCGAAACCGGGCGCGGATTTCGCCCGCGCCAGCTGTTCGCGCAGACCGGCCGATTGCTCGGCGGCGCGCTGGTCGGCCGAACGGGTTTCCAGAGCATCGTAGAATGTCATCGCCAGATCCTCCATCCGCTCACAGCCACCTTTTGCGGCGACGATAGGACCGCACGTCGCGGAAGCTCTTGCGGCCTTCGTCGGACATGCCGAGGTAGAATTCCTTGACGTCCGGGTTCTCGCGCAGTTCGGCGGCAGGGCCGTCCATCACCACGCGCCCCGATTCAAGGATGTATCCGTAATGGGCAAAGCGCAGCGCCACGTTGGTGTTCTGCTCGGCCAGCAGGAAGGACACGCCTTCCTGTTCGTTCAGGTCCTTCACGATGGTGAAGATCTCCTCGACCAGCTGCGGCGCCAGTCCCATCGAGGGCTCGTCCAGCAGGATGGTTTCCGGGCGGGACATCAGCGCGCGGCCCATGGCCACCATCTGTTGTTCCCCGCCCGAGGTATAGCCCGCCTGGCTGCGGCGCCGCTCTTTTAGGCGGGGGAAATAGTTGTAGACCATCTCGAGGTCCTGCTGAATGGCGGCCTTGCCGTCCTTGCGGGTATAGGCCCCGGTCAGCAGGTTTTCCTCGACAGTCAGGTGTTCGAAACAGTGGCGGCCTTCCATCACCTGGATGACGCCCTTCTGCACCAGATCGGCCGGGTCGCGCTCGTGCACGTTCTGGCCGCGATACTTGATCGAGCCTTTGGTCACCTCACCACGTTCGGATTTCAGCAGGTTCGACACCGCCTTGAGCGTCGTCGTCTTGCCGGCCCCGTTGCCGCCCAGAAGCGCGGTGATCCCGCCCTTGGGCACGGTCAGGCTGACGCCCTTCAGCACGAGGATCACGTGGTTGTAGATCACCTCGATATTGTTGACCTCAAGCAGGGTTTCCGCCTGCACGTCAGTGGTTTGTGCCGCATCCAGCATCAGCGCGTGTCCTCATGCCTGCCCCGTTCGGGGCTTGTCCGGTTCGGGGCGGCGGTCAGCCGCCGCCCCGGTGTTCGTGCCGCTCAGTTGCAGCGCGATTCGATGTTGTTCTCGGCGGCATAAGCGGCCGAGTCTTCCTCGATCAGCGCACCGATCACGTCGCCATCGGTCGGCTTGAAGTCCGAGATCAGCGACCAAGTCTTGGTGTCCGCATCCCACTGGGTCACACCCACCATTCCGTTGCCGCCGTGGTTTTCACAGCTCACGGTGAAGGTCGGGCCGAAATTCGGCAGTCCCAGTTCGGCCATCTTTTCTTCGGTCATCTCAAGCGCTTCCATACCGGCCCGCATGTCGGCACCAGTGATGTCGGCCTTGCCCGAGATTTCCTGCGCCTTCTTGGCGGCTTCGGCGGCCAGCATCGCGGCATAGAGTCCGCGGTTGTACAGGACCGTACCGACCTGATCGCCGGCACCGGCGGCCTTGCCTGCATCGACGACGTATTTCCTCAGATCGTCATACAGCGGAAAGTCCGAGCCGACATTGTGGAAAGTCAGCGCCTTGTAGCCATCGGCGGCCGCACCGGCGGGCATCACGTCATGTTCAGCGCCCGACCACCAGATGCCGATGAAGTTCTCCATCGGGAACCGGATGTTCGCGGCCTCTTGGATGGCGACCTGGTTCATCACGCCCCAGCCCCACATCAGGACATAGTCGGGACGGTCGCGGCGGATCTGCAACCACTGCGATTTCTGCTCCTGGCCCGGGTGATCGACCGGCAGGGCCACCAGCTCGAAGCCGTGCTTCTTGGACAGCTCTTCCAGCGTGCGGATCGGCTCTTTGCCATAGGCCGAGTTGTGATAGACCAGCGCGATTTTCTTGCCGTTCAGGTCACCGCCGTTCTCGTCCAGCAGATAGTTGATCGCACCCGAGGCGCCGTCCCAGTAGTTGGCCGGATAGTTGAACGTGTGGCTGAACACCTTGCCGTTCTTGGCCGAGGTGCGGCCATAGCCCATCGTGTGCATCGGGATGTCGTCAGCAGTGGTTTTCGGGATCAGCTGATAGGTGATGCCGGTTGACAACGGCTGATACACCAGCGCACCTTCGCCTTTGGTCGATTCATAGCATTCGACACCCTTCTCGGTGTTGTAGCCGGTTTCGCACTCGATGACCTTGGCCGGAACACCACCGATGCCGCCGTCCCGCTCGTTGAGCAGAGTGAAATAATCCGCGTAGCCATCCGCGAAGGGGATGCCGCCCGCGGCGTAAGGCCCGGTGCGGTAGCTGAGCGACGGGAACACGAGGTCGGCCATTGCCGGACCTGCGGCCATCAGCGCACTCAGCGCCATGGTTGCCAGTTTCTTGTTCATCGGGTGTCTCCTCCCTTGGTTTGTCCGATGTTGGTTCGGGCTTTGCGCCCCTTTCTTGATTGGGCCGGTCCCTAGTGCGGGAAAGGCCAGAGTCTCAGTTTCTCCTTGGCGACGCGCCACAGCTGCGCCAGACCGTGCGGTTCGAGGATCAGGAACAGGATGATCAGCCCGCCCACGATCACCAGCTGCAGATGCGCGACGATGTCGGTGGGCCAGCCCAGCATGTCCGCGCCCACGACCTTGAGCACCACCGGCAGCAGCACCAGAAAGGCGGCGCCGGCGAAGGATCCGAAGATCGAGCCCAGCCCGCCGATGATGACCATGAACAGCACCAGGAAGGATTTCTGGATGCCGAAGGCCTCGCCCACCTCGACCGCGCCCAGGTAGATGGCGAAGAACAGCGCGCCCGACACGCCCACGAAGAACGAACTGACGGCAAAGGCGCTGAGCTTGGCGCGCAGCGGGTTCACACCGATGATTTCGGCGGCGATGTCCATGTCGCGGATCGCCATCCAGGTGCGCCCGGTGGTTCCGCGGGTCAGGTTGCGGGCGATGATCGCGCAGGCGGTCAGGAAGATCAGGCAGAACAGATAGGTCGCCCAGGCCGGCGCGTTGGGGCCGGTGATGATGATGCCGAACACGTCACGTTCCGGCGCGTTGATCTGCCCCGAGGCCGAATAGTTGTAGAACCACGGCACCCGGTTGAACAGCCACACCAAGAAGAACTGCGCCGCCAGCGTCGCCACCGCCAGATAGAACCCCTTGATCCGCAGGCTGGGCAGGCCGAACAGCACGCCCACGATGGCAGTGATGCCGCCGGCCAGGATCACATGGATGAACATCGACACGTCGGGAAAGGCGGTCATCAGCTTGTAGCAGGCATAGGCGCCCACGGCCATGAACCCCCCGGTGCCCAAGGAAACCTGCCCGCAATACCCCACAAGGATGTTCAGCCCAATCGCCGCGATCGCATAGATCAGGAAGGGCAGCAGCAGCGCGTTGGCCCAATAGTCGTTGATGATGAACGGAATTATCCCGAACGCCACCGCCAGCACCACATAATACCGATACCGGTCGAACTTGATCGGGAAAGTCTGGTTGTCGTCCCTGTAGGAGGTCTTGAAGTCTCCGGCCTCACGATAGAACATGTCTTACTTTCCCCATTGTTCCTGCGCCCGGTTGCGGGCTTCGACGTCCAGTTGGTTGGACCGTTTGGCATATCCGCTCGCCTCCGAGGCGCGCACCAGTTTCATGTAAGCCAGAACGCCCATGACCAGCCCGGCAAAGGCCAAAAGCGCGGCCACGGTCAGCTGATTGGCGGTCAGATCGTCCGAGGTTAGGGCGATGTACCCAAAGGCCCAGAACCCCGCCCACGCGATCACGTTGATGATGGCGATCAGCTTGGTCATGGCCTACACCCTCTCGATGATCTTCTCGCCGAACAGGCCCTGCGGCCGGAACACCAGGAAGATCAACGCCAGCACGTAGGCGAACCAGTTCTCGGTCGCGCCACCCACCAGCGGGCCCACTGCGAACTCGAACAGCTTCTCGCCCACACCGATGATCAGCCCGCCGACGATGGCGCCGGGGATCGAAGTGAACCCACCCAACATCAGAACCGGCAATGCCTTGAGCGCGATCAGCGACAGCGAGAACTGCACGCCCGACTTGGTGCCCCACATGATGCCCGCGACCAGCGCCACGAACCCGGCCACCGACCAGACCATGATCCAGATGAAGTTCAGCGAGATACCGACCGACAGTGCGGCCTGGTGGTCGTCGGCCACGGCCCGCATGGCCCGGCCCTGCTTGGTGTACTGGCTGAACGCAACCAGTGCCGCCACCAGAAGCGCCGCGATGACCGTCGCCACGATGTCCAGATTGTCGATGAAGAAGCCGTAGCCGAAGATGTTGTAGGTGGTCTCGTCGATCCACAGGTTGATGCCCTGCGGCAGACCCACGTCCAGTGTCTTGATCTCGGACCCCCACATCAGGTCGGCCACGCCTTCCAGGAAATAGGCAAGGCCGATCGTGGCCATGAACAGGATGATCGGCTCCTGCCCGACCAGGTGGCGCATGACAAAGCGCTGCACCGCCCAGGCCAGCAACACCATTACCGCCATCGTCAGAATGATCGCCAGAAACGCCGGAACGGTCCAGCCGAACGTATAGACATGCGTGCCGAAAATGGCGTTGATCAGATGGGCAAAGGGCACCTGCCCGTTCATGATCCCCACCAGCGTCATCGCCGCAAACAGGGCCATAACCCCCTGGGCATAATTGAAGATCCCAGACGCCTTGTAGATCAGCACAAAGCCCAGCGCGACCAGCGCATACAGCACCCCGGCCATGAGGCCGTTCAGAAAGACCTCCATCGCGAAAATCAACTGATCAGGCATCTGCGCCTCCCCTCAATTCTGTACGGTGCTCAGTCATGGCTTACCCCCAGATAGGCGTCGATGACTTCCTGGTTGTTGCGCACCTCGTCCGGCGTGCCGTCCCCGATCTTCTTGCCGTAATCCATCACGACCACGCGGTCGCTCAAGTCCATCACCACGCCCATGTCATGCTCGATCAGGGCAATGGTCGTGCCGAATTCGTCGTTCACATCCAGGATAAAGCGGCTCATGTCCTCTTTTTCCTCGACGTTCATGCCCGCCATCGGCTCGTCCAGCAGCAGCAGCTTGGGTTCGGCGGCCAGTGCGCGGGCCAACTCGACGCGTTTCTTCAGGCCATAGGGCAGCCGCGCCACCGGTGTCTTGCGGATGTGCTGGATTTCCAGAAAGTCGATGATCTTTTCCACCGCCTCGCGGTTTTCCACCTCTTCCGCCTCGGCCTTGCCGCGCCAGATCGCCTGCTGCACGATGTTGGTCTTCATGAAATTCAGGCGGCCTGTCATCACGTTGTCCAGAACGCTCATGCCTTCAAACAGGGCGATGTTCTGAAAGGTCCGGGCGATGCCCTGCCGGGCCACCTCATAGGGTTTCATCGGCGGGCGCTTCGCCCCGTGGAACCAGACCTCGCCCTCCTGCGGGACGTAGAAGCCGGAAATCACGTTCAGCATCGAGGACTTGCCCGCACCGTTGGGCCCGATGATCGCGCGGATCTCGCCCTGGCGAATGTCGAACGAGATGTCCTTGATAGCCACCACGCCGCCGAACCGCAGGGTGATGTTCTTCATCTCCATCACCACGCCGCCAATCTTGCGGCCATCCTCGGTGACATATCCGTCGTCGGATGCATCCAGCATCGTCTACTCCTCAAACTGCGGGTGAACGGGACGGCGGGCGGGGCGATGGCCGCAGGCCGAGCGGCGCGCGACCGGCCTCATTCCGCGGCCACCTTCTGATGCGACACCGGCGCGACCGGCACGTCGACGATCTGCAGCGTGGCGCTGATGGATCCCTTGCGTCCGTCCTCATAGGTCACCTCGGTCGTGGTCGAGACCGTCTCGGACCCGTCATAGAGCGCGGCGATGATGTCGGCGTATTTGTCCTCGACGAACTTGCGGCGCACCTTTCGGGTGCGGGTGATCTCGCCATCATCAGGGTCCAGTTCCTTGTGCAGCACCACGAACCGGTGCACCTGGCAACCCGACAGCATCTCGTCGGCGGCAACCGACGTGTTGACCTCTTCCACGTGGCTGCGGATCGTCTCCAGCACCCGCGTATGGCCCGCCAGTTCCTGGTACGAGGCATAGGCGATGTTGTTGCGCTCGGCCCAATTGCCCACCGCCGTCAGGTCTATGTTGATGAACGCCACGCAACGGTCGCGACCATTGCCGAACAGCACCGCTTCGAGGATGTCGGGATAGAACTTCAGCTTGTTCTCGACATATTTCGGCGCAAACATCGAGCCATCGGCCATCTTGCCCACGTCCTTGGCGCGGTCGATGATCCGCAGGTGGCCGCTGCTTTCCTCGATGAAGCCCGCGTCGCCCGTGGCCACCCAACCTTCGGGGTCCTTGGTCGAGGCGGTGGATTCGGGGTTCTTGAAATATTCGACGAACACGCCGGGCGAGCGATAGAAGATCTCGCCATTCTCGGCGATCTTAAGCTCGACATCGGGGGCCGGGACGCCCACCGTGTCGGCCCGCACCTCGCCGTCGGGCTGGACGGTGATGAACACCGTCGCCTCGGTCTGGCCATAAAGCTGTTTGAGGTTGATCCCCAGCGAGCGGTAGAACTCGAAGATTTCGGGCCCGATCGCCTCGCCCGCGGTGTATCCCACGCGAATGCGGCTATAGCCCAGCGTATCCTTGAGCGGCCCATAGACCAGCACGTTGCCGATCGCGTATTTCAAACGGTCCATGAAACTGACCGGCTTGCCGTCCAGGATGCGTCCACCGACCTTCTTCGCGTGATCCATGAAATAGCGGAACATCCGCTGCTTCATCGGGCTGGCATCCTCCATCCGGATCATCACGTTGGTCAACTGGGTCTCGAACACCCGCGGCGGCGCGAAGAAATAGGTCGGCCCGATCTCGCGCAGGTCGGTCATCATCGTGTCGGCGCTTTCAGGGCAGTTCACGCAGAAGCCGCACCAATAGGCCTGACCGATCGAGAAGATGAAGTCTCCCACCCAAGCCATCGGCAGATAGGACAGGATATCCTCGTTCCGGGTCAGGTGGTCGAATTCGGCCGAGTTCTTTGCGCTTTCGATCACGTTGCGGTTCGACAGAACCACGCCCTTGGGCTTGCCCGTGGTGCCCGAGGTATAGAGCATCACGCAGGTGTCGTCATAGGTGATCTCGGCGATGCGGCGGTCCAGCTCGGCATCGAACCGGTGATGCCCGGCGCGCCCCTCGGCCATGATGTCGCTCAGCGCGTTCATCTGGCTGTGGTCGTATTTCCGCATGCCGCGCTTGTCGGTATAGAGGATATGCTTGACCTGGTGCAGATCCTGCTGGATCTCGATGACCTTGTCGACCTGCTCTTGGTCGCCGCAGACCACGTATTTCGCGCCGCAGTGCTCCAGCACATAGGCCATCTCTTCGGCGACCGAGTCCTGATACAGCGGCACCGGCACCGCACCCACCATCTGGGCCGCGATCATCGACCAGTAATGCGCCGGACGGTTGCGCCCGATTACGGCGATATGGTCGCCCTTTTCAACGCCGAGCTCCAGGAACCCCAACGCCAGCGCACGGATCTCGGCGGCCGTTTCCGCCCAGGTCCAGCACTGCCAGATCCCGAATTCCTTTTCGCGGTAGGCCGGGGCATCCCCGAACTGCGTCGCATTGCGGTGTAGCAGCGCCGGAAGGGAGTGCATCCCCTCGGCGCCCGACTGCGTCTGAGCCAATTCTATCTCTCCTCCCCATCCGACCCCGGTTTGGGCCGGAACGACGTCGCCGGGTCAGACCCGCGCGCCGCTGCCCCGATTAAGGACAAGGAGGACGATCAGCGTCAACTTTTTCGTGATGTTTTCCGGAATCTTACGAATTGTTACAGCCAATCCCGCAGGATCGGGATCAGTGGAACATCTGCCGCCGGCATCGGATAGTTGCGCAGGTCGTTCGCGCGCACCCATTTCAGCGCCTGCCCTTCTTTTGACTGCGGAATGCCCTGCCATTTACGGCAGGCAAACAGTGGCATCAGCAGGTGGAAATCGTCATAGCTGTGGCTGGCAAAGGTCAGCGGCGCCAGGCACGAGGCCCAGGTGTCGATGCCCAGTTCCTCGTGCAATTCGCGGATCAGGGCGGCCTCGGGGGTTTCACCCGGCTCGATCTTGCCGCCGGGAAATTCCCACAGCCCGGCCATGGACTTACCCTCCGGGCGCTGCGCCAGCAGCACCC
The DNA here is from genome assembly GCF_059612985.1 of Ruegeria sp. BHSC043. Classification (NCBI taxonomy): domain Bacteria; kingdom Pseudomonadati; phylum Pseudomonadota; class Alphaproteobacteria; order Rhodobacterales; family Roseobacteraceae; genus Ruegeria; species Ruegeria sp. BHSC043. The sequence goes on along the minus strand of NZ_JBXWRS010000010.1, from coordinate 103,028 downwards.
GCCCATCCACGTCGATCAAGGCGACGGCAGAGACGAGAACCGTTTTCATTGTCGCAGTCCCGGACGCAAAACCGGGCTCCACTTCTGCTGGAATTGCTCTGATGTCACGACCGGTAGTCCGCGTTGATCTCGATGTACCCGTGCGTCAGGTCGCAGGTCCAGACAGTGGCCTTGCCCGCGCCCAGCCCCAGATCGACCGCGATCACCAGTTCCTGGCCTTTCATATAAGCGGCGGCGTGTTCCTCGCGATAGGTTGGGCTGACCCAGCCGTTTTCGGCCACGAGAATATCGCCGAAGGAAATGCTGAGCGTGTCGCGATCGGCCGCCGCGCCGGATTTACCGATCGCCATGACGACACGGCCCCAGTTCGGATCCTCGCCCGCGATGGCGGTCTTGACCAGCGGTGAATTGGCGATGGCCATACCGTGGACCTTGGCATCGGCGTCCGAGGCGGCGCCGGTCACGCGGATCTCGACGAATTTGGTGGCGCCTTCGCCGTCCTTCACCACCTGATGCGCCAGGTCCAGCATCACCGATTCCAGCGCCCGCGCGAAATCGGCATTGCCGGTGGCCTCCACCCCTGACGCGCCCGTCGCGCACAGCAGCAGGCTGTCCGAGGTCGAGGTGTCGCTGTCCACGGTGATGCAGTTGAAGGTCCGGTCGGTCTGCTCGGCCAGCAACCGTTGCAGCGCCGGTTGCTCGATCTTCGCATCGGTGAAGATATAGACCAGCATCGTCGCCATGTCGGGCGCGATCATGCCCGACCCTTTGGCAATCCCCGCAATAGAGACTGTTTTGCCATCAATCTCCAACTGCGCGCTGGCGCCTTTGGGGAAGGTATCGGTGGTCATGATCGCCCGCGCCGCCTCTTCCAGCGCGTCGGCGCGCAGGCCGGCGGTCAGTTCGTCCAGCCGGGCCACGATCCGGTCATGCGGCAGCGGCTCGCCGATCACCCCTGTGGACGAGGTGAACACGCGGCTCTGCGCCACACCGGTCGCCTGCGCCACGGCTTCGGTGATCTGCTCGACCGACGCCTGCCCGTACTGCCCGGTAAAGGCGTTGGCGTTGCCCGAGTTCACCAGGATCGCCGCCGGCCCGTCGCTGGGTCCGCCGATCTTGTCCTGGCAATCCAGCACCGGCGCCGCACGGGTGGCCGAGCGGGTGAATACCCCCGCCACCGCGGTGCGCGGATCGAGCACCGCCAGCATCACGTCGGTGCGGCCCTGATACCGCACCCCGGCGGCGACCGTGGCGAATCGCACACCGTCGACAACCGGCAGATCAGGAAAGGCCGCGGGGGCCAGCGGAGACACCTTGGTGATCTTGGCCACTGGGGTTTACTCCTGAACCAGGTCCAGCTTGCGGACCACGTCCGGGGTCAGGCCCTCGACCTCGGGGCGCTCGACGCTGCCCGCCTGGGTCAGCTCGTCGATCTTGGCCTGAATGGCCTCCTGACGAACGGACTGGGCCAGTTCATCCCGCACCGCCGCAAACTCGGGCGCTTCGGATTTGCGTTTGTCGTTCAGGATCACGACATGCCACCCGAACTGGGTCTGCACCGGGTCCGAGACCTGACCTTTTTCCAGCCCGATCACGGCCTGTTCGAATTCGGGCACCATCTGACCCTTTCCGAACCAGCCCAGCGCGCCGCCGTTGGGGCCGGACGGGCCGGTGGATTTCTCTTTGGCCAGCTCGGCAAAATCGGCGCCGTCATCCAGTTGCGCCTTGATCTCTTTGGCTTCTTCCTCGGTCGCGACAAGGATGTGGCTGGCGTTGAACTCGTCCTCGCCCTGGAACTCGGCGAACTGCGCGTCATAGGCGGCCTGGATCGCTTCGTCGGTCACCTGGGCATCGGTGATCTGGTTCACCGTCTGCACCGCCTTCAGCGAGCGCGCCTCGTTTTCCAGCATCAGCGCGTTCAGGCGGGTCAGGTCTTCCTGCTCTTGGCTCAGCAGCTGCTGCTGGATCAGCTGCTCTACGATGAACTGGTACAGCACCTCGTCATCCAGCTGCTGATATTGCGGCGGCAGGCTGGCCGCGGTGGCAATGACATGGCCCAAAGTGATCTCGTCGCCGTTGACGCGCGCCACAACCGTGTCGGCCGAAGGTTCGGTTTCGGCGGCAACCGGCAGGGCCATCATGGCCGCAAGCGCCAGCGATGGCAGAAAAGTGAGACCTTTGGGCATGAATTCATCCTATATTCTGGCCGCGACAGGGCGTGGCGTTGACACTCTGGAACCTGCCGCTTACATCGCTTGAAGCCTTTGACAGGACCATCTTTCCTCCCAGCTATCTATGGGTTGCGCGCAAGGTGGGCAAGCCTGTCGCAACCAAGACAAGAAAAGATCCGCTGGAGTGAACATGCTGGGACTCGGTACGCTTGCCAAAAAGGTGTTCGGAACACCGAACGACCGCAAGATCAAGGCAACCCGCCCGCTGGTCGAAAAGATCAACGCGCTGGAGCCGGAGTTCGAGAAGCTCTCGGATGACGATCTGAAGGCCAAGACCGACGAGTTGCGCAAACGCGCCAAGGAGGGAGAGAGTCTGGACGACCTGCTGCCCGAAGCCTTCGCCAACGTCCGCGAGGGCGCAAAACGGGCTCTGGGTCTGCGGGCCTTCGACGTGCAGCTTCTGGGCGGTATCTTCCTGCATCAGGGCAACATCGCCGAGATGAAGACGGGCGAAGGCAAGACTCTGGTCGCCACCTTCCCCGCCTATCTGAACGCACTGACCGGCAAGGGCGTGCATGTGGTCACGGTCAACGAATACCTGGCCAAGCGCGACGCCGAATGGATGGGCAAGGTGTTCGGCGCCCTCGGCATGACGACCGGTGTGATCTGGTCGGGTCAGCCCGATGCCGAGAAAAAGGCCGCCTATGCCTGCGACATCACCTATGCCACCAACAACGAGCTGGGCTTCGACTATCTGCGCGACAACATGAAGTCGGACCTGGCGGACGTCTACCAGAAGTACCACAATTTCGCGATCGTGGACGAGGTCGACTCGATCCTGATCGACGAGGCGCGCACGCCGCTGATCATCTCGGGGCCGTCGCAGGACCGGTCGGATCTGTACACCGCCATCGACGCGCTGATCCCCGAGCTGCAGGAAGATCATTATACGATCGACGAAAAATCCCGCAGCGTGACGTTCACAGATGAAGGCAACGAGTTCCTGGAAGAACAGCTGCAGGCCCGCGGCCTGCTGCCCGAGGGCCAGTCGCTGTACGACCCCGAAAGCACCACGGTGGTGCACCACGTGAACCAGGGCCTGCGCGCGCACAAGCTGTTCCAGCGCGACAAGGACTACATCGTCCGCGACGGCAACGTGGTTCTGATCGACGAATTCACCGGGCGCATGATGCCGGGCCGCCGCCTGTCCGAAGGTCTGCACCAGGCGATTGAGGCCAAGGAAGGGGTGCCGATCCAGCCCGAGAACGTGACCCTGGCCAGCGTGACCTTCCAGAACTATTTCCGCCTGTACGACAAGCTGGCCGGCATGACCGGCACCGCCCTGACCGAGGCCGAGGAATTCGCCGAGATCTATGGCCTGGGCGTTGTCGAGATTCCGACCAACAAGCCGATCGCTCGCGTGGACGAGGATGATCAGGTCTATCGCACCGCGGCCGAGAAATACGCGGCCATGATCGAAGAGATCAAGAAAGCCAACGCCAAGGGCCAGCCGGTTCTGGTTGGCACGACCTCGATCGAGAAGTCCGAGATGCTCAGCCAGATGCTGACCAAGGAAGGCATCAAGCACAACGTCCTGAACGCCCGCCAGCACGAGCAGGAGGCCCAGATCGTGGCCGAGGCCGGACGTCTGGGCGCAGTGACCATCGCCACCAACATGGCCGGCCGCGGCACCGACATCCAGCTGGGCGGCAATGTGGAAATGAGCGTGATGCAGGCGCTGGCCGAGAACCCCGACGCCGACCCGGCGGAACTGCGTGCCCGGGAAGAATCTCGCCACGCCGAGGAAAAGCAGAAGGTGCTGGAGGCCGGAGGTTTGTTCGTTCTGGCCTCGGAACGCCATGAAAGCCGCCGCATCGACAACCAGCTGCGCGGCCGCTCGGGCCGTCAGGGCGACCCGGGCCGCACCGTGTTCTTCCTCAGCCTGGAAGACGACCTGATGCGCATCTTCGGCTCGGAACGGCTGGACAAGGTTCTGACCACACTGGGCATGAAGGAAGGCGAGGCGATCGTGCACCCTTGGGTGAACAAATCGCTGGAGCGCGCGCAGGCCAAGGTCGAAGCCCGCAACTTCGACATGCGCAAGAACGTCCTCAAGTTCGACGACGTTATGAACGATCAGCGCAAGGTGATCTTCAGCCAGCGCCGCGAGATCATGTCCTCCGACGATCTATCCGACATCGTGTCAGACATGCGCGAGCAGGTGATCGACGACCTGATCGACCAGTATATGCCGCCCAAGAGCTATGCCGACCAATGGGATACCGAGGGGCTGCACGCGGCGGTCAAGGACAAGCTGAACATGGATGCCCCGGTTCAGGACTGGGCCGCCGAAGAAGGCGTGGACGATGAAGCCATACGTGAGCGCCTGATCAAGGCCGCCGACGAGATGATGGCCCAGAAGGCCGTCGCCTTCGGCCCCGAGAACATGCGCAACATCGAAAAGCAGGTGCTGCTGCAGACCATCGACAGCAAATGGCGCGAGCACCTGCTGACGCTGGAGCATCTGCGCTCGGTCATCGGGTTCCGCAGCTATGCCCAGCGCGACCCGCTGAACGAATACAAGACCGAGGCGTTCCAGCTGTTCGAGAACATGCTGGACGGCATGCGCGAGACGGTGACCCAACATCTGGCACGTGTGCGCCCGCTGAGCGAGGAAGAGCAGCGCGAGATGCTGGCCCAGATGCAGGCGCAGCAGGCCCAGATCCAGAAGGCCGCCGAACGGGCCGAAGCGGTGGCCGAAGCCAAGGCCTCGGGCGATGCGCGCCCCGGCTTCGTCGAGGACGACCCGTCAACCTGGGGCAATCCCTCGCGCAACGATCAATGTCCCTGCGGATCGGGCAAGAAGTTCAAGCATTGCCATGGCCGGCTGGTCTGACCCGGCCCAATTTCCGACACAATGACTCCGCGTCGCGGCCACAGATTGGCCGCGATCTTTAACGACAGTCTCCCTCGCTCCTTCAACTGGGGAGGGTGTCTTGTTCGTGATTCGAAACTATGTGACCACCGGCGGTACGGTCGCGTGCGCGCTGGCCATCGGGTATCTGATGCAGTACGGCCCGGCGGCGCAGTCGGCCGCATCCCCCTCTGCGGGCCAGACTGCTGTTGCCGAAAGTACGATGATCGCCGGGCTCGAGGACATCGTCCTGACCTCCGCCTCTCCGGCCACCGGCGACACCCCAACCCCGGACACCGCGCGCCCTGCCCCCGCCGACGCGACCGCCGCGGCCGATTGCGGGCTGCGTGCCCGGGCGACGACCGTGCCACTGGCTTCCGCCCATGTCGTCGTGACGGCGCCATGCCATCCGAACCAGACAGTCGAACTGCTGCACAGCGGCATGGTCTTCACCGGACAGACCGATCAGGACGGGCGGCTGGATCTGACCATCCCCGTTCTGGCCGAGTACGCGATTTTCCTGATCTCGTTCGATGACAAGCTGGGCACGGTGGCCACCACCCATGTGCCCGAAATCGCCGGATTCGACCGTGTGGCCCTTCAATGGTCGGGCAGCACCGAGCTGCAGCTGCATGCGCTGGAATTCGGTGCGTCGTATGGCGAAGCCGGGCATGTCTGGTCGAACGCGGAAGCGCAAGGCACAGGCCGGGTGGAGCACTATGGCACCGGCGGCGGCCGCAAGGTCGAAATCTACTCGATTCCCAAGAACGGCAACGGAACCGACGGATCAGTCGCTCTGACCGTCGAGGCCGAAATCACCCCCGCGAACTGCGGGCAGGAGCTGAGCATGCAATCGCTCGAGCTGCTGAGCGACCAGGAACTGCGGTCTCGCGAATTGTCGCTTGTTCTACCCGCCTGCGACAGCGGGCAGGATTTTCTGGTGTTGAATAATCTGTTCCAAGACCTGAAAATCGCCGCAAACTAATCGGCAGGCGGGTCAACGGGATTAATGACATTTCTTCGCGCGGCGGTGACGGCGGTGTCGCTGTTCACGGGTGTATCGGGCGCCCTGGCACAAGACATCACACTGACCTCGCATGACGGTCAGGTCGAGATCACGGGCACCCTTCTGGGATATGACGGCGAGTTCTACCGCGTCGGGACCCGGTTCGGAGAGCTGACGGTGGACGGCTCGGGGGTGACCTGCGATGGCCCGGCCTGCCCCAACCTGACCGATTTCGTCACCGAACTGCACCTGTCGGGCGCCCCGGTGATGGCCGAAACTCTGTTTCCTGCGCTGATCGAAGGCTTTGCCGAACGAGAAGGGCTGATGCTGATACGCACCGACCTGGGCGCCGACCGGTTTCAACTGGCCCTGCATCGGGCCGGACGCGATGCGCCCATGGCCCGATTTACGCTGCACGCCACCCCTACCGGCCAGGCGTTTGCCGATCTGATCGCCGATGAAACCGACATCGCCTTGGCGATGCGCGAGATCCGCGCGCCCGAGATCGCCGCGGCCCGTGATGCCGGTCTTGGCGACCTGACCCGGCCGCGCCGCTCGCGGGTGGTGGCGCTGGACGCGCTCGTGCCGGTGGTGGCACCGGACAATCCGTTGACGCAGATCTCGCCGGCGGACTTGGCACGCGTGTTCAGCGGCGCGGTAACCAACTGGGCCGAACTCGGCGGACCGGACGCGCCGATTTCCCTGCATCTGCCCGATGCGGGATCAGGCCTGGCGCAGGCCGTGCAGGACCAGCTGTTGCAACCCGCCCGGGCACAACCCGCCGACACCACGATCCGCCATGCACGGGGCAGCGATCTGGTCGCAGCCATCGCGCGCGATCCCTTTGCCATCGGAATCGCCACCCTGGCCCAGGCCCGCGGGTTGCGCGCCCTGCCGCTGGCGGGGGGCTGCGGTCACGCGATGCGGGCCACCCGCCCGGCCATCAAGACCGAGGACTACCCCCTGACCCTACCGATGTTCCTGTATCTGCCACAGCGGCGCCTGCCCAAGATCGCCCGACAGTTTCTGGCCTATGCCCTGGGCCCCGAGGCCCAGATGGTGATCCGCAAAGCCGGGTTCACCGACCAATCGCACGAGGCCGTTCAGATCGGGCTGCAAGGGGACCGGCTGGCCAATGCCATCACTTCGGGCGGGTCCGAAGTGGGGCTGCAGGAGCTGCAACGCATGGTCGAAACCCTGCGCCCCCTCTCGCGCGTGTCGCTATCGTTCCGGTTCGAGCCGGGATCGTCGCGGCCGGACGCACAGTCACGGTCGAACATCCAGCAATTGGCGCAGGCGTTGGAGGCCGGCCAATATGACGGGCGCAAGCTGGTCTTCGTCGGCTTCAGCGACGGCGACGGACCGGCCGAGTCCAATGCCCGGATCGCCCTGCGCCGGGCGCAGACCGTGCGCAACGCGGTTCTGGCAGCGGTGCAGACATCGGTGCCCGACTCCGTCGACATCTCGGTCGAGGGGTTCGGAGAGGCGATGCCCCTGGCCTGCGACGACACTGACTGGGGCCGCAAGGCCAACCGTCGTGTCGAAGTCTGGGTGCGCTAGCGGTTAGAGATAACCTTCTGACCGGAAGCTCAGTTCGGTCGATTTGCCGATGATCAGGTGGTCGTGCAAGGTCAGCCCAAGTGCGGCGCAGGCATCGTTGATGCGGTTGGTCATGTCGATATCCGACTGCGACGGCGTCGGGTCGCCCGACGGGTGGTTGTGCACCAAGATCAGCGCCGAGGCGTTCAGCTCCAGCGCGCGTTTGGCGACCTCGCGCGGGTAGACGGGTACGTGATCGACGGTGCCCTTGGCCTGCTCCTCATCCGCGATCAGCACGTTCTTGCGGTCCAGGTAGAACACGCGGAACTGCTCGATCTCGCGATGCGCCATGGTGGTGTGGCAATAATCCAGCAACGCGTCCCAGCTGGAGATCACATGCCGCTGCATCACCCGGGCGCGGGCCATGCGATGGGCGCAGGCCTCGAGGATCTTGAGGTCGGTGATGACGGTATCACCCACGCCCTTGATCTGGCGCAGACGCTCGACCGGGGCGGTCAGCACCCGGTTGAAATCACCGAACGTATCCAGCAGCCGCCGCGCCAGCGGCTTCACGTCCTGCCGGGGGATCGAGCGGAACAGGACCAGTTCCAGCAGCTCGTAATCCGGCATCGCCCCCGCGCCACCCGACATGAACCGTTCGCGCAGGCGCTTGCGGTGGTCCTTGATATACGAGGGCAGCCGACCCGTGGGCAGCGGCGTGACCGGCGCTTCGTCACTTTCGAACAGCGATGGGGCTTCGGCAAAGGCGTCCTTGGTCATACGCCCATGATTGCCGCAGAATCGGTTTCCGAATGGTTAACGCGCCTCACCGGCCATGCGGGCCGTGGCGCGGCGCACAACCAGATGCAGCAGGATCGAGAACACCCCCAGCGTCAGCATCGCGGCAAACATCAGGTCGGTCTTGGCGCGGCCATTGGCCAGCAGCATCAGGTATCCCAACCCCTGAGACGAGCCGACCCATTCACCGATCACGGCCCCGATCGGGGCATAGACTGCCGCCAGCCGCATCCCCGAGGCCAGCGAGGGCAGCGCTGCCGGGATGCGGATATGCCACAACACGCTGCGTGGGCTGGCCTGCATGGTGCGGGCCAGGTCCAGATAGCCGGGCGGCGTGCGCATCAGCCCGTCGAAAAACGACGCGGTGATGGGGAAATAGATGATCAGCACGGCCATCGCGACCTTGGACCACAGCCCATAGCCCAGCCACAGGGTCAGCAATGGCGCCAGCGCAAAGACCGGCAGTGCCTGGGTGAACACAAGCATCGGCTGCACCAGCACCCGCGCGGCGCGGGAATTGGCCAGCTGCAGCGCCGTTATGACACCCAGCACCGTTCCAAAGGCCAGGCCGATCAGCACCTCGATGGCGGTGATCCAGGTGTGCTCGGCGATCAGCCAGCGGTTCTGCCACCAGGTCTCGGCCACCACCGCCGGGCCAGGCAGGATGAATTTCGGCAGGCCGGTCAGGGTGACGATCGCCTGCCAAAGGGCCAGCGCAAACAGTGTCGCGGCAAGGGCCGAGAGCGTCTTCATGCCACCTCCTCCCGCAGCAGCTTCAGCAGCGCCCCCTGCGTTTCCAGCGTCTCGAGATCGTCCACCTTGCGCGGCACTGGCGCATGGGGCGGCTGACACGGGGTCAGGCCACGGCGCGTCATCACCATGATCGACTGACCCAGACGCGCGGCCTCGGCCGGGTCGTGGGTGACCAGCAAGACGGTGCGTCCCTGCAACGCTTCGGCGGCCAGGTCCTGCATGTCAGCGCGGGTGCGCGCATCCAGCGCCGAGAACGGCTCGTCCAACAGGATGATCGGCTTGTCCTCCATCAGGGTGCGGGCCAGCGCCACGCGCTGACTCTGCCCGCCGGACAGTTCCGAGGGCTTCTTGGTCATGTGATCCCGCAACCCCATCCGTTCGATCAGCCGGGCGCGGCGGTCCTCGTCGATCCGTTCGCCGCGCAACCGGGCACCCAGCGCCACGTTCTTCGCGACCGTGGCCCAAGGCAGCAGCAGATCGTCCTGCGCCATGTAGGCGACGCGCTCGGCCACCGGCAGCCCGTCGCTGGCGCGGATCTCGCCGGTGAACTCGGCCCCCGTCGCCAACCCGGCGATCAGGCGCAGAACCGTGGTCTTGCCGACCCCCGATCCGCCCAGCAGACAGGTCCACTGCCCCGCCTTCAGCGACAGGGTCAGCGGCGCGAACAGCGGCGCGCCGTCGATGCTGGCCTGTCCGCTGAGGATCAGATCGGGGGGCGGGGTCATGGGGTCAGACCCATCTGCCAGAAATTCACTTCGAGCTCGGTCGCGGTGCGGAAGGTCTGGCACAGGCGATCCCAACGCGGTGTGGTACGGAAATCCGCCCCAAGTCGCCGTATCAGAGCGGAATCCAGCAGTTCACCCACAGCCTGACAGGCTTCCTGATATTCACTGCTGGAATAGGCGTCGATCCAATCGCGATAGTTGTCCGAGGTGGCCTCGGCCGCCAGCCGGGTGCCGATTTCCCCGTATCCCATCACGCAGGGCGCCAGCGCCGCAAGCAGATCCAGCAGATCACCGCTGTAGCCGGCCTCGAGCACATAGCGGGTATAGGCCAGGTTCTCGGGGCGTTCGGGCGTGGCGAACAACTCGTCCTGGCTGATGCCCTCGGCCTCGCAAATGCCGATATGCAACTTCATCTCTTCGCTGATCAGACCGTTCACCGTGCGCGACGCGGCCAGCATCTCGGCATGGGTTTTCGATTTCACCACCGCCAGCGCCCAGGCGCGCGAGAAGTGGATCAGGAACACGTAATCCTGCCGCAGGTAATGCAGGAACGCCGCGCGCGGCAGGGTGCCGTCCTTCAGTCCCTCGACAAAGGCGTGGCGGGTATAGTCCCGCCACGGCCCGTGCGCCGCGTCGCGCATCAGTGCGAAGGCTTTGCCGTACTCGCTCATTGCGCGGTCACGTCGATGGTGATGTCGCTGACCGGGTTGATACTGTCGATCATGCCGGACTCTTTCAGAAAGGCCTCGAACCGGGCATAGCGGCCGGCATCGAATCCCGCCGGGCGCAGTGCGAAACGCGGCAGGGTATCGACCCAGGCGCGGGCGTTCAGCTCGTCCTGCAACTCGGGCGAGGTGGCGGCGAAGATCTCCCAGCTTTTTTCCGGATTGTTCACGATGAACTGCGTGGCCTTCTCGGTCGCGGCCAGGAAACGGGCGATCATGTCCTTGTCCATCGTTTCGGGGTTGGCCACATAGATCAGCTCGTCATAGGGCGGCACGCCTTCTTCCTCGATGTAGAAGCAGCGGCCCGGGACGCCCTCGATATCCATCTGGTTCAGTTCGAAATTACGGAAGGCGCCGATCACGGCGTCCACCTGCCCGGTCATCAGCGACGGCGACAGCGAGAAGTTGACGTTGATCATCTCGATATCGTCCAGCGACACGCCATGCGCGTTCAGCATCGCGGTCAGGATCGCCTCTTCGACACCGGCAACCGAAAAGCCGATCTTCTTGCCCTTGAGATCGGCCAGCGTGTTGATCGGGCCGTCCTCGAGCACCAGAAGGCAGTTCAGCGGCGTGGCGACCAGCGTCCCGACCCGTTTAAGCGGCAGGCCCTCGTGGATCTGCAGGTGCAGCTGCGGCTGGTAGGACACGGCCAGATCGGCCTGACCGGCGGCCACAAGGCGCGGCGGGGCCGACGGATCAGCGGGCGGAACGATTTCGACCTCAAGCCCCTGTTCGGCGAAATAGCCGTTTTCCTGCGCCACGATGATCGGCCCGTGGTCGGGGTTCACGAACCAGTCCAGCAGAACGGTCATCTTGTCCTGCGCCCAGGCGGGCGCGGCGGCCAGCAGGGCAAAGGCGGTGATCAGTTTCTTCATGGTCTGCGTTTCCTTTTGCTTCACGACGTTGCGGCGGCGACCAGAACGATCCGGCCGGGCCAATGGGGGCGGAGTTCCTCGGCCGCGCGCCAGGCGCGCAGCCCTGTGGCACAGCAGAGGGCCAGCGATTTTCCTTTGTTAGGATCTGTTTTCAGCGCTTCGACCGTCAATCGGCGAGCGTTGGGGTGAATCGGCTGGGGGGCCTCATCGACGCTGCGCAGGTCGACAACCAGGTCGTCCGGGGTCAGTTGCGAGGGGGCAACAAAGGGGAAATGGCCGTCCGGTTCCGGCGCGGTGTCAAAGCGGAAGCCGCTGCTGATACAGTTGCGCCCGTCCACCTGCATCATTTGGCCCAACGGCGAAGGCTCGAGGCCCAGGATCACGCCCAGCGCCATCTGCGCCTGCATCGCGCCGATCATCGCCACGACCGGGCCCAGAACACCCGCGGTGGCACAACTGGCGCCACTGTCCGGCGCGTCGGGAAAAACCGCGCGCAAGGAGGGCGCACCGCCGCAGAACCCGCCAACATACCCCGACAGGCCCAAAACCGAGGCGCTGATCAGCGGCTTGCCCTGCGCCAGGCAGGTATCCGACAACGTATAGCTGGCCGCGTAACTGTCCGCGCAGTCCAGAACCAGATCGGCCTCGGCCACCAATTCAGCGGCATTGGCAGGCGTTAGAGTCTGTTTTCGCGCTGCAACGGTAATCTCGCTGTTCAGTGTCCGGCAGCGTTCGGCGGCCGCTTCGGCCTTGGGGCGGCCGCAATCGGACTCGGCAAACAGCGTCTGGCGATGCAGGTTCGACAGGTCCACCGTATCGGCATCGACGATGGTCAGATGCCCCACCCCAGCCCCGACCAGCAGCGGAAGCACGGGCGCGGCAAGCCCGCCGGCGCCGACGACCAAAACCCGCGCGCGGGCAAGCCGGTTCTGCCCCTCGACCCCGACCTCGGGCAGGATCATCTGGCGGGCATAGCGGCTCATCGCGTAACCTCGATCCACTGGCGCACCCGCGCTTCGGGGTCGGCGTTCAGGGTGATGTCGGTCACGGCCGAGACGATGTCGGCCCCGGCCTGAAACACGCCCGGCGCGCGCTCGACGCTGATACCGCCGATGCCGACCAGAGGGATGTCACCCACGCGCCGTTTCCACTCGGTCACGCGCGGCAGGCCCTGTTGGTGCCATTTCATCTTTTTCAGGATGGTCGGATAGACCGGCCCCAGTGCCACATAGTCCGGGTCCATCGACAACACGCGTTCAAGCTCGTCATCGTCATGCGTGGATACGCCCAGTTTCAGCCCGGCCTTGCGGATGGCAGGCAGATCGGCGTCGTCCAAGTCCTCCTGCCCCAGGTGGATCCAATCGCAGCCTGCGTCGATGGCGGCCTGCCAATAGTCGTTCACCACCAGCACCGCGCCGTGGTCGCGGCACAGGGCCTGCGCGGTGGCGATCTCCGCGCGCACCACCGCGTCGGGCTGATCCTTGATGCGCAGCTGCACCAACTTCACGCCCAGGGGCAGCATCCGCCGCAGCCAGTCGGTGTGATCGAAGATCGGATAAAAGCGGTCGAGCGTCATGACAGAAAGGCCTTTCCGATCACGGGGGTCGAGGGTTCGGCCATGTCGCGCGGCTCGATCGGGTCGGCCTGATGCGCCAATTGCCCGGCCCGCACCGCCAGCGCCATGGCCTGCGCCATCGCCACCGGATCGCCCGCGCGGGCAACGGCGGTGTTCAACAGAACCGCGTCATAGCCCAGCTCCATCGCGTGGGCGGCGTGGCTGGGCAGGCCGATGCCCGCATCCACCACCAACGGCACGTCGGGAAACTCGGCCCGCATCGCGCGCAGGGCGTATTCGTTGTTCAAACCCCGCCCCGACCCGATCGGCGCGCCCCAGGGCATCAGAACCTGACATCCAGCGGCCAGCAGACGCTCGGCCACGATCAGGTCTTCGGTGGTGTAGGGAAACACCTGGAACCCCTCGTCGGTCAGAATGCGCGCGGCCTCGACCAGTTGGAACACGTCGGGCTGCAGGCTGTCGGTGTGACCGATCAGTTCCAGCTTGATCCACGGTGTGTCGAACACCTCGCGCGCCATGTGGGCGGTGGTGACGGCCTCTTTGACCGTGTGACAGCCGGCGGTGTTGGGCAGGATCAGCACGCCCAGATCGCGGATCATCGACCAGAACGCCTGACCCGCCCCGCCCGCGCCCTCGCGCCGCAATGACACCGTGGCCACGCCCGCACCGCTGGTCCGGAAGGCCTGTTCCAGGATCGCCGGGCTGGGATATTGCGCGGTGCCCAGCATCAGCGGGTTGGGCAGTTCGGTGCCGTAAAACGTTTTCATCTCAGCCCCCCTGCATCGGTGCGACGACCTCGACCCGGTCGCCCTCGGCCAGTTTGTGCGCGATGCGCAGGCTGGAAGGCACGAATTCCTCGTTCACCGCGGTGGCAACTCGGCCGGAAAAGCCGCATTCCGCCAGCAATTCACCAAGGGTTTCGGCGCGCACCTCGCGCGGTTCGCCATTAAGCACGATCTTCATCGACCATCTCCGAATGTGTGTTCTCGAGCGCCAGATCGGCCACGCCCCGGGCCAAGGCCGGGGCCAGCAGGTAGCCATGGCGATACAGCCCGTTGGCATAGATCGTCCGGCCCAGCCGGCGGATGCGCGGCAGGTTGTCGGCAAAGGCCGGGCGCAGATCGACGCCGATCTCCAGCACTTCGGCCTCGCCGAAGGCCGGGTTCAGCGCATAGGCCGCGCTGAGCAGTTCCAGTATCGAGCGCGCGGTGATGCGGCTGCTGTCCTCGGATTCGATCATCGTGGCGCCCAGCATGTAGACGCCCTCGCCCCGCGGCACGACATAGAGCGGCATCCGAGGATGTAGAAGCCGCACGGGACGGGTCAGCGTCACGTCGGGGCAGCGGATCACCAGCATTTCCCCCTTCACGCCGCGCAGGTCGTGAAGGATGTCGCGCGCGTGCAGGCCACGGCAGTCGATGGCGTTGTCCAGCCGCGACGGAGCCAGCTTGCGATGGAATTCGACGCCCTTGTCCTGAAGGCCGCGATACAGGTCCTGCAGCGCGCGGCGAGGGTCCAGATGGGCCTCATCTGCGAAGAACAGGCCTTGGGAAAAACCGTGCAAATCAGGCTCTAATTCAGCAATTTTCGCTTGATCGACCTGCGTGAACCCCTCAGTCCGGCGGGCAAATCGGCGCAGGTCGGGCAGGTCTCGCATGTTGGCCACAACCAGCGTTCCTTGCCGCGTGACCGGAGTGCGGGCTGCCCACCAATCGATGGCCTGTTGCCCCAGTCGCAGCACGGGTTCCTCGGCGTTTTCATATTCGCACCACGGCGCCAGCATGCCGCCCGCCCACCAGGAACAACCATGTGGCCCAGGAGGCCCGCCGGGGTCAAACACCCGTACCTGCGCACCCCGCGCGACCAGTTCCGAGGCCACGGCCAGACCGGCCACCCCGGCACCTATGACGGACCAGACCGTCACGCCTCCCAGACCCGATAGAAATGGTGAACGGGGCCATGCCCGTGCCCGACTGCAAGACCGTCCGCCGCCGCAATTGCGCCCTGAAGATAGGAATGTGCCTGTGCAGCGGCATCCGCCAGCCCTAGCCCTCTGGCCAATCCGGCCGCGATGGACGAAGACAGGGTGCAACCCGTGCCATGCGTGTTCTTCGTGTTCACCCGCGGGGCCTCGAACTGAGCGACGACCCCATCCTGAGATACCAGCAGATCCCGGCAGACATCGCCCTTGCCATGCCCGCCCTTCATCAGAACCGCGCCCGCACCCAGATCGCACAGGGCATGGCCTTGCGCGGTCATTTCGTCTGTGGTCTCCGCAACCATCTGATCCAGCAGGCAGGCCGCCTCGGGCAGGTTCGGGGTCAGGACGGTGGCGCGGGGCAGAAGCACCTCGCGCAACGTCTGCACCGCCTCACGCGCCAGCAGGGCATCGCCCGATTTGGCGATCATCACCGGGTCCAGCACGATGGGCCCGGTAAAGCCGGACAGGCCGTCGGCGACGGTCTGGATGATTTCGGGCGTGGCCAACATGCCGATCTTGACCGCGCGCACGTCCAGATCGGACAGAACCGCGTCGATCTGCGCGGCGATCACGTCCAGCGGGATGCCATGTACGGCGGTGACCGCCTGCGTGTTCTGGGCGGTGACGGCGGTGATGACACTGGCACCGAACACACCCAGCGCCGACATCGCCTTGAGGTCGGCCTGAATGCCGGCCCCTCCGCCGCTGTCGGATCCCGCGATGGTCAAAGCGATATGCGCCATGTCGCTCCCTTCTTGCATGTGGGGCAACGCGGGCATGGAAAACGTCTGAGTGTTTTAGACCGTTCCCTCCGCCGGTATTGCCCGGATCAGGTTCGATGGGTTGGCTCGCGCGCCTCTCAGCCCCGGGTTCGGGGCACCCCAACGGTTGGGCGCACATTCTCAAGGCTAGGGCGAGGAATCAAGGGCCAATTCCGCGCAGTTTCGGACCAAACTGGACTCAGAACGAAAAAGGCCGGCGATGTTTCGCCGGCCCTTGGCTGTCTGAAACACTGGGATCAGCTTTGCATCCGCTCCCAGAAGGATTTGACGGATGAGAAGAAGCTCTTGGATTCCGGGTGGTTGTCTTCGCCCAGCTCGTCAAACTCCTTCAGCAGTTCTTTCTGCCGCGCGGTCAGGTTGACCGGGGTCTCGACCGCCAGTTCGATGAACATGTCCCCGACACCGCCGCCCCTCAGCGCTGGCATGCCCTTGCCGCGCAGACGCATCTGCCGGCCCGACTGGCTGCCGGCCGGAATCTGCACCCGGCCGCGGCCACCGTCGATGGTGGGCACCTCGATCGAGCCGCCCAGCGCCGCCTTGGCCATGCTGACCGGGACCCGGCAATACAGGTTCATGCCATCCCGCTCGAAAAGCTTGTGCGGCGTCACCTCGACAAAGATGTAGAGGTCGCCCGGAGGACCGCCGCGCATGCCGGCTTCGCCTTCGCCCGCCAGGCGGATGCGGGTTCCGGTTTCGACACCTGCTGGAATGTTGACCGACAGCGCGCGTTCCTTCTCGACCCGACCCGAGCCGTGGCAGGATTTGCAGGGGTTCTTGATGATCTGGCCCAGGCCCGCACAGGTCGGGCAACTGCGCTCGACGGTGAAAAAGCCCTGTTGCGCGCGCACCTTACCCATGCCCGAACAGGTCGGGCAGGTGGTGGGTTCGACCCCGCCTTCGGCGCCGGTGCCTTCGCAGGACGAACAGGCCACGGCGGTCGGCACGTTGATGGTTTTCTGCAGCCCCGAGTAGGCCTCTTCCAAGGTCACGCGCAGATTGTAGCGCAGGTCGGACCCCCGCGCGGCCCGGCGCCCACCGCCCTGCCGGCCGCCCATGAAATCGCCGAACAGATCGTCGAACACGTCGGAAAAGGCGCTGGAAAAATCGCCCGAGCCAAAACCGCCACCCGGGCGCGCACCGCCGGTGCCGTTCTCAAAGGCCGCGTGACCGAACCGGTCATAAGCGGCTTTCTTGTCGGCATCGCGCAGGATGTCATAGGCCTCGTTGGCCTCTTTGAACAGCGCCTCGGCCTCTGGGTTGTCCTTGTTGCGGTCGGGATGCAGCTCCTTCGCCTTTCGGCGAAAGGCCTTCTTGATCTCTTCCGCCGAAGCGCCCTTGGATACGCCGAGCACTTCGTAATAGCAGCGTTTTGACATCGGTGTTTCCTTCTGCCTCAACGTAAAACGGGCCGGCCCGGTATCCGGACCGGCCCGAACTGGCCCGGTTAGCCGTTAGGTGCGCTTGTCATCGTCCAGATCTTCGAACTCGGCATCGACGATGTCGTCATCGCCGGGGCCCGCATCGGCGGCGGTCGGTTCTTCGCTGGCCTCTTCAGACTGCGCCTTGTAGATCGCCTCGCCCAGCTTCATGGACGCTTCGGTCACGTTCTGGATGCCCGACTTGATCTTGTCGGCATTGTCCGATTCCAATTCGTCCTTAAGCGCGGCCACGGCCAGTTCGATCGCCTCGATGGTCGACGGATCGACCTTGTCGCCATGCTCCTCGATCGATTTCTCGGTCGCATGGATCAGGCTTTCGGCCTGGTTCTTGGCCTCGACCAGCTCCTTGCGCTTGCGGTCGGCCTCGGCGTTCTCTTCAGCATCCTTGACCATCCGTTCGATGTCGTCTTCCGACAGACCGCCCGAAGCCTGGATGGTGATCTTCTGCTCTTTGCCGGTGCCTTTGTCCTTGGCCGAAACCGAAACGATGCCGTTGGCGTCGATGTCGAAAGTCACCTCGATCTGAGGCATGCCGCGCGGAGCCGGCGGGATGTCTTCAAGGTTGAACTGACCCAGCAGCTTGTTGTCGGCCGCCATTTCGCGTTCACCCTGGAACACCCGGATGGTCACCGCGTTCTGGTTGTCCTCGGCGGTCGAGAATACCTGAGACTTCTTGGTCGGGATCGTGGTGTTGCGGTCGATCAGACGGGTGAACACGCCGCCCAGGGTTTCGATGCCCAGCGACAGCGGGGTCACGTCCAGCAGGACCACGTCCTTGACGTCGCCTTGCAGAACGCCGGCCTGGATTGCAGCACCCATGGCCACGACTTCATCAGGGTTCACGCCTTTGTGGGGCTCTTTGCCAAAGAACTTGGTCACCTCTTCGATGACCTTCGGCATCCGGGTCATACCACCGACCAGAACCACCTCGTCCACGTCGCTGGCCGAGATGCCGGCGTCTTTCAGAGCGGCCTGACAGGGTTTCAGCGATTTCTTGATCAGGTCACCGACCAGCGATTCCAGCTTGGCGCGGGTCAGTTTCATGACCATATGCAGCGGCTGGCCGTTCGAGCCCATCGAGATGAACGGCTGGTTGATCTCGGTCTGGGTCGTCGAGCTGAGCTCGATCTTGGCCTTTTCGGCAGCTTCCTTCAGTCGCTGCAGCGCCATCTTGTCCTGGCTCAGGTCGACGCCGTGTTCCTTTTTGAACTCTTCGGCCAGGTAGTTGACGATGCGCATGTCAAAGTCTTCACCACCCAGGAAGGTGTCACCGTTGGTCGACTTGACCTCGAACAGGCCGTCGTCGATTTCCAGGATGGTCACGTCGAAGGTACCGCCACCAAGGTCATAGACCGCGATGGTCTGGCTGTCTTTCTTGTCCAGGCCATAGGCCAGAGCGGCGGCGGTCGGCTCGTTGATGATCCGCAGTACTTCCAGGCCGGCGATCTTGCCGGCATCCTTGGTGGCCTGACGCTGGGCGTCGTTGAAATAGGCCGGAACGGTGATGACGGCCTGCGTGACTTCCTCACCCAAGTAGCTTTCAGCAGTTTCCTTCATCTTGCCCAGGATGAAGGCCGAAATCTGGCTTGGGGAGTACTTTTCGCCGCGGGCTTCGACCCATGCGTCGCCGTTGCCGCCGTCGATGATGCGATAGGGCACCATCTTCTTGTCTTTTTCGACCTCGGGGTCGTCGACCCGGCGGCCGATCAGGCGCTTGACGCCGAAAATTGTGTTTTCAGGGTTGGTGACCGCCTGGCGTTTTGCCGGCTGTCCGACCAGTCGCTCATTCTCGGTGAAGGCGACGATCGAGGGCGTGGTCCGCGCCCCTTCTGCGTTTTCGATGACCTTCGGCTGCGAGCCGTCCATGATGGCCACGCACGAGTTGGTGGTCCCGAGGTCAATCCCGATTACTTTTCCCATTATTTCGATCCCTTTCTTTTCAAGGCGATGTCCCGAGGCCAGAACCCGTTATGGCATCCCAGCCCCGATCTGTTGGGCGCGGTGGCACTACACCCTCGCGCGTCCCGGCGTATATAAGGGCGAGGCCCAAGGCCTGCAAGCACTGTGAAATGCAGGTTTTCGGGAATCTTGGGCCTTTTTTGGCAAGGATTTCGAAAGGAATGAGGTTTCTGCCGTGACGCGCCTGAATTTACGCGGATTCGACATCAGAAAAGGCCATCTGGACGGCGCCGCCCAGCAACAGCTGGTCGACGCCTTGCGACCGGTTCTGAAAGCCGCGCCGCTGTTTCATCCCAGCACGGCCTCGGGGCGCAAGATGTCGGTGCGCATGACCTCGGCCGGGCCGTTGGGCTGGGTGTCGGACGGCCGCGGATACCGCTACCAGGGCGCGCACCCCAAAGGCATGCCCTGGCCGGACATCCCGCAGCCGATCCTGACCATCTGGCGCGAGGTGACCGCGCTGGACCGCGACCCGGACTGCTGCCTGATCAACTATTACGGCGAAGGCGCCCGCATGGGCCTGCACCAGGACAGGGACGAGGCCGATTTCTCGTGGCCGGTCGTGTCAATCTCATTGGGGGATGACGCTCTGTTCCGCATCGGCAACACCACCCGCGGCGGAAAAACCGAATCCGTGTGGCTGAACTCGGGCGACGTGGTGGTCATGGGCGGCCCCGCACGGCTGGCCTATCACGGAATCGACCGGATCCGGTTCGGGTCGTCGCGCCTGCTGCCCCGGGGTGGCCGCATCAACCTGACCCTGCGCGTGGCGACCTAGCGCCGGGCGTCCCAGCTTTTCGAGATGTGCTTGCGTGTATAGAATTCACCCAGCAGGCCGATCATCATCAGCGCGATGCCGACCCAAAGCGCATATTCCCAGCTGGTGTTGCGCGGGAAATAGTTGCGAAAGATGAACCCGCGGCACTGATCGATCGCATGGAACAGCGGGTTCCAGGCAAACATCGCCAGCAAATAGCCGCCCAACGCGTTGGCGACGAACATCTTGCCGGAAAACACCATGTTCAACCGCCGATAGACGTTGCTGAGCATCAGGGACACCGTCGGCAGCCACGGCTTGAGCGCCATGAACACCAGCCCCACGGAACAGCCCGTGTACCAAGCCAGCACCAACATCGCGAAGGCGCCGCCGGGGTCCTGCATCTCGATCGGGGTAACCGCCACGCTGTAGACGAACAGGATCACCAGGATCGACACGATCTGCGTATACAGCGCGCCGAAAGCCGCCGCCAGCAGCAGAACCATCATGTTCATCGGCGAATGCAGCATCATCGGGTTGTTGGTGCCCCCCAACGAGGCGATCGCGCCCACCGCCTTGATATGGGTCATGAACAGGAAAATGCCCGACAGCAGGTACAGGATGAACTCGCCGCGGATCTTGGCCACCCGGGCACCCATGAAAGACATGATCAGGTAGAATACGCTGGCCAGCAGCACGACCTGCAGGATGTTCATCACGATGGCCAGAACGGCGTTGCTGTGCTGCGAGCGGATGTTGCGCACGACGGCGTGGAACACCAGTTCCGCCGTGGTGAAGGCGCTGCCAAGCAGACTGCTGCTGCGCTTGTAATAGAACACTCGAACGCTCTTTCCCGGGTTTGTTCCGACAGCCTGGCACGAATTCCTTGCCGTTCCGTATCCGGCACAGCATAAGTTCGTCAGGTTTTCGGATCAACAAACCATGGAAACGGAGCATTTTTGTGACCTATGACGACCTCATCCCCGTGATCAGACGCCTGGCCCTGGAAGCGGGCGACAAGATCATGGAGATCTACGATGCCGATGATTTTGACGTGAAGGTCAAATCCGATTCCAGCCCAGTGACCGAAGCTGACGAAGCCGCCGATGCGCTGATCTCGGCCGGGCTGCGCGCCGCTTTCCCCGACATCCTGCTGGTGACCGAGGAACAGGCCGCGTCGCACAGCCAGCAAGGCGACACCTTTCTAATCGTCGATCCGCTGGACGGCACCAAGGAATTCATCAACCGGCGCGGGGATTTCACCGTGAACATCGCGCTGGTCGAAAACGGCGTGCCCACCCGCGGCGTGGTCTATGCCCCGGCCCGCGGGCGCATGTTCTATACCCTGGCCGATGGCCGCTCGGTCGAGGAGACCGGCGCCTTGGACAAGGACAAACCGGGCGAGGTCACGCCGATTTCAGTCTCTGATCCGGACAATTCGGCGCTTTTGGTGGTGGCCTCGAAATCGCATCGCGATCAGGCCACGGATGACTACATCAACAAATACCAGGTCAAAGACAGCAAGTCGGCGGGCTCGTCGCTGAAATTCTGCCTGGTGGCCACGGGCGAGGCCGACCTCTACCCGCGTGTCGGGCGAACCATGGAGTGGGACACCGCCGCAGGCCACGCGGTGCTGGCCGGAGCCGGGGGCCATGTGGTGCGTTTCGACGACCACACGCCGCTGACCTACGGCAAGGAGGGTTATGCCAACCCGTTCTTTATTGCCTATGCCCCGGGCGTCGAACTCAAGGAGGCCTGATGTCGGTTCTGATCGCGATCCCCGCCCGCTATGCCTCGACCCGCTATCCGGGCAAACCGCTGGTGCCGCTGACCGGCGCAACGGGAAAGCCCATGACCCTTATCGAGCGGTCCTGGCGCGCGGCCATGTCGGTCTCGGGCGTCGACAGGGTGGTGGTGGCCACCGATGACGACCGCATCCGCGCTGCGGCCGAGGGCTTTGGCGCCGAGGTGGTGATGACCTCAGAAAGCTGCGCCAACGGCACCGAACGCTGCGCCGAGGCGCATGACAGGCTGGGCGGCGGATACGAGATCGTGGTCAACCTGCAAGGCGACGCCCCCCTGACCCCGCATTGGTTCATCGAGGATTTGGTCAATGGCCTGCGCGCTGCGCCTGAGGCCGGCGTGGCCACGCCGGTGCTGCGGTGCGACGGCGAGGCGCTGAACGGGCTGCTGAACGACCGCAGGCACGGCCGGGTGGGCGGCACCACGGCCGTCTTCGCGACCGATCACAGCGCGCTCTATTTCTCGAAGGAAGTGATCCCCTTCACCGCCGACACCTATGCCGGGTCGGATCCGACGCCGGTGTTCCATCATGTGGGCGTCTATGCCTACCGCCCCGACGCGCTGGCCGCCTATCCGGGTTGGCCGGTCGGGCCGCTGGAACGGCTTGAGGGGCTGGAACAGCTGCGGTTCATGGAAAACGGACGCAAGGTTCTGTGTGTCGAGGTCGAGGCAAAAGGCCGCCAGTTCTGGGAGTTGAACAATCCGCAGGACGTGGCCAAAATCGAAAGTATGATGGCCGCGATGGGGTTGGAATAGGCGCAGATTCCCCGTTCCGCGCGGGCAGCGCAGCAATTAACCCATGAGCGGCAGACATTCGGCAGGACCACGGATGACAAACATACTCGTGACCGGCGGCGCCGGATATATCGGATCTCATGCCTGCAAGGCGCTGGCGCAGGCGGGCTATGTGCCCGTGACCTATGACAACCTTGTAACCGGCTGGCAGGATGCGGTGAAATTCGGCCCGTTCGAACAGGGCGATCTGCTGGACCGCGCGCGGCTGGATCAGGTCTTTGCCAAGCACCAACCGGCGGCGGTGATGCATTTCGCCGCGCTCAGCCAAGTCGGCGAAGCCATGAGCGAGCCGGGCCGGTACTGGCGCAACAACGTCACCGGATCACTGAACCTGATCGAGGCGGCCGTGGCCGCCGGTTGCCTGGATTTCGTTTTCTCGTCCACCTGCGCAACCTATGGCGACCACGACAACGTGGTGCTGGACGAAACCACGCCGCAACACCCGCTGAACGCCTATGGCGCCTCGAAACGTGCGATTGAGGATATCCTGCGCGATTTCGAACAGGCGCACGGGCTGAACCACGTGATCTTTCGCTATTTCAACGTGGCTGGTGCCGACCCTGACGGCGACGTGGGCGAGTTCCACCGCCCCGAGACCCATCTGGTTCCGCTGCTATTGGACGCGATCGACGGCAAGCGCGACGCGCTGACCGTCTACGGCACAGATTACGACACGCCCGACGGCACCTGCATCCGCGACTATGTCCATGTCTGCGACCTGGTGGATGCGCATGTGCTGGGCCTGCGCTGGCTGGAACAGGGCAAGGGTAGCCGGGTGTTCAATCTGGGCACCGGCACCGGGTTTTCAGTAAAAGAGGTGATCGCGCAGTCGCACAGCGTGACCAACCGCGAGGTGCCCTTCAATGTCGGTCCGCGCCGGGCGGGCGACTGCACCAAGCTGGTTTCAGGCTCGACCCGGGCCGAGGCCGAACTGGGCTGGCGGCCTAAACGGTCGCGGCTGGAAGTGATGATCGCCGATGCCTGGCGCTGGCATCAGAATGGCCATTACGAAAAGTGATCGTGCCATGGGCGCCGCGCACCATCATGACGAAAACGCCCCGGGCTGGATTCGCAGATACCGCCTGCGCCTGAAACGCAAGCGCCTGTTGTGGCGGTCCTTCCGCAGCCGCCACGCGCTGACGCCGGTTTCGGACAAGACCCGGCTGATCGCGCCCACCGACATTCTGGCCTTTACCACCCTACGCAAAGAGATGGAGCGCCTTCCTTGGTTCCTGCGCCACTATCGCCGGCTGGGGGTCGATCATTTCCTGATGGTCGACAACGGCAGCGATGACGGCTCGGTCACCTACCTGCTCAACCAGCCGGACGTTTCGCTGTGGCAGACCGGGGCCAGCTATCGCGAGGCGCGGTTCGGGCTGGACTGGCTGACCTGGTTGCAGATGCGCTATGGCCATGGCCACTGGACCCTGATGGTGGATGCCGACGAACTGCTGATCTATGCCCATCACGACAGCCGCACCCTGCATGACCTGACTCGATGGCTGGACAGCCGCGGGCAGCTGGCTTTCGGCGCGCTGATGCTCGACCTTTATCCCAAGGGACCGCTGGGCAGCCAGACGCACGACCCCGATACCGACCCGACCGAGACCCTGCCCTGGTTCGACCCCGGCCCCTATCGCGTGCGGCGGCAACAGCCGCTGGGCAATTTGTGGGTGCAAGGCGGGGTGCGTGACCGGGTTTTCTTTGCCGACCGGCCCGAGCGGGCGCCGACGTTGAACAAGATCCCCTTGGTCAAGTGGAACCGCCGGTTCGCCTATGTGAATTCCTGCCACTCGGCGCTGCCCCGACATCTGAACCATGCCTATGATGGGCCGGGGGGCGAGGCGCCTTCGGGGGTGATGCTGCACACCAAGTTCCTGCCGCAGGTCCTCGCCAAATCGCAGGAGGAAAAGCGCAGGCGCCAGCATTTTCACGATCCCGACCAATTCGGGCCATACTATGATGGCATCATCGCCGGACCTGACTTGTGGACCGCCCGTTCCGAGCGCTTTGCGGGCTGGGCGCATCTGCAGGCGTTGGGGCTGATGTCTTCGGGCGGCTGGCGCTGAAGGGGGAACTCCGCACCCGGAAAACCCCTGTCTGGATAACGCCATTTAAATAGATTGCCTTGCAAGGTGCGAAAATGTCATAAAACGTCATTGCCCGGCACCACTCTGGCCGCAACCAGCCCCGGGCATGCTCGCGTAAGGAAAAAGGTTGGGCAGTCGCGTGAGCCTTTTGGATTCCTATCGGATGAGACTGCGGCGCAAGCGCCGTCTGTTGCGTTGCGCCCGCCGCGGCCGCGATCTGAAACCCGTTCAGGACAAGACCCGCCAGATCCGCTCGGACGACATCCTGTTGATGAGCGTGGTGCGCAACGAAAAGATCCGCCTGCCCTGGTTCCTGTCCTACTACCGAAAGCTGGGCATCGACCACTTTCTGTTCGTGGACAATGACAGCGATGACGGCACGCTGGAATACCTGGCACAGCAGCCCGACGTCTCGGTCTGGCATACGGCGGCCAGCTATCGCCGGGCCACATTCGGGGTTGACTGGTCCAACCACCTGCTGCGCCGATACGCGCATGGCCACTGGGTCCTGACCGTCGATCCGGATGAGTTCTTCGTCTATCCCTTCTGCGACACGCGCCCGCTGCGCGCGCTGACCGACTGGCTGGACGGCACCGGGGTGCGCAGCTTCGGCACCATGCTGCTGGACATGTACCCCGAAGGCCCGATCCAGGAGGCCCCGTATCACGAAGGTCAGGACCCGTTCGAAATCGCGCCCTGGTTCGACTCGGGCAACTATGTGATCAGCAAAAACCCCGTATACGGCAACCTCTGGATCCAGGGTGGCCCGCGCGCGCGCATGTTCTTCCGGGACCGGCCGGAAAAGGCCCCGGCCCTGAACAAGATCCCGCTGGTCAGATGGGACCGGCGATATGTCTATGTCAGTTCGACCCATGCCTTGCTGCCGCGCGGCCTGAACCAGGTCTATGACGAATGGGGCGGAGAAAAGGCCAGCGGCGCCTTGCTGCATGCCAAGCTGATCGACACCCTGGGCACCAAGGTGCAGGAAGAGCTGCGGCGGGGCCAGCACTATCGCGGGTCGGCGGAATACAAGGCCTATCTGGCCGAGCTGGAAAACCGGCCTGTCTTCTGGTGCAAATGGTCCGAGAAATACATCAACTGGCGCCAGCTCGAGATTCTGGGTCTGATGTCCAAGGGGAACTGGGCATGAATGGCAGCTTGGGCATCATCATGCTGGTCCATACCGCGCTGGGCCGGGCCGAACAGGTGGCCCGGCACTGGACGGCTGCGGGATGCCCTGTGGTGATCCATGTCGATCGTAAGGTCGCCCGACAGGTGCATGACGATTTCGTGTCGGCCTGCGCCGATGATCCGCTGATCGTGTTCTGTGACCGCCATGTCTGTCACTGGGGCGGCTGGGGGATCGTCGCGGCCACCCAGACGGCCGCGGAACTGATGCTGGACCGCTTCCCGGGCGTGCGTCACGTCTTTCTGTCCTCGGGCGCGTGCCTGCCGCTGCGCCCGGTACAGGACCTGATCGACTATCTGGCTGACCGGCCGCGCGCGGACTTCATCGAAAGCGCCACCACCGCCGATGTCAGCTGGACCGTGGGCGGGCTGGATGCCGAGCGGTTCACGCTGCGGTTTCCGTTCTCGTGGCGCAAGCACCGCAAGCTGTTCGACCGGTTCGTAAAGCTGCAACGCGCAGTCGGCTACCGGCGGCGAATCCCCGACGGGTTGGTGCCCCACATGGGCAGCCAGTGGTGGTGCCTGACCCGCCAGACGCTGTCGGCGATCCTGCAGGACCCGAAACGCCCGATTTACGATCGCTATTTCCGGCATGTCTGGATTCCGGACGAAAGCTATTTCCAGACACTGGCGCGGCTGTATTCCACCCAGATCGAAAGCCGGTCGCTGACCCTGTCTAAATTCGACTACCAGGGCCGGCCGCACATCTTCTATGACGATCACCTGCAGCTGCTGCGCCGGTCCGACTGTTTCGTCGCCCGCAAAATCTGGCTACAAGCCGACCGGCTGTACCAGGCGTTCCTGTCCGACCAGCCCGGCGCGCTGAAACCTGCCGAACCCAATCCGGGCAAGATCGACCGGGTGTTTTCCCGCGCGGTCGAGCGTCGCACCCGCGGACGCGACGGGCTGTACATGCAAAGCCGCTTTCCCCGCCACGGCAGCGAGAACGGGTTGACCGCGTTCCCCTATTCGGTGTTTCAGGGATTTTCGGAGCTGTTCGTCGATTTCGAGGACTGGCTGTCCAACACCACCGGCGCGCGGGTCCATGGCCATCTGTTCGCACCCGAGCGGGCCGAGTTCGCAGGCCGGGAAACCCTCATCAACGGCGCGCTCAGCGACAGCGCGACGCTGCGTGACTACAACCCAACCGCCTTTCTGTCGAACCTGATCTGGAACACCCGCGGCGAGCGGCAGTGTTTTCAGTTCGGCCCCGCCGATACGCAAAAGATCAACTGGTTCCTGGCGCGGGACAAGAACGCGCAGGTTTCGGTCGTTACCGGCGCCTGGGCGGTGCCCCTGTTCCGGTCGAACCAGAATTTCGGGGAAATCCGCGCCCAGGCCGCGCGGCTGCAGAAGATCGAGAGCGAGCAGCTCGAGGTGCTCGATTCCGTCTGGACCAAGGCACGGGTGCGAATCTGGTCGATGGCAGAATTCCTCGAATCCCCGATCGAGCATCTGCAGACCGTCATCGACGAGATGGGCGTGTCGCAGCCGGGCCACCTGATCGAAGCGCCCAGGATGGTCGATCTGACCGGGTTCGGAAAATTCCTGCAGAACCTAAAGAACCAAGGCATGCACCCCTTCCTGATGGGGGATTTTCCGGTCGACGACGTGTTCGGCGGCCAGACCCGGTCTTATCACAAGCCCTATCTGGTGCAATGATCCGGAATGCCCAGCCCGTTTGACCATTTCATCATCCTGGCCGACATGCGCACCGGCTCGAACCTACTCGAGACGCATTTGAACGCGCTGGACGGCGTGACCTGCCATGGCGAGCTGTTCAACCCGCATTTTATCGGGTACCCGAAAGAGACCCATGTTCTGGGTTTCTCCATCGACCAGCGCGACCAGGACCCCGCCGCGGTGATCCAGGCCGTGCGCAGGGCACCGGGCGGCCTGCACGGGTTCCGGTTTTTTCCGTCGCACGACCCGCGCGCGCTGGCGCTGGCGCTGGACGATCCGCGCTGCGCCAAAATCATCCTGACCCGCAACCCGCTGGACAGCTACATCTCGTTGAAGATCGCCCGCGCCACCCAGCAGTGGAAGCTGACCAACGTGAAACAGCGGCGCGATGCGACGGTGCCCTTCGATCCGCAGGAATTCGCCGACTATCTGGACCGGAGACAGGAGCATCGCCTTGCGGTCCTGAACCACCTGCAACGCACCGGACAGGTTGCCTTCCACATCGGATATGACGACCTGTCGGATCTGGAGGTTCTGAACGGGCTGGCCGCCTGGCTGGGTGTGGCTGCGCGGCTGGATCGGCTGGCCCCCGACCTAAAACCGCAGAATCCGGCACCCGCCCTGTCCAAGGTCTCGAACCCCGAGGAAATGCAACAGGCGCTGCGCGACACCGATTGGTTCAACCTGCACCGCCCACCAAGTTTCGAACCGCGCCGCGGCCCCGGCGTGCCCCGCTATGTCGCGGCTCCGGACACGCCGCTGATATATCTGCCGGTGCGCGGCGGACCCGAGCAGGCGGTGACCCACTGGCTGGCCGCGCTGGACGGCTGCCCGCCCGACGGGCTGCTGACCCGACGCAACCAGCAACAGGTGCGCCGCTGGATGAAGACGCGCCCGGGGCATCGCAAATTCACCGTGCTGCGACACCCGCTGGCCCGCGCCCATACTACATTCTGCAACAAGATCCTTGCCACCGGGCCGGGCAGCTATGCCGCCATCCGCGCCACGCTGCGCAATCGGTTCAAACTGCCCATTCCGGGGCAGCTGCGCGAACAGAATTATACGCTGGATCAGCATCATGCGGCCTTTGCCGCGTTTCTGGAGTTTCTGAAGCTGAACCTCGCGGGGCAGACCCCGATCCGGGTGGATGGGCTGTGGTGCAGCCAGGCGCAGGTGCTGGAGGGCATCGCCGCCTTTGCCCAGCCTGACCTGATCCTGCGCGAGGATGAGATGGCAACCGCCCTGCCGGATCTTGCGCGCAGGTTTGGCCACGGCGCACCGCCCGCGCCGCCCCCGTTAGAGCCGGATGCGCCCTACAGGCTGGAACAGATCTACGATGCCCGGCTCGAGGCGCTGGCGGCCGATGCCTATCAGCGCGACTATGTCCAGTTCGGTTTCGGCGACTGGCGGCCGGTCACGGACGCAGCGTGATGACCGTGCCGGGCTTGACCATGGCATAGATCTCTTCGATCTCGTCATTCTTGACGGCGATGCAGCCTGCGGTCCAGTCCGGGGTCTTTTTCGCGCGCTTGCGCTCTTTGCGCAGGTTCGGCTGGCCGTGGATGAAGATGTCGCCGCCGGGATCGACCCCCATCGACTTGGCCTTGGCGACGTCCTGCGCGTTTGGATAGGAAATTCCGACCGACAGGTGATATCGGCTGCGAGGGTTGCGGCGGTCGATCAGATAGGTGCCTTCGGGTGTGCGGCCGTCTCCGCGCTTGACCTTTGTGCCGCTTGGAGCGAAGCCAAGCTCGACATCATACTCGCGCAAGATCTGCTCGTGATGCAGCAGGTACATCTTGCGCGCGCCCTTGTTCACAACGATGGATGTCACCTCGGGTCCGTTGTAGGTCAGAAATCGAGGGCCCCCACTTCCACAAGCCGAAAGGCTCAGTGTTGCCAGTGCACCCAATCCAAATGCTCGACGATCCATGATTTCACTGCCTGCTCGTTTTGCAGCATCATGCCAAAATCCGGCGGAAACGGAAATCACTTTTTGCTGTTCATATGTTCGGTCAGGCGGCGTTCGATCGAGTCCAGCCGCTCGAGCACCTCGTCCCGATAGGCATCGGTCCTGACGCCTTCCTCGGCGTGGTGGGCATCCTGCATCGAATTCACGATCAGACCGACCAGCAGGTTCACCACCGCGAAGGTTGTGACCATGATGAATGGCACGAAAAACAGCCAGGCATAGGGATAGACCTCCATCACCGGGCGCACGATGCCCATCGACCAGCTTTCCAGCGTCATGATCTGGAACAGGGTATAGGCTGAGCGGCCGAGGTCTCCGAACCAGTCGGGGAAGCTGTCGCCGAACAATTTGGTCGATATCACCGCGCCGATATAGAACAGGATCGCCATCAGCAGGAACACGCTGCCCATGCCCGGCAGCGCCTGGATGAACCCTTCGACCACCCGGCGCAGACGCGGCGCGACCGAGATCACCCGCAGCACCCGCAAGATCCGCAACGCGCGCAGAACCGAAATGCCGGCGCCGCCGGGGACTAGGGCGATGCCGACGATCACGAAATCGAAAATGTTCCAGCCATTGAGGAAAAACCGGCGCCCGTTGGCCACCAGTTTCATCGCGATCTCGGCCACGAAGATGGTCAGGCAGATGGTATCGAGCAGCACGATCACCGGCCCGAACTTCGCCATCAGCGTGTCCGAGGTTTCCATGCCCAGCAGAACCGCGTTCACCAGAATGACGCCGGTGATGAATTGCGCAAATCGCGGGTTTTCGACAAAGGCCTGCAGGCGCTGCCGGATCGTCATGCGAAGGGTCTCCTGTCGGGTCATGGGTTCTCTGCCAGTTTGAAGCTGCCCACCAGTTCGCTGTGGGATGACCATCGAAATTGGTCAACCACTTGGACCCATTCAAGGGCATAGCCCGCCTGAACCAGAATTTTTGCATCCCGCGCGAAGGTCACAGGGTTACAGGACACATAGGCGATGACCGGACGGCGGGCCTGAGCCAGCTCGGCCACCTGGGCCTCGGCGCCGGCGCGTGGCGGGTCCAGAACCACGGCGTCGAAGCGGCGCAGCTCGTCCGGCATCAAGGGGCGGCGGAACAGGTCGCGCATCTCGGTCGTGACCTGTTTCAATCCCGTGGACTTGCGCCAGCCCTGGTCCAGCGCGCGGGTCATATCAGCCGCGCCTTCAACGGCATGAACCTCGGCCCGTTGCGCCAGCGGCAACGAGAACGTGCCGCAGCCCGCGAACAGATCAACCACACGCTTGGCTGGGCCAACAATCTCCAAAACTGCCAGTGTTAGAGCCTGTTCTCCATCTTTTGTGGCCTGGAGGAAAGCCCCCGGCGGCGGGACCACCGTGGCCGGACCAAAACGCTGTGCGGGTGGGTTGCGCATGGCGATCACCTCGCCATCCCAGGCCAGCCGCGCCAAGCCGTGCTGCTCGGTCGCCTGCGCAAGCGCCAGTTCCAGCGGGCCGTCCAGAGGTTTGCCGCCCTGCACCGCCACGTCCAGCCCGGCTTCGGATAGGGTCAGGGTGACAGACAACACGCCCTTGCGGCTGCCGCCCAGTTCGGCCAGCGCCTTGGCCACGGGGATGGCGGCGGTCAGCGCCGGGTCCAGCAGCTGGCAATCAGGAATCTCGGTGATCACGTCCGAGGCGCGGCCGTGGAACCCCGCCAGCGCGCCCTTCTTGGTGCGGCGCACCGCGATGGTGGCGCGGCGACGCGACTGCGGCGGCGACGTCAGGATCGGGCGCATCTCGGCCTGCAGCCCCTGAGCAGCCAGCGCGGTACGCACCACCTTGACCTTCCAATCGGCCACGAAGGCGTCCGAGGCGTGCTGCAACTGGCAGCCGCCGCAGCTTTTGTAGTGGCGGCACGGCGGTTTGACCCGATCGTCCGACGGCGTCAGCACCTTGATATCGGTCAGCTCCGAGCCGTCCAGCAGGCCGCTGACCCGCTCGCCAGGCAGCGTTCGGGGGGCATAGACCGGGCCCTCGGCGATGCCGTCGCCCTGATGCCCGAGGCGGAGAATGGTGTATTCCTGCTTCATGGCCTGCCTGATAGCCGGGCTGATGCGCCAACAAAACCCTTATTCGGCGGCCTCGGTCTGGATGAACCCGCCCGACTGGCGGTGCCAGAACCGCGCATACAGCCCGCCCTGCGCCAGCAGGGTGTCATGCGGCCCGCTCTCCACGATGCGCCCGTGATCCAGAACGATGATCCGGTCCATCTCGCTGAGGGTGGACAGGCGGTGGGCGATGGCCAGAACGGTTTTGCCCTCCATCACCCGGTGCAGCGCGGTCTGGATCGCGGCCTCGACCTCGGAGTCTAGCGCCGAGGTCGCCTCGTCCAGCACGAGGATCGGCGCGTCCTTGAGGATCGCGCGGGCCAGCGCGATGCGCTGCCGCTGGCCGCCGCTCAACTTGACGCCGCGCTCGCCCAGATGCGCGTCATATCCCTTGCGCCCCTGCCCGTCCTGCAGATCGAGGATAAAGTCATGCGCTTCGGCCTTTTGGGCCGCGGCGATCATCTGGTCCTCGGTGGCATCGGGTCGGCCGTACAGGATGTTGTCGCGGGCCGAGCGGTTGAACATCGCGGTTTCCTGCGTGACCATGCCGATCTGGCGGCGCAGGCTGTCCTGCGTGACGCGGGCGATGTCCTGCCCGTCGATCAATATCTGGCCATTTTCCCTGTCGTAGAGCCTGAGAAGCAGCGAAACCAGGGTGGATTTGCCCGCCCCCGAGGCGCCGACGATCCCCAGCTTCTCCCCCGGCTGCACCTTTAGCGTCAGGTCCGAGACCCCGCCCACGTCGCGACCATAGGCAAAGCTGACATCGCGGAACTCGATCCGGCCCTCGGGCACTGCCAGCTCGATGGCGTCCGGCGCATCCTCGACCCGGTCGGGCCGCGCCAGGGTTTTCATGCCGTTCTCGATCTCGCCCACATGGGCGTAGATCCCCATCAGGGTGAAGCTGACCCAGCCCGTCATCTGTGCGATGCGAATCGAGATGGCACCCGCCGCCACGATATCCCCGGTGGTCGCCGACCCGACCTGCCAAAGCCACAAGGTGGCGCCCAAAAGCAGAACCGGCAGAAGCCCGGCCAAGGTCATCAAAATGAACCGGAAACTGGCCGACAGCTTGCCGAAGGCCAGCGACTTGTCGCGCAGCGCAACCATCGAGTCGCGGGCGGCCTGATCCTCGAACTCGGAATGGGCAAACAGCTTGACCGTCTTGATGTTGGTGATCGTGTCCACTACCTGCCCAGACACCATCGCCCGCGCCCCGGCCCGCGCGGCCGAGCGTGTCCGAATGCGCGGCAGGTACCAGCGCACCAGCAGGAAATACACCGCCAGCCAAGCCACGAAGGGCAGCATAACCAAGGGGTGAATAGACCCTAACAAAAGCAAAGATCCGACAAGCGAGGCGAGGGCAAAGACGATGGCGCTGATGGTCTCCGATACGACCGATGTCAGCGCATTGGCCGTCTGCATCTGTTTCTGCGCGATGCGGCCGGCAAAATCGTCGTCGAAATAGGCGACCGACTGGCCCAGCGTCCAACGGTTCAGCTTTGCCAGCACCAGCGGCGGGATGTTGGGCATGACGATATAGTTGTTCGACACCGAGGACAGCCCGAACAGCAGCGGTCGGATCAACATGAAGAACGCCACAGCCCCCAGGATCATCCACAGGTTTCGCGGTGTCAGAAAGTTTTCGGGCCCACTGGCAGTCGCCATGTCGATCACCCAGCCCAGAATCCAGGCGGTTCCGGCCTCCATTGCACCTGCAAGGGCCGAAAACAGCGCAGCGGCGAACAACATGGGCCAGGCCCCTGTCAGGCACCAGCGAACGAACGCCCCCAGCCTTTGCGGCGGGGGCGTCTGGGTGGGTTCAAACGGTTTGATCAGGTCTGCGACCGTCATTCTGCTGCCTCGTCCGCGGCCCCGGGGTTCATGAAGCCGCCAGATTGGCGCGCCCAGAACTGGGCGTAAAGACCGCCCTGCTCCAAAAGATCGGCATGGGTGCCTTCCTCGACGATCCGGCCTCCGTCCATCACCAGGATGCGGTCCATCTGGGCGATGGTGCTGAGCCGGTGCGCGATGGCGATCACGGTCTTGCCCTGCATCATGCCGTACAGCGTCTCCTGGATTGCGGCTTCGACCTCGGAATCTAGGGCGGATGTGGCCTCGTCCAACAACAAGATCGGCGCGTCCTTCAGGATCACCCGCGCCAGCGTCACCCGCTGCCGCTGCCCGCCGCTCAGCTTGACGCCGCGCTCGCCCACATGGGCGTCATAGCCGGCGCGGCCCTGCGGGTCCTGCAGGTCGAGGATGAAGTCATGCGCCTCGGCCTGTTTGGCGGCGGCGATCATCTGGTCTTCTGTCGCATCGGGGCGGCCATACAGGATGTTGTCGCGCACCGAGCGGTGCAGCAGCGCGCTGTCCTGCTGAACCATGCCGATATTGCGGCGCAGGCTGTCCTGGGTGACGGTGCGGATGTCCTGCCCGTCGATCAGGATCGCGCCGCTTTCCACGTCGTAGAACCGCAAGAGCAGCTTGACCAAGGTCGACTTCCCGGCCCCCGACCGCCCGATCAAGCCGACCTTTTCGCCCGGCTGGATGGTCAGATTGACATGATCCAGCCCGCCGGTCTCGCGGCCATAGTGGTGCGACAGGTCGCGGATCTCAATCCGGCCATCGGTCAGTTGCAGCGGCTTGGCGCCCGGCGCATCCAGCAGGTCGACGGGCTGGGCGATGGTCTCCATCCCCTCGGCCACGACGCCCAGCTGGCGGAAGAAGCTGGTCAATGCCCACATGATCCAGCCGGTCATGGCATTCAGCCGCAGCGTCAGCGCGGTGGCCGCCGCCACCACCCCAACCGAGGCACTGCCCTGCATCCACAGGTAAATGGCCCAGCCGACCACACCGATGATCAGCACGCCGTTCAGCGCGACCAGAACGGCATCCATGATGGTGAAGATACGCATTTCGATCTGGAAGGTGCGCCGGGTCTCCTCGATCGCTTCGCGCGCATAATCGAGTTCCTGCTGGGCATGGGCGAACATTTTCACCGAATGGATGTTGGTATAGCTGTCCACTACCCGGCCCGTCACCGTGGACCGCGCATCGGACGCGGCCTGCGAGGCCGGTCCCACCCGCTGAACCGTCCAGCGCACCAGCAGCGCATAGAGCGCGAACCAGATCAGCAGCGGCAGCAGCAGGCGTGGATCGGCGGCCATCAGCAGGATCGCCGCGCCGATCAGATAGGCCAGCGAGAACGAAATCGCATCGAACACTTGAAACACCACCTCGCCCGCAGCGGGCGGGGTCTGCATGATGCGGTTGGCGATGCGCCCGGCAAAATCATTCTCGAACCAACCGACCGACTGGCGCAGAACGTGCTTGTGCGCCCGCCAGCGGATCAGTGTGCCAAAATTGGGCAGGATCGCGTTGTTCAGCAACAGCACGTCCAGCACATGCAGGATCGGGCGCAGGAACAGGATGAACAGCGCGACCAGAACCAGCTCGGTCCCGTGGGCCTGCCAGACCTCGGACGGCGATCCGCCCAGAAGGTCGACGACCCGGCCCATGTAATAGATCAGCCCGATTTCGACCGCGGCCACGATGATCGACATCAGCGCGGCCCAGAAGAAGACGCGCCGAAAAGGGCGGGAATAATCCAGCATGAAGGGCCACAGCCGTGTCGGCGGCGTGTCGACCTCTTCATAGGCAACAAAAGGGTCAACGAGGTTTTCGAAATAGCGAAACATGGAGGTGCTCCGATCGAGCAGGAAAATTGAAAATGCGAAAGCAGATGGCGCCAAAACACCAACCGTACGGGTCAGGTGTTCTGGCTTTAGCCGAACCAGATCCCGTAATACATTCGCAGTCCTCCATCCATGAGACAGGCGCACCCTAGCCGGAAACCCAAGGACTTGTCATCCCCTTTTGAGACTTCCCGTCAATCTTGCAGCAACGCGTCCCGGTCCAGCGTGAAATGCGAGTCGATCCAGCGGCTTTCCAGTTCGGCCAGTTTCGCGCCCAGCGCCGGGCCAGAGTAACGCCCGAGCAGATCGGCGGCCCTGACCGGGAAGGTCGCCGACGCCCCTTTTTCGACGGCCGCGCTCGTTTCAGCCGTCCAGGGTTGTTCCAGAAAGGCGCAGCGCAACAGGGCCGCGTCCTGTCCGTCTGGTTGGCCCAGCCGATATCCCAATTCGGCCGCCCCAGCACCGCCCTGCGCGCCGTCTCGGATCCGGGTCAGGCGGGCCAGTTGCGCCTTGCTGAGGCGCAGAGTCCCGGCAACCTCGGGCCCTGCGATGACCGCGAGACGGCGCAGCGCGTCGGGGGCAAGCCCGGCCTGCGATTCAAGATGGATCAGGATCGGCAGCGCCCGATCGTCGGCGCCGGGCAGCAGATGCGCCAGAACGCCGATGCTGCGCATGGCGGCCACCGATGGGGCCGGATCGGGCGCGGCCAGAAGTTTCAGCATCTCGGCCCCGACCCGCTCGCGCGACAGCCGGTCGAGCCCGTCCAGATCGGCCGCAATCGCCGCCAGAGCATCCGGGTCCATCCCGGCCTGCGCGTCGCCATACCAGGAGTGGAACCGGAAATACCGCAACGAGCGCAGATAGTCCTCGCGGATGCGATCCCCGGCCGTGCCGATAAACCGCACGCGCCGCGCCTGCAGGTCAGGCAGGCCGCCCAGCGGGTCCAGAATGCTGCCGTCGGGGCGGGCATAGAGCGCGTTCATGGTGAAATCGCGACGGGCGGCGTCCTCTTCCACCTGGTCGGAAAAGGCAACGACCGCGCGCCGCCCGTCGGTTTCGACGTCGCGGCGAAAGGTGGTGATTTCATGCGGTATGCCGTCGCTGACCACGGTCACGGTGCCGTGATCAATCCCCGTCGGAATCGCCTTCAGCCCGGCCCGTTCGGCCAGTTCCATCACCTGCTGCGGCCGGGCATCGGTGGCGATGTCGAGATCCGAGACCGGTGCCCCCAGCAACGCATTGCGCACACAGCCCCCCACGAACAACGCCTGCGCACCGCCCTCGGTCAGCGCTGCACACACGTTCTGTGTGGCCGGGTTCGTGATCCAGTCTTCGGTGATCCGCATCATTCGCTCATCCGTGCCGCCAACCCGCGCAACATGCGGGCCGTGGCGCCCCAGATGTAGTAGGGGCCAAAGGGCACCGCGAAGTAATACCGCCGTGTTCCGCGCCAGATGCGCGATTCAACCACATAATTCGCAGGGTTCAGCACATGCGCAAGCGGAACCGAAAACACCTCGTCCACCTCGCCCGGTTCGGCCACCGGGTCAAAGCCGCGCTCCAGAACCGCGACCACCGGTGTCACGGCGAATGACGTGACGGTTTCATGCACCGGCAATGTGCCCAGAATGCGCGGCAGGTCCGGCGGCAGGCCGATCTCTTCCTGCGCCTCGCGCAGGGCCGTGGCGGTCACATCCGCATCGGTGTCGTCCTGCTTGCCGCCCGGAAAGGCGATCTGCCCCGGATGATGTTTCAGGGCCGAGGACCGCTTGGTCAGGATCAGGCGCGGATCGCCACGGACCAGGTCCACGGCGACCAGAACACCTGCGGGGCGCAGCTTGCGCCCCGCAGGCAGAACCGTGCCGGGATTGAGGTCGAAGTCGCTGGACCCGTCACCCGGACGGGCAAGCGCTTCGCTCAGACGCGGGATCAGGTCAGCCGTCATCCGGGTCTTCGGCCTCGAACCCGACCGATTTCGGATCCAGCACGTAATGCGCGCCGCAGAACTGGCAGTCGGCGGTGACGGTGCCTTCGTCGGTGGTCATCTTCTCGATGTCCTGGGCCGAGTAGATCGACAGGCTTTGACGCACGCGGTCTTCGGAGCAGGTGCAGCCGAACTGCACCGACTGGGCCTCGTACACGCGGGGCTGTTCCTCGTGGAACAGGCGCACCAGCAGGTCGGTCGGCGCCACGGACGGCCCGATCATTTCCAGATCCTCGATCGTATCCAGCAGGATGTTCACGCGGTCCCAGTTTTCGCCTTCATTGCCATCCACCAGGTCCGACGCCGTCAAGATGTCGCCGGTACCGTCATTCGTGGCCACGAAGGGCGAGGCCTTGGGCATGTGCTGCAGCATGATGCCGCCTGCCCGCCAGCGTTCGCCGGCTCCGGGTTCGGTCGATTTTCCGAAACTCAGCGAGAACCGCGTCGGCAACTGCTCGGACTGCGCGAAATAAGACTCGGCGCAGGCCTTCAGCGATCCGCCGGTCAGCGGCGTGATCCCCTGATAGGGCTGCGTTCCCTTGCCTTGGTCGATGAGGATCGCGAAATACCCCTCGCCCACCTGATCGAACGGCGCGCCATCGGTCAGCCGGTCGCGGTCAAAGCTGGCATAGGCCCGGATCTGCGCGGGCTGGCCCTCTTCGCGCGGGGCATAGTAATCTGTGGCGATCATCCGCACCGGTCCGTTCGACTGCACCTGCAGCGACAGCTTCCAGCGCAGCGCGACGGTCTGGCCAATCAGCGCGGTCAGCAGGGCCATCTCGGCCACCAGCGCCTCGACCTGTTCGGGATAGTCGTGCTGTTTCAGGATGCCGTCCAGCACCCCGTCCAGCCGCGCCACACGGCCGCGCATATCCGAGACATCGAGTTGAAAGGGCAGGACGGTATCGTCCCACGCGATTTTCGTTCCAAAAGACATGGGGTTTCCTTAAACGCCACGGGTTGGCATACCGCCACCATATAGGTCGAAGATCCAGAGTTGAAAGGGCTCTTACATGATCAGGCGGTTCGGCGAAACCCCGGAACCGGGGCGCAGATATACTCGGCGCGTGGGAGTCTATGCGCTGCTGCCCCGGGGCGGCAGCCTGCTGCTGACCTGCCAGATCGAGCCCGGCCCCGACCTGCAGCTGCCCGGCGGCGGAATTGATCCGGGCGAATCCCCGGTCACCGCCCTGCATCGAGAAGTGTTCGAGGAAACCGGCTGGTCGATCGCCTCCCCCCGCCGGGTCGGCGCGTTCCGGCGCTTTACCTACATGCCTGAATACGACCTGTGGGCCGAAAAGATCTGCTTGATCTATCGCGCCCACCCGGTGCGGCGCCAGGGGCCGCCGACCGAAGCCTTTCACGAGGCGGTCTGGATGAACGCGGGCGATGCGGTCCAGATGCTGGGAAATGCCGGCGACCGCCATTTCGCCCGCTTGCACCTTTCAGAGCGCTAATTCCCGTTGAACTCGAAAAACACGGCCGAGACGTCATCATCCATCGTTTCGCCGGGCGGCATCGACTGGGTGAGCCGCCAGAACATGTCGTCCAGAAACTCGGGGCCGTTGTGCTGGGCTAGACAGTCCCTCGCCAGCCTGCACAGCCCATCTTCGTCAAGCAGCCCGCCGTCGGCCACCCGGCATTCGGTGAACCCGTCGGAATACAACAGCAACCGGTCGCCCGGTTGCATGTAGAAGTCGATCTTTCGGAAGGTCGCCCCATCGATCAGGCCGATCGGCAGACCGCCGTCGCCCATGAACTGCATCGAACCATCCGCACGGATCAACAACGGGTGCGGGTGGCCGGCCTGAACCATCTTCACATGGCCATACCGAAGATCGACGATCGCATAGACCATCGTGAAATATTCCTCGATCCCGGTATCGGCCATCAGGCGTGCATTCAGCGTCTCGGCCACCTGTTCGGGGGGCAGCAGTGCATAGAACTTGTTGAACCGCTTCTCCATCGCCACGTTATGGTCAAAATGCTGGCTGGTCAGGTACCCACCCAACCGCGCGGTCATCATGGCCGAGGTGATGCCGTGCCCGGACACGTCGATGCTGTAGAACCCGATCCGGTTCGCACCGGGCGAGAACATGCCCACCAGGTCGCCGCCGATATGACCGCAGGGCTTGAGCAACAGGCTGACGCGCGAGCGGCCAAACTCCCGGGTCAGCTCGGGCACCAGCGATTCCTGGATGCTGCGGGCCTGCATGAGATCCTTGTCGATCAAGTCATGTGCGGCGCGCAGTTCGGACAAGGCCTTTTCGATCAGCCGGTTCTTTTCCGACAATTCACGCTGCATGCCCAATATCCGCGCACCGGCCGAAATCCGCGCGCGCAGTTCGTCTGCCTCGAGCGGCTTGATGAGGAAATCATCCGCCCCCGCGTCCAGGCCGCGCGCCACCTCCTGCTTTTCGCTCTTGGACGTCAAAAGGATGAAGTAGGTGTACGCGTCTTTTTCCAGCTGTCGGAAGGCGCGGCAGAACTCCAGCCCGCCCATCCCAGGCATCACCCAGTCGCTGAGCACCAGATCGGGCAGGCCTTGCCTGCACAGGTCGAGCGCCTCTTCACCGCTGTCCGCCTCGATGACGGTGAACCCCCATCTCTTGAGCGATGCCACGAGGATCCGACGCTGAAGGCGGCTGTCATCCACCACCAGCACGTTCTGGATGGCACCAAAATCCAGATCAGACTTGATCTCTGGTTGGCTGGGCAATCGCACGCCGGCCTCTGCACTTCCTATTCAGGGTGTAGAAACGCTAAGAGTCCAATCTTAACAACCTGTGAAAACCCGGCATCACCACACAGGGACCGACTTAACGTGCTCTTTACCCGATCCCGGTAGTCAGGTCACAAATGGGTCAATGCGGAGAACGGGCATGATAAACTGGCCCAGGGTGCGCCAATTGCGGGATGAGGTCGGGCCCGACGAGTTCGATGAGGTCGTTCACATCTTTCTGGACGAGGTGGGCGAGGTCATCGACCGCCTGCAGGCCGATACCGAACGGCGCGAACTTGAGCAGAACCTGCATTTCCTGAAGGGCAGCGCACTGAGCCTCGGGTTCGACACCTTCTCCAAGCTGTGCCAGGATGGCGAGCGACGGGCCTCGGCGGGCCAGGGCGCCGAGGTGGATCTGGACGCGCTCCTGGCCGCCTTCGACGAGTCGCGCAAGAGGTTCCTGGCCGAACTGGCGCAGAGCCTGTGAGCGGTCAGATCACGAACTGGGCCAGTGTCTCGTCCTCGGTGATGTCGGCATAGACGAAACCGGCATCGTCCAGATGGGCGAACAGGCGCAGAAAGTTTTCGGGCTTGGCGGTTTCGATCCCGATCAGGACCGAGCCGAAATTGCGCGCCGATTTCTTCATGTATTCGAACCGGGCGATGTCATCCTCGGGGCCGAGGATATTCAGAAATTCCTTCAGCGCTCCGGGCCGCTGCGGCAGGCGCAGGATGAAGTATTTCTTGACGCCCGAATAGCGCTGCGCGCGTTCCTTGACTTCGGGCAGCCGTTCGAAATCGAAATTCCCGCCCGAGGTGACGCAGACGACCGTCTTGCCGCGTACAAAGCTTTGGACATCGCCCACCGCCTCGATCGCAAGGGCGCCGGCGGGTTCCAGCACGATGCCTTCCACGTTCAGCATCTCGATCATAGTGGTGCAGATGCGGTCCTCGGGGAGAACGATCACGTCCGACAGGTGCCGGTCACGCAACAGCCGGAACGGCTTGTCGCCAATCCGGCCCACCGCCGCGCCGTCGACAAAATTGTCCACCTTGTCCAGCGCCACCGGATGGCCCGCCGCCAGCGCCGCGCGCAGACAGGCCCCGCCTGCGGGTTCGACAAACAGGCAGTGAGTGCGGTCGCCGAACCACGTCGCCACGCCCGAGGACATGCCGCCCCCGCCCACCGGCAGCACCACGTGATCGGGCAGGCCGCCCAGCTGCTCCTCGATTTCGACGGCCAATGAGGCCTGCCCCTCGATCACGTCGTCATCGTCGAAGGGCGACAGGAAATACCCACCCTGCTGCGCGCACCAGTCCTGAGCCGCGGCAAGCGTGTGGTCGAAATAGTCGCCGGTCAGGTGAATCTGGATGTTGTCGCCGCCGAACATCCGAGTTTTCTGGATCTTCTGCTGCGGCGTGGTGACCGGCATGAAGATGACGCCCCGCACATCCATGTGCTTGCACATGAACGCCACGCCCTGCGCGTGGTTGCCGGCGCTGGCGCAGACGAACAGGTCCTGCCCCTGCTGCTTGCGCATGGCATTGAACGCGCCGCGGATCTTGTAGGACCGCACCGGGCTGAGGTCTTCACGTTTCAGCCAGATGTCGGCGTCGTATTTCTTTGACAGATGAGTATTGCGCTGCAACGGGGTTGCAGGAAACACGGTGCGCATCGCCTGTTCGGCGGCGCGGGCGCGGGTCATGAAATCACTCATGCCGCATTCCCTGCCCCATCAGGCCGACAAGGGCAAGGAATACATCGGTGTACGGACGATCAGCCCAGTTCGCGTTTTTCGATGAACACGCCATACATCGTGGTCAGGATGCTGACACTGATCATCGGCAGGATCACCATGCCGAAGAACACGGCGATCAGAACCCCCAGAACCGGAATCATCGACAGAACGCCACCGGCCAGCTGCACCAGGAACTGGAACAGGATCGAAACCAGAACCAAAACGAGGATGGTGGCCCAAGTGCCTTGGGTGTTGCTCCACGCATCGCCCAGCGTGATCGGATGGCCGATGGCGGCCGCAGGCAGGATGATGGACAACCGATAGAAGCAGACGGTCAGGAACACGATGTAAAGGATCGTCAGAAAGATCGAAACCGCGATCGCGCCCTCGCCCAACATTCCGATCATCACAAGCATCGGCAGGTATCCGATCGCAAACAGGAGTATCAACATCAGCCCGCGCCCGAAATAGGCCAGGATGCGGTCGAACCGGAAGGTCGGCAGAAGCCCACTGGGATACTCCTCGAGCAGGATGAAGCGGTGCCACGCCACGGCGATCCAGCCCATGGTGACAAGCATCACGATCGCCAAAAGTATGATGAACAGGATGAATGATGCCGGATTCACCTCGGGCGGCAATCCTGTATCGCTGTCGTCAAAGGCTTCGACCGGAATGCCGGACACCAGAAACAGCCCGATGACTACGACGGTTCCGATCACGGCCGGACCAAGAACGATTTGCAGAACCTGCGGCAGATTGCCGAACACCATCCGCAGCGAATGGGCGAAAATCTTCCATCCAAGCATTCAAAAAACCCCTTTGACAATCTTTGGTTGTCTCTGGTGTGCGCTTATTCGCAGCGCCCGGTCAACCCACTGCTTCTTGCCCCCACGTCGAAAACCCGCTAGGGGCCAATCGTCTTACGCATAAGGGGAAGTCAGATGTCCGCGCCCAAGAAAGTTGTTCTGGCCTATTCCGGTGGCCTTGATACCTCGATCATCCTGAAATGGCTGCAGACCGAGTACGGCTGTGAGGTCGTGACCTTCACCGCCGATCTGGGTCAGGGCGAAGAACTGGAGCCCGCCCGCCAGAAGGCCGAGCTGCTGGGGATCAAGCCTGAGAACATCTATATCGAGGACATCCGCGAGGAGTTCGTCCGCGATTTCGTCTTCCCGATGTTCCGCGCCAATGCGCAGTACGAGGGGCTTTATCTGCTGGGCACGTCCATCGCGCGTCCGCTGATCTCGAAACGCCTGATCGAGATCGCTAAGGAAACCGGCGCTGACGCGGTGGCCCATGGCGCCACCGGCAAGGGCAACGACCAGGTACGGTTCGAGCTGGCGGCCTATGCGCTAAACCCCGACATCAAGGTGATCGCGCCCTGGCGCGAGTGGGACTTGACCAGCCGCACCAAGCTGCTGGAATTTGCCGAGGCGCACCAGATCCCGATCGCCAAGGACAAGCGCGGCGAGGCGCCGTTCTCGGTGGACGCAAACCTGCTGCACACCTCGTCCGAGGGCAAGGTTCTGGAAGATCCCGCCGTTCAGGCGCCCGACTATGTCTATCAGCGCACCGTCCACCCCGAGGACGCCCCGAACGAGCCCGAATATATCGAGATCGGCTTTGAAAAAGGCGACCCGGTCAGCATCAATGGCGAGGCGATGAGCCCCGCCACCCTGCTGACCAAGCTGAACGAATACGGCGGCAAGCACGGCATCGGCCGTCTCGATCTGGTCGAGGGCCGGTTCGTGGGCATGAAATCGCGCGGCATCTATGAAACACCGGGCGGCACCATCCTGCTGGAAGCGCATCGCGGCATCGAATCCATCACCATGGATCGCGGCGCGATGCACCTGAAAGACCAGCTGATGCCGCAATATGCGGAACTGATCTACAACGGCTTCTGGTACAGCCCCGAGCGCGAGATGTTGCAGGCCGCCATCGACAAAAGCCAGGAACATGTCACCGGCACCGTTCGCGTGAAACTCTACAAGGGTCTGGCCTCGACCGTGGGCCGCTGGTCGGATCATTCGCTGTATTCCGAGGCGCATGTGACCTTCGAAGAAGACGCCGGCGCCTATGACCAGAAAGACGCCGCGGGCTTCATCCAGTTGAACGCCCTGCGGCTCAAGCTG
The DNA here is from genome assembly GCF_059612985.1 of Ruegeria sp. BHSC043. Classification (NCBI taxonomy): domain Bacteria; kingdom Pseudomonadati; phylum Pseudomonadota; class Alphaproteobacteria; order Rhodobacterales; family Roseobacteraceae; genus Ruegeria; species Ruegeria sp. BHSC043. The sequence goes on along the minus strand of NZ_JBXWRS010000010.1, from coordinate 59,145 downwards.
CTGGCGGCGCGCGACAAGCGGTTGTCCAAGTGACCGAGGATGACGGCATAAACGACGAACTGGAAATGTTCATCGAAGCGCAGGACACGGTCTGGTCCGATGTCCTGCGCGAACTGGAACAGGGGCAGAAGACCAGCCACTGGATGTGGTTCGTCTTTCCGCAACTGGCCGAGCTGGGCCAATCGCACATGGCGCAACTCTACGGGATCGAGGATCTGGACGAGGCTGCGGCCTACCTGGCCCACCCCGAACTGCGCCGCCGCCTGACCGAGGTGGCCCGGCTGATGCTGACCCACGCCGGCAAGGACCCGGCCGAGATTCTGAGCAAGGTGGATGCCAAGAAGCTGCGGTCGTCCATGACCTTGTTCGGCACCGTGCCCGATGCGCCCCCCGAATTCCAGGCGGTTCTGGATGCGTTCTACGACGGTCATCCCTGCCCGCGCACGCAGCACGCCCTGGGCTGAGCGGTTTCCCGTAAGGTCACGCTTGCCCCGGCCCCTGCCCTCTGTCACCCCGAACGCAAAAGCGAAAAAAGGGAGGCAGGGATGCTGCAGGAGATCGCCGAGGGAATCCAGAAAGGGCTGGCCGACAAGCGCTTTGACGGCTCGTTGAAGTTTGATTGCGGCGCCGATGGCGTGATCGTGCTGGCCGACAACACGGCCAGCACCCAGGACCGCGAGACCGATTGCACCATCCGCATCTCGCGCGAAAACCTGGGCAAACTGCTGACCGGCAAGCTGAACCCGATGACCGGGGTGATGATGGGCAAGCTCAAGATCTCGGGCGACATGGGCGTCGCGATGAAGCTGGGGCAGCTGCTGGGCTAGGCGATAAACTCGTCTCACCACCGCGTGACAAACGGTTTCAGCCGATTGTCAGCCGCCCCAATGCGCGGCAGCCTGAGGCGGAAAGGAGGTCCGCCATGACCCGTTGCCTCGACCAGATCAAGCTGACCCTTCTGTTTGCGCTGATTGCGCTGGCGCTGATCCTGCGCGCTCAGCCGGCCCCGGCGGCCGGGACCGAGTCGCTGACCGTGGCCGGCGGCTGTTTCTGGTGCGTCGAAGCCGATTTCGAGTCCGTACCCGGCGTGATCGAGGCGGTTTCGGGCTATTCCGGCGGCACGACCCCGAACCCCACCTACAGCCAGGTCACGAGCGGCGGCACCGGCCATTACGAGGCGGTGCAGATCACCTTTGACCCGGCCCGCGTTTCCCGTGAAACTTTGCTGAACCTGTTTTTCCGCTCGGTCGATCCCACCGATGCCGGAGGCCAGTTCTGTGACCGGGGCGACAGCTATCGCACCGCAATTTTCGTCTCTAACACAGGCGAAAAAGCTTTGGCCGAACGCAGCAAAGCCGAAGCGAATCGTGCGCTGGGTCAGGCCATCGTGACTCCGATCCTGCCGCTTGGGGTGTTCTATCCGGCAGAGGCCTATCACCAAGATTACTACAAGGGCAAAAAACTGGTGTTCACCCGGTTCGGGCCGAAACGCCAGCTGAATGCCTACAAGGCGTATCGCAAGGCCTGCGGCCGCGATGCGCGGGTCCGGCAGCTGTGGGGCAGCGCCGCGCCGTTTGCCGGATCTTAATCCAGCGCGGCCTCGCGCACCTCTTTCAGGTCCGGAATGACGTCTGCCGTGCCGGGCCGCATCACCATCAACGCCGCCGCCCGGTTGGCTTGGGTGATGGCCTGCGCCATCGGCATCCCCCGGTCCATTCCGGCCAGGACATATCCGGTAAAGGTGTCCCCGGCCCCGGTCGTGTCCACGGCCTTGACCTTGTGGGCGGGAAACTCAACCGCCGACTGGCCGCGTTGATGATATCGGGCGCCTTTTGACCCCAGCGTGACGATCACATGTTCGACCGGCAGATCGGCCGGGGCCAGCCCCGTGGCCTGTTGCAGCTGGGCGGCCTCGACCTCGTTCAGGATCAGGAAATCCAGATAGGGCAACACCGCCTGCACTGCCGGCGCGCTGAAGGGGGCTGCGGCATAGCACACCGTCAGACCCCGCTCGCGGCCCAGCTTCGCGGCCTCGGCCTGTGCGGTGGTCTCGTTCTGGAAAACCAGAAGATCGCCCGTGTCAGAGTCTGTCAGCGCGGCGGAAACCTGATCGGCCCCGATCGCGTGGTTGGCGCCGGGGTACAGGATGATCAGGTTTTCCCCCTGCGCATCCACGGCGATGATCGCATGGCCCGTGGGCTGATCGACCTGCGCGATGTGCCGCGTGTCGACCCCGTATTCGGTCAACCGGTCGCGCGCCCACAGCCCGTCGGACCCCACGGCGCCGATGTGGCGCACATGCGCCCCGGCCCGTGCCGCCGCAACAGACATGTTCGCACCTTTGCCGCCCAGAAACCGCTGCAACCCGCTGGCCGCCAGGGTTTCACCCGGCGCCGGCAGGTGCGGCAGCGCATAGACCGTGTCAGCATTGATCGAGCCAAGGTTCCAGATCGCCATTAGATCACGCCATGTCGCACGAGGCCAGGATGGCCATGTTCAGGATGTCATTCGCGGTCGAGCCGGTCGAACAGATCTGGATCGGCTTGTCGATGCCGGTCAGGATCGGGCCGATCACCGTGGCCCCGGCCATTTCCTGCATCAGCTTGGTGGAAATCGACGCCGAGTGCCGCGCAGGCACGATCAGGATGTTGGCCGGCCCGGTCAGGCGGCAGAAGGGATAGGCCTCTTGCTGGTGGGCGTTCAGCGCCACGTCGACGGTCATTTCGCCTTCGTATTCGAAATCGACGCCGCGCGCCTCCAGCACTTGTGGGGCCTTGTACAGCTTTTCGGTCCGCTCGGACACCGGATACCCGAAGGTCGAGAAGCTGACAAACGCCACCCGAGGCTCCAGCCCCATGTGGCGGGCAACCGTGGCGGCGCGTTCGGCAATCGTCGCCAGATCGTTCTCGTCGGGCCATTCATGCACCAGCGTGTCGCCGATCAGCACGATCCGGCCCTTGTGCAGCAGCGCGGTGATCCCGGCAGCGCCATGGGCGGCGTCGGCGTCGAACACATGGCTGATGCGGTCCAGCACATGCGCCGACTTGCGGGTGGCCCCGGTCACCAGACCGTCGCCATGCCCATGCGCCAGCATCAGGGCCGAGAACACATGCCGGTCGCGCGCGGCCAGGCGGTGGATGTCCTTGCGGTCAAAGCCTTTGCGCTGCAGTCGCTGGTACAGAAAGTCCTTGTAGGCATCGAGATGCGTGGTGTTGGCGGCATTGACCACCTCCAATTCGCGCACCGCGTCGCCCAGACCGGCGGCTTCCAGCTTGGTCTTCACGTCGTCGGGCCGGCCCACGACCAGCGCCTTGCCGAAGCCCGACCGCTGATACATCACCGCCGCCCGCAGAACCCGCGGATCGTCGCCCTCGGCAAAGATCATCCGGCTTTGCGCCGCGCGGGCCCGGGCGTTCAGGCCGCGCAGGATGCTGGCGGTCGGGTCCATGCGCGACTTGAGGCTCAGCTCATAGGCCTCCATGTCGATGATCGGCCGCCGGGCCGCGCCGGTGTCCATCCCCGCCTTCGCGACGGCGGGCGGAATGCGGTAGATCAGGCGCGGGTCAAACGGCGTGGGAATGATGTAGTCGCGCCCGAAGGTCAGCGATTTGCCATAAGCCAGCGCCACCTCGTCGGGCACATCCTCGCGCGCCAGACGGGCCAGCGCGTGGGCGCAGGCGATCTTCATCTCGTCATTGATGGCGCGGGCGTGGATGTCCAGCGCCCCGCGGAACAGGTAGGGAAAGCCCAGAACGTTGTTGACCTGGTTGGGGTAATCGCTGCGCCCGGTGGCCACGATGGCGTCAACGCGCACCTCGTGCGCCTCTTCCGGGGTGATTTCCGGATCGGGATTGGCCATGGCGAAGATCACCGGATTGTCGGCCATGCTGGCGACCATCTCTTGCGTGACCGCGCCTTTGACAGATACGCCCAGGAACACGTCGGCGCCCTTCATGGCCTCTTCCAGCGTGCGCAGCTCGGTCGCAATCGCGTGGGCCGACTTCCACTGGTTCATGCCCTCGGTTCGGCCCTGATAGATCACACCCTTGGTGTCGCAAACGATGCAGTTTTCATGCCGGGCACCCATCGCCTTGAGCAGTTCGATACAGGCGATCCCCGCTGCCCCGGCCCCATTGAGGACGATCTTCACATCCTCGATCTTCTTGCCCGAGATGTGCAGCGCGTTGATCAGCCCCGCCGCACAGATCACCGCCGTGCCGTGTTGATCGTCGTGAAAGACGGGGATGTCCATCTCTTCCTTCAGGCGCTGTTCGATGATGAAGCACTCGGGCGCCTTGATGTCTTCCAAATTGATGCCGCCAAAGGTCGGCCCCATCAGCTTGACCGCGCGGCAGAATTCGTCGGGGTCTTCGGTGTCCAGCTCGATATCGATCGAGTTCACGTCGGCGAAGCGCTTGAACAGGACGGATTTACCCTCCATCACCGGCTTGGACCCCAGCGCGCCCAGGTTGCCCAGCCCCAGAACCGCCGTTCCGTTCGAAATAACGGCCACGAGGTTGCCCTTGTTGGTATAGTCATAGGCGGTTTCGGGGTTCTCGGCGATGGCTTCACACGGAACCGCCACGCCGGGGCTGTAGGCCAGCGACAGATCGCGCTGCGTGGTCATGGGAACGGTGGCCTGCACCTCCCACTTGCCGGGGGTGGGTTCCAGGTGAAAGGCCAGCGCCTCTTCTTTGGTGATCTTCGCTTTGGGCATTTTGACGGTCGGTTCCATGGCTTCGGGGCTTTTCGCCTCATACCGCAGCCGGGGGCGCGCCTCAACGACTATGCGATTTCACCTTTCGTCGCGGTTGGGGGATTTGTAAGGTCGCGCCCGGAATACGCCAGAGGGGAGCAGCCTTGTCCAACGTCACGCCGATGATGGCGCAATACCTGGAAATCAAAGAGGCCCACAAAGACGCCCTGCTGTTCTATCGCATGGGCGATTTCTACGAGATGTTCTTTGAAGACGCCGTGAACGCCGCCGAGGCGCTGGACATCGCCCTGACCAAGCGCGGCAAGCATAATGGCGAAGACATCCCCATGTGCGGCGTGCCGGTGCATTCGGCCGAGGGCTATCTGCTGACATTGATCCGCAAGGGCTTTCGCGTCGCCGTCTGCGAGCAGATGGAAAGCCCGGCCGAGGCCAAGAAAAGAGGCTCTAAGTCAGTGGTAAAGCGCGATGTGGTGCGCCTTGTCACCCCCGGCACCCTGACCGAGGACGCCCTGCTGGAGGCGCGCCGCCACAACTTTCTGGCCGCCTATGCCGAGGTGCGCGACGAGGCCGCGCTGGCCTGGGCCGACATCTCGACCGGGGCGTTTCACGTGATGCCGCTGACCTCGGTCCGGCTGAGCCCCGAGCTGGCCCGGCTGGCCCCGTCCGAGCTGATCGTGGCCGATGGCGCCGAGTTTAATCTGCGCGACACGGTCGAAGATCTTGGCATCGCGCTGACCCCCATCGGGCGGGCCAGTTTCGACAGCACTGCGGCAGAAAAACGCATCTGCGGGTTGTTTCACGTGGGCACGCTGGACGCGTTCGGCAACTTTGGCCGGGCCGAGATCTCGGCTATGGGCGCGCTGATCGACTATTTGGAAATCACGCAGAAGGGCAAACTGCCGCTGCTGCAGACCCCGATGAAAGAAACCGAGGATCGCGTCGTGCAGATCGACGCGGCCACCCGCCGGAACCTTGAACTGACACGGTCCTTGTCGGGCGGACGGGCCGGATCGCTGCTGTCGGTGGTGGATCGCACGGTGACCCCAAGCGGCGCACGGCTGCTGGAGCAACGCCTGTCCAGCCCCTCGCGCAATCTGGACGTGATCCACGCGCGGCTGGATGCGGTCGATTTTGCCGCCCAGGACAGCCTGATCGCCGCCGATCTGCGCGAAGCCTTGCGCAAGACCCCCGATCTAGACCGCGCCCTGTCGCGCCTGTCGCTGGAGCGCGGCGGCCCGCGCGATCTGGCCGCCGTCCGCAACGGGTTGGCGCAGGCGCAGGCGATTGCCGAGATCTGCGCCGGTCAGGATCTGCCGGTGCTGCTGGCGACCGCGGTGCAGAACCTCGTAGGTTTCGACGATCTGCTCAACCTGCTGGATCAGGCGCTGGTCGCCGACCCGCCGTTGCTGGCGCGCGATGGCGGCTTCATCGCGCCGGGTTTCGACGCCGAACTGGACGAAGCCCGCACCCTGCGCGACGAGGGGCGCTCGGTCATTGCCGGGTTTCAACAGAAATACGCCGAACACACCGGCATCGCCTCGCTGAAGATCAAGCACAACAACGTGCTGGGCTATTTCATCGAGACCACGGCCACCCATGCCGAAAAGATGCTGAACCCGCCGTTCAGCGAGACCTATATCCACCGCCAGACCACCGCCAACCAGGTGCGGTTCACCACGGTTGAGCTCAACGAGATCGAAACCCGCATCCTGAACGCCGGCAATTTGGCATTGGAGATCGAAAAGCGGCTCTATCAAAGGCTTTCTGACGAGATTCTGGCGCAGGCGGCCCGCATCAACCAGGCCGCGAAGGGGCTGGCCGAGCTGGACCTGACCACCGCGCTGGCCGATCTGGCGCGGGGCGAGAACTGGTGCCGCCCACAGGTGGACGGCTCGCGCGCCTTTGATATCGTCGCGGGCCGCCACCCGGTGGTGGAGCACGCGCTGCGCCAGCAATCCGGTGATGCCTTCATCGCCAATGACTGCGACCTCAGCGCCGAGGACGGCGCGGCCATCTGGCTGCTGACCGGCCCCAACATGGCCGGTAAGTCGACCTTCCTGCGCCAGAATGCGCTGATTGCCCTGCTGGCACAAATGGGCAGTTTCGTTCCGGCCGAGCGCGCGCATATCGGGCTGGTCAGCCAGCTGTTCAGCCGCGTGGGCGCCTCCGACGATCTGGCGCGGGGGCGATCGACCTTCATGGTCGAGATGGTGGAAACCGCGGTCATCCTGAACCAGGCCGACGACCGGGCGCTGGTGATCCTCGATGAGATCGGGCGGGGCACCGCCACCTATGACGGCCTGTCCATCGCCTGGGCCACGCTGGAACATCTGCACGCCGCCAACCGCTGCCGCGCGTTGTTCGCCACGCATTACCACGAGCTGACCGCGCTGGCCGGCAAGCTGGAGGGCGTCGAAAACGCCACCGTCGCGGTCAAGGAATGGGAGGGCGAAGTGATCTTCCTGCACGAGGTTCACAAGGGCGCGGCCGACCGCTCCTATGGCGTGCAGGTGGCGCAGCTGGCCGGCCTTCCCGCCTCGGTCGTCGAGCGCGCGCGCGTTGTGCTTGAGCAATTGGAAAAGAGCGAACGGGAGGGGGAAAGACAAAAAGCCCTGATCGACGATCTGCCGCTGTTTTCCGCCGCACCGCCGCCGCCGCCACCGGCTGCGAAGGCCTCACCGGTCACCGATATGCTGGACCAGATCCTGCCGGACGACCTAACCCCCCGCGAGGCGCTGGACCTGATCTACAAACTGAAAGAGGCGGCCAGATCCTGAGCGCCCCTTCATCTTTTCCCAAATACTCTCGCCGAAGGCATGCGCCCTAGGGCGCGTTTCAGCTTGCCGGCGTGGAAGACACGCCAACCTGCGCCGGACGCAGCAGGCGGTCATGCAACATGAACCCTTCGGCCGAAACCTGGATGATCTCGCCCGCCTTGGTGCCCGGCACCGGGGCTTCGAACATGGCTTCGTGCACGTTCGGATCGAACTTGTCGCCAACCTCGGGCGCGATTACCTCGATCCCGTGTTTCTTGAACACGTCCTTGAGCATGCGCATCGTCAGCTCGACGCCTTCGATCAGACCGGCGGCAACTTCGCGCTGCTCGTCGCTCGCGGCCTCGAGCGCGCGCTTCATGCTGTCATAGACCGGCAGCATGTCACGCGCCAGCTTGGACCCGCCATACTGTTCCGCCTCACGGCGGGCCTTGTCGCCGCGCTTGCGTGCGTTTTCCGCATCCGCCAAGGCGCGCATGAACTTGTCGCGCAGCTCGTCGCGCTCGGCCTTCAGGGCATCCAGTTCCAGCGCTTCCTCGCTGATCTCGGCCAATTCCTCGGCCAGTTCTTCCGCCTCGGCAGTTGCAATGTCGTCCAGAAATTCTTCGTTCTTCGGCTCTGCCATCTTTTATCCTCTAGCTCCGGTCGGAAATCAGCTTGCCGACCAGCTGCGCCGTATAGTCCACGATCGGCACGATCCGCCCATAGTTCAGACGGGTCGGCCCGATCACGCCAACGGCGCCGATTATCTTTCGATCAGCGTTCATATAAGGAGACACCACCAAAGAGGAACCCGAAAGTGAGAAAAGTTTGTTCTCGGAACCTATAAAAATGCGCACGCCTTCACCTTCTTCGGTCAATTCCAGGAATTCGGCGATATCGCGCTTGCGCTCAAGATCGTCGAATAGGACCCGAATCCGCTCCAGCTCTTCCTCCTGACCGGTGTCGCCCAGCAGATTCGCCCGCCCGCGCACGATCAGCCGCGCCGAGTCCGTCTCGTCGCCCTCCCAGGCCGCAAGGCCGCTTTCGACCAGCTCGCGCGCCAGCACGTCGATCTCCTGGCGGCGCGCGGCAATCTCGGTCTGGATCATGCGGCGCACATCGGACAGCGTGCGGCCCTCGATCAGGGCGTTGAGGAAATTGGCCGCCTCGCGCATCGAGCTGGGCGTCTGCCCAGGCGGCGGCGTGAACAGACGGTTTTCCACGTGCCCGTCCGAGAACACCAGAACCACAAGCGCCCGGTCATGGCCCAAAGACACGAATTCGATATGCTTGATCTCGGCCTCGTGCTTGGGCGTCAGAACCAAAGACGCTCCGCGCGTCACGTTCGACAGCGCCGCGCCGACCCGGTCGAGCATGCCGCTGACGTCGCCGGCGTTGCTGCCCAGGGTTTCGTCCAGCTTCTGCCGGTCTTCCTCGCCCAGGTCGCTGACTTCCAGCAGCCCGTCCACGAACATGCGCAGCCCCATCTGGGTCGGCACCCGCCCGGCGCTGACATGGGGGCTGTCCAACAGGCCCAGAAATTCCAGATCCTGCATCACGTTGCGCACAGTCGCGGCGCTGACCTTCTCGCTCAGCGACCGGGTCAACGTCCGGCTTCCGACCGGCTCGCCGCTTTCGAGATAGTTCTCGACGATCAGCCGGAACACCTCGCGCGACCGGTCGTTCATCTCGTCCAGAATTTTGCTCGCTTCACTCATCGGCGATCCTTTTGCTGGATGGTCATTAAATAGCTGCCAACAGAAAGGTCAATCGGGGTTGCATCGCTGCCGCGCCGGGCGGTATCCCCAAGCCAGCAGACAAAGGATATCTCATGCGACCCTCTGGACGAGATTTAAGCGAAATGCGCCCGGTTTCAATCGAGACCGGGTTTACCAAACATGCCGAAGGTTCCTGCCTGATCAAGATCGGCGACACCCATGTTTTGTGCACCGCCACGATCGAAGATCGCGTGCCGCCCTTCATCAAGGGGTCGGGCTTGGGCTGGGTCACCGCCGAATACGGTATGCTGCCCCGCGCGACCAACACCCGGATGCGGCGCGAGGCCGCCAGCGGCAAACAGGGTGGCCGGACCGTCGAGATCCAGCGCCTGATCGGCCGTGCCCTGCGCGCCGGGGTGGATCGCGTCGCCCTGGGCGAACGCCAGATCACCGTCGACTGTGACGTGCTGCAGGCCGATGGTGGGACCCGCTGCGCCTCGATCACCGGCGGTTGGGTCGCGCTGCGGCTGGCGGTCAACAAGCTGATGAAGGCCGGCGACGTGATCACGGACCCGCTGGTCGATCCGGTGGCGGCCGTATCCTGCGGAATCTATGCCGGCCAGCCGGTTCTGGATCTGGATTATCCAGAGGACAGCGAGGCTGGCGTCGACGGCAACTTCATCATGACCGGCTCCGGCAAGCTGATCGAGGTGCAGATGAGCGCCGAAGGTTCCGTCTTCAGCCGCACGCAGATGGACCATCTGATGGAATTGGCCGAAAAAGGCGTGTCCGAGCTGGTGGCCGCGCAACGGGCTGCCACCGCATGACCCGCCGGTTTGAAGGCGATCGGCTGCTGGTGGCCACGCACAACAAAGGCAAGCTCGAGGAGATGGCCCATCTGCTCGAGCCCTTTGGCGTGACGGTCGTGGGCGCGGCTGAGATGAACCTGCCCGAACCCGAAGAGACCGAGGACACGTTCGTCGGCAACGCGCGCATCAAGGCCCACGCCGCCGCCCGGGCCACCGGCTTGCCCGCCCTGTCCGACGATTCCGGTATCACCATCGATGCGCTGGACGGCGCGCCGGGCGTGTACACTGCCGACTGGGCCGAAACTGGAAATGGCCGCGATTTCCTGATGGCCATGACCCGCGCCCATAACGAGCTTGAGGCGCGAAACGCCCCGCATCCACGCACGGCCCAATTCCGCTGTACGCTGGTTCTGGCCTGGCCCGACGGCCATGACGAGGTGTTCGAGGGCGTAGCACCCGGTCATCTGGTCTGGCCGATCCGCGGCAAGGACGGGTTCGGCTATGACCCGATGTTCGTTCCTGAAGGATATGACCAGACCTTTGCCGAGATGGATCGGTGGGAAAAGAACAAGATCAGCCACCGCGCCCGCGCGGTCGAGCTGTTCGTGAAAGGCTGCTTTGGCGGATGATTGGCGCAACGGGGGCTTTGGCCTGTACGTGCACTGGCCCTTTTGCGAGGCCAAGTGCCCCTATTGCGATTTCAACAGCCATGTTTCCAGAAATATAGATCAAAAACAATGGCTTGACGCATACCTGTCCGAACTGAAGCGATCTGCGGCCGAAACCCCCGACCGGGTTCTGAATACGATCTTCTTTGGCGGTGGCACCCCGTCGCTGATGGCGCCCGAAACCGTCGCCGCCGTGATCGACACCGCCCGCAGCCTTTGGCGGCCCGCCAATGACATGGAAATCACGCTCGAGGCCAATCCCGGCTCGGTCGAGGCCGGACGGTTCGCCGCCTATCGCGATGCCGGTGTGAACCGGATCTCTATGGGCATTCAGGCGATGAATGACGAAGATCTGAGGCGGCTGGGCCGCATCCACAGCGTGGCCGAGGCACGTGCCGCCTTCGACATCGCCCGCACCTGTTTCGACCGGGTCAGCTTTGACCTGATCTATGCCCGCCAGTACCAGACGCTTGAAGCCTGGCGCGCCGAGCTGACCGAGGCACTGTCGATGGCGATCGACCATCTGTCGCTGTACCAACTGACCATCGAGGCAGGCACCGCATTCGGCGACCGCTATTCGGTCGGCAAGCTGCGTGGCCTGCCCGAGGACGATAACGCCGCCGACATGTATCTGGCCACGCAAGAGATCTGCGAGGCCCACGGCATGCCCGCCTACGAGGTGTCGAACCACGCCGCCCCCGGGGCCGAGTCGCGGCACAACCTGATCTATTGGCGCTATGGCGATTATGTCGGCATCGGACCGGGCGCCCATGGGCGGATCACGGTGAACGGCCAACGGATCGCAACCGAAACGCATCTGGCACCGACCGCGTGGCTGAATGCCGCCGAACAGGGAAGTGGCGAGAAGCTGCGGACCCCACTGACCGCTGAAGAACAAGCGAACGAATACCTCATGATGTGTCTTCGATTGACGGAAGGTCTAGATATGGACCGTTTTAGCCGTTTAGCCGGGCGCTCTTTGCCGCAGACCAAACTGGACTATCTGCAGGAGATCGGAATGATCACCCAACAGGAAAACCGTCTGGCTGCCACCGCGGACGGCCGCGCCGTTCTGAATGCGGTGATCCGAGAATTGCTGGAGTAAAGATGCACTATCTGTGGGCCACATTGGGATTGCTCTGCGTCGCGCTTGCGATGGTCGGGGTCGTCCTTCCCCTGGTGCCCACGGTTCCGTTCCTGCTGCTGGCGGCGTTTTTCTTCGCGCGGTCCTCAAGCCGGCTGCACACCTGGCTGCTGACGCATCGCACCTTCGGCCCGCTGATCGTCGACTGGCAGAGCTCGGGTGCGATCCGGCCGGCGGCAAAAAAGGCGGCTACCCTGTCGGTCGCCGCCGTCTTTGGCCTGTCTGTTCTGGTTTCGGTTCCGGTCCATGTCCTGATCATTCAGGCCGTGACCCTGGGCGCGGTCATGATCTTTATCTGGTCACGCCCTAGCGGCTGAGCTTGGCACAGAGATCATCCAGCTGGTCCAGGTTTTCATAGGTCAGCACGACCTGCCCCGTCTCGGTTCCCGGCTTGTGGTTGATGACCACCTTCATCGCCAGGATCGCGGACAGGTCCTTTTCCAGCGCCCGCGTGTCGGCATCCTTGCCCGCGTACAGGTTGCGGGAGCGCGGCGCGGGCTTGTCCGTGTTGCTCTGCTGTTGCTTTTTGACTAGGGCTTCGGTCGCCCGAACCGACAACCCCTCTTTGACCACGGTCTTCGCCAACTCGGACGGGTTTTCCGACGTAATCAGCGCGCGGGCATGTCCGGCCGACAATTTTCCTTCAACGACAAGGGCTTGAACGTCTCCGGGCAGTGACAGCAGTCGCAACAGGTTGGCAATGTGGCTACGGCTCTTTCCCAGGGCTTCGGCCAGTTTCTCTTGCGTGTGTCCAAACCGATCCATCAACTGTTTGTAGCCTGCGGCCTCTTCCACGGCATTCAGATCGGCGCGCTGGATGTTTTCAATGATGGCGACTTCCAGCACCTCGGTGTCGTCGAACTCGCGCACGATGACCGGAATGTCATGCAGTTGCGCCATCTGCGCGGCGCGCCACCGGCGTTCACCGGCGACGATCTCGTATTGGCCGCCCTCGACGGGACGCACGATCAGGGGCTGGATGATGCCCTTTTCCTTGACCGAGGCGGCCAGCTCGTCCAACTGCTCTTGCGAAAAAGTGCGGCGCGGCTGGTTGGGGTTGGCCCGCAGCTTTTCGATCGGAACTTTCATGTCCGGTCGACGCGGCGCGGCAGATACCTGCCCCTGCGGATCCTGCGTGACATCCGCCATCAAAGCGGACAACCCGCGCCCCAGCCCCCTGGGTTTTGCCTTTTTGGCGCTCACTTCGCCCTCCTGACAGCCGTTCAGACAGCCATTTTCTTGTTCTTCTGCATGATCTCGCGCGCCAGGTGTCGATAGGCCATGGCGCCCAATGACCCCGAGTCATACTGCAACACCGGCATCGCAAAAGACGGTGCCTCGCTGACCCGGACGTTTCTGGGTATCTTGGTTTTAAATACCATCTCGCCCAGATTGTCACGCGCGTCCTTTTCGACTTGCCGGGACAAGTTGTTGCGGTTGTCATACATGGTCAACACAACACCTTCGATTCTGAGATCGGGATTCGCGGTCTGACGAACCTCGCGGATCGTCAGCATAAGTTGCGACAGACCTTCCAACGCAAAGAACTCGCTCTGCAATGGGACCAGAACAGAATGCGCCGCGACCATCGCGTTAACCGTCAGAAGGTTCAGCGACGGCGGGCAGTCGATCAGGATGAAATCCAGCCCAAAGGCATCAATGGCCGGCTGGCGCAGAGCATCGTGCAGAAGATAGCTGCGTTTTTCATTCGAAATCAGTTCGATATCAGCCGAGCTCAGATCGACGGTCGCCGGAATGATGTACAGGTTTTCCAGCTCGGTTTCCTGCACAACCGCTTCCAGCGGCGCCTCATCGAGAATCAGGTCATAGGTCGTCCAATCCCGATCCTCGACCCCCAGCCCCGTGGAAGCGTTGCCTTGCGGGTCAAGATCGACCACAAGCACCTTGCAACCCGCTTCGGCCAAGCCGGCTGCCAGATTGATTGCCGTCGTCGTCTTTCCCACCCCGCCTTTTTGGTTGGCCACGGCGATAATCCGAGGTCCGGCCGGGCGCGACAGATCAACCACGAGTGACTCCTTTGATCTTGAGGATGACAGCCTGAGCTTCAGTCAAACTTTTAATCGGCTCGGCGTCGAATTTCCATTCCCGCTGCGCATCCTCCAGCTCTTTTTTCCAGATGGCACCTTTCGGGAACAGTGCAACGCCGTTTTTTTGCAAATGCCTGTCACAAAAAGACAAAAGCGTCGTCAGATCGGCCAAGGCTCGGGCCGACAGGACGTCGGCATTCAGCGGGTCCGCCAATTCGATTCGCCTGATGATGACCGAACAGTTTGCACCTGTCTCGCGTATGACCGTCCGCAGAAAGGCCGATTTTCGTTGATCGCTTTCGACAAGGGTAAACCGTGCCTGGGGCTGAGTCTCAATGGCCATGACAGCGCAAACGAGGCCCGGAAAGCCCCCGCCGCTTCCAAGGTCCACCCAGTGGTCAAATTTGTCCACCTGACGAAAGACTTGAACCGAATCCAGAATGTGACGCGACCATGACTCGGCCAGTGTGCTGCGAGACACCAAGTTAATTCTGGAATTCCATTTTTTCAACAGATCGACATATAGGCGCAGCCGATCGAATGTTTCACGTGAAACACTCAAGCTGTCCGGCGTCGGTATGAAAGTGGAGGTCATGCGTGCCGCGCTTTTTGATCCCGGCGGAGCTTTGCGAGAACCAAAGTCAGAGCAGCAGGCGTCACACCTTCGATCCGACTGGCCTGCGCAATGTTGGCTGGACGCGCTTGAGTCAGCTTCTGCTTCATCTCAGAAGATAGCCCGTCTAGCGCGAAGTAGTCGAAATCCATTGGGATTTCATAGGCTTCATCCCGCTTCAATGCTTCAACATCCTTCTGCTGACGCGCAATGTAGTTCGCATACAGCGCGTCACGCTCAATCTGCCGCCTGATATCATGTTCAACATCCTCCAGCCCATCGACCAAAGGCATCAGGTCTTCGAAACATACCGATGGGAAAGCAAGGATCGCCATACCGTCACGCCGATTTCCATCCTGGTTGACGTCAATTCCCACGGATTGAATTTGCTTTGGTGTGAAGGTTTGGCCGGAAAGCTTCTGCTTTACCGTGTCCAGTTTTTCCATCCTATTTTCAAATGCCGCCCGGCGCGTCTCGCTCACGCACCCGATCTCCAGACCAACAGGTGTCAACCGTTGATCGGCGTTGTCCGCGCGCAGCGACAGGCGGAACTCGGCCCGGGACGTGAACATCCGATAGGGCTCTGCAACACCGCGGGTGGTCAAATCATCGATCATCACGCCGATATAACTGTTGGAACGGGTGAAATGGACCGGCTCTCGCCCTTTGACGGCCAACGCGGCGTTCAGACCGGCAACCAGTCCTTGCGCCGCCGCCTCCTCATATCCTGTGGTACCATTGATCTGACCCGCAAGATATAGGCCTGGGATATCCGGCAGCGACAAAGATGCCGTCAATACGCGCGGGTCGACATAATCATATTCGATCGCATAGCCGGGCTGAAGGATCTCGGCGCTTTCCAATCCTTTGATCGTCCGGACGTATTCAACCTGTACATCCTGAGGAAGCGACGTCGAAATTCCATTGGGGTAGATCGTGTGGTCGTTGACGCCTTCGGGCTCGAGAAAAATCTGATGCGAGTCCTTTTCCGCAAAACGCACGATTTTGTCCTCGATCGACGGGCAGTAGCGCGGGCCAACGCCTTCGATATGACCACCATACATGGCCGAGCGCTTCAGGTTTTTCTCGATGATGTCATGGGTGCGGCTGTTGGTATGGGTGATCCCGCACGCGATCTGCGGTGCTTCTACCGCCTTCGACAGGAAAGAAAACAAGGTTGGGTCGGGATCCCCTTCCTGGCGCTCCAGCCCGCTCCAGTCAATTGTACGCCCATCCAGGCGCGGCGGGGTTCCGGTCTTCAAACGGCCCATCGGAAGGTCATAGCTGTCAAGACGTTCGGCCAACCTGACCGAGGGCCGGTCGCCCATGCGTCCGCCAGGGCGCTGGACATCGCCGATATGAATCACCCCCCGAAGGAACGTGCCAGACGTCAGGATCACAGCTTTCGCCGGAATCTCCGAACCATCGCCCAGAACAACCCCGGCTACACGCGGTCCATCCATCCGGAAATCAACGACTTCGCCGGTCACGACGGTCAGGTTTTCGCGCTTCAGTGTTTCCGCCTGCATGGCCGCCCGATACAATGCCCGGTCTGCCTGAGCGCGTGGCCCCTGAACGGCAGGCCCCTTGCGGCGGTTGAGCAGGCGAAACTGGATGCCAGCCCGGTCCGCGACGCGGCCCATGACTCCATCCAAGGCATCGATTTCGCGGACCAGATGACCCTTGCCCAACCCTCCAATGGCCGGGTTGCAAGACATTACACCGATATCCGTCTCGGACAGCGTGACCAGCGCTGTATTCGCGCCCATTCTCGCGGCGGCATGAGCGGCCTCGGCACCGGCGTGGCCGGCCCCGATTACCACGACATCAAACTGTGAATGTTTCACGTGAAACACTCCCTATTTCCCAAGACAGAAGCTGGCGAAAATCTCGTCCAGCAGGTTTTCGACATCGACCCGGCCCACAAGGGACTCCAGCGCGCGGATGGCAGTGCGCAATTCTTCCGCTGAAATATCATATAGGTCGGGACCCGATTCCAGAACCTTCAACGATTCTGTCAAAGCCGCAGAAGCGCGCTGCATGGCGCTTCGATGGCGTTCTCTTGTCGCGATGCCAGATGTTGCGGTTCGTTCGCGCAGAACACGCGATATCTGGTCTATCAACCGATCGACGCCCTGCCCGGTCTTGCCTGAAACACCGGACTCGGATTCGCCGCGCAGATCGGATTTCGGCAGAACATGGATATCTCCGGGCTGAAAAGCGATTCCCAGCTGATCGGGATCTTCCGTCAGAAAAACCCGCAGATCGGCCTTGTCCGCCCTGTCCCGCGCCAAAGCAATGCCCAGACTTTCGACATGATCCCGGGTTTCTCGCAAGCCGGCCGTGTCCAGCAAAGTCACCGGCAAGCCGGCCAGATCCATCCGAACCTCGATCACGTCGCGCGTGGTGCCGGCATATTCCGAGGTGATCGCAGCATCGCGTCCGGCCAAGGCATTCAAGAGCGTTGATTTACCGGCATTCGGCGGCCCCACGATCGCCACCTCGAAACCGGTCCGAATGCGCTCGGCAATTCTCACCCCACGCGACTCGCGGTCCAGATCCACCATCACCCCGGCAATCAACTGCCGCACCTCGGGCGTCACATCTGTGGGAACCTCCTCGTCGGCAAAATCGATCACCGCCTCAAGCAGCGAGGCCGCCCGGATCAGGTCACGCCGCCACCTTTCAGCCAGGTTCCCCAACTCTCCGGCCAGGATTGTCTGGGCCTGTTTGCGCTGCGCCTCGGTTTCCGCATCGATCAAATCGGCCAGGCCCTCCACCTGGGCCAGATCCAGTTTGCCGTTTTCGAGCGCACGCCGGGTGAACTCTCCGGGCTCGGCCATCCGCAACCCATCCATGTCGACCAGTGTGCGCAACACGGCGTTGACCGCGGCCGTACTGCCGTGGATCTGAAGTTCGGCCACGTCTTCGCCGGTGAAACTGGCCGGCTCTTGAAAGGTCAGCACCAGGCCATCGTCCAGGCGCGAGCCGTCAGGCGCGCGAAACTCGCGCACCCGCATTCCGCGCGCCGGCAAGTCACCGCCCGACAGATCCGCCGCGGCCCGATGCGCCAATGGCCCGGACAGACGGATGACCGCCACACCTGCTTTGCCCTGCGCGCTGGCCAAGGCGAATATCGTATCCATTCAAAGGCCCCGCGTCGGTGACAAGACCGTATCAGGTATTCATCGAGTCGAAGAACTCGGCATTGGTCTTGGTCTGTTTCAGCTTGGACAGCAGGAACTCGATCGCGTCGGTGGTGCCCATCGGGTTGAGGATCCGACGCAGAACGAAGGTCTTCTGCAGATCCGCCTTGTCGACCAGCAGATCCTCTTTCCGGGTGCCGGATTTCAGGATGTCGATTGCCGGGAACACGCGTTTGTCGGCGATCTTGCGGTCCAGAACGATTTCCGAGTTACCGGTGCCCTTGAATTCTTCGAAGATGACTTCGTCCATGCGGCTGCCGGTGTCGATCAGCGCGGTGGCGATGATGGTCAGCGATCCGCCCTCTTCGATGTTGCGCGCCGCGCCGAAGAACCGCTTGGGCCGCTGCAGCGCGTTGGCATCGACGCCGCCGGTCAGCACCTTACCCGAGGACGGCACAACGGTGTTGAAGGCCCTACCAAGTCTTGTAATCGAGTCGAGAAGGATAACAACATCTCGTTTATGTTCGACCAAGCGCTTGGCTTTTTCGATCACCATTTCCGACACGGCGACGTGGCGCGATGCGGGTTCGTCAAAGGTCGACGACACCACCTCGCCCTTCACCGAGCGCTGCATGTCGGTCACCTCTTCCGGGCGTTCGTCGATCAACAGGACGATCAGATAGCATTCCGGGTGGTTCTTTTCGATCGAGTGCGCGATGTTCTGCAGGATCACCGTCTTACCGGTCCGCGGCGGCGCCACGATCAGCGACCGCTGGCCCTTGCCGATCGGCGCGACCAGGTCGATCACACGGGCGGATTTGTCCTTGATGGTCGGATCTTCGATCTCCATCTTCAATCGCTCATCCGGATAGAGCGGCGTCAGGTTGTCGAACAGGATCTTGTGCTTGGCCTTTTCCGGGTCTTCGAAGTTGATCTTGGTCACCTTCGTCAGCGCGAAATAGCGCTCATTCTCGTCCGGAGCCTTTATCTCGCCCTCAACCGTGTCACCAGTGCGCAGCGAATGCTGGCGGATCATGTCAGGCGAGACATAGATGTCGTCCGGGCCGGGCAGATAGTTCGCCTCGGGCGAGCGCAGAAAGCCGAAGCCGTCCTGCAGCACCTCAAGCACGCCGTCACCGCCCACGGTCCAACCCTCGTCCGCGCGTTCGCGCAGGATTTGGAACATCATCTCGCCCTTGCGCATGGTCGAGGCGTTTTCGATCTCGAGCTCTTCGGCCATGGCCAGAAGGTCTTTGGGGCTTTTCGCCTTCAGATCGGACAGATTCAGGGATTCGGTTGTCATGACTATACGGACCTCGGCCACAAAGGTGCGGCACAGCATTGAATTTCAAACAGGAAGATGCGCCACCCGGTCGGATGGGTTACCTCTTACATAAGGCCAGCTGCCACCCGAGTCAAACCCGTGCGGGAATGGCCCTCAGAACTTCAGAATGACCGCCAGAACGATGATGACCATCAAAACGGTCGGAACTTCGTTCATCATGCGGTACTGGCGCCCTGTGAGCGTATTGCGGCCCTCGACGAAATCCTTGCGCCGAGCCATCAGCCAGTGATGGAACCAGGTCATACCGATCACCGCCGCGCCCTTGACCCAGGGCCAGGACCAGTCCCACCCGACGATGCCGGGAGTGAACACCATAATAAGGCCGCAGACCCAGGCCACGATCATCGCCGGCCGCATGATCACGCGCAGCAGCTTTTCTTCCATTTCAAAGAAGATCTCGGGCGCGCCGTCGACGGTCTGCGCCTTTTCGACGTGATAGACGAACAGGCGCGGCAGATAGAACAAACCCGCCATCCAGGAGATCACCGCCATGATGTGCAGCGATTTCACCCAAGGGTACAGCGTGAAGAGAAGATCGGTCATCGGGTTTCCCGGCACTGGTCGGACCCTCCCTAATAAAAAAAATAGAAGAGAGAAAGGATGATGGTTTTGTAGAGTGGGCAAAATCCGTGGATTATTGTTTTGTCCGCTGGTTTTCCCCAGGTGGATGACTGTATCCCGATTATCCGTGATTCTGTTGAAACAAAGTTTTCACAAGCAAACTCAATGATTTGAAATGAATCCGCCTAACCTTTTCTGGGGATAACTCAAGGGACATCTTTTGATAAACAGGAAATCCCAAGGTCCCGAGTTATCCTTGTCCCGACCGGACAGACTTCGGGCGACTCAGGGAAGTTTCGGGCCGAAATCGCGGGCTTGCGTGTCAACCGGAAAACCATACAAACCGTTCAAGACCAATGATCCACTTGCCCACGGGGTTTTCCACATGACCGTCCCCATCATACTTGCCTCGGGGTCCGAGATCCGCGCGCAGCTGCTGCGGAACGCCGGGGTGCCGTTTTCCGTCCAAGTTGCCCGCGTGGACGAAGATACCGCGAAACGCGCGCTTGTGGCCGAGGGCGCGACACCCCGCGACATCGCCGATGCTCTGGCCGAGCTTAAGGCGCGCAAGATCAGTGACAAGACGCCCGGCGCGATGGTTCTGGGCTGTGACCAGGTTCTGGATTTCGATGGACGTTTGCTGTCCAAGCCCGAAACGCCCGAAGACGCGCTGGCGCAGTTGAAGGCGATGCGCGGCAAGCGTCACATGCTGCTGTCGGCGGCGGTGATCTATCAGGACGGCGAACCGGTCTGGCGCCATGTCGGACAGGTACGGTTGCGGATGCGCGCCAGTTCGGATGCCTATCTGAAGGGCTATGTCGCGCGCAACTGGGACAGCATTCGCCATGCAGTCGGGGCCTACAAGCTGGAAGAAGAAGGCGTGCGCCTGTTCAGCAGCATTGACGGCGACTATTTTAACGTCTTGGGTATGCCCCTGCTGGAGCTGCTCAATTTTCTTGCGGTCCGAGGGGTGATCGAACAATGACCGACAACCGCATTCCACTGGCCGGAGTCATCGGACACCCGATTGCCCATTCCCGATCGCCCGCCCTGCATGGCTATTGGCTGAAGACCTATGGTTTGCCGGGCCATTATGTGCCGATGGATGTTGCGCCTGCCGATCTTGAAACGGTCCTGCGCAGCTTGCCCAAGGCCGGGTTCGTCGGGGCCAATGTCACCGTTCCGCACAAAGAGGCCGCGTTGCGCCTGGCGGATCATGTGTCGGACCGTGCCTCGGTGATCGGGGCGGCGAATACGCTGGTGTTCCGGGCCGATGGCTCGATCCACGCAGACAATACCGATGGGTACGGGTTCATGCAGAACCTGCGCGCGGGTGCGCCGGATTGGGTGCCGCAGGATGGCCCGGCTGTGGTGTTCGGCGCAGGTGGAGCTGCGCGGGCGGTGCTGCAGGCGCTGGCCGAGGCCGGCGTGCCCGAGATCCTGCTGACCAACCGCACGCGGTCGCGCGCTGATCACCTGAAAGAGGAATTCGGCCAGCGCATCACCGTGATTGATTGGGTCAAGGCCGGAAACGTGATCGAAAACGCCGAGCTGGTGGTGAACACCACGTCACTGGGCATGCAGGGCCAACCCGAATTGCGCGTCCCGCTGGACGGGTTGCAGCCGGGAACGGTGGTGACCGATCTGGTCTATGCACCGCTGAAGACCCGCCTTCTGGAACAGGCCGAGGCTGCGGGCTGTAGCATCGTCGATGGGCTGGGCATGTTGCTGCATCAGGCGGTGCCGGGGTTCGAGCGATGGTTCGGCCTCCGCCCCGAGGTCACGGAAGAAACCCGCGCAGCGGTTCTGGCATGAGCTTTGCGTTGGGTCTGACCGGATCGATCGGCATGGGCAAAAGCACTACCGCCGACCTGTTCGCGCAGGAAGGTTGCGCCGTGTGGGATGCCGACGCCGCGGTGCATCGGTTGTATGCGGCAGGCGGCGCGGCGGTCGCGCCGATCCGCGAGGCATTTCCCGACGCGATCGAGGATGGAGCCGTCAGCCGCGACGTCCTGAAACGGATCATCGGCGCCGATCCGACCGCATTGAAACGGATCGAATCCATCGTCCACCCACTGGTTGCCCGGGATCGGGAAATGTTTCGTCAGGCGGCCAAGTCAGACATCCTTGTCTTTGACATCCCGCTGCTGTTCGAAACCGGCGGCGACGCGCAGATGGATGCGGTGGCCTGCGTTTCAATCTCCCCAGACGAGCAGAAGCACCGCGTCATGGCGCGTGGCACGATGACCGAGGCGCAGTTCGAGCAGATCCGCGCCAAACAGATGCCGAATGACGAGAAATGCGCGCGGTCGGATTTCGTGATCGTCACCGACACTCTGGACCATGCCCGCGCACAGGTGCAGGATGTGGTCAGGCAGATCAGGGCAGGATTGGCAGATGCGTGAAATCGTATTGGATACGGAAACCACCGGATTCGATCCCGAAAGCGGCGACCGGATCGTCGAGATCGGCGCCATCGAGCTGTGGAACCACGTCGCCACGGGCGAGACCTATCACGTCTATATCAACCCAGAACGTTCGATGCCGGCCGAGGCCTTCGGTGTGCACGGTATCGGCCCCGACCTGCTGGAGCCGCCGCAAAAACCTGAACCGGGCCAGATCACCCTGAAGGACAAACCCGTTTTTGCCCAAATTGGGCAGGCCTTCCGCGATTTCGTGGGTGATGCGCGGCTGGTGATCCACAACGCCGCCTTCGACATGAAATTCCTCAATGCCGAGCTGGGATGGATGGGCCTGCCCCCGATCCCAATGGATCAGGCGCTGGATACACTGGCGATTGCGCGCAAGCGGTTTCCCGGCTCGCCCGCCTCGCTGGATGCGCTGTGCCGACGGTTCAACATCGACAACTCGAACCGCGTTCTGCACGGCGCGTTGCTCGACTCGGAAATCCTGGCCGAGGTCTATCTTGAGCTGATCGGCGGACGACAGCCCGATTTCGGCCTGTCCGCAGCCCGCTCGGAAACCAGCGGTGGCGGCGAGACCTGGCGCCCGGGCCCGCGGCCGACGCCCCTGCCCCCGCGGATCACCGCGGAGGAGCGCACCGCGCATGAAGCTTTCGTGAAGAAACTGGGCGACAACGCCCTGTGGACCCGCGCCTGACCCGGTCAGGCGCGGGGTCCGTATCAGGCTTCAGTCTTGTTGGCCTGCTCGGCCTGACGGCGCATCAGTTCGTTGCGATACAGCGCGACGAAATCGATATTGTCCAGGTTCACCGGCGGGAAGCCGCCATCGCGGGTGATGTCGCTGACGATCCGGCGCAGGAACGGGAACAGCATGCGCGGGCATTCGATCAGCAGGAACGGGTGCAGTTGGTCCTCCGGCACGCCCTCCACGTGGAACAGGCCGCAATAGTCGATTTCGCACAGGAACAGGACGTCCTCCATGCCCTTGGCCTTCGAGGTCAGCTTGAGCTTGATCGACACTTCGTACTGGTTTTCGACCGGGCGTTTTTTCGCATCCAGGTTCACCTGAACCGAGATTTCGGGCTGCACGTCGCCCGAAACGCCTTTCTGCGCCATCACGTTTTCAAACGACATGTCCCGGATGAACTGGCCCAGGACCCGCATTTTGACTTGCGGGTTGGCGGGGGCTTCGGTGTTGCCTGCGGCGGTGTCTTCGGTCATGGAACGGCTCCAAAAATGAAATTCGCCACTGCTTAGCAAGTTGGGCGCGGCACCTCAATGCCGGTGGGGGCCTTCTACCCATTTCGAAGGACGCGGCGGGTTCGAACGGGGGCGGACCTCGGTGAATTCGCCGTCGATGATGTCGCCCGGCGCGAACGGGCCCTCGTGCCGCGTGGCGCCGCCCATCTGAAACTGCGTGACTGTGACGCGCGATTTCAGCCAGCGGAACACGCCGGCCCTGACCGCCGGGATCAGCAGCGCAAATCCCACCGCATCGGTGAAGAACCCCGGCGTCAGCAGCAGCACACCCGAGACAAGGATCATCGCCCCGCTGGCCAGCGGCTCGGTCGGGTCGTCCAGTTCGGCAAAGCTGCGCTGCAGTTTCTCCAGCGCCATCCGGCCCTGGTTGCGCACCATCACGGTGCCCAGAACCGCCGTCAGCACCACGATCGCTAGCGTTGGCCACAGGCCGATCAGCCCGCCAACCTGGATGAACAGAGCGATTTCGACGATCGGCACCAACAAAAATGCCACGAACAGGTACATTTGCGCTATCCTTTCCCATAGGCCGGGCTGTGGACTTGCCACCAACAGTCACCTACATAGTGACCAGAGGCCGCGTGCACAAAGTCTCGGTGCTGAAAAGAGGACGAAATGAATTCACCCCTGATCCAGCTTCTGGTGCTGGCTGGCATTGCCATCTTCCTGATCCTGCGCCTGAAAAGCGTGTTGGGCACGCGGGAAGGTTTCGAGAAACCGCCCGTGCCGCAGCAACCTGCCCCCAGCAAGTCGCGCCGGGATTTCGAGGTGATCGAAGGCGGCCCCGATCGCGACATCACCGATCATGTCCCCGAAGACAGCGAAATCGCCCAGACCCTGGCCGCGATGAAGCGGGTCGAACCCAGCTTCTCGGTTAGCGAGTTCCTGCAGGGCGCACGCGGCGCCTACGAAATGATCGTGATGGGATTCGAGCGCGGCAACCTGGACGAAATTCAGCCCTTCCTGGCCGAAGATGTTTTTGAAACCTTCGTGTCCGTCGTGGCCGATCGCGAAGACAAGGGCCTGACCATCGAGGCCGAGTTCATCGGCGTGCGCGAGATCGCGCTGGTGGACGCGCAGTTTGACAAGGACACCAACCGGGCCGAGATCACCGTGCGCTTTGTCGGTGAACTGACCTCGGTCGTGCGCGACCGCGACGGCAACATCGTCGAGGGCAACCCCAACACGATCAAGCGCCAGAAGGACAGCTGGACATTTGCCCGCGTCATGGGCGCGGACGATCCGAACTGGCTGCTTGTCGCCACCGACGCATGACGGGACGACTCCGGTCGCTGATTGTGGCGGCGATTCTGGCCGCCGCTCCCGCCGCCGGGGCCGAGACCACGCGGTCGATCCTGACCTTCGATGACCTGCACGGCTGGGCCGAAGACGATCATGCCGCGGCCCTGTCGGTATTCCTCGAGACCTGCGGCGATCTGGACGACCCCGACTGGCGGGCGCTGTGCGCCACCGCGCGCAGCCACAAGCCCGAGGCCGCGCGGGCCTTCTTCGAATTGTTCTTCCGCCCGGTTCTGATCAAGGACGGCAAGCCGCCCCTGTTCACCGGCTATTTCGAACCCGAACTCGATGGCGCGCGCCAGCGCACCGACCGGTTCCGCTTTCCGGTCTACCGGATGCCGCCCGAGGCCCGCGGTGACGGCCCCTGGTTGACCCGGCAAGAGCTGCTGACAGGCGATGTCATGCAGGGCCGCGGACTCGAGATCGCCTGGGTCGATGACCCGGTCGAGCTGTTCTTTCTGCAGATCCAGGGCTCAGGCCGGATCCGCCTGCCCGACGGGACCGCGTTACGGGTGGGGTATGGCGGCGCGAACGGCCACCCCTATCGCTCGATCGGGGTCGAGATGGTGCGGCGGGGCCTGCTGGGTGCGCATGAGGTCAGCGCCCGGATGATCCGCGCCTGGGTCCGCAAGAACCCCGAAGCCGGGGCCGAACTGCTGATGCACAACCCGTCCTACGTGTTCTTCCGCGAGGTTTCGCGCGTGGCGCCCGACCGGGGCCCGCTGGGAGCAATGAACCGGTCGATCACCGCGATGCGCAGCGTGGCGGTGGATCCGGCCTTTGTGCCGCTGGGTGCGCCGGTCTGGGTCGAGAAAGACGGGGCCGTGCCCCTGCGCCGCCTGATGATTGCGCAGGACACCGGTGCCGCGATCAAGGGCGCACAGCGGGCCGACATCTTTTTCGGCACGGGGGACGCCGCGGGCCAGGCGGCCGGACGGCTGAAGGATCCGGGCCGCATGGTGGTGCTGCTGCCGATCCAGCGCGCCTATGCCATGTTGCCGGACGAATTCTGATGACCCGGCGCAAACTGACCGCTGACGAGATCGAACTGTGGCGCAAGGTGGCCCGCCAGACCGAACGGCTGCACCCGGAACTGCCGCAGTCGGTGCATCCGACCACCCTGCCCAAGCCCACGCCCAAGAAACCGCCCAAACCGCGGATCGAGCCGTTCCAGCTGGGTCAGAACCGACCTGGGCCCGCGCCGGACCATCGTCTGAAGCCTTCGGTGGCCGAGGGGCTGCGGGCTGCGCCCGTGCAGATGGACAGCAAGGCCTTCGCCCGGATGAAGCGCGGCAAGCTGAAACCCGAGGGCAAGCTGGACCTGCACGGCATGCGGGTCGACACGGCGCACCCGGCGCTGATCAGGTTCATCCTGTCGGCTCAGGCCTCGGGAAAGCGGCTGGTTCTGATCGTGACGGGCAAGGGCAAACACCGCGACGAGCCCGGCCCGATTCCGACTCCGCGCGGGGTGCTGCGCAATCAGGTGCCTCAATGGCTCGCGTTGCCGCCGCTGGCGCAGGCGGTGCTGCAGGTGGCGCCGGCCCATGTCAGCCATGGCGGCGAAGGGGCCTATTACGTCTACCTGCGCCGGATCCGCTAGAACAGCCGCTGCGCCCGGTGGATCCCGGCCCAAACCAGCGCGCTGGCCAGCATGAAAAACCCGGCGATCCATTGAAACTGGGTGGTCAACGAAACGCCCTTGTCGATCAGTGCCCCGGTCAGGCCCGGTCCGATGGCCGATCCCAGCACCATGACCGCAGCAGCCATGGCCTTGATCGCGCCGATGTGGCGGGTGCCGTAGAACTCGGCCCAGAAGGCCGCGGGCAGCGTGCTGTTGGCCCCAACCGACAGCGCCAGACACGCCAGTGCCACCACCGCGCCGGGGATTGTGTGTACGACGGAAAATAGGCCAAACCCGATCGCCAGCGGCAGTTGATAGAACGGCATCATCCGGGCGGTACCCCACCTGTCCAGCGCCCAGCCCGAGGCGAACATCGCCAAAATCGACACCCCGGTATAGATCGGAAACAGCGCCACAAGCTGCAGATGCGCCCAACCCTTGATCTGCGCCATATGAACCTGGTGAAAGAAAAAGGCGGTGATGAAGGCCGACGGCCCCAGAAGCGCCGGCGCCATGAACCAGAACAGCGGGGTCCGCAGGGTTTCGGATCGGGTCCAGTGACGGCCCGCCATCCCGGTGGCCGAATGCTGCTGCGCAAGGCTTTGGGGGGTGCGTTCGTTCCTGAGCATCCGCATCAAGGCGGGTACGCCCAACAGCGTCACGGCGGCCGAGGCGACCCACAGCAAGCGCCAGTCAATCAGCGCCATCGCGGCCACGAACAGCATCGGCAAAACCGCCTCGCCCACGGCAAAGCCCAGCGTCGCGATCGACAGCGCCTTCCCGCGCGAGGCGGTGAACCATCGGGTCATCGCCACCATTGCGATGTGGCTGCACATGCCCTGGCCGAACAGCCGCAACAAAAAGATCACAACCGGCAGCAGGACCACCCAGTGGTTGACCGCCATCGCCATCGCCGCCACGGCCAGGCCTCCCAGCACCGCAGCCCCCAGCGCGCGCACGCGGTAGCGGTCGGTCAGCCCTCCGGCCCAGATCATGACCCCGGCCGAAACCAGAGTACCCAGCGCATAGAGGCTGCCCCAGGCGCCGTGGCTCAGGCCGAACTCGGCCCGGATCTGGCCCGCGAAGATCGAGATGAAAAACGTCTGCCCGAAACTGGACAGAAAGGTCAGCAGCACCCCGGCACCCAGCCATGGCGCATTCCCGGCCAGAAAATGGCGCAGCCCCCGCCCGGTCACGGAGAACTGACCCGGACCTGCCCGGTTTCCGTCAGAATCACTTCGGTCGCGCCGGTTCCGTTTCGAACGGCCGGAGGAACCAGCAGGTCGATCCCTCCGTTGTCCTTGCCGAAGGTCCGGCTGACGCGGCGGAGCGCGCCCAGAATTGACAGCAACGCCGGCGAGGTCGCGGCCACGAAATGCGAGGATTCGGCATCGCGGTTGAACACGGTCGTGTCGATGATGCTGATCGGGTATTCGGCGATCCGGTCGGTCGACCGGATATTGCCCAGCCGTTCACTCTTGGCGGTGCCGCGCAGCCGGGCCGAGATGCCTAGAATCCGGTCTTTCTTTGACACCATCACCAAGAACGGATCGGGCGGGTCCTGGATGCTGGCCATCTGCGACCGAAACACATCGACATCCAGGTCGGGCGAGATCAGCAGAACACCTTCCAGGTTGCGCCGTGACCAGCCGGGCTCGCGCAGCTCGGCCTGGCGCATCATCTCCATGGTCAGCGCGGCCCCCATCGAATGCGCCACGATCAGTATGCGCGGAACGCCGATGGATTTAAGCTTTGCCACCGTTTGCTGCAGCCCGTTGTGCGCAAACAGCATGCTGTCCAGATCATAGGCATAACCCGTGCCGCTGCCCCGGCTGGGCCAGGAATAGATCAGGGTCCGCCCCGGCAGCCCGATGTCATGGGCCAGCTGGGCCGCACGAAACGCGGTTTCGGTCTGGGTGGCGTTGAAGCCGTGCACAAAAATCGTGACCTCCTGCGCGCCATTCAGCCGCGCCTTTAGGTCCCGCGGCCCGTCAAATTCTTTCAGCCCGGCCAGCACGAACTGTTTTGCGGGATCAGGGTCGGAATAGGAAAAATCAAGCGTTCCCGGCCGGTGGCTCGGCGGAATCGACACGGTCAGTTCCAGAAACCTCAGATCCTCGGCCCGCCCATAGCCATAGCTGCCGTCCGGTTCGCGCGCACGCGTGGTCGCGACAAAGACGGTCTGCGCAGTGCCAACCTCGAGCGCCTGCGGCAGGATTACCGAAACGGACCTGTCGACACAGGCACCCAATGTGGAGACCCAGACAAGAAGGATCAGAATGCGCAGCACGGAACGGGCCTCGGAACAAATGAACGGCCTACGCATAACGGAACCAGCGGCAGGGTCCAGAGACTTGGGTGGCGACAGACCGCCGATCTTCGGTGGGACCTGTTACAGAACGTAACGGCTGAGATCGGCGGATTTGGTCAATTCGCCCAAATTGTCATCCACGAATTGCGCGTCCACCACGATCTCGGCGCCGGCCTTGTCGGGGGCGGCAAAAGACAGGTCTTCGAACACGCGCTCCATCACCGTGTACAGACGCCGGGCGCCGATATTCTCGACGCTGCGGTTCACCTCGGCCGCGATCCGGGCCAGCGCCGCGATGCCGTCATCGGTGAACGATACGGTCACGTCCTCGGTGCCCATCAGCGCGGTGTACTGGCGGGTCAGGGCGTTGTCGGTCTCGGTCAGGATACGCACGAAATCCTCTTCGGTCAGCGCGCGCAGCTCGACCCGGATCGGTAGCCGGCCCTGAAGTTCGGGCAGCAGGTCCGAGGGCTTGGCGATGTGGAAGGCACCCGACGCGATGAACAGGATATGGTCGGTCTTGACCGGGCCGTGCTTGGTGGACACGGTCGTGCCCTCGATCAGCGGCAGCAGGTCGCGCTGCACGCCTTCGCGGCTGACATCGGCACCGCGCGCATCGGCCCGGGCACAGACCTTGTCGATCTCGTCAAGGAAGACGATGCCGTTCTGCTCGACCGCTTCCAGTGCGGTCCGCGTGACGGTTTCGTCGTCCAGCAGCTTGTCGGCCTCTTCCCCGATCAGGATGTCATAGCTTTCGGCCACGGTCATCCGGCGCTTTACCGTCCGCCCACCGAAGGCCTTGCCGAAGATGTCGCCCAGATTCATCATGCCCATCTGGCTGCCGGGCTGGCCGGGAATGTCGAACATCGGCATGGGGTTGGAATGATCGGCGATCTCGAGCTCGATCACCGTATCGTCCAGCTCGCCCGACTTCAGCTTCTTGCGGAACATCTCGCGGGTCGCCTCGCGGGCGTCCGAGCCGGCGATGGCCTCGATCACCCGGTCCTCGGCGGCCTGGTGCGCCTTGGCCTTGACCTCTTCGCGCATGAATTCGCGGGTCTGGATGATCGCGGCATCGGCCAGATCGCGGATGATCTGTTCGACGTCGCGGCCGACATAGCCGACTTCGGTGAACTTGGTCGCCTCGACCTTGATGAAGGGGGCGCGGGCCAGCTTGGCCAGGCGGCGGCTGATCTCGGTCTTGCCGACGCCGGTGGGGCCGATCATCAGGATATTCTTGGGAAACACCTCTTCGCGCAGGTCATCGGGCAACTGCTTGCGGCGCCAGCGGCTGCGCAGCGCCACGGCGACGGCACGTTTGGCTTCTTTCTGGCCGATGATGAAACGGTCCAGTTCGCTGACGATCTCGCGCGGGGTCAGGTCGGTCATGAATAGATTCCTACTAGGGCCAAGAAAAGGAGGGCGGCAACCAGTAAGACAGCCCACCATAGATGCCGAACAGTCTTTCTTAGGGAAACAAGCTCAGCTTCAAGTTCGGATGCCGTGGCTGCTGCTAGTGCCGAATCTTGCCTCGCATGTGCAAGCAATCGGTTTTTCTCTGCCTCGCTCAGTGAATACTGTGTGTCCGGCTCGCCAAAATATCCTAAATCTTCTCGCAGAACATTTTGAGCCAGAATCGAGGCACGTTGAATAGCGGGCCTCGTCCGGCCGAGCTCCTTGTCGATTCCTGTCTGGATTTGCGAAGCTATTCTGAAAGCCTTGTCGGCCTCGTCGCTTGAGCGGGTCACTTCTTAATAGTCTCCACGGTGAGGTTGCCGTTGGTGTAGACGCAAATATCGGCGGCGATCGCCATTGCGTCGCGGGCCACCTGTTCGGCGCTCTTGTCGCTGTCCATCATCGCCCGCGCCGCCGCCAGCGCGAAATTGCCGCCCGACCCGATCGCGGCCACGTCATGTTCGGGCTCCAGCACGTCGCCCGCCCCAGTGATCACGAACATGTCCGCCCCGTCGGTGACGATCAGCATCGCCTCGAGCTTTTGCAGATACTTGTCGGTACGCCAGTCCTTGGCCAGCTCGACCGAGGCGCGGGCCAACTGGCCCGGTGTCGCCTCAAGCTTGGCCTCGAGCCGTTCCAGCAGGGTGAAGGCATCCGCCGTCGATCCGGCGAAGCCGGCGACGATCTCGAACCCGCCGGGCGACAGGCGGCGCACCTTGCGGGCGGTGCCCTTGATCACGGTCTGGCCCAGGCTGACCTGCCCGTCACCCGCAATGACGACCTCGCCGCCCTTCTTGACGCCGATGATCGTGGTGCCATGCCATCCGGGAAAGTCGTTCTCAGCCATCCAAGCCTCCGTATCCGTTGCCGACCTATATGGGCCGGGCGGGCGATCCGCGCAACCCGTTCTCAAACTGCCCAAAAGATATGCAATCTGCGCAACACGGGGTTGTCGGACCAGCAATTGTGAGTCGCCCCCGGCAGGACTAGATGGGGCCTGCAACCGACATTGGATCGGCTGCTTCAGTTGAAGGAATGCGCAAAATGGCAACCACCGCAAACATCCATGCGCCGCTCGGAGCAGCTACCATCCTGCACGTAGTGGACGCTTTCATCCGCGTCTATGACTCGGTTGTTGAATGGAACACCAGCCGCAAGACCCGCAAACTGTTGTCGCGCCTGAGCGACGAACAGCTGGACGACATCGGCCTGACCCGCGCCGACATCGCCAAGATCTGAGCGGCACGCAAAGTTATCTCCCCAGAAAGGGCCGTCCGAAATTTCGGGCGGTCTTTTCTTTTGTCCGGTATGGCCGCAAAAAAGGCGCCCTTGGCGGGGCGCCTTATGTCCTTGGGATCCGGTGCGATCAGATCGATTCTTCGATCCAGCTTTGCAGGGCGGCCTTGGGCGCGGCGCCTGCGCGGTTTGAAACCACCTGACCATTCTTGAAGATGAACAGCGCCGGAATGCCGCGCACGCCCATGGCCGCGGCCGAGTTGGGGTTGCTGTCCACGTCGACCTTGGCGATCTTGATCTTGTCGCCGTATTCGGCCGCCAGCTCTTCCAAGGCGGGGCCGATCTGCTTGCAGGGGCCGCACCACTCGGCCCAGAAATCCACCACGACGGGGACGTCCGAGTTCTTGACTTCGGCGTCAAAGGTTTCGTCGGTTACGGCTACGGTCGACATATTCTGTCTCCTGAATGACATGCGCTTGGGAGTAGAACGTAGGTGTCCCCAAGAGGGAGGTCAAGATATCTGGGCACGCCCCAAGGCCTCCGTCACAAGATCGTGTGGCAGCCACATCAGACGCGCCGTCCGGGTCCACAGGATCGCGGTGCGGATCTCGCGACCGGGATAGATCTGCGACAGCGCGGCGGCATAGGCGCCCATCTGGCGCAGCAAGCCTTCGGGGCAGGTCTCGGCCCGATCGGGAACCGTGGCGTTTGATTTGAAATCAATGACTTGCACCACGTCATCCGTCACGATCAACCGATCGATCACCCCGTGGATCCGACGACCGTCCAGAGTGGCCGAGACGGGCACCTCGGCCAGCGCGGCCGGTGCAAAGACGGGGGCCAAGTCCGGTGCGGTCAGCACGCCCGACGCCTCGGCCAGAAGGTCGCGGCGGTCGCCGTCCTGCATATCGGGCAGAAGCCGGGCGCAGAGCTGATCCCACCGGTCGCGCGGCGCCTCGGCCAGATGTTCGAGCAGCAGGTGCAGGCGGGTGCCGCGCAGCTTGGCGGCCTCTTCCTCAAGCCCGGTCTCGCCCGGCAGGGCCTTGGCCCCGCCCAGATCGGACGGGCTGAGCGTTTCGGGATCGGGTATCGGCTCGGATGCGGGCCGGTGGAACAGGTCCGGTAGGATCTCCTGCGCCGGTTCCGGGGTCGGGCGATGGTCCAGTGGCAGACCCTCCCAATCGCCATGCGCCAGACGGCGGATGCCGGTGCCCGGGATCTCGGTGGCCCCTGCCCGGCCCATCGCCTCTTCGACGAGCTGGTACCAGCTGGACCCGTCCTTGCCCAGATCGCCGGCAGCCGCCACGATCAGCCATTTCTCGGCCCGTGTCAGTGCGACGTACAGCAAACGCAGCCGCTCGTTTTCCTCGCGTTGGCGCGCGTCTTCGCGGGCACGGGCAATCAGGTTCGGCGACAGGTCGGCGGACACCTTCCACAGCGGCGTTCCGTCGGCGACCATGATCTCGGCATCGCGGGGCGGCTGCCGCTTGCCGGTGTCCGGCAGGATCACGACCGGCGCCTCCAATCCTTTCGAGCCATGTACCGTCATCACCCGGATCATGTCGCCCACGCCGGTCATCTGGCGCTTGATCTCAAGGTCATCGGTCTGCATCCAGACCAGGAAACCGGTAAGGCTGGGAATGTCTGACCGCTCATAAGCCAGCGCCTGCGACAGCAGCGCGTTGATGCCGTCCTCGGCCTCGGCGCCCAAACGGCCCAACAGTTTGCGGCGGCCGTCATGGCGGGTCAGCACCCGTTCGATCAGGTCATAGGGGCGCAGAAAGTCCACCTGCCCGCGCAGATCGTTCAACACAGCCAGCGTTTCGGGAAAATCCCCGGCGCGTTGGCGCAGCGCCGCCCACAGGTACCTTTCCTGCCGGCGATGAGCGAGGTCGAACAGCATCTGCTCGGACCAGCCGAACAGCGGCGATTTCAGTACCGTGGCCAGCGACAGGTCATCCTCGGGCGTGGCAAGGAAACTCAGCAGTGCGGCCAAATCCTTGACCGCAAGTTCCGCGCCCACCTTCAGCCGGTCGGCCCCCGCGATCGGCAGACCCTGGGCCTTGCAGGCGCGGATGATCTCGGCGAACAGGTCCGAGCGGCGCTGCACCAGGATCAGAAAATCCCCCGGCCGCACCTTCCGGCGCACGAATGTACCGCGCGTGGGGCCGTCTTCGGGGATGGTTTCGCCGGCGTCGATCATGGCCTTGATGCGCGCGGCGATCTGGTTGGCCAGGATCACCGTGTGATGCTGCGCCGCGGGCCGATCGACCGGGTCGGTCCAGTCGCCCTCGTCCGCGTCCTCGACCTTTTCCACCACCGGCCACAGATCGACCCGGCCCGGCAGATCGGCCTTGAAGGCGCGGTGCTGGGACTCTTTCTGAAACCCCGCCTCGGCGTGGTTTTCGAACAGGATATCGACCAATGACAGGATGGCGCTGGAGGAGCGGAACGAATATTCCAGCGTCCAATCCCACAGTTTAGAGCCTGATTCCTGCAATTTCCGCCCAAACTCGGCTTGCATCCGGTCAAAGGCCTGCGGGTCGGCCCCCTGAAAGGAATAGATCGATTGTTTCTTGTCGCCGACCACGAAGATCGTCCGCTCGACCCCGGACCGTGCGCCCTCGCCGCTGGTGAATTCCTGTGCCAGTTTCTCGACCACATCCCATTGATCAGGGCTGGTGTCCTGCGCCTCGTCCACAAGGATGTGGTCGATCCCGCCATCCAGCCGGTACAGCACCCAAGCGGCCACCGCCGGGTCGTTCAGCAACAGGCGCGCGCGCAGGATCAGGTCGTCGAAATCCAACCAGCCGCGCAGTTGCTTGCGGCGCTCGTATTCCGGCAGGAACGCCGCCGCGAAGCGGTGCAGCACCATGGATTTGCGCGCGGCTGCCAGCGCCAGACGCCCTTCCCGCGCGGCCTCGACCCGCCGCATCAGCGACTCGAGCGGATCCATATGCCCTGCCAGGACCCCCTCGCGCAGCGCCTTGGTGGGAAAATTGCCGATCTTGGCGGTAAAGGGCTCTTTGGCGGATTTTCCGGTCAGGAACACGTCTTCCAGCACCGGCAACTGACCCAAGGCGGGTTCGGTGAAGCCCGACAGTTTCTCGGCCGCCTTGGCGTCGGTCTTGCCGCCGCCCGCCAGCGCCGGAAGGATCGACCGGATCAGTTCGACCTCGCCGCCCAGAAACACCTGCGCCAGCAGCGCGTCCTCGTCGAACCTCTCGGGCAGGCCAAAACGGGCCAGCAGGTCGGGCCATTGCAGCGCGGGCTTGAACAGGGTGCGCTTCTGGGCGATCGCGGCGGTCAGCTTGTCAAAGCCGGTATCGGTGATGTGGCGGGCCACATCCTCGATCAGGCGGGCCTGTGGGCCTTCGGCGAAATCCTCGACGATTTCCTCTCGCAGAAGGGCCGCGGCGCGGTCTTCCATCTCGGAAAACTGCGGGCTGACCCCGGCCTCCAGCGGGAACCGCCGCAGCAGCGAGGCGCAGAACGAGTGGATCGTCTGGATCTTCAACCCGCCCGGCGTTTCGATGGCACGCGCGAACAGGGTGCGGGCACGGGCCAGGCGGTCGGGGTCGATTACCCCTTCGACGCCCAGTTCGGTCAGTTGCCGCAGCAACGCCGCGTCGTCCAGCATCGCCCATTCGCCCAGCCGTTTGAACAGGCGGTTCTGCATCTCGCTGGCGGCGGCCTTGGTGTAGGTCAGGCACAGGATGTGCTGCGGCTGTACACCATCCAGCAGCAGCCGCGCCACGCGATCGGTCAGAACCCGCGTCTTGCCCGAGCCCGCATTGGCCGCCAGCCAGGTCGAAGCATCGGGCCGCGCCGCCTGAACCTGCCGTTCGGTCGCTTCGTCGCGCGGGGTCATGTCAGATCCTCGGGCTTGGTTTCGGCGGTGCGGTCCCATTCGCCGAACCGCGCCAGGTGGTCATAGTCGCCCACGTCGCTGTCCTTGTGCATCATCCGGCGCGAAGAAAACCCCTGATCAGGCTCTAAATAGGCAGAAATCAGCTCTTTCAGCTCGGCCAGAACCTTGTCGGGCGGCTCTTTGTCCAAAGGTGCCGGGACCTCTTTGTAGGTGCCGCCCATACCGATGAACACGGCGCTGGCCACGGCCATCGGGTCAAAGCCGTCGATCCCGCCCTGCTCGGCCATCGCGGCCTCGATCAGCAGCTGTTTGTCGAACTTGGCCTGCTGCGATTCCGAGGGTGGCGTGCCGGTCTTGTAGTCGATGATGGTCAGGGCGCCGCGGCTGTTGCGGTCGATTCGGTCGGCGCGGCCATTCAGAGTGAACCCAAGCGGTTCCAGCGTCAGGCGCATCTTGGCCTCGAACGCGATCGGGCCGCCGTCGCTGCGGCGGCTGATCTCGGCGCGCAGAAAGTCGTCTGCGATCCGCTCCAGCCGCGCCAGCCACAGTTTTCGGGCGGTAGGCCAGGCGACATGCTGATCCAGAAGCGCCTCGGCCCGTTTCAGGAAATTGTCGCGGGTCAGCAGCGCGCCGTCCAGCACGCTGTCCTTGACGAAATGTTCCAGGATCTCGTGGATCACGATACCGCGCAGCAGGGCGTCGGGCGCCTGCACCAGCGGGTCCAGCGGTTTCAGGCGCAGGACGTGCTTGGCATAAATCGCATAGGGGTCGCGGATCAGCTTCTTGATCTCGGTCACCGACAGGCGGCGCGGGCGCGCGGCCGCCGGCGGGCGCGGTGAAGGACGCGGTGCGGCGGCGATCCGGGGCGCCTGTTCCAGCATCTCGGACCAGCGCAGCCATGTCTTGCCCCGGTCGCGCATCTGTTCAAGCGCCGCGCGGCCGCCTTGATCCGGCAGGCCCTGCAACAGGTTGGTCAACCGGTTCAGCCAGCGTGACGGCACGGTTTCGGCATCATCCGAGCGCACCGCGCGGGTCAACCAGACCTCGGGCGCGCCGATGGCCTGCTGGAAATCATGGGCCGACAGGCCGATGCGCCGTTCCGGCAGCAGCAGGCCGGCACGGTCGCGCATCTGGCGGTTCAACCACGGGTCGGGCGCGGGGGCCTCGGGCCAGCTGCCCTCGTTCAGCCCGCCCAGAATCAGCAGGTCGGCACCCTGCACGCGCGCTTCGAGCGTACCCCAGATCATGATCCGCGGGTGGGGGGCGTCGCGGTCGCGGACCTCTTGCCCGGCCAGCAGCGCACCCAACAGATCGGCGAAATCCAGCGCCGTCATCTCGCCGCCGTGCTCGGCCTCGTCCGCAAGGCCCGAGATCACCGCCAGAGCCGCTTGGCCTGCATTCTTGTCCCACAGCTCGCCCGCGCCGGCGGTTCCGGCGCCAGCAATAGCTTCGGCCAGATCGCGCAGGCGCTGCACCCAGTCGGTGAGCGGCAGGGTGCCGCTGATCTGCTGGTCGCAGAAATTGCGGATCAGCCACTGGGCCCACGCATCGGGTACTTCTTTTTCGACGGCAAAGCCGGTCAGGCTGGCGCGGTCGGGGAAGGGCGGGCCATTGCGGCGCAGGTGCAGTTCTAGATCGCGGCTGTGCAGCAGATGGGCACCGCGGTCGCCCGCGCTGTGGCACAAGGGGTGTTTCAGCAGGGTCAGCAGCGCCTCGGCATCCAGACGGCGCGCGAACAGCCCAGCCACATGACGCAGGAACCGGCCCGGCGGCGACAGTTGCAGCGGCAGGCCGGCACTGTCGTCGGGCAGGATGTTCCAGCGGTCCAGCGCAGCGCTGACCTGGCGGGTCAGCATCCGGTCGGGGGTGATCAGGGCAGCAGTCTGTCCGGTCTCGGCCGCCTGCCGCAGGCGCAGGGCGATGGCCAGCGCCTCGGCCCGCGGCGATTGCGCCTCGACAAGGGTGATGTCGCGCGTCGCGGCATCAAGATCGCGCAGCCGCGGGCCTTCGCTCATCCAGGCATCGGTAATCGGGGCCGGACGCAACGCCAATGAAACCAGACGGTTGCGCGCGGGCGAGGGGGGCTGGTCCGGGGTCCAGGCTGCGATCTGATCCGGCTCCAAGCCCAGTTCTGTCATCAGCTTGCGGAACCGGTATTGCGGGTGATCTTCCGAGGTCATTGTCGAATCCAACCGCTCCCAGACATGGGCGGGCTGGTCGAAATCGTACCCGGGCAGGATCAGCGCCCCCTGCGGCAGCCGCGCCACCGCTTGCATCAGCATCAGCGTGGCCCCGCGCGAGCCGGTGGACCCGGCCAGGATCACCGGGTGTTGCGGCGGCGCGTCCTGCCAGCGGGCGATCAGGTTTTCGACCACGCGGCGTTGGCGGGCCTGCACGTCCAGGCTGCCATCCTCGGTCTTCAGGAACTGGTCGGCGATGCCGATGAAGGCCTGCGCCCGTGCCCAATGGCCCGACAGGTCGGTCACGTCCAGCTGCCGGATCGCCTCGGGCGAGACGCCTTCGCCCTGCATCTCTTCGATCAGGGCGGCGAGGCTGTCGGACAGGTCGAACAGCGACGACCGCGCGGCCAGGTCCGGTTGCTGGTCGAGCAAGCGGGACACCAGTTGCGTCAGTTCCAGCCGTCGCCGCAAGGGCGGCACGGCGGGCGGCACCTGATCCAGATCGACGCTTTCGCCGAGATCAGTCACCAGCGAAATGCGGGGCAACAGGCAGGGCGGGCCCTGATCGAACAGCTCGCGCACGCGGCGGGCCATGCGGCGGGTGTTCAGCACCAGTTGTACGCGGGCCAGTGCCTCGGGCGGGTGGCCATCGCAGCGCGCCCGCAGCCCGCGCACCAGTGCCTGCGGAAAATCCGCGCCGGGGGGCACTGCAAAGACCCGAGGGGTGGCGCCGGGTTCAAACATCGGCCAGCATCTCCTCGGCCAGAGCGATGCCTTCGGGGCGGCCGACATCGCACCAGCGCCCGGGATACTGCAGCCCGTACAGCCGTCCATCGCGCTGCATCCGGTCCCACAAAACATTGAGCGAGAACGCTTTTTCCGGAATTTCCGCCAGACCGTCGGTCTTGAGGATCTGAATGCCGCCATAGACGTGACCCGGCCCGCGTGCAAGCCGGCCTTCGGGGTCGACCTTGAAGTCTCCGGGGCCTGCATGTCCGATCGTCTGTGCGATCGGCACGCAGATCAACAGCGCGTCCATCCGCGCCGGGTCCCAGGCCGCCTGCAGCAACTCCAAAGGGTTGGGCCCGGACCAGATCGCATCGGTATTCATCGTGAATACCGGCCCCGGACCCAGCAGTGGCAAGGCTGCCCGCAACCCGCCGCCAGTTTCCAGGATTTCCGGCTGTTCGTGTGACAGCAGAACACCACGCGGCGCCAAATGATCGGTCAGTTGATCGGCCATGTAGTGTAGGTTCGCGACCACACGGCGCGGCCTCACCGCATCCGTCAACTCCAGCGTATGGTCGATCAGCGGCCGTCCGGCCACCGGGATCAGCGGCTTGGGTCGGGTGCGGGTCAACGCGCCCATCCGGGTGCCGAAACCGGCGGCAAACAGCATCACGGCCTGCGGTCTTGCGGTCATGCGCCCCTCAGACGTGCCAGGTTTTCCGGGGTGGGTTCGGGCAGGGCCGAGCGCAGCAGGTCGGCCAGGGAAATCAACGCGGGATGTTCCAGATCGCGCATCAGATGCGCCCAGGTGGCCGGGATCAGATCGATGTAATGCGGCTTGCCATAATCCATGGCCAGCCGGGCGAACACGCCGAGAATGCGCAGGTTCCGCTGGACGCCCAGAACGCTGTAGGCAGTGCGGAAGTCATGATCGTCCACGCCGGTGGACGCGATGTAGCGCTGGATCATCTGCATCTCGACTCCTGCCGGCACGGCGCGCCGGACATCCTGCAGCAGCGACACCAGATCATAGGCCGGATGGCACAGCATCGCGCATTGGAAATCCAGCAGGCCGACCCGGCGGACCCCATCGCGATCCTGCAGCCAGATCAGGTTCTCGGCGTGGTAGTCCCTGAGCGTCACCACCCGTGTGCCCGAAGTTTCCTGATGCAGGATGTCGGCAAAGCGGTGTTCGAACCGCGCCCGGGCGTCGGCATCGCGCCTGCCCAGAATTCCTTCCGCATATTTGGTGAAGGCCAGTGCCGACAGTTCGGTCATCAGGGATGGATCATAGCTGTCCAGCGCGGGCAAGGAGGCGGCGTGCAAATGCACCAGAACGTCGGTGGCGGCGTCGTACAACGCGCGCTCTTTCGCGGGCGCGCGTTCCAGCACCCGGGCGAACAGCTCATCACCGAAATCTTCCAGCAGCAGAAAGCCGTGCTCGGCATCCTCAGCCAGGATTTCAGGCGCACTCAGACCGATGGAATTCAGGTAGCGGGCGACCTTGACAAAGGGCCGGACGTCCTCGCCCTTGTCCGGGGGCGCATCCATCAATACAACCGTCCTTCCCGTGTCGGGATCGGTCAGCCGCTCGTAGCGGCGGTTGGACGCGTCGCCAGCCAGCGGTTGGCGTCGTGCTCCGGACCACGGGGTCCGCCCCAGGAACGCCTGGATCAGGTCTGCACGGTTGGTCATACGGAAAACTCCAGCTTGTCAGCCCATTTCGGATCGGACCAGGACAGTGTCAGATGTCGCGTTTCCTCGTGGGCCGCGTCGGTTTTAAACGTGACCAACAAGGCCGACTCCGGCCGCAGATCGCCCAGCTTTTCTGGCCATTCGACCAGACAGATCGCTGTGTCGAACGCCTCGGTCAGGCCCAGTTCGACGATCTCGTCGGCCGAGGTCAGGCGATACAGGTCGGAATGCCATATCTCTCCGGTGGCGCCGTCATAGACCTGAACCAGGGTGAAGGTCGGTGATGGAACATCCTCGGGGACCGGCAGGACCGACCGAATCAGGCTGCGGGCGAAATGGGTCTTGCCGCTGCCTATGGGTCCGTCCAGCAGCACCACGTCGCCGGGGGCCAGCCGTTGGCCCAGTTCCGCCGCCAGGCGCGACGTCTTTTCGGGCGAGTCCAGGGTTATCGAAACAGGCGAATTCATGGCGCCACAATGGACGCGCCGCACCCCCGCTGCAACCCGGTTCAGGCCGGGATCTGCATCATTCCTCTGGCCGGGTTTTCCGCCGGTTCGACCGAGAAACGGACGATGGTCGCGCCGTTCTGGATCGGGGTCACCGTGCAGGATACGGGCGTCCCGTCCGACTTGCGGATTTCCGCGCTCCACTCAGCCCGGTCATTGCGCATTTCGATGAAGTCGCGAATTTCGCCCAGAACCGGAGTCGCCTGGCATTTTTCCTGCCAGCTGCGGATGAGGTCCAACACGGTGGCGGGC
This sequence comes from Ruegeria sp. BHSC043, assembly GCF_059612985.1. Taxonomy (NCBI): domain Bacteria; kingdom Pseudomonadati; phylum Pseudomonadota; class Alphaproteobacteria; order Rhodobacterales; family Roseobacteraceae; genus Ruegeria; species Ruegeria sp. BHSC043. The sequence continues at coordinate 18,782 of NZ_JBXWRS010000010.1, read as the reverse complement.
TGGAAACCCTCTTCGTCCGGCTCGTTCCAAAGCTGGTGATAAGCATGGTTGGTGAAGGCCAGAGTCCCGTCATCGGCGAAAACGGCGATCGCGTCGGCCAACTTGTCGAAGACCGACTGCATCAGGTCCATCTCCGACCGGAAGCGCCGGGTCAGGGTGATCTCGGCGGTGATGTCCTCGAACAGAAAAGCAACGGCGCCGTCGGGATGCGGGCGGCCGCTGACCGAATAGACCGATCCCGAGGGCAGCGACCAGGTTTCCTGATAGTTGCCGCCTTCGGCCGCTTCGAGCAGGTCGTTCATCTGGCTGCGCCAGCTTCGATAGTTCTTGGGTTCGGGCATCATGTGCTGGTCTCGCAGCCTGTCGAAAAAGCTGGAAAGGCTGGGGCGGCAGCTGAGAAAGTCGGGCGGCAGCGCCGTCAGGTCGATCAGTGCTGGGTTGAACAGCGCCAGCTGCCGGTTGCGGTCGAAGATCGCCAACCCGATCGACAACTGCGCGAAGGTCTTGGTCATGGTCTGGACGAATTTGCGCTGGGCGGTTTCGGCCTCGACGATCGCGTTTACGTCGACGGCATAGTGCAGCATGCCCTCGTCCAGTTCGATCTGCGTCAGATCGAACCACAGCCTGTTGTCGTTGCCTTTGACCGGAATGGAAACGCGGGTCTTCCGTCCGGGCCGGGTTTCACCCGCGAGATCGGGAAACATGGGGTCGGTCAGGTCGGTATCGGGCCCCCGTACCTTGCGGGCCAGCGTTACATACGCAGCGTTGCACCAGCTGACCCTGTTCGACCGGTTCAGAAGCCATACCGGATAGGGCGCCTTGTCCATGGCCAGGCGGATCGGGTCGCTGGGGTCGCGGCGAATGGGCTCGGGTGCGCCGGCCCGGTCGCGCAGGCGCACCCGTACAATCCCGTCGATCCATTCGCACAGAACTTCTCGCTCGACCGTGCAGTCGATGGCAGACACCACCATGCTGCCCTGCTCGCGCACCAGTTCAGGAGACTCGGGAAAGGCGGGAAAGTCCCTCTGCAACAGGCGACTGAGATCGTTCCAGTCATTCACCGACTCGAATCCGGACAGGGCGATGTCGGAATGGCTGATCAGGCGATCGCCATCGAACAGAAACACCGCATCCAAAAGGGATTCGGGCGCCGACAGGCCAAAGCTGTCATCGCGGGGCCGGCGCCGCGGCAACAGCCACTGCAGCGCCAGGCTTGACGAGACCAGGCTGATCGCGGCCAGAATGATCCAGTCTGCCATATTCCGTGCACCCGAAAACCCAAACCAGACCCAACTATCGGCGCCAATGGTTAACGGTGTCTTAACTCAGACCCGGAACGGCTTGTTGGCACCCGAGGGAACCGGCGACTCACCGCTCTGGGCGTCGATCAGTTTCCGCGGCCAGGACACCAGAACGATGGCGCCCCGGCGCTCGGGGTCGTCAGTGAGGTCCTGATACGGATCGGATCCGTTGGCGAAGGAGAGTTCCGCACCGCTGCGCTCGAGCAGCGTCTTGGCGATGAACAGACCCAGGCCCATGCCCTCGTATTCGGGCCGCGTGCGCAGGTCGGTTTCGGCGCGTTTGCGGCGCATGAACGGATCGCCGATGCGCCCGATGATCTGGGCCGGATATCCGCGTCCGTCATCCATGATGCTGACGGTGATGCGGTCGGGGGTCCATTCGGCCTCGACCCAGACCTGCGCGCGGGCGAAATCGACCGCGTTCTGGATCAGGTTGCGCAGCCCGTGGATGATCTCGGGTTTGCGCAGGATCGAGGGCTGCTGAACGTCGCCATCCGGCCCCGGCCCTTCGGCGAAATGCACCTGTTTGCCGCGGTGGATATGCGGCTCGGCGGCTTCGTGGATCACGGTGGACAGTGGCGCCTGCCGCAGGTGCAGGTCGTCCTTTCCGGCCCGGCCCATGTCGCGCAGGATGTCGCGGCAGCGGTCGGCCTGCTCGCGGATCAGGGCGGCGTCTTCCTTCAGGTCCGGGCGGTCGTCCAATTCCTCGATCAGCTCGGCGCTGGTCAGCTTGATGGTGGCCAGAGGCGTGCCCAGCTCATGCGCGGCGGCGGCCACGACCCCGCCCAGGTCGGTCAGTTTCTGTTCGCGGGCAAGTGCCATCTGGGTAGCGGCCAGCGCCTCGGACATCGACTGGACCTCGGCGCTGATGCGGTGCGAGTAGGCGCCGATGAACACGATCGCGATCACGATGGCGGCCCAGTTTCCGAACAGCAGGATCTCGGGGATGTCCAGCACCAGCCCCAGATTGGTGCGCAGCGGCAGGTGGAACCGGGCCAGCAGCGTCGCCACGATGATCGCCGCCCCGCCGATGATCAGGGTCGAGCGGGTGCTCATGACGTTGGCGGCGATGGTCACCGGCCCCAGCAGCAGAAGTGAAAAGGGATTGTTCAGCCCGCCGGTGAGGTACAGCAGAATGGCCAGCTGCAGCAGGTCGAACAGCACCATCAGGAAGTTCTCGAATTCGGTCAGGCGCTTGTTCTGTGGGAACAGCAGCATAGCCGTCAGGTTGCCCATCACCGACACGCCGATGGCCAGATAGCACAGGCCCAGTTCCAGCTGAACGTGATAGACCTGCTGCGCCACGGTGATGGCGGTCAGCTGGCCGATGATGGCCACCCATCGCAGCAGGATCAGCGTGCGCAGCCGGATCCAACTGCTGCGTTCCTGTCCGCGCCAGAGGCTGGTGTTGGAATCCGTCATCGCGCGATTATGTCCTGTTGCGGCGGCTGGTCAACTTGATAGGTGTTGCGGCCGATCCGATCAACAGCCCCTTGCGTCAGGAAATACGCCATGACCCGTCTTTATGCCATTCTCGCAACCGTCGTTCTGGCCCTTGGCCTGGGCGCCATGTGGCTGATGACGCGTGGCGGGCCCGAGGACAAGTTCGCCCAATGCCGGACCAGCCAGATCGCCGGCGGTTCCGCGGCCATCGGCGGCCCGTTCGAGCTGATCAACTCCAAGGGTGAAACCGTGACCGACAAGGATGTGATCACCGAGCCGTCGCTGATCTATTTCGGCTATACCTTCTGCCCCGATGTCTGCCCGCTGGACACCACCCGCAATGCCGAGGCCGTCGATATCCTGACCGAGCGCGGTTATTCGGTGACGCCGATCTTCATCTCGATCGACCCCGATCGCGACACCCCCGAGGCGGTCGGCGATTTTGCCTACAACCTGCATGAAAAGATGATCGGGCTGACCGGAACGCCCGAACAGGTCAAAGCTGCGAGCCAAGCCTACAAGACTTATTACAAGGCCCAGGACAAGAGCGACGAGTATTACTTGGTCGATCATTCCACCTTTACCTATTTCGTCACGCCGCAGGACGGATTCCTGGAGTTCTTCAAGCGGGACGACACGGCCGATCAGATTGCCGACCGGGTCGCCTGTTTCGTGGACCAGGCAGGGAAATAGAGGGTGGTTTGACCTTTGGTGTGGCGCTGCTATTACTCAACACCAAGCCTATCGGCAGGACATAGCAGAAAGAACCCACATGGCAGACAGTGCGCAGCTTGAAATCGGCCCCGACAAATCCCTGCTTCTGGTGGATGATGACGAGCCGTTTCTGAGGCGTCTGGCCAAGGCGATGGAAAAGCGCGGGTTCGAGGTGGAAACCGCCGGATCGGTCGCCGCCGGCCGCGCCATCGCCACCGCTCGCCCACCTGCCTTTGCCGTCGTGGATCTGCGGCTTGAGGATGGCAACGGGCTGGACGTGGTCGAGGTGTTGCGGGAAAAGCGCCCCGACAGCCGGGTGGTGGTTCTGACTGGCTATGGCGCGATCGCGACTGCCGTGGCGGCCGTGAAAATCGGCGCCACAGACTATCTGTCGAAACCCGCCGACGCCACCGACATCACCAACGCGCTTCTGGCCAAGGGCGACGAACTGCCCCCGCCCCCCGAAAACCCCATGAGCGCCGACCGCGTACGGTGGGAGCATATCCAGCGGGTCTATGAACTGTGCGACCGAAACGTCTCGGAAACCGCGCGACGGCTGAACATGCACCGCCGGACCTTGCAGCGGATTCTGGCGAAGCGCAGCCCGCGGTAATACCGGGTCGCGCTACGCCTGTTCGAAGTTCAAATACATTTTAAAGCGAGCTGGAATGGCCGCAATGCGGGACAAACGCGACATTGCTGCTGGCTTTCAAGTTAGTTTTCTGGCGTGTACCAGATGGGCGAAGTGTAGGCGCGCTCCTGATGGATCATTACGGCATCCTCTGGCAGGTCGAGGTTGCCGTAAAAAGCCTCGTCATAGGCCAGCCAGGTCGGCGTCGGGATTTCAAGCACCCGGACATAATAGTATGCACGCTGCGCCGGGTCGAACTCTGGGTCCACCCAGTGCGCGCCAAGCCCTGCCAACCCAATCGTGTTGGTATAATCTGCGCCCTTAACGGTGCTGCCGACCGGGGGCAACTTTCCATTCGCATCCGGCTCCCGATCCCCGGCCCATGCCGCATCGAAGACCTTGGTCTTGGGTTCGCCGTTCGCATTGACCCATCCTTTGACAATCTGGATGCGATCTAGGTTCGCGCCGTCCGGGTCGCGCAGCGCACGCACCATGAAGGTGGGGGCTGCTCCCTCTGGCCCGGCGAAGAGGTCCGCGCCCATGGGCACGCCCCGGGCATAACCCTCGACGGCGAAATCGGGACGGTGGACCTCGTCGGGTTCAAAGTCCCACCCCGCAAACACGCGGACAGTCATGCGCGGGCCGGTGGTGGCATAAACCTCCTTGCGCTTGAATGCGTCCCAGATCGCCTCTCGCGTGTTCTCCCGCGCCCATGCAGCGGCAAGACCGGACGCGAGGGTTTCATACGTGCGGATCGCGACGTCTTCACCCAGATAATCAGGCTGGATGATGAACTCATCGTAGCGGTGATCGCCGCCGCCGGGTTCTGCCAGGGAAGCCTTGCCAAAGAAGTTGTCCTCGCGGGCGGTTGCCAGTGACGTGTGGCTGTCGGTCGCGCCGATCATCCCGAATTTGTAGGGGTTCGTGCCTATGTCTTCTTCGTATTTCAGACCGCGCGCCAGTGCCTCGCGAGCGTATTCGCGTGGCAGCATGTCCGGTGTCTTAAGTGCACTGCCGAAATTTCCGCGATCCCAGCGATAATAGTCCGCGAACTCGTCATTCGGTGAGAGCATCGGGTGGGTTTCCCCGTCGCCTTTAATCTGCGTGACTTCGTATAGCGGTTCCCACCGCATCCGGCGTTCGGCGTAGGCCTGATCTATCGGTTCGCCATTCTGGCGGACATCGTCGAACATCGTGCCATTCGACAGGTTGCCGTTGTGGGCAAACGCCATGACCTGACCGCCTGTTCGGGTTTCATACGCTTCCATCCAGTCCCAAAGATCCTCCGGATCGGAACTGTCGTAGTTGGAAAATGGCACGAGGTCCGCGACTTCGTCTGCGCCATCTCGAAACATGACGATCCGATGCAGGTTGTTCAGGTCCTTGATTGAAGTCCATTCAAAGCCGTGCAGAGATGTGAACACGCCAGGTTCATTGTACCGCTCAGCTGCATCGACGATGCGCCTCCAAAATGTACGGGTCAGATCGTCGTCGTCAATCGGGTCCGTTACCGCGCCCATCGCCTCGCCCCACATTACGAATGCGCCGAGCGGGTCGCCACCGCGCACAAGATCGTGGATCTTGCGACCCCAGCTATTGGCCAGAAGCTGCGGGTTCGATTCCGCGATCATCGGCGCGAGGCCAAGGTTCTCGGCGTGGTCGGCAACCACCAGAAAATCGAGCGGACGCACAAGCTGCGCGAACTCACCGAGGGAGGCCCGCACCTTCTCGCCACGCGCGAAACGGAAAGCTTCGTCAGGACCGAGCACATTGCCGACCATCCCGGCGTCGGTCGAGTAGGAGGTGTGCAGGTGGGTATCGCCCCAGAACACTCTGTTTGGAAAAGACTGATCGACAAATGGAGAATAGCCGCGCTGACCAAGTCGGACATCTTCGGGGTTTATCGCAAGGTCGCCAGAGTATCCTTGGGCAAATGCCGCGCCGGTGAACAATGCACTCAAGCTCACGCTCATGAATATCTTCTTCATTGCCGTCCTCCCATCAGTCAACAACGCAAAATTATTATAGCGCATGCTCGAAAGGCTGACTTGATTTGGATCAGCCGCTCATCATTGACTGCAGAATGAATAGCCGCTGTGGGCTCTTTCGCGCCGCTGACCTTTGTATCAGCGAAGAACAGGTCTTGGACGGCGCGTGCCGCTCGCCGTTTTGATTCAGATGTCGATTCTTTCGGCGATTCTCACTGCATCTTCAAGCTCGACGCCCGGGTATCGTACCGTGCTGTAGACCTTGGTGTGACCCAGCAAAAGTTGTACAGCCCGGAGATTGCCGGTCTTTCGATAGATCTCCGAGGCCTTGGTCCGGCGCAAAGAATGTGTGCCGTAGCCGCTCGGTTCCAGGCCGATGGCCGATACCCAGTCTCGAACAAGCCTCGCGTACTGCCCGGTCGAGATGTGCGGTGACGCGTGGAAGTGGCTCGGAAACAGATGTCTGCATCCCAGCATCTCGGGTTGGTCGAGCTAGGCAGCGATCGTTTCGCGCGTATTCTCAGATACTTCGAACTGGATCGGCCGATTGGTCTTGCTCCGAACAATCGTGACGCGCTCACGGATTCGGTCTTCGACGACGAGATCGCTAATCTGGAGTCCGACGAGGTCACAGCCGCGCAACTTGCTGTCTATGGCGAGGTTGAAGAGCGCAAGATCACGAAGATTGCCCGCGAGTTCGAGCTGGGCACGAATGGCCCATACCTGCGTCGGGAGCAGCGGGCGTTTCTGACCGATCAGGCAGCCCTTGTTCCGGGTCTTGCGTTTCGGTTTTGCGGCGGGAAGTTGGATTCTGGGCATAATTTAGCCTCCATCCGTCCCTCCCGGCCCACACATCAACACCGCGTTGACCATTGATTGTAAGACCAAGCGTCAACGACTGGTCTCGATGACGGGTTGCTAGCGACCGATGCCGCGCCGCCACAAGGCGGTTTCGAGCCCTTTAACGACCTTGATCCGAGGCGCAGCAGTCGTCGCTGTGGGCTGAAACCGGTCATTCTGAACAGGTCTTCCGGCGCCTTCAAGCCATTGAAGGCGAGTGGCACTCCAGGCTCAACGTCATGGAAAGAATGTGATATCGTTTGTATGGGAAATGAGGGGGTTTGCGTTGAAAGCCTTAGCGATGACAAGAATCCGGGGATGGGGCCCCTTTCCCGAACTTGTTCGTGACATGGCCGGAGATCGCGCGCTTAACCGCATCCTGAAACGCCACGATCTTCCCCTAAGCGTTCTCGATGCGCCAGAGCATCGGGTCCCTTTGGCCAAGATGATCCGCGTAATGGAGGCGGCTGCGCGTACGATCGGTGACGCGGAATTCGGTGTAAGCCTTGGCAGCAAAACCACTGCGCTCGATTACGGAAATTGGGCCGGATATGCTTATTGTGCTCCAACGCTTGGCCAAGCCCTCCAGCGTGTTTGCAGGACACTGTGGGCGCACGAAAGCGGCACAGAGATGTACTTGTCCTTGCGCGAACATCACGTTGTCTGGTGCTACAAATCAGGTCTGGCAGGCTATGAAAACACACGTCATTTCTCGGACCACCTCTTTGAAACGATGTTCGTTTTCTTTCGCGGGTTCCTGGGCGAGGGGTGGCGACCCGATTGGGTGGAAGTCGACTACGAAAAGCCGGCGAGAACGGAAAAATTAAGTGCCCTTGTTCAAAATGAAATCCGTTTCGGCCGTCCAAATTACGGTGTGGCGGTCAGGAAAGCGGACCTGAGTACGAGGCTCTCTGGGCCGCTTCCGTTCGATCGACCCATTACGTCACTTGATTTGGTAGCACCACCCGACGGGCGGCAAACCGCGTTCCTTGATGATATCCTGAAACTCATTGACCTTCGATTGATGGATCGCACTGTCGACCTCGATGGATTTGCAAGGGCTGCGGATCTGGGTCCGAGAACTGTCCAACGGAAGCTGAGCAAGCTCGGGTACACCTACAAACATCTCCTTGAAATTGCACGCAGCAGGCGTGCGATGGCGTTCCTTTTAGAAACCGATCTGCCTGTGAAAAACATAGCTGCCGAGTTGTGCTATGACGCACCGGAAAATTTCACACGCGCTTTCCGCGCGTGGCAGGGGGTCTCTCCGTCTGAATTCCGGGCGAAGGCCCAGCGAAGTCAGAAAAAGGATCCTGTGTACCTAGGCGATTGTCGCGAAATGACAGGTCGCGTGAGTAGATCGGAATTTTGCCAACGGTAAACTTTTGAGTGGAAACGGAGCGGCAAACTCGCGGGTCTGCCATAGCCGGACTTTTCGGCCCTCCGTAATGTCATTTTCAGGAGGGAATTGAAATGACCACACGTCGTAATTTCATCAAGTCGGCCCCGGCGCTCGGAGCGGCATTCGCAGTGGCGCCAACATTCATTTCAGAGGAGGGGGCGGCGTATGCGCAGAGTGCAACGCCAGCCGAAGGGCATTTCCACCCAAAGGGCAAGGCGCCTTCGGAACACACATTGAAAATTCTTGCCGAAGCGCGGGAAACGCTGCCGTTCTCAGATACGCGTGATTTTGATGAACAAGCTCGCGGGTTTATCGCGCCGATGCCCGAAGATACGATCATGGCGGATGCAGGCAACATCGCCTGGGACATGGCAAGTTTCCGCTTCTTCGACGAAGACAAGGACTGGCCAAGTATTCATCCGTCTTTGCAGAGGGTCTCGCGGCTGAACCAGAACTACGGACTGTATGAAGTCATTCCCGGAATTTACCAAGTGCGGGGCTTCGATCTGTCCGACGTTTCCTTTGTGCGCGGCGAAAATGGTTGGATCGTAATCGATCCACTGATCAGTGCGGAAACAGCGCGCGCAGCATGGAAGCTATTTCAAGAGCACGTCGGTGATGGGCTGCCGGCAACCGCAGTGATCTATTCGCATTCCCATGGTGACCATTGGGGTGGTGTACGCGGCATAATCGACGAAGCTGATGTGCGTTCAGGCAAAGTGGAAATCATTGCACCGCGTGATTTCATGGAGTTCACGATTTCCGAGAATGTCTATGCTGGCAACGCCATGAACCGTCGATTGTCTTACCAGTATGGCCAACAGCTTCCGATCAACCCGTACGGTTTTGCTGGGCAGGGGCTGGGTCACCGGGTGTCTCTTGGTTCCGTTGGCCTTATTGCCCCCACCCGGATCATCGAAGAAGACATCGAATATCTCGATGTGGATGGCGTGCGTATGGTGTTTCAGAACACGCCAGGCACTGAAGCGCCGTCCAACATGAACACTTACATTCCGGGAATGAAGGCATTGTGGATGGCCGAGAACATTACCGGCACATTACATAATATTTACACCCTGCGCGGAGCTCCGGTGCGCGATCCTCTGCGCTGGTCTAAATACATCTCGCGGGCGCTGCATCTCTTTGGTGAGGAAGCAGAAGTGATGTTCCAGTCGCACCACTGGCCGCGCTGGGGCAATGACCGTATTCAAGAGGTGATGCGGGCGCAGCGTGACATGTATGCGCATTTTAATAACCAGGTTCTGCACTTCGCCAATCAAGGCGTGACGATCAACCAGATCCAGAACGTCTATGAAATGCCCAAGAGCCTGCAAAATGAATGGCACTGCCGGGGCTATCACGGTTCACCCGAGCACAACAGTCGAGGAGTGATCCAGCGATACCTTGGTTTTTGGGATGCCAATCCAGCAACCCTGATCCCGCCATCACCCGAAGCATCGGCGCCCCTCTACGTCGAGATGATGGGCGGGTCGGACAAGATCATGGCCAAAGGACAAGAGCTTTTCTCGGCTGGTGAGTATAAGATGGCCGTCGAAATCCTAAACAAACTCTTTCTCGCTGAGAACGACAACCAGCCAGCACGTGATCTGCTTGCGGACTGTTATGAGCAGCTTGGTTACCAGCAGGAAAACCCGGGACTGCGAAATAGTTACTTGTCGGGTGCCTACGAACTGCGTTCTGGTATTTCCGACGCTCCAACGGTGAGCTCAACCAGTTCTGATGTGATCCGGGCGATGTCCACGGAATTGTTCCTGAACTTCCTCGGTATCAAGATGGACAGCCGCAAAGCCGAAGGCATGCGGTTCACCATCAATCTGGTAACGCCGGACAATGGCGAGAAGTTCATCATCGAAATGGAGAACGCGACCCTGACCAATATCGAGGGATATCAGGCGGACAACCCGGACCTGACATTGGTCATAAACCGTTCGGATCTGGAAATGACTATGATGGGCGCGATTGAACTAGAGCAGCAGATCGCCGATGGCACCGCCAAGATTGAAGGTGATCCCACCGTTCTTGCGCAACTCGCCTCGACCATGGTCGATTTCGACCCGCTGTTCGAGATCCTGCCCGGCACTGCCATTCAGCACGAGGTTGCGCAATCCAATGCCTACGAAGCAGTTCCGGGTGCCACTATCGCAGAGTGACAGAAACCGCGGGGCAAGGTTCTGACCGGCACCTTGCCCCAATACCCACCCCTCATTAAAATAGTGCGATTTGAGTAACCACTTCGTCCGCGCGGAAGGCCTCCAAGGACAGCGTCGTTCCGCAAGCCCGCGAATTTTGGCTTCGACAAACTGCTGTGCAGCATCGGACCGATTGGCCGAACGGCAGGAAAGGGTCGGTCACACTCCAAAGAGCTATTCGCCCTGAGGCCCGCGACCCGGTCATTGCGGATCGCAATCTCGCTGCGTTCTGCCTGAACGTCCGCATTTCCTTCTGTCATGCAGCGGGTAGTCTTGCCGCGAGCGCTCACAGCGTAAATTCTTCACTTTTGCAGAGGGCTCTAAAGCAGATCTCGGCCTAAGTCATGTGCTACAATAACGCCAACAGCTCCGCATGCCGCGCCGTATACGCCTGCCGAGCCTCAACCGGTGGCCGTAGAGTGATCTGCAACCCCTCCATCACCGCCGCGTCCGGTCGGCCAAAGAACTTGGTTGCCTCGGCCTCGGAAAACCCCGCGATCTGGGTGGCCTCCATCCAGGCGCTGATCCGGTCGGCTTTCTTGATCTGACGTTTTACCGTTTTCGGCACCGCGGCGGGCAGGCCGAAGCGGATGTGGATTGCCGCCGCCAGCCGGTCGTCCAGCGCGCCATAGCCCGGGCCGACCGCGGCCTTCACCGGCGAGATCATGTCGCCGATCACATATTCTGGCGCATCGTGCAGAAGCGCCGCCAGCCGCCATTTCACCTGCGCCTTGGGGGCGATCCGGCCGAACAGCTCTTCGACCAGCAGAGAATGCTCGGCCACGGAATAGGCGAAATCACCCGCCGTCTGGCCGTTCCAGCGGGCCACGAATGCCAGCCCATGGGCGATATCCTCGATCTCGATATCCACCGGGGTCGGGTCCAGCAGGTCCAGCCTGCGGCCCGACAGCATCCGTTGCCATGCCCTGGGTTGTGTTGCCATTCTGCCATGCCCCCTTTGCAGCGAATGTGCCTGAAACGCGGTTTCGTGCTATGCTTAAGCCATCCTGATCACCGGCTGCCAACAGTTTCTTGAGCAATCGTGCTTTGAACCGGCACGTGGGGATCACGACATCAAGGCTGAGGGGGGCGCGCGTTCCTCCCGGCGTGCCCCTCTCGGATCGAAACCCGAACCGAAAGGAGCTTGTCATGTTCAAGCGTTTGTTGGGAATGGCCCTTGTCTTTGGCATGGCTGCGGCCGCGCCGCCCGCATCGGCCCAGAACTGCGCCCTGCGCGGTGATGTCATCGCCAAGCTGCAGCAGATCTATTCCGAAGAGCTGGCCTTTGGCGGATTGCAGAACACGCGGAGCGGTCAGACGGTCATGGAGGTATGGGCCTCACGCGCCACCGGCACCTATACCGTGTTGATGACCCACGCCAACGGCATCAGTTGCATTGTCGCCGCTGGCACCGATTTCTTCGAAGTGACGCCTAGGGCCGCTGCCGAAGGGGCGCCCAGTTGAATTAACGCCCGCGCCCCAATCGCCATCCACATTGCGACTTTTCCTCAACGGTGTTAGGGCCTGCCCAAACCGTTGTTGATCGGAATGGAGCATCTGATGGCCGGCGACTACATCGTCAAAGACATTTCACTGGCCGGGTTCGGCCGCAAGGAACTGGATATCGCGGAAACCGAAATGCCGGGCCTGATGGCTCTGCGCGCGGAATACGGCGACAGCAAGCCGCTGAAAGGGGCGCGCATCGTCGGGTCGTTGCACATGACGATCCAGACCGCCGTTCTGATCGAAACGCTGGTCGCGCTGGGCGCGGACGTGCGCTGGGCGTCGTGCAACATCTTCTCGACTCAGGACCACGCGGCGGCAGCCATCGCTAAGGCGGGCATTCCGGTCTTTGCCATCAAGGGCCAGACGCTGGAAGAGCATTGGGACTATCTCGACAAGTCGTTTCAGTTCGAAGACGGCCCCAACATGATCCTGGATGATGGCGGCGACGCCACGCTGTACATCCTGCTGGGCGCGCGCGCCGAAGCGGGTGAGGACATCATCCCCGTCCCGGCTTCGGAAGAGGAAGAGGTCATCAAGGCGCAGATCAAGAAGCGGATGGCCGCAAGCCCGGGCTGGTTCACCAAGGTGCGCGATCAGATCAAGGGCGTGTCCGAGGAAACCACCACCGGCGTCAACCGCCTGTATCAGTTGGTCAAGGACGGCCATCTGCCGTTCCCGGCGATCAACGTGAACGACAGCGTCACCAAGTCTAAATTCGACAACAAGTACGGCTGCAAGGAATCGCTGGTCGACGGCATCCGTCGCGCCACCGACACGATGATGGCCGGCAAGGTCGCCGTGGTCTGCGGTTATGGCGACGTGGGCAAGGGCTCGGCCGCGTCCCTGCGTGGCGCCGGCGCCCGCGTGAAGGTGACCGAGGTCGACCCGATCTGTGCCCTGCAGGCCGCGATGGACGGGTATGAGGTGGTTCTGCTGGAAGATGTGGTTTCGACCGCCGACATCTTCATCACCACCACCGGAAACAAGGACGTGATCCGCATCGAGCACATGCGCGAGATGAAGGACATGGCCATCGTCGGCAATATCGGCCATTTCGACAACGAAATTCAGGTGGCCAGCCTGCGCAACCACAAATGGACCAACATCAAGGACCAGGTGGACATGATCGAGATGCCCTCGGGCAACCGCATCATCCTGCTGTCCGAAGGCCGTCTGCTGAACCTGGGCAATGCCACCGGGCATCCGTCCTTCGTGATGTCGGCCTCGTTCACCAACCAGGTTCTGGCCCAGATCGAACTGTGGACCCGCGGCGACCAGTACGAGAACAAGGTCTATATCCTGCCCAAGCATCTGGACGAGAAGGTCGCGCGCCTGCATTTGGACCGGATCGGCGTCAAGCTGACCAAGCTGAACAAGGACCAGGCCGATTACATCGGTGTCACGCCCGAAGGCCCGTTCAAGCCCGAGCATTACCGGTATTGATCTGTCAGAAATTCGAGGAAAAGGCGGCCATCTGGGCCGCCTTTTTTTGTTGCGGTCAGCGGAGCGACGGCACGAAATCTCCGCGGCCCTGCGGTGTCAGGTCCAGAATGTTCCACAGGGGCCAGGCCGCATCGACATGGCGCGGATGCCAGTCGCTGGGCTCAAAGTACAGCTCGGAGCTCCAGAAATGATAGATTCCCTGCGCATCGCGTTGAAACACGTTCAGGATCGGCAACTGGTTTCCGTCCTCGGTCTCGGCCAGATAGTCTTGCTGGTACGTCGTATCCAACGCGGAATACAGCGGCAGATCCTGCCAGCCCATGCGCCGGCGCAGCGCGGCCAGGGCATCCGGCGTATTCTGCGCCACGACCGCAATGGCGGCTTTTCGGGTCAGATGCGCGACCTGCCCGGTCAGACCGTCCAGAAAGGCCGAGCACATGGGGCAGGGGTCCTCTGCATTGGGACCAAACATCAGCGAATACACGACCAGAGTGTCATGATCACCGAAAAGGCTTGAAATCGGGGCAATATTGCCGCTGAGGTTCCGAAAGACGTAATCCCGTGGGATTTGGCCGCCTTTGGGCAAAGTCCGGCGCAGCGCGGCCACTTCCTCGACCCGCGCACGCAGATCGACTTCGGCGGCCAGCAGGGCATTTCGGGCGGTTCGGTACGCGGCGCTTTCGTTGGGAAGGGCGACGGGCATGACGAGTCTCCTTGGATCATTAATTAACTTTTATGTTAAATAAAGAACCCGAACAGATCAAGGCGCGGGCTGCACGGCGTGGTCTACGGGGAACATGCCCGTTTTTTCCCTTTGTGCTTTTCCTGCCAGCCGCTACCGTTCAGCCAGCGCCAAAAAGGCCGTACCCTAACCCATACAGGAGAGGACAATGGGAAAACGTGACGAGTTGATCGCAAAATATGCGGATGATCTGAAAAACAAATGCGGGATGGACCCCGACATGGACCTGCTGACCAAAGTGACGATCGGTTGCGGGCCGTCGATCTATGACGCGGATGCCGCAACCGTGGCCGCCAGCCAGGAAGGTGAGCTGGAGACGGTCAAGAACAACTTTCTGATCAAGAAGCTGGGCCTGTCGGATGGCCCCGAGCTGATGGAAGCGATCAACAAGGTCATCGAAACCTACGGCAAGTCCGAGCGCAACAAATACCGCGCGGTGGTCTATTACATGCTGACCAAGCATTTCGGCAAAGAGTCCGTCTACGGCTGAGTTCGCCGCGACATTTGGAAACGCCCGCCCGGTCGGACCGGCGGGCGTTTTGCATTTGAATCATAATCTATTGATTCAACGTTTGAAAAACAGACGCGCCCTCGGCTATATTCAACCCGTGACCAGGACGGTCAGAACCAGAGATTTCTTTGCGTGTGGTGAGTAGGGAGCACGCGGGGTAGGGAAGGTTCTGCATCGTCAGGGCCTTCCCTTTTTCTCAATCCGCCGCGGTCTGGCCCAGTTCGCAGATCACCGCCCATTCGGCCTCGGAGACGGGCTGCACCGACAGGCGCGAGTTCTTGACCAGCACCATGTCGGTCAGCCGCGGATCGGCCTTGATCTGGTCCAGCGTGACCGGTTTGAAAAAGGGGCGCACCGCCTTGATGTCCACGCATTCCCACCGGTCGTCGTCGGTGGTGCTGTCGGGGTGGGCCTCGGCGCAGACCTCGACGATGCCGACGATCGCCTTGTCCTTCTGCGAATGATAGAAAAACCCCCGGTCGCCCAGCTTCATCTGCCGCATGAAATTGCGGGCCTGGTAATTGCGCACCCCGTCCCATTCCTCGCCCGCGTCGCCCTTGGCGACCTGCTGGTCCCAGCTCCACGTCGAGGGTTCGGATTTGAACAGCCAATACGCCATCAGCCGATGACCTTCTTCCACGGGATCAGTTCGACCGACTTGAACAGACCGGCCTTGGCATAGGGGTCGTTGTCGGCCCAGGCCTGTGCGGCGGACAGATCCTCGACATCCAGGATGACCAGCGACCCGATCATGGCATCGCCGTCCAGCAGCGGCCCGGCCTGTGCGACTACGCCTGTTTCTTCGATATAGGCCAGGTGCGCGGCGCGGTTGTCCAGCCGGGTCTGCAGGGCGCCGTCCTTGTCGCGCGCGATCAGGGCGATAAGCATATCATTCCTCCTTGAGTGGGCGATTGAGCAGGGATTGCAAGGCCTCGGCGACACTGTAGGCGCCGCGGCTGAGTTGCGCCACCGTCTGGCAGATGGGCATGTCCAGCCCCTCGGTCGCGGCGATGGCGGCCATGGCATTTGCCGTGGCCACGCCTTCGACGGTTGTCGCGGCGTCAAAGGACTCGTTGCGGCCCAGCGACAGCCCGAACCGGAAGTTGCGCGACAGTTCGGACGAGCAGGTCAGAACCAGATCGCCCAAACCCGACAGGCCCATCAGGGTCTCGGGCCGGGCGCCGCGCATCGTGGCAAAGCGCTGCATCTCGGCAAAGCCGCGGGTCATCAGGGCCGCGCGGGCGCTGTCCCCCAGACCCGCGCCGATGCAGGCTCCGCAGGCGATGGCCATCACGTTCTTCAAGGCTCCGCCCAGCTCGGCCCCGGTCACGTCGGTGGTCCGGTAGAGCCGCAGGTTGGCAGTGGTCAGCGCCTGTTGCAACCGGGTGCCCAGGTCTGCGTCGGCACAGGCCAGGGTCAGCGCCGTGGGCAACCCGCGGGCGATGTCATCGGCAAAGCTGGGTCCGGTCAGCAAGGCAGTGCGGGCGTTGGGCAGCACCTGTTCGATCACGGCGATCGGACCGAAGCCAGTGGATAGCTCGATGCCCTTGCAACAGGCCACCAGGATACGACCCTTCAGGTCCGCCCCATGCACCGAAAGAACATCGCGCAGCTTTTGCATGGGCACCGCCAGCAGCAACACGTCGCTCTGACAGGCCAGGGTGATTTCGGCGGTCACGGTGATGGCGTCGGGCAGGGCGACCCCCGGCAGGCGGGTGTCATTGCGGCGGGTCGCCTGCATCGTCTGCGCCTGTTCGCCCGACCGGGCCCACAAGGTGACCGGACCCTTGCCCGCCAGCGAGATCGCCAGCGCGGTGCCGAAGGCGCCCGACCCAAGGACCGAGACACTCATGCCTTGGCCCCCTTGCGCCCACCGCCCAGCATGGCCGGGCTGGTTTGATCCAGCGGCCAGCGGGGTCGGGCGGTCAGGTCCAGCCCGTCGCGCGCGCCCAGCCGGAACCGTTCCAACCCTGCATAGGCGATCATTGCCGCATTGTCGGTGCACAGGTGTAGCGGCGGGGCGGTAAACCGCGCGCCGGCATCCGCCGAAACAGACTCTAACGCAGTCCGAATTGCGGTGTTGGCGGCAACGCCCCCGGCCACGGCGATCACCGGCTCGGCAGGGTTGGTTTCAAGATACAGGGCGACGGCGCGGCGGGTCTTTTCGGCCAGCGTATCCACGACCGCCTGCTGGAACCCGGCGCACAGATCGGCGCGGTCCTGACGCGTCAGCCCGCCCTTTTCGGCCACGATCTGATCGCGCATCCGCATCAAGGCGGTCTTGAGCCCGGAAAAGGACAGATCGCATCCGGGCCGGTCCAGAAGCGGTCGCGGGAAGCGAAAGCGTTTGGGGTCGCCATTGCGCCCCTCGGCCTCGACCGAGGGGCCGCCGGGCTGGGGCAGGCCAAGCAGGCGCGCAGTCTTGTCGAATGCCTCGCCGGGGGCGTCGTCGATGGTGCCGCCCAGCCGCGTGAACTGCTCGGGGCCGTGGGCGATCAGGTATTGGCAGTGCCCGCCGGACACCAGCAGCATCAGGTAGGGAAAGGCGATCCCGTCCGTCAGGCGTGGGGTCAGCGCGTGGCCGGCCAGGTGGTTGACGCCGATCAGCGGCAGGCCGGTGGCCGCGCTGATCCCCTTGGCGCACATCACACCCGACATGACCCCGCCGATCAGTCCTGGCCCGGCGGTCACGGCCACGGCGTTCATATCCTGCAAAGTCAGGCCCGCCTGCTCCAACGCCTGCTGCACGCAGACATCCAGCTTTTCGGCATGCGCGCGCGCCGCAATCTCGGGCACCACGCCGCCGAAGGCACTGTGCAGGTCCGTCTGGCCATGCACGACCGAAGACAGAACCTGCGCCAGTTCGCCCTCGGTCTGCCGCACCACGGCCGCCGCCGTGTCATCGCAGCTGCTTTCCAATCCCAGAACGGTAAGTGTTTGCACCATCGGCCTGAACCATTGCATCATGATCTCGTCGCGGGGTATCACCCCACGCTGCAGCAAACAATCCTCAAGGCCCGAACGCTCGCCCGTGTACCTGTTGATGACCCGCCCCCGCGCCGCCTCGGAAAGGTTCGTGGCGCAGCTTCCCGAACGGATACGGTCGCGGGTCCAGGTGATTTATTCCCCGCTGCTGGATATCCGACCGATGGAGCAGGCGGTGGACACGACCGGAATCCGGGGCCTGATCTTCACCTCGGCCAATGGCGTGGCGGCCGCCGCGGCGCAGAATGTGCGCCGGGATCTGCCCGCCTATTGCGTGGGGCCGGTCACCACCGAAACGGCCCGCCAAGTCGGGTGGGGGGCCCGGATGGCCGGCGAAACCGCCGAGGAACTGGTGGCCAAACTGCTGAAAGAGCGCCCGGACAGCCCACTGCTGCATCTGCGCGGCGAACACAGCCGGGGCAACATCGCGACCCGGCTGACCGAACTGGGCCTGACCGTGCGGGAACAGGCGGTCTATCGCCAGTATTTGCTGCCCCTGACGCCCGAGGCCCAAGACGCGGCGTCTGGATCTGCCCCGGTGATTGCGCCCTTGTTCTCGCCGCGGACCGCGCGACAATTTGCCGACCTTTGGCCTGGACCGGCGCCGCTTTTGGTCGCTGCGATGAGCGGACCGACAGCTGAGCCCCTTGAAAACTTGGCTATTGCCCGTTTGCGGATTGCCAAACGCCCGACGCCCAAGAAAATGCGGAAAGCCGTGAAAAAACTCGTGAAATACGCGATCCGGCTTGAGGGTGCGATGGGCGCGGATTAACTTGGACGCGTCTGCGCGTTAGGTTTTATGGGAATCGACAGGGGGAAGTGACGGTGGCTGCCAAGAAAGACACGGACCAGAAACCGGTGGACGACCCCAAGGCCGACGCGGTGACCGAAGCGGTCGACAAAAACGTCGATGCCGAAGCCCTTGACCCAGAGGATCGGGTTGAGCAGGCTCCTTCCGAAGCCGAAGCCGAAGCCGAAGCCGAAGCCGAAGCCGAAGCCGAAGCCGAAGCCGAAGCCGAAGCCGAAGCCGAAGCCGAAGCCGAAGCCGAAGCCGAAGCCGAAGCCG
>NZ_JBXWRS010000009.1:0-127110 GCF_059612985.1 Ruegeria sp. BHSC043 | reverse complement strand
AAAATCTCTGCAGGCCGAACGCCAAAAAAATGGCGCGGGGTGGAGCAGCCAGGTAGCTCGTCAGGCTCATAACCTGAAGGTCAGAGGTTCAAATCCTCTCCCCGCAACCAAATTCCAACATATATTACAATACCCTCGCACCGCCCTCAGCGCGGCTTTCATATGCGACATGGCGCTGAAAGCGCATCCCTCCGCTCCTCAAAGATTAGACCTGCCCGTCGCAAAACCACTCACTGTGATGTAAGGTCTGCTCGACCCTTCTAAGGTGCACACATACCGCGTAGCGACAGAGACATTCTAAGTCTGTATCGCCCGCAGAGCAGACATTAAGTTGAACTCAAGCAACGACTGCTTCGAACCCAAAGCGGATGCTGCATCACACGAGAAAGGGAACTAAGTTCCGGATAGGGGACTTTCGCTGCGCCTGCTTGCTTCAAGGCGCCTTGCCTTGATTTGGGACAACGCCATGCCACGGGAACTGTGCCACAAGAGCATTGTCCACAACGAAAGGGCCATACGCCATGCCAGCCGACGTACCACATGTAGAGCACCATATTGTGGGTGGCGGTATTGCCGGGTTGGCAGCGGCCGTATTCCTTGTCCGGGACGCGGGTGTCGAAGGCGAAAGAGTCCGAATTTATGAACAGCTCGACGTAACCGGGGGGTCTCTCGACGGGTCTGGTAACGCTGCGGATGGATACCTGATCCGCGGCGGTCGGATGTTCGAAGAGCATTTCGTTTGCACCTTTGACCTTCTGAACACCATTCCTTCAGTGGACGACCCCAACGTCTCCGTCACCGAGGACATCTTGGCTTTCAATGGCATGGTGACAGGATCCTCCAACTGCCGCCTTGTGCGTGACGGAAAACCGGCTGCGGATCGCTACGACCTTACGCTCGAAGCCCGTGACATCATCGATATCAACCGTCTGATCTTGCATTCGGAACGCAGCCTGGGCTCCCAGAGAATCGACGACTGGTTCAAGCCATCCTTCTTTGAAAGCAATTTCTGGCTGATGTGGTCCACCATGTTCTCGTTTCAGCCTTGGCACGCGCTAAGCGAGATGCGGCGCTACTTGCGGCGGTTCATCCACCTGTTTCCCGGCTTCACCCGGATCTCCGGGATCTTGCGCACTCGGTACAATCAGTACGACTCGCTGATTGCACCTATCGTGACCTGGTTGCAAGACAGGGGGGTTCATATCGCCATCGGCGCGCAGGTCGTCGATGTGAGGATTGAGGGTGCAAGGCGGGACCGCCGCGTCACCGCTCTGGAGTTTGCGGATGGCACTACGGCACCGATAACCGAATCTGATCGCGTCTATCTGACTCTCGGCTCCATGACTGACTCGTCTGTCATGGGTTCAAATAACCGCGCACCATCCTTGGAGGATAGAGAGGGCGGCGCCTGGTTGCTTTGGCGCAAGCTCGCGGCGCAACATGAAGGCTTTGGCCATCCCGAGGCGTTCTGCAGCGACACCGGCAAGACCGCGTGGCATTCCTTCACCGCCACCCTGGATGGTCCGGATTTCTTTGAGTTCATGGAGGATTACACCAACAATCGGACCGGAACCGGAGGACTTGTCACCTTTGCCGATTCTGCCTGGACCCTTTCCATCGTGCTCTTTCACCAGCCCCACTTTCGCGGTCAGAAACATGGCACATACACGTTCTGGGGCTATGGGCTGCGGGGTGAACGTTCCGGCGATTTCGTACACAAACCCATGTGGGAGGCCACGGGTGATGAGATCATCTCCGAGCTCTCCTGTCATCTGAGGCTGAACAATGCGCAAAAGGCATGGTTCGATGGCGCGCGCGTACTGCCCTGTCGGATGCCGTTCATTACCAGCCAGTTCATGCCGCGTCGCCCAGGAGATCGTCCCGATGTGCGCCCGATTGGCGCGCGGAACTTTGCGGTGATCGGGCAATATTGCGAGCTGCCACGGGATTGCGTTTTCACAGTGGAGTATTCTGTGCGCTCCGCGCGCGCTGCCGTGTCGAGCTTGACAGGGCGGGTGGACCCGCCGCCGGCAGTGGCACGCACTGACCTCGACCCGATGGTGCTGGCCCGAGCTGCCCGCGTGCTCTTGGGGATGTGATCGACTTGAGAAATCGCCATACACCACAACCGTTGTCTTGAGAAGAAAAGCTGCACTGCACCTGAGTGACCTCATTCTTTTCTTCTGCAGCATTGGCGGGCCACCGCGAACGGCGTGTGAAAAGCCAATCCGCCAGGTGGGCGTGGATGCTGCTCAGATCGGCAAACTGGTCAATCGACCGCAACAAATGGCCCTGAGGCACGTGATCTTCGAGTGAGAACTCATAGAACAGTGATGCCTGCGCTTCCTGCCTCGGTCCCATCATCGTTCAATCCCCCATCTAACACGGAAATTGAATCAGCGACTTCGGTTCCGATCAAGGGCAAGTTTTTCAACAAAATAGACCCATCTCAGACCTTAGTGCGTGGCGCAGCATCGGTCACAAAAGGGCTCGAAACGGAACTTCTCTGCGCCTGAAATCAATGACCAGTTTGAGCCGCTATCGCGCCGATTGAGACGGAATGGATGAAGGTCCGTTTGGTCCGAAACTCGGACATTGATGCCCGGGAACTCGGTGCGGTCATCATGAACGACCGCATTTTTTGCGGCGCAGCTGAAAGCTTCAGTCGATTTTACGCCGCATCTGCGAGCGTCAGAGCTGGATCATGTCCGTAAGGGCTCAGTGCGGACCTTGAAACGGGTTTCTTGATTGTCACTTTTTAGTCCAAAACGGCCATTATTTCAAACAGACAGGGAATGCGTAGAGATGGCTTCTTAGATTAATAGTTCCGTTAACGTTCGGTATGGGCCAAATCCTCTCCCCGCAACCAAATTCCAACATATATTACAATACGCTCGCACCGCACTCAGCGCGGCTTTCATATGTGACATGGCGCTGAAAGCGCATCCCTCCGCTACCCAAAGAGTTCAATCAATTACGTTCAGCCCCGAGGCCTCTCAGCGGCGACGACGCGACACGGGACAGAGGAAATGCTCATAGAGGGTTTCGCGGCGGATCACGTGTACCCTCTTGGCAAATATCCGTCCTGACGCTGGACAAGCTCGTTCTGACGGAAGTTGCGAAGGGAAACTTCTGCGGCCTTCGCGTCGTCGGAAATGCATCGACCATGTGCGGCGGGAGCTTGGCGTGTCTGAGCGCCGCGCCTGTCGCACGCTCGGTCAGCACCGATCCACCCAGCGCGAAGTGTCCCATGGCCGTGCCGATGAGCAACTTCTAACGGACGACATCATCGAGTTCGCCGATCAATACGGGCGCTATGATCCGCGTCGATCGCAAACTCAACCCCACGGACGTACTGGATGCGCTGAAGGACCTTTTCATACTGCGCGGACCGCCCCAATATACAAGATCTGACAATGGCTCGGAACTTATCGCGCAGAAGGTGCGGAACTGGATCGCTGCGGTCCAGGCAACGGCGACCTATTTCGAGCCGGGATCACCCTGGGAAACCGGATACTGTGAAAGCTTCAACGCGCGGTTCCGGGAGGAGCTGCTGAATGGCGAGTTGTTCTCCACCTTTCGGGCAGCTTAAATCCTGATCGAGCATTGGCGCACACACTACAACACCGTCAGGCCGCACAGCGCATTGGGCTAACGCCCAGCCGCGCCCCAAAGCGTCGTCCCGATGGTCGCAAGGCCCACGATGAACTAACAATCAAACCGGAACCACGAAGTGGCACGCCAAGGCGGTCGGATCGGCCTCAAACGAAAAGACCTGTAGGGACTCGGGATCCTAGCGGCGGCCCTGAACGCTCGGTGCGAACAAGCTCAGGCAAGCAAAAACGAGGGCTGCCACACAGACGATCGTCGGGCCTGCCGGCGTGTCCGCCACATAGGCGGCACGAAGTCCGGCAACTGCTGACGCCCCACCAATGGCCGCTGCGGTCAAGGCCATGGTTTCAGGCGAACGCGCAAGGTTGCGGGCGGCAGCGGCCGGAACGATCAACATCGCTGCGATCAACAGCACGCCAACGACCTTGATGGCAACCGCCACCGTCACGGCCAGAGCAATCGTCAGAATCAGTTGTTCCTTCCTTGGGTCGAATCCGCTGGCATAGGCCAGATCCTCGTTCAATGTCGCCGTCAGCAACCGCGACCAGCGCCAGCCGATCAGCGCGATGACAAGAGCGGCCCCGCCCCAGATCACGGCCAGATCCGCGGGCGACACTGCCAGGATGTCGCCGAAGAGATACGCCATGAGGTCGATTCGTACGCCGGACAGGAAGGACACCGCCACCAACCCGAAAGCCAGCGCCGAGTGAGCCATGACGCCCAGCAACGTATCCATCGCGTAGCCGCGCCGTGACAGCATGGTGACCGTCAGGGCCATCAGCAGAGCAACGACCAGGGCGCCGGTGAAGACCGACATCTGAAATGCCAATGAAAGCGCCACGCCCAGAATCGCGGCATGGGCGGTCGCATCCCCAAAATAGGCCATACGGCGCCAGACGACGAAACATCCCAAAGGGGCCGCGGCAAAGGCGACGCCTACCCCCGCGAGCGTGGCGCGCATCATGAAATCATCGAGCATCATTCAGCAGCTTCTCGCGTGGTGTCGCATTGGTCATGGGCGTGGTCATGGTCGTGGCGGTACAAGGCCAGCGCGCCGCCGGTGCCCGTTCCGAACAGTGCCCGGTATTCCGGTGCCGAGGCCACCACCGCCGGAGAGCCCGCGCAGCACACGTGCCCATTGAGACAGATGACCCGGTCCGAGGCGCTCATGACCACGTGCAACTCGTGACTGACCATCAAAATGGCGCAGCCGGTTTCCCTACGAACCTCCTCGATCTGACGATAGAAGGCGGCCGAGCCGGGTTGGTCCAGGCCCTGGGTCGCTTCGTCAAGCAAAAGGAGATCGGGCTGGTCGATTAGCGCGCGCGCCAGCAGAACCCTCTGAAACTGCCCGCCGGACAGCTGCGACATCTGGCGCTTCATCAGGTCGGGCGCACCGGCGCGGTTCAGGGCCGCGACGCAGTCTTTGTGCGTCACCGGGTGGGTCAGGCGCATGAACCGTTCGACCGAGATCGGCAGTGTCGGGTCGATATGCAGCTTTTGTGGCACATAGCCAAGCTTGAGGCCGGGCTTGCGGATTACCCGGCCGGAGCTTGGTTTCTCCGCGCCGATAACGGCCCGCAACAGGCTGGTCTTGCCCGACCCGTTGGGGCCGACGATAGTGACGATCTCGCCCGGTTCGATCACCATGTCCACGTCGCGCAGAACGGTGTTGGCGCCGTAGCGCAGGCTGAGGTGTTCAACGGTTACGAGGGGCATTATTGGGCCTTTTTGGTACAATCCGGGCACAAGCCTTCGGCTTCCACCACGGTGCGTTCGATTTCGA
This sequence comes from Ruegeria sp. BHSC043, assembly GCF_059612985.1. Classification (NCBI taxonomy): domain Bacteria; kingdom Pseudomonadati; phylum Pseudomonadota; class Alphaproteobacteria; order Rhodobacterales; family Roseobacteraceae; genus Ruegeria; species Ruegeria sp. BHSC043. The sequence goes on along the minus strand of NZ_JBXWRS010000009.1, from coordinate 121,712 downwards.
ACCCTGCCGCGCGGGCGGCGGCGCCCAAACCTCCCTTTGCCGTTGCCGCCTGTGCCTCGGCGACCGCATCGCATTTTCGACAGATCATGAAGGCCGGCGAATGGGTGGCCCCGGGATGCGAGCAGGCGACAAACGCGTTGAGGCGCTCGATCTTGTGGGCAAACTCGTTTTTGACAAGGAATTCCAGCGCCCGATAGGCCACAGGTGGCTGAGAGCCGAATCCCGCTTCGCGCAGGCGATCCAGAATGGCATAGGCGCCCATCGCGCGATGTTCCTGCAACAACATCTCAAGCACCTTGCGCCGGACCGGGGTCAGGCGCAGCCCACGTTCCTTGCACCGTGCTTCGGCCGCGGCTAGGGCCGTTTCAACGCAACTGTCATGGTCATGTGCACGAAAGCCGACCGGGGCCGTGTGGTCGGACGGCAGGGATTGCGGATCACTTGTCATGTTATTTCATATCATGTATGTCGCTCGCTATGTTATAAAATCACACAGAGAGTCCGATGTCCAGAACGCTTGTCTTGAAAACGATCGCCGCGGTCTTGCTCGGGGGCGCGGCCATAGCAGATGTGCCCCGCGTGGCTGTCGATATTGCGCCGGTCCATTCGCTGGTGGTGCGGGTCATGGCCGGGGTGGGCAGCCCTGATCTGATCGTGCCGCCCACCGCTTCGCCCCATGAATACAATCTGCGTCCGTCCGAAGCCGCCGCGCTGCAAGAGGCCGATCTGGTGTTCTGGATGGGAAAAGATCTGACCCCCTGGTTGGAAGGTGCGATCGATTCGCTGGCGGGCGGGGCGACCGTGACCATCCTGCTGGAGTCCGATAGCACGCATCTTTTGGACATCCGCGAAGGGGCTTTGTTCGAAGCACACGACCATGATGGTCATGCCGATCACGATGATCATGCTGACCATGAAGGGCACGACCATGCGGATCACGACAATCATGAGCACGACGACCATGACGCCCATGGCCACGAGGGCGAGCATGACGATGACCACGCGGACCAACATCGTCATGCACATGGCGCGCATGATCCGCACGCCTGGCTGTCGCCGCAAAACGCCCAAAACTGGCTGACCTTGATCGCAGCACAGCTTTCGGCGGCCGATCCCGAGAATGCAGGCACCTACTACGCCAACGCCGCAGCTGCGCAAGAGGATCTGTCGGCTCTAACCGATGAACTGACCACCATGCTTGCGCCGGTCCGGGGCGGGCGGTTCGTCGTGTTCCACGATGCCTATCAGTATTTCGAGCACGCGTTCGATTTCCCGGCCTCCGGTGCGATCTCGATCAGCGACGCGACCGGCCCGTCGCCGGCGCGACTTGCGGAAATCCGGGCGCGCATTCGTGACGAAGGCGTCGATTGCGTGTTGACCGAGCCGCAATTCAACCCAGGTCTCGTCGCAACCGTTTTGGAGGGGTCAACGGCCGAGACTGCTGTCATAGACCCGCTGGGGGCGAATCTTGAGCCGGGCGCAGATCTGTATCCGCAGACGATCCGCTACATGGCGCAGACTTTGGCCGACTGTCTGTCGCGGTAGGCTGTATTGCAACAGCGCGCCTGGCGCTTGTCCGGTTGCCGCCGTGACTTGTGGCACGCTACCCCGAAGAAAAGGCTTGCAACCGGTTGCAAAAAATAACATGGTCCCCTCAGATTTCTAATCTGGGGGGATCGAAATGCTCAGGGTCGGATTGCTTGGGGCGGGTCGTATCGGGCAGGTTCATGCGCGGACGATCTCGCAGCACCCGAACAGTGTCCTGTCCGCGGTTTCGGATGCAATCGAGGACAACGCCCGAACATTGGCCGCGGCCCATCGTGCCGACATGCGCCGTTCGGACGACATCATCGCGGACCCGCAGATCGACGCGGTCCTGATCGCGACGCCGACCGATACCCATTCGGGCCTGATCGAGGCCGCAACCGCTGCGGGAAAGGCGGTGCTGTGCGAGAAGCCGGTGGACCTTGACCTGGCCCGCGCCATGGCCTGTCAGCGCGTCGCCGCGCAGAACGGGCAACCCGTCATGATCGGGTTCAACCGCCGGTTCGACCCGAATTTCGCGACTCTCAAGGTCGCGTTGCAGGACGGCGAGATCGGTGCGCCCGAACTGCTGGCCGTGACCTCGTTCGATCCGGCGCCGCCGCCGGTCAGCTACATCAAAGTGTCTGGCGGGCTGTTCCGGGACATGATGATCCACGATTTCGACCTGTCCAACTACATGATGGGTGCGTTGCCCGACACCATCTCGGCGGTCGGAACCTCGGTCGTCGACCCGGAAATCGCCGCCGCCGGTGATGTCGATACCGCTGTCGTCACCATGACCTATGCGGATGGGCGGATCGCGGTCATCAAGAATTCGCGCCGCGCGGTCTATGGGTATGACCAGCGCGTTGAAATTCTGGGCTCGGGCGGATTGCTGCAGGCGCAGAACGTTCTGGAACACACGGTCGTCAAATCAACCGCCGATGCGGTCCTCAGTGCCAAACCGACCTATTTCTTTCTCGAACGCTACATGGCGGCGTATCGCGCCGAATGGGATGCGTTCGTGACGGCGATTACCACCGGAAGCCAGGTGCCGGTCACCCTGGGAGACGGGGTCGCCGCGCTGGCGATGGCCGAGGCCGCGACCCGCTCGGCGCGGACCGGCGCGCCGGTCCGATTGGAGGAATTTTTGAAACCGGTTGCAAAATGACGCCAGATGCGGAAACTGAAATGGTCTCGTAGCGCTACGGGACGGCAGAGATTCGGCCTCGGTCGAATGAAAGGGTCCTGAGACCCGGACAAGGAAATGATCTGTCCTAGTGGGAGGAAACGTAATGAACAAATTTTTCAAAGGGGCGCTCGCCGCCGGCGCGTTGGCGCTGGCCACTCCGGCCTTTGCGCAGGATATCGTGGTCGTGTCGCACGGCCAGGCGAATGACGCGTTCTGGAACGTGGTCAAGAACGGCGTCGAGCAGGCCGGCAAGGACATGGGCGTGAACGTCGAATACCGCGCGCCCGAAACTTTCGACATGGTCGCCATGTCGCAGCTGATCGACGCCGCCGTGAACCAGGAACCCGACGGGCTGATCGTTTCGATCCCGGATGCCGACGCGCTTGGCCCCTCGATCGAACGCGCGGTTGCCGCGGGCATCCCGGTGATCTCGATGAACTCGGGCTCGGACGTGTCCAAGGAGCTGGGCGCGGCGCTGCATGTCGGCCAGGATGAGTTCGACGCCGGTAAGGCCGCCGGTGAGAAGCTGGCCGAAATGGGCGGCAAGAATGCGATCTGTGTGAACCACGAAGTCGGCAACGTCGCGCTGGACCTGCGCTGCGCCGGTTTCACCGAGGGCTTTGGTGGCAACGTGACCGTTCTGCCCACGTCGAACGACCCGTCCGAGATCGAGTCGAAAGTGTCGGCGGCTCTGGCTGCGGATGAAAGCGTCGATACCGTGATGGCGCTGGGCGCAAGCTCGGCCGGTGAGCCCGCCGTGGCCGCCGTCAAAGGGTCGGGGCGCGACGTGAACGTGGCCTCGTTCGACCTGTCGGCCAACTTCCTGCAATCGATCGTCGACGGTGACGCGGCCTTTGCGGTGGACCAGCAGCAGTATCTGCAGGGTTATCTGCCGGTCGTATTCATGGCGCTGAACGCCAAGTACGGTCTGATGCCGGGCGGCAACGTGCCTTCCGGTCCGAACCTGATCACCGCCGACAAGGCCGGTCAGGTGGTCGAGCTGTCAGCTCAGGGCATCCGCTGATACCGGCGGGCTGAAAATCGGGGCGGCGTTAGGGCGCCGCCCTGCCAAACGGGAGGAAACCATGACCGAGTCTGCACAAGTGGCGGTGGACGAACGGATCAAAAAGGAACCGTTCCTGACCAAGCTGATGAAGCGGCCCGAACTGGGGGCCATTGCAGGGGCGATCCTTGTCTTCATCTTCTTCGCCATCACGGCCGATGAATCGATGTTCACGCTTGCCGGCATCATGAACTTCATGACCCCGGCCGCCCAACTGGGTATTCTGGCCATCGGCGCGGCGCTGCTGATGATCGGGGGCGAGTTTGACCTGTCGATTGGGTCCATGGTGGCCTTTGCCGGCCTGTTCTTCGGGGTCTGCGTGGTGACTTGGCAACTGCCCCTTGCCGCCGCGATCCCGATGACCTTCGCCTTTGCGGCCTTTGTCGGGGCAGTCAACGGCACCATCGTCATCCGCTCGGGTCTGCCATCCTTCATCGTGACGCTGGCGTTTCTGTTCATTCTGCGTGGTCTGTCCCTGGTGGGGCTCAAAGCCGCCACTGGCGGGTCGACCCAGCTGCGCGGCGTGCGCGACCAGGTCGAAAATGACTGGCTCGCGCCGTTCTTTTCCGGCGAAGCCTTCGGCAGCCTGTTTACCTGGCTGGCCGAAAAGGGCTTGATCGACACTTTCAAAAGCGGCGCGCCCAAAGTGCCGGGTGTCCCGGTTGAAATCCTGTGGTTCGTGGCCTTCGCCATCGCCGCCACCTATGTTCTGCTGCGCACTCCGGCCGGCAACTGGATCTTCGCCTCGGGCGGCGATCGGGTTGCCGCATCGAACTCGGGCGTACCGGTGAACAGGGTCAAGATATCCCTGTTCATGTTGACCGCCTGCTGCGCTGCGCTGGTGGCGATCATCACCGTAATCGACGCAGGCTCGACCGATGCGCGGCGCGGCTTCCAGAAGGAATTCGAGGCGATCATCGCCGCGGTGATCGGCGGCTGTCTGCTGACCGGCGGGTATGGCTCGGCCATCGGAGCGTTCTTCGGGGCGATTATCTTCGGCATGGTGGTCATCGGCCTGACCTATACCGATTTCGATCAGGACTGGTTCCAGGTGTTCCTGGGGGCGATGCTGCTGATCGCCGTTCTGTTCAACAACGCGATCCGCAAACGCGTAACCGGGGAGCGCTGACATGACCGAAGATACCAAGTTCCATCACGGCGACGCGGTCAAGGATGTGGCCCCGATCGTCGAAATGAAGGACATCGAAAAGCATTTCGGCAACATCATCGCGTTGGCGGGCGTCAGCTTCGACGTCAAACCGGGTGAATGCCACTGCCTGCTGGGTGACAACGGGGCGGGCAAATCGACCTTCATCAAGACGATGTCGGGCGTGCACAAACCCACCAAGGGCGAGATCTATTTCGAAGGTCAGCCGATGTCCTTCGACACGCCTCGCGACGCGATGGAGGCGGGCATCGCCACCGTGTTCCAGGACCTGGCGATGATCCCGCTGATGAGCGTCACGCGCAATTTCTTCATGGGGCGCGAGCCGACCAAGGGAAAAGGCCTGTTGAAACGGTTTGACATCGAGCACGCCAACGAGGTCTGCATGGAAGAGATGCGCAAGATGGGCATCAACCTGCGTGGCCCCGATCAGGCGGTAGGAACCCTGTCGGGGGGCGAGCGCCAGACCGTGGCGATCGCCCGAGCGGTCTATTTCGGCGCCAAGATCCTTATCCTGGATGAACCGACCTCGGCGCTGGGCGTGCGGCAGACCTCGAACGTGCTGGCCACCATCGACAAGGTGCGCAGCCAGGGTATCGGCGTGGTCTTCATCAGCCACAATGTCCGGCACGCGCTGGCCGTGGGCGACCGGTTCACGGTTCTGAACCGCGGCAAGACGCTGGGCACCGCCCGGCGCGGCGAGATCTCGCCCGAAGAGCTGCAGGACATGATGGCCGGCGGGCAGGAGATGGCCGAGTTGGAAGGGTCGCTGGGCGGCACCGTCTGAAGGATTCTCCCCGGTGTCCCGCATCATGGGGGGCGCCAGTATCACCAGGGTCCGGCAGGCCGGGCCACCCGGTCTGGGTGGTGGGCGTGTCGGATCCTTTCACGACAGAATGATTGCAACGGATTGCCCACGGCGGCCTCGTTCTGAAAGGGATCATGATGAGCAAGACAATCCGATTGACCGCGGCGCAGGCCCTGGTGCGTTACCTCGGCGCGCAGATGAACGAAGACGGCGAGCCCTTCATCGCCGGTGTCTGGGCCATTTTCGGCCATGGCAACGTGGCCGGTCTGGGCGAAGCGCTCTACGGCGTGCGCGACAGCCTGCCCACCTATCGCGGTCACAATGAACAGACCATGGCCCATTGCGCGATCGCCTATGCCAAGCAGATGCGGCGCAGTCGGGCCATGGCGGTCACCTCGTCGATCGGGCCGGGGGCGACCAACATGGTCACGGCCGCCGCGCTGGCTCATGTGAACCGCCTGCCGGTGCTGCTGTTGCCGGGCGATGTGTTCGCCAGCCGTGGCCCTGACCCCGTTCTGCAACAGATTGAGGATTTCACCGACGGCACCGTCAGCGCCAATGACTGTTTCCGCCCGGTCAGCCGCTATTTCGACCGGATCACCCGGCCCGAACATCTGCTGACTGCCCTGCCGCGCGCCTTCCGCACCATGACCGACCCGGCCGATTGCGGGCCGGTGACCCTGGGCTTTTGCCAGGACGTGCAGGCCGAGGCTTATGACTATCCGCTCAGCTTCTTCGAGCCGCGCATCTGGCACCAGCGCCGCATCCGCCCCGACGAAGGCGAGCTGGCCCGCGCGGCCGAGGCCATCCGGTCGGCCAAACGCCCGATCATCGTGGCCGGCGGCGGTGTCCATTACTCCGGCGCGACCGACGCGCTGCAGGCCTTTGCCGAGACCCACAACATCCCCGTGGCCGAGACGCAGGCCGGCAAATCGGCCCTGGCCTGGGATCACCCGCTGAACCTGGGCCCGGTCGGCGTGACCGGGGGCGAACCCGCCAACACCGTGTGCGCCGAGGCGGATCTGATCCTGGGTATCGGCACGCGGTTTCAGGACTTCACCACCGGGTCCTGGGGGTTATTTTCCAACCCCGAGCGCAAGATGGTCTGCCTGAACACCGCCGCCTATGACGCCGCGAAACACGGCGCGATGCCGCTGCTGGCCGATGCGCGGGTCGGGATCGAGGAATTGGGTGCGGCCCTGCAGGGCTATCGCCCCCAGCCGGTTCCCGACACGCTCAAGGCCGAGTGGTTTGCCAAGGTCGATGCGCTGACGGATGCGCCGGGCGACGCCAACGCGCTGCCCACCGACATGCAGGTGGTAGGCGCGGTGCAGCGCGCGGCGCATGACGACACGGTGGTGATGTGCGCCGCCGGTACCATGCCGGGCGAGCTGCACAAGCTGTGGAAGGCGCCGCGTCCGGGGGCCTATCACATGGAATACGGCTTCAGCTGCATGGGCTACGAGATCGCCGGCGCCATGGGCATCAAGATGGCCCAGCCCGACCGGGACGTGATCTGTTTCACCGGGGACGGCACCTACATGATGGCCAACTCGGAACTGGCGACGGCAGCGATGATGGGCGTGTCCTTCACCGTGGTGATCACCGACAACCGGGGCTTTGGCTGCATCAACCGGCTGCAGATGGGCACCGGCGGGGCCGAGTTCAACAACCTGCTGGACCATGCGGTGCACGAGACGGCCTCGGCCATCGACTTTGCGGCCCACGCGGCGGCGATGGGGGCGACCTCGGTCAAGGTCGGCTCGATCGCCGAGCTGGAAGAGGCGCTGGCCAAACGCGGCGACGTAAAAGGCCCCTATGTGATCGTCATCGACACCGACCCGTACCCCTCGACCGAATATGGCGGCACGTGGTGGGAGGTGGCGGTGCCCGAGGTCAGCACTCGTCCTGAGGTGAATGAAAAACGCGCAGCCTACGAGGCTGCTATCAAGGAAAGAAACACCAAATGAGCGTGAAGATCGGCATCTCTCCGATTGCGTGGCAAAATGACGACCTGCCCGACCTGACGGCGGCGTTCACGATGGAACAAGCCCTGAAAGAGGCGCGTCAGATCGGCTATACCGGGGTCGAGCGCGGGCAGCGTATGCCCGCCGATACTGCAGGCCTGCGCGCCTATCTGGAAGGCAACGACATTGCCCTGTGCGGTGGCTGGTGTTCGGGCAATTCGCTGGTCAACGATTTCGCCGCCGAACGCGACGCCGTGCGCGCGCAGGTCGAACAGTTCGTGGCGTTGAACAGCCCCTGCATCGTCTATGCCGAATGCTCGAACACGGTTCAGGGCCAGATCGGCACCCCGGTCAATGACCGCCCGCAGCTGTCGAAGGACGAGATCAGAGCCTATGGCGCCAAGATCACCGAACTGGCCAAGTGGATGGCCGATCAGGGCATGCCGATGGCCTATCACCACCACATGGGCACGATCATAGAAAGCGAAGATGACGTCAACTGGCTGATGGACGGATCCGGGCCGGAGGTGAAACTGTGCTTTGACACCGGGCATCTGCTGTTTGGCGGTGGTGATGTGCTGGCCACGCTGAACCGCTGGGGCGACCGGGTGCATCACGTGCATTTCAAGGATATCCGCCCCGGCATCGTGCGCGACACCCGCGGCAACCGGCGCAGTTTCCTGGATGCGGTGATCGCGGGGGCCTTCACCGTGCCCGGCGATGGCTGCATCGACTTTCAGGAGGTCGCCCATGCGTTGAAAGCCATGGATTACGAAGGCTGGATCGTGGTCGAGGCCGAGCAGGACCCGGCCAAGGCCCCGCCCTATGAATACTCGAAGATGGGCTATGACCACATCGTCGAGGTCTGCGGTCAGGCCGGATTGACGATCACGGCCTGATCTTTCGCCCACGGGGCGCCGCCATGGGAAAGGAGCGTTTCATGGTCCGTCAGCAACCTGGTTTCGTCGGCTATTTCGGTCGTGAGTCCTGTGATCTGGACGAATTCAAGGCGCTGACCTCGCAGAGTCTGCGGCCCGAGCAGGTACCCCACGCGGCCGCGGTGGAAAAGAACGTGCCGGTCTATGACATGCACGCGCTGCGGCCCGCCTTGGAAACACCCGAAGCCCGGCGCGCCCTGCTGGCGGAATGGGGCTGGGTTTTGGGCCGATCTGCCGGGGTGATCGCGTTGAAAGGCGCCTATGCCGATACCACGGTCATCGACCGGGCAACCGAGGTGTTTCGCCGGATCATCGAAGATGAGCGTCAGGCCGGGGGCGGCGAAGGCGATCACTTTGCGGCCTCGGGCGCGAATGACAGGGTGTGGAACGCGCTGCAAAAGCAATGCCTGCGCGACCCCGAGGGCTTTGCGCTCTATTTCGGCAACACGGCGATTGCCGCCGCCTGCGAGGCTTGGCTGGGTCCCGATTACCAGATGACCGCGCAGATAAACCAGGTGCGGCCGGGTGGAAAGGCGCAGCAGGCGCATCGCGATTATCACCTAGGGTTCCAGACCGCCGACAAGGCGGCGCAGTTCCCGTCGCATGCCCATATGGTCACCGCCGCGCTGACCCTGCAGGGCGCGGTTGCCCATTGCGACATGCCCATCGAAAGTGGCCCGACCAAACTGTTGCCGTTCTCGCAGCTTTATGGCCCCGGCTATGTCGCCTTCCACGACGACGCGCATCGGGCGCATTTCGAACAGGCCTGCATCCAGTTGCCGCTGGCCAAGGGCGATGCGGTGTTCTTCAACCCGGCGCTGTTTCATGCCGCCGGCGAAAACAGCAGCGCCGACATCCACCGGATGGCCAACCTGTTGCAGGTTTCGTCGGCCTTCGGGCGCGCGATGGAAGCTGTGGATCGCAAGGCGATGTGTCTGGCCGTATTCCCCGCGCTGGTGGCGTTGAAACAGCGCGGCGATCTGGATGATGCCCGCATCGGCGCCGCAATCGCGGCCACGGCCGAAGGCTATCCCTTTCCGACCAATCTGGATACCGATCCGCCGATAGGTGGGAACGCTCCGCCCAGCCAGGCGGACATCCTGCGCCGGGCGGTGTCGGAAAGCTGGACGCAGGCGCAGTTGGAACAGGCGCTGGACGCGCTGCGGTTGCGGCAGGCGGCATGAGGGAACCCGGGCGGCCGGTGCTGCCCCAACACAGGTGAAACCGATGGCAGAACTTCTGAGAAAACCGTTCGGAACCCATGGTAAGGTGCATGACATCACGCCCGCCAGCGCCGGCTGGCGCTATGTGGGCTTTGGTCTTTTTCACCTGCGGGCGGGCGACCGCGCCGCCGAGGTCACCGGCGACCGCGAGGTCATTCTGGTGATGGTCGAGGGCAAGGCCCGGATCACCGGCGCCGGGCAGGATTGGGGCGTGTTGGGCGACCGGATGAACGTGTTCGAAAAATCTCCGCCCCATTGCCTGTACCTGCCCAACGGCACCGAGTGGGAGGCCACGGCCGAAACCGACTGCGTGATCGCCGTGTGCTCGGCCCCGGGCAAAGGCGGCCATGCCCCGCGCCGGATCGGGCCCGAGGGCATCACCCTGACTGAGCGCGGCAAGGGAACGAACACGCGCCACATCAACAACATCGCGATGGAGGCCGAAGATTATGCCGACAGCCTTCTGGTGACCGAGGTCTTTACCCCCAGCGGCCATTGGTCATCTTACCCCAGCCACCGGCATGACGAGGATGACTATCCCCGCATCACCTATCTGGAAGAGACCTACTACCACCGCCTGAACCCGGCCAGCGGCTTTGGCATCCAGCGCGTCTATACCGATGACGGTCAGTTGGACGAAACCATGGCCGTGTCCGATGGCGATGTGGTACTGGTGCCGCGCGGGCACCACCCCTGCGGGGCGCCCTATGGGTTCGAGATGTATTACCTGAACGTCATGGCCGGGCCGCTGCGCAAATGGCGTTTCGTTCCGGCGCCCGAAGTCGAATGGATCATGGAGCGCGACAAATGACCAAGGCCTTTGCCATCTATCCCAGCCTGAAGGGGCGCACGGTGTTCGTGACCGGCGGGGCCTCGGGCATCGGGCGCGAAATCGTGCGCGGCTTTGCCGAACAGGGGGCCAAGGTCGGCTTTGTTGACATCAACGCCGAGGGCGGCAACGCGCTGCTGGCCGAATTGGGCGGACCCCACGCCTTTGCCGCCTGCGACCTGCGCGACATCGCGGCGCTGCGGTCCGCTTTTGACGAGCTGGCGGGCGCGCTGGGCGCGGCGGACGTTCTGGTCAACAACGCCGCGCATGACGACCGGCACGACTGGCGCGAGGTAACGTCGGACTATTGGGACGAGCGCATGGCGACCAACCTCCGCCACATGTTTTTTGCCATCCAGTCCGTGGCGCCCGGCATGATCGACAAGGGCGCGGGATCGATCATCAATATCGGCTCGAACTCGTGGTGGGAGGCCGGCGCGGGCTTTCCCGCCTATGCCACCGCAAAATCCGCTGTACACGGCCTGACCCGCACCATGGCGCGGGAACTGGGCGATCACCGGATCCGGGTCAACACGGTCGTGCCCGGCTGGATCATGACCCAGCGCCAGAAAGACTTGTGGGTCACCCCCGAAGCGCTGGCCAAACAGATTGACCGCCAATGCCTGCCCGACCCGATCGACCCGGTCTATGTGGCGCGGATGGTGCTGTTTTTGGCCTCGGACGACGCGGCCATGTGCAGTGCCGGGAACTTCATGGTCGAGGGCGGCTCGATCTGAGTACTTTCATGCCGAAAGCGAAATCAATGCCTCAACCGTTTCAACTTGCGGCCTGTGCCGAGATGCTGTGGCTGGACAGGCCGATGGAATGGCGCGCCGCCCGGCTGGCCGAGTTGGGGTTCGGCGTCGGGCTGTGGAACTGGCCGGATCTCGATATTGACAAGCTGATCGCAACCGGCGCCAGTTTCACTATCATGAACGGCTATCTACGGGGGCGGCTGGCTGATGATGACGGGGCCGATATGCTGCTGGCTTCGGCCGCCGAAACAATTCAGGTCGGCAAGCGACTTGGCGTTGCACGTCTGAACCTGCATGGTACCGGTCTGGGCGATGGCGGAATCCCGATCTGGCAGCATGACGTGGTCACAGGGTCGATGTGGCTCAAGGCTCGGGACACCCTGAACCGCATCTGCGATCTGGCCGAGGCCACCGATGTGGTGTTCACGCTTGAAAACCTGAATCTGCTAGACCATCCCGGCTGTCCGTTTGGGTCAACGTCGGACGTGCTTTCCTTGGTTTCTTCGGTTGATCGTCCGCAGTTGCGGATCAATCTCGACCTTTACCATACCCAGATCGGCGAGGGGGACCTGATCCGCTGGTGTGAAAAATGCCTGCCCTGGATCGGAAAGGTGCAGGTGGCCGACAATCCCGGCCGCTGCGAGCCCGGGACCGGCGAGCTCAATTATGCCACAGTGGCGCGTGCATTGAACGACCTAGGCTATCGTGGCCCTGTCGGGATGGAAGCCTTTGCCTCAGGCGATCCGGAAGACGCGTTGGACGCCTTCCGGTCGGCATTCACGCTCTGAGCGTCACCGCTGCGGCGGCGCACCAAAGGCGCGGATCACGGTGCGGGCAGCAGCCTCAACCGGGTCATGGGTTTCCTTCAGGATAGTCACCCGGTCGAACCGGTCGGGGTCGCGGTTCACGGCCTCGCGCAGGGCGGCACCGAAGGCCATGCGCAGCTCGGTCCCGATGTTGAACTTGCAGATCGCGGTTTCACGCGCCAGCCGCGCGCGCTGTTCGACCGGCACACCTGATCCACCGTGGATCACCAGCGGCACGTTGGTCACGGCCTGAATCCGGCGGATGCGGTCCTCGTCCAGCCCGCCTTCCTTGTTCTGCTGCAGGTGGACGTTTCCGACCGAGATCGCCATCGCATCCACGCCGGTCTGGGCGGCGAAGGTGGCTGCCTCGTCTGGGTCGGTCCCGGCCGAGCCTTCGCCGCCGGAATAGCCGACGAATCCGATCTCGCCCTCGCACGAGATACCCGCGGCGCGGGCCATTTCGGCAATCGCGGCGGTCTCGTCGATATTCTGCTGCAGCGGCTTACGCGATCCGTCGAACATCAGTGAGGTGAACCCGCTGTCCAGCGCGATCTTGCAATCCTCGAACGTATAGCCGTGATCCAGATGCGCCACGACGGGTACCGAGGCGTTTTCGGCCAGATACCGGAACATCTTGCCCAGGATCGGCAGCGGTGTGTGCTCGCGGCAGCTGGGTCCGGCCTGCAGGATCACCGGGGCGTTCTCGGCCTCGGCCGCGGCGACATAGGCGCGCATATCCTCCCAGCCCAGCGTCACCAGGCCGCCGACGGCATAGCCCTGTTCATAGGCGGGTTGCAGGACGTTTTTGAGCGTAACGAGGGTCATTTGAACTTGGCGATCATGTCTTTGATGCCCGGGATCGTCTCGATCTGATAGGCATGGGTGGGTTGGAAATACTGTACCAGCGACCGCTGGGTCAGCCCGCCGAGGATGGTGAAGTAATACATCTCGTATCCCGGCAGCACGCAGCAGGGGTGATAGCCCTTGTCGATGCAGATCGTCGAGCCATCGACGATGTGATAGGCATCGCCCGGCGCGTTGTCCTCGCGCTGCAACATCTGCAGCCCCGAGCCCCAGTTGGGTTTGAAGCGGAAATTGTAGGTTTCGTCATGCCGGGTCTCGTCTGGCAGGCGGTTGGTGTCGTGCTTGTGGCTGGGAAAGCCCGACCAGCCGCCCTGACCCACGGTGAAAAGCTCGCTCACCAGCAGGCGGCCGACCTTGTCATGCTGCTTCTGGCCCAGAATATGCTTGATCTTGCGATGGGTCTTGGTGTCGTCGCTGCCATATTGCACCAGGTCATGCTCGCGCACGTCGAACGGGTCCAACACCTTGTCATACTTTGCGCCGGCCACGAACACCTCGGCCGTGTCCGAGACGCAGACCATCTGCGCCCTGGCCCCCGACGGGACATAGGCGCCCTCGGGCTCGCCATCCCAGACATCCTCGCCCCGGTTGCCCAGATGGGCAAAGCGCACGCCCTCGACATCCACGTCAACGCTGCCGGTGGCGGGCACGATGCAGGTCTCGTGCCCCGGGACCTGGTATTCGAAGGCTTCGCCGCGCTTCAACTTGACGATGTTGAAATAGTTCAGCGGCACGGTCGGGTCATCGACATCGACGATGGGTTTGTTCTGGTTGTCGAACGGGGGGATGTGCATCGGGCTCTCCTATCCGGCCGCGGTGGGGCCGGGGTGGGACGCCAGGAAAGCGTCCAGATCTTCGGTGGTTGGCATGGCGGGCGCGCAGCCCGGTTTGGACACGACGATCGAGGCGCAGGCCGATCCGCGCAACACCGCCTGTTCCAGCGAATGGCCCGCGGCGATCGAGGCCAGCAGCCCGGCCATGAAACTGTCGCCCGCGCCGTTGGGTTTGACGGCGGTGACCGGGTAGATGCCGGTGTGGATCTCTTGCCCATCGGTCAGGGTGACGGCGCCCTTTTCGCCCATCTTGTAGATGACGATGCGGCCGGGTTTTTCGGCCAGATCGCAGGCTTTATGGAAGCCTTTCTCGATCCCGCCGGCCATGAAGCCGAATTCTTCGTCATTGCCGACGATCATGTCGCTGGCCTCGCCCGCGCGCGACAGCACGTCGGCCGCGACCTGCGCCGAGGGCCAGCTGTAGGGCCGGTAGTCGATGTCGAAGATCACCGGCAGACCGGCCTTGCGCGCATTGTCGAAGGCGCGGAAGGTGGCGCTGCGCGACGGTTCGGCGGCAAACACGGTTCCGGCCGAGATCGCCGCGCTGAAGCGGCCATAGTCGACACGGTCCATGTCGTCTTCGGTGACCTGAAAATCGACGGCGCCGTTGCGGTAGATGACGTTCTGAAAGTCCTCGATGCAGCTTTCATAGACCGCCAAGGACATGCGGTATTCACCGCCGACGACGCGAATGAAAGAGGTGTCGACACCATAGTGATGCAACTTGTTGAGGCAGAACCGCCCTACCGCGTCATCCGAGACGGAAGTGATCAGCGACGCCTGGCTGCCCAGCTTGACCAGACCCGCGCAGATATTCGCGGACGAACCGCCCAAGTCCGCGCGGAACATGTCGGCACGTTCGCTTTTGACACCGACCGGATCGGCGAACATGTCCATGCCAGCGCGCCCGAAAACGGCAAACCGGTTTCCTTTGATGCCGTCGATCAAGTGACTCAAACTGTTCCTCCCAGGCATTTTGATCCCATCGATCCGATGGACCTTGCATTGGATCGATTCTCACGATACTGATTTTGCAACCGGTTGCAATCAGTATGTTCGGAGCCGCCCAAAATGCCAGAAATCGGAATTGGAATCGTCGGAGGCGGCTATATGGGCAAGGCTCATTCGGTGGCCATGTCCGCCGTGGGCGCCGTGTTCGACACCGCGCTCAAACCGCGGCTCGAGATGATCTGCGCCTCAAGCCCCGATAGCGCCGAACGCTACCGCGCCGCCTACGGGTTCCGCCGTGCCACAGCCGACTGGCAGGCCTTGGTCAAAGATCCGGCGGTCGAGGCCGTCGTGATCGCATCGCCCCAATCCACGCACCGGCAGATCGCCGAGGCAGCGCTGGTACTGGGCAAGCCGGTGCTGTGCGAAAAACCGCTGGGCGCGTCGCTTGAGGACAGCCGCGCCATGGTGGCGGCGGCCGAGGCCTCGGGCACCGTCAACATGGTCGGGTTCAACTATATCCGCACCCCGGCCAGCCAGTTCGCTCGCCAGCTGATCGCCGACGGCGCGATTGGCGACATCACATGGTTCCGCGGTGAACATACCGAGGATTTCTATGCCGACCCCGAGGCCCCGGCGACCTGGCGCACGACCGGTATGGCCAACGGCACCATCGGTGATCTGGCGCCGCACATGGTCAATGGCGCGCTGGCTCTGGTTGGGCCGATCGCGCAGGTTATGGCCGATGTGGAAACCGTTCACCACACCCGCCCGGGCGGCGCGGTGACCAATGACGATCAAGCCCAGATGATGTGCCGGTTTGAAAACGGCGTCATGGGGAACCTTTATTTCAGCCGCATCGCGACCGGCCGCAAGATGGGTTATGCCTACGAGATCTCGGGCACCAAGGGCGCGATCCGTTTTGACCAGGAGGATCAGAACGCCCTGTGGCTCTATCGCCGCGAAGGCCCCGAGGCCCAGCGCGGTTTCACCAAGATCCTGACCGGTCCGGCGCATCCCGATTATGAGCCCTTTTGCCAGGGTCCCGGCCACGGCACCGGATATCAGGATCAGATCATCATCGAGGCCAAGGATTTTCTGACCGCCATTCACTCCGGCCGGAACATCTGGCCGACCTTCCGGGACGGGCACGAGGTCAACCGGGTGTTGGCCGCAGCTCTGGCCTCAGCCGACAGTCGCGGCTGGCAGGACGTCAGCGCGTTCTAGGCCCGACACGTTTTCCAACATCGTTCGCAGAGAGACCAAGACCATGGCAAAGTTGAAATGGGGCATGATCGGGGGCGGAGAAGGCAGCCAGATCGGGCCCGCCCACCGTCTGGGCGCACAGGCCGACGGCCTGTTCGAATTCGCCGCCGGCGCGCTGGACCACCGGCCCGAAGAGGGACGCGCCTATGCGCAGCGGCTGGGTGTGCCCGCCGACCGGGCCTATGGCGACTGGCAGGAAATGCTGGCCGGCGAAAAGGACCGGCCCGACCGGATCGACCTTGTGACCATCGCCACCCCGAACGCGACCCATTTCGAGATCGCCAAAGCGTATCTCGAGGCCGGGTTCAACGTCCTGTGCGAAAAGCCGATGACCATGACCGTGGAAGAGGGCGAGGAGATCGTGCGCGTGGCCCGGGCTTCGGGCAAGATCTGTGCGGTCAACTACTGCTATTCGGCCTATCCGATGGTGCGACAGGCCCGCGCCATGGTCCGCGCCGGAGAGATCGGCAAGGTGCGCCTGGTCGTCACCAATTTCAGCCACGGCCATCATGGGGATGCCACCGACGCGGACAATCCGCGCGTGCGCTGGCGCTATGATCCGGCCATGGCGGGCGTGTCGGGGCAATTCGCCGATTGCGGTATCCACGCGCTGCACATGGCCAGCTTCATCTGCGATGACGAGGTCGCGACGCTGTCGGCCGACATGGCCTCGACCATTCCCAGCCGTCAGTTGGAAGACGACGCCATGGTCAATTTTCGGATGGAGGGCGGCACCGTGGGCCGGTTGTGGACCTCGTCCGTGGCGATCGGGCGGCAGCACGGGTTCGATATCCAGGTCTTCGGCGAAACCGGTGGGTTGCGCTGGGCGTCCGAACATCCCAACCAGCTGTTCTACACACCGGTCGGTGGACGCACGCAGATCATCGAAAAGGGCGAGGGCGGCCTGCATGAAGACGCGATGCGCCTGTCGCGCGTGGCGATTGCCCATCCCGAGGGCTTTCCGCTGGCCGTGGCCAATATCTATTGCGATCTGGCCGACGCGATCCGGGGTGAGCCGCGGGACGGGCTGCCCGATGCCGCCGATGGCGTCCGCTCGATTGCCGCGGTGCACGCAGCGGTGGCCTCGGCCCGGGCGGAGGGCGCCTGGCAGGACGCGCGCCCGCCGATGTTCCGCTGATCAGGGGCGGGGCCGCAACGTGCCCCGCTCGATCACCCGGCAGGGGAAGATCCGGGCTTCGGGGTAGCGATCGGGCGTCTTCAGCATCTCTTCGACCAGATCGACCGACGCGGTGATGATCTGCTTGATCGGCTGATGGATGGTCGTCAGGTTGATGTATTCCCAGCGCGACATCTCCATGTCGTTCAGGCCGATGATCCCGATATCGGTGCCGGGTTTCAGCCCGTGGTCGGCCAGCGCCGACAGCGCCCCGATCGACAGGATGTCGTCGCCGCAGAAATAGGCCTGCGCCGGCTCACCCGCCAGCAGGCGCAGCATCTCGGCCCGGCCGGACTCGAAGGAATAAGCCCCGGCGAAAGAGTGGCTGACCGGAATCTGCGGATGGTTGGCCATTTCCTCGATGAAGCCCCGTTGCCGGTCCAGCGCCGAGGTCGCATCGACTGGCCCGCCCAGGTAGCCCACGCTGGCATAGCCCCGCGCGACCAACTCGCGCGCGGCCATGCGTCCGCATTCCACATTGTCGATGCCCACCACATGCACCTCGGGCGAGGTCGCCGAGCGCCCGAAGGTGTGCACCACCGGCACCCCTGCATCGTGGAACGCCTTGGCAAAGCTGGGTGGCAGGGTCGACGAGGCGACGATTACCGCATCCACTGAATATTGCCGCAGCATGCGCACGGAATTGGCGGGCTCGGTCTCGTCGGTCAGGTTCACGATCAGGGGGCGCAGCCCGCGTTCCTGCAGGGCGCGGGTGAACTGGTCGAAAACCTCAAGGAATATCGGGTTGTGGAAGTTGTTCGAGATCAGGCCGATCAGCTTGGTCCGCCCCGTCGTCAGCGACGAGGCCAGCGCGTTGGGGCTGTAGCCCAGTTCCTTGGCGGCCTTTTCCACTTTGGCGCGGGTCTTGGCCGAGACCGAGGCGCCCGGCGTGAAGGTGCGCGACACAGCCGACCGCGACACCCCGGCCAAGGCCGCAACTTCCTTCAGCGTAACGCCCAACTGCTTGCTCTCCTCTATGCGGTCGATTGGATCTGTTGAATGTCGCATCATTGCAAAAATGGTGCAATCGGTTGCAAAGCATTTCCTCCCCTGACTTCAGGTTCCGAAGCGCTGCGGATCTCGATCTGACATTTTGATTCAATTACCGTCAGTATGACGGAAAAGCTGTCCGTTTCGTCAACTCGATTGCTGTGCTCGGACGGCGGCGCGGTCATACTGGAACCAGAGCAGAGGAGGAGGCGCGCAATGAGTTGGAACATCTGCGTCGTCGGGGCCGGGAAGATCGGACAGATGATCGCCGCCCTGTTGAAGAAATCGCACAACTACACTGTAACCGTGGCCGATCATGACCTGACGGCCCTGTCGGCGTTGAACAGGCAGGGCATCACCACCCGCCAGATCGACGCGGGCGACGAAGCCGGGCTGGCACAGGGGGTTGCAGGGTTCGATGCGGTGATCTCGGCCGCACCGTTTTTCCTGACGCCTGCCATCGCCAAGGCAGCCAAGGCCGCGGGTGCGCATTATTTCGACCTGACCGAGGATGTCGCCGCCACGAACGCCGTGCGCGAACTGGCCCGCGACAGCGGCACCGCCTTCATGCCGCAATGCGGGTTGGCACCGGGTTTCGTCGGCATTGCGGGGGCCTCTCTTGCGGCCGGGTTCGACACGCTGGACAGCCTGCACATGCGGGTGGGCGCGCTGCCGCTCTATCCGACCAATGCGCTGAAATACAATCTGACCTGGTCCACCGACGGGCTGATCAACGAATACTGCAACCCTTGCGACGCCATCGTGAATGGCGAGCGGGTCAAGACCGCGCCGCTCGAGGATTACGAGATCATTGGCCATGACGGTGTGGAATACGAATGCTTCAACACCTCGGGCGGCCTGGGCACCTTGCCCGAGACGCTGGCCGGCAAGGCGCGGGCGGTGTCCTATCGCTCGATCCGCTATCCCGGCCATCGCGACATCCTGAAGCTGCTGTTGACCGACCTGGGCCTCGGCCAGCGCCGCGACCTGTTGAAGGACATCTTTGAAACTGCGCTGCCGCGCACCGATCAGGACGTGGTTCTGGTCTATTGCACGGCCAAGGGCATGATCGACGGGGCGCTGCGCGAGAAATCCCTGATCAACAAATCCTTTGCCCGCACCATCGACGGCCAGGTCTGGAGTGCGATCCAGATCACCACCGCCGCCGGCGTTCTGGGCGTTGTCGACCTGATGCGAACCGGCGCGCTGCCCACCCGGGGTTTCGTCCGGCAAGAGCAGGTCAGGCTGGATGATTTCCTGAATACCGAATTCGGCCAGCTCTACCGCGCTGGCGAAGTGACACCCCAGAACAAGGCGGCCTGAACATGAAAGACGTAGTCATGACTGCAGAACACACACTCGAAAAACTGGGCCTGACGGCGGCCGAGCTGACCGGCGGCACGCTGGAGGTCCGCTCGCCCATCGACGGCCGCGTGCTGGCGCGGGTGCATGAAACGCCTGTTGCCGACATGGACGCGGTCTTTGCCCGCGCCACGGCGGCCTTCAAGGCTTGGCGCACCGTGCCCGCCCCGCGCCGGGGCGAGCTGATCCGCCTGCTGGGCGAGGAATTGCGCGCGGCCAAGGAGGACCTGGGCGCGCTGGTCAGCTGGGAGGCCGGCAAGATCACCTCGGAAGGTCTGGGCGAAGTGCAGGAGATGATCGACATCTGCGACTTTGCCGTGGGCCTGTCGCGGCAGCTGTATGGCCTGACCATCGCCTCGGAACGCCCCGGCCACCGGATGATGGAGACCTGGCACCCGGCCGGGCCGGTCGGCGTGATCTCGGCCTTCAACTTCCCGGTCGCGGTCTGGTCGTGGAACGCGGCGCTGGCGTTGGTCTGCGGCGATCCGGTGATCTGGAAACCGTCCGAGAAAACGCCCCTGACCGCGATGGCCTGTCAGAAGATCTTTGAAAAGGCCGTGGCCCGGTTCGGCGACGCGCCCGAGGGGCTGCTGCAACTGCTGATCGGCGGTGCCGATCTGGGCAAGGCGCTTGTGGCCAGCGAGACGGTGCCGATCATTTCGGCCACCGGCTCGACCCGGATGGGCCGCGCGGTCGCGCCGGTCGTGGCGCAGCGGTTCGGCAAGTGCATCCTGGAACTGGGCGGTAACAACGCCATGATCGTGGGCCCCTCGGCCGACCTGGAAATGGCGGTGCGGGCCATCGTGTTCTCGGCCGTGGGCACCGCGGGTCAGCGCTGTACCTCGCTGCGGCGGCTGATCGTGCACAACTCGATCCGTGCCGATCTGGTTGCGCGGCTGAAAAAAGCCTATGCCGGTCTGCCCATCGGTGATCCGCTGGCCGAAGGCACGCTGGTCGGGCCGCTGGTGGATGAGGCCTCGGGGCAGGCGATGGAGGCCGCGCTGAAGGCGGCCGAGGCCGAGGGCGGCACCGTCTTCGGCGGCAAGCGCGTCACCGACGGTGTGCCCGAGGGCGGTGTCTACATACAGCCCGCGATCGCCGAAATGCCGGGCCAGACCGAGATCGTGAAGACCGAAACCTTTGCGCCGATCCTCTATGTCATGGGCTATGACGGTTTCGACGAGGCGCTCGAGATGCAGAACGACGTGCCGCAAGGCCTGTCGTCTTGCGTGTTCACGCTGAACATGCGCGAGGCGGAGCAGTTCCTGTCGCCTGCCGGGTCCGATTGCGGCATCGCCAACGTGAATATCGGCCCCTCGGGCGCCGAGATCGGTGGCGCGTTCGGCGGTGAGAAGGAAACCGGTGGCGGACGCGAAAGCGGCTCGGACGCCTGGAAGGGCTATATGCGGCGGCAGACGAACACGATCAATTATTCGGCCGAGCTGCCCCTGGCGCAGGGCGTCAAGTTCGACATCTGACCGCCCGGTCCGGCGGCCCGGTGCGGCCGGGCCGTCAATCGGCGAACAGGTAGTCCAGCCGCAGAATGGATTGCGCGGTTTCTTCTGGCACCCCCAGAAACTTCGAGATCGCGGCGATGTTTTCCGCCGGATCTCCGGTTTCGCGCAGCCGGTGGAATCGGTCCAGCCCGGCGCTGCGCAATTGTTCGGATTCATAGGCTAGATCGCTGCGGATCGTGGGCAGCAGACGCTGGACCGTGGCGGCGGGTGAGTTCTGCCCGGCCAGCCCGACCCGGTGGGCATGCCCCACCAGGTAGTCGTCGGAATAGGTGCATTGCACCTCCAGAACATGGGTGCGGGCACGGTCCGAACAGAAATCCTGCACGATATCCAGGCTGGCCGGGTCCAGGCAGATGACCAGCTTGTCGGTGTCGAAATGATCGAACAGCAGCCGCATCACCGCGCGGCGATGGCGTGACCGCTTGACCAGCGTCGTCTCGATCCCGCCCAGATCGGGCAGGGGGGCGGCTTCTTCGTTGAACAGGTATTCGATGCAGGGCAGGTTGGTTTCAGAGGCGATCTGGTCGATCAGCCGTTTGGCCACGTGCCATTTCTTGCACACTACAAGATACAGGTCGCGATCGGGGCCGATCGTGTTGGCGACCTCCCAGAAGCGGGGGGCGAAACGGCGGCCCACACGGCCGCGGCCCGTCAGGAAACCATGCAGGTTGCGGCCCTCGTTCGAGATCTGGAACGCGACCCCTTCGCTGGCATAGAGCGCCCCCAACTTCTGTTTCAGCTGATGTGCCTCGGGGCTGATCTTGCGCGCGAACAGGTAATCCTGGCTCAGCAGCATGTCGTAGTGATCGTTGTAGAAGGTCACCGGCATGCCATAGTCGGAAAACATCAGGAACGTGAGTGTGCGGTTCTCGATCTCCGAGCGCGGGATCAGGTGCCGCACGAGGGTCTGAAAGAAGGTCTCGTCCGGAATCCAGGTCGTCGCGAAGAACCGGACCACGTCCCGGCGCTGGCGCAGAAACGCGAGGATCGCCTCGATCGTGCGGCGGCGCAGGCACCACCACTGGCTGCCGATCATGATCTGGAGATCCTCCGGGATCTCGCGAGTCAGCCCCAGGCGCTTCTGGACCTCGTAGGCGGCGTAGAACAGTTTGCTCTGGGTGCGTTCGTTGAAATAGTGGCGATAGATCAGCCGGTCTTCCTTCATGCCGGTCTTGATCCAGTCGCTGGCGAAGAAATCGTGGCTTTCGATGAAGTCCTTGTCGTTTTCATCCAGAAAGCGATGGGCGTATTCCGCAGTCTTGATCGCCATGCAGTCGCCCGACAGCATGTAGAAATGGGTGGCGCGGGGGAAGGCCTCGACCGCGGCCAGCACCGCATGCAGAGAAGCCTGCACCAACGACCATTCGCCCCAGCCGCATTTGATCCGTTTTTTGGCGAAGGCGACGTTGGGGCTGTTCTTCAATGCGTCCCGGATGCGGCTGAAATCGGCCGCCGAGGCGCTGGCGTCGAAATGAATCGCGATGTAGTCGCCGACCGCCGTCAGGCGTTGGGCCTGCGCGATGATCGCGTCGGGGTCTTTGTGACACAGCAGAACATAGGCGATTCTGGCCATTGGCGTGGTTGTTTTCCGTTACTGCCCGGTTCCGACCGTGATACTGAGGATGAACGATTGAATAAACAGAATATTTTTGCTTGTCTGGCGCCAAAAGCTGGCTCATCACCCTGAGACTCGGCTGGCAGAGGAGGCATGGCAGATGGGATTTCCCGGCACATGGATGACCGAGAGCGAAAGCATGGTCTATCGCGTGGTGCCCAAATGCGCCTGCTCGACCATCGGGCAGATCATGTATTACTCCGATCATGGCCGGTTCTTTGATGGCGATATCCACGACGCCAAAGACGGGATGCACAAATGGGCGTTTGACCACAGCCAGGATGTGATCTCGGCCAATGTGCGCGGGCACAAGTCCTTCGCCTTTACCTGCGTGCGCAACCCCTATACGCGGATCCTCAGTTCGTTCTTCGACAAGATCTGCGGCATTCAGCGCAACGGGAAACGGTACCGGGGCAATCTGGTGCCGACGCTGATCTACAATTACGGGATCGAGGTCGGGGGCGAAGACGGCAAGGGCGAATTCGACCAGATCGCCAGCTTCCGCCGGTTTCTTCTGTTTGCCCGCGACACGATCCGTTGGCGCCGGCCGATGGACCCGGACATCCACTGGTCGGCCATGTCGGGGCATGTCTCGACCTTCATCGTGAATGGCGGGCGCTATGACCGGATATTCTGGACCGAGAAGTTCAACGAGGGCATGCAGGGCGTGCTGGATCAGATCGAAACGCCCCACCCTGTGACTCTGTCCGAAATCCCGCGCTTCAATGAGTCCGAAGGCCACGGCCCCAAACGCGCGCATCCGGTCGAGGACTATTTCGACGACCTGTCGATGCATCTGGTCTACGAGATCTACAAGCAGGATTTTGAACTGTTCAAATACGATTTCGAAAATCCGGCCAACAAGATGCCGACGGGTGAAATCGATCTGGATGAGATTCACGCCAAGCTGGGTGATTGATCCCATAGGCAGGGGTGCTCCCACCCATCCTCGATGTCTCTGGCGAGACACCTCCTCTGGTTGGGCCGGGCGCCGCGCACAGCGCGGCGCCCGGCCCAAGGCTGACGGAGGCAGCGGCGCAGCCGATGGGTCCTGTCAGACGCGGGAGCCCTTTGGATTCAGGCAACGGACCGGCCCGCATAGCACGGGCCGGCAGGATTCAGACCTGGCGCACGGCGCCTTTTGCGGCGCTGGTGGCCAGCTTCGCATAGGCCTTCAACGCCGTGGACACCTTGCGTTTGCGCGGCTGGGCCGGCTCCCAGCCTTTCGCGTCCTGCGCCTTGCGGCGTTCGGCCAGTTCCTCGTCGGATACGGCCAGGTGGATCGAGCGGTTGGGGATGTCGATCTCGATCGTGTCCCCGTTCTGCACCAGACCGATCTCGCCGCCTTCGGCCGCCTCGGGCGAGACGTGGCCGATCGACAGGCCCGAGGTGCCGCCCGAGAAGCGACCGTCGGTCAGCAGCGCGCAGGCTTTGCCCAGGCCCTTGGATTTCAGGTACGAGGTCGGGTACAGCATCTCCTGCATGCCCGGCCCGCCGCGGGGGCCTTCATACCGGATCACGACCACGTCGCCTTCCTTGACCTTGCCGGTCAGGATGTCGTTCACCGCCTGGTCCTGGCTTTCGCAGACATAGGCGGTGCCGGTGAATTTCAGGATGTTCTCATCCACACCTGCGGTCTTCACGATGCAGCCGTCGCGCGCGATGTTGCCGAACAGAACGGCCAGACCGCCATCCTGGCTGAACGCATGTTCCTTGGACCGAATCACGCCGTTGGCCCGGTCTGTGTCCAGTTCCTTGTAGCGGTTCGACTGGCTGAAGGCCTGTGTCGTGCGCACACCGCCCGGCGCGGCCTTGAACAACTCCTGCGCCTTGGGGTTGTTGGTCACCTTGATGTCCCAGTTGGCGATCGCCTCGGCCATTGTGGCCGAATGCACCGTGCAGCAGTCGTCATGCAGCAGACCAGCGCGGCTCAGCTCACCCAGGATCGAGAAGATGCCGCCCGCGCGGTGCACGTCCTCCATGTGGACGTTTTCAGTGTTGGGCGCGACCTTGCACAGGCAGGGAACCTTGCGGCTGAGGCGGTCCATGTCGGACATGGTGAAATCCACCTCGCCCTCATGCGCGATGGCCAGCAGGTGCAGCACCGTGTTGGTCGAGCCGCCCATGGCGATGTCCAGGCTCATGGCGTTTTCGAAGGCCTCGAAGGTCGCAATCTCGCGCGGGAGGAAGCCTTTTTCGTTCAACTCATAGTGACGCTTGGTGATCTCGACGATGCGACGCCCGGCTTCCAGGAACAGCGCCTTGCGGTCGGAATGGGTGGCCAGGGTCGAGCCATTGCCCGGCAGCGCCAGGCCCAGCGCCTCGGCCAGGCAGTTCATCGAGTTCGCGGTGAACATGCCCGAGCACGATCCGCAGGTGGGGCAGGCGTTTTCTTCGATATGTTTGACCTGCTCGTCGGTGTATTTGTCATCGGCGGCGGCGACCATGGCATCGACCAGGTCGATCTTCTTCACATCCAGATCAGCAATGTCGATCTTGCCGGCCTCCATCGGGCCGCCCGAGACAAAGATGGCCGGGATGTTCAGTCGCATCGCCGCCATCAGCATGCCCGGGGTGATCTTGTCGCAGTTCGAGATGCAGACCATCGCATCGGCGCAATGCGCGTTGACCATGTATTCGACGCTGTCGGCGATGATCTCGCGCGAGGGCAGCGAATACAGCATCCCGTCATGGCCCATGGCGATGCCGTCATCGACGGCGATGGTGTTGAACTCTTTGGCTACACCGCCGGCGGCCTCGACCTCGCGGGCGACCATCTGACCCAGATCCTTGAGGTGGACGTGCCCCGGCACGAATTGCGTGAACGAGTTGACGATGGCGATGATCGGCTTGCCGAAATCGTCGTCTCCCATCCCGGTGGCGCGCCACAGGCCGCGGGCACCGGCCATGTTGCGGCCATGGGTCGAAGTTCTGGATCGGTACATTGGCATGATGCTGTTTCCCTTTTGCCCGGTTGCAAAACCAGGGTTGCGTGCGTTATAGCGCACGTAGCACATGTGCGTTATAACGCACAAGGTAAATCGCGGGACGTGGCCATGGAATCGGACGACATCACCCTGAAACTCAGAGACGTCCGGACGGCATCGGGGCTGAGCCTGGCCAAAGCGGCCGAATTGACCGGGGTCAGCAAGGCCATGCTGGGCCAGATCGAACGCGGAGAATCAAGCCCCACCATCGCGACGCTGTGGAAGATCGCCAAGGGGTTCCAGATGCCGCTGAGCGCGCTGATCGGCACCAGCGCCCTGCGCGACCCGGCGGATGCGGCCCGGTTCCGCACCGTGACCTTTCCGGGCAGTCTGAAGGTCAAGATCGTCTTTCCCTTCGACCCGGTTCTGGGGGCAGAGACCTTTCACGTCGAACTGGACCGCAACCAATGCCACGAATCCCCCGCCCATGCCGCCGGCGTAACCGAGGAAGTCTTTTTACTGAGCGGCGCGCTCGAGGTGCTGCGGAACGGCGAATGGGTGCCGCTGAGTGCGGGCCAGGGGCTGCGCTTTCCGGCCGACCTGCCGCATGGCTATCGCGCCGGGCCCGAGGGCGCGGCGTTTCTGAACATGCATCACTACGGACATCGGCCCGCGACCGCTGCGGCCGGTTGATACGGCGGAAGGAGATGACCCGATGACGGAATTCCTGAACGGCCTGACGCTGGCCGATGGCATCGGGTCCTTCGGGGCGCTGATCGTGGTTGCGGCCTATTTCGCCACCCAGATGCGGATGATGAATTCCGACGATCTGGCCTTTCCGGTGGTCAACCTGGTAGGGTCGGTTTTGATCGTCTATTCGCTGCTGCAGAACTTCAACCTGGCCTCGATGCTGATCGAAAGCTTCTGGATCGCCATCAGCGTGATCGGCATCATCCAGCATTTCCGCCTGCGACGGGTGCGATAGGGCCGCAGGGACCCGATCCAGCCTTGAACCCGCACCCTTGCGCGTATAGGGAAATCCTTGCGCGTATAGGGGAGGCTTTGATGCTGGACGATCCAAAAACCCTGGTTTCCACCGAATGGCTGGCCGCCCACCTAAAGGACCCGGATCTGCGGATCCTCGACGCCTCGTGGTACCTGCCGCAGCAAGGGCGCGACGCCCGGGCCGAGTACGAGGCCGGACATATTCCCGGCGCACGGTTCTTCGACATCGACGAGATTTCGGACCACCGCTCGGACCTGCCGCACATGGCCCCTCCGGTCGAGAAATTCATGTCGCGCCTGCGGGCCATGGGCGTGGGCGACGGCCATCAGGTTGTGGTCTATGACGGCGCGGGCCTGTTTTCGGCGGCGCGGGTCTGGTGGCTGTTCCGCCTGATGGGGCAAGAGAACATCGCGGTTCTGGACGGTGGCCTGCCCAAATGGGTCGCCGAAGGGCGCGAGATCGAGGATCTGCCCCCCGTCATCCGTGACCGCCACATGACCGTGCGTGTGCAGAACCACCTGGTCCGCGACGTGACCCAGGTATCGGCCGCCGCCAAGCTGGCCGATCACGAAATCATCGACGCCCGCGCGGCCGACCGTTTCGCCGGAACCCAGCCCGAACCGCGCGAAGGTTTGCGGGCAGGGCACATCCCCGGCTCGCGCAACGTGCCCTTCGGACAGTTGCTGAACCCCGATGGCACCATGAAATCGCCCGAGGACTGCCGCGCGGTGTTCGAAGCCGCAGGCGTCGATCTGTCGAAACCTGCGATCACCACCTGCGGGTCGGGCGTGACCGCCGCGATCCTCAGCCTTGCGCTCGAGCGCATGGGCAAGAAAGACCATGCACTTTATGACGGCAGCTGGGCCGAATGGGGCGCCTTCCCGACCCTGCCCGTCGCAACCGGAGACTCCTGATGTTCGAGAACCTCAAGCCGCAGCCAGCCGACAAGATCCTGGCGCTGATGCAGATGTATCGCGATGACCCGCGCGAGCAGAAGATCGACCTGGGCGTCGGCGTCTACAAGAATGCCGAGGGCGTGACGCCCGTCATGCGCGCGGTCAAGGCCGCCGAGCATCGCATCTGGGAAGAACAGCAGACCAAGGCCTATACCGGGCTGGCCGGTGACCCGGCCTATGCCGATGCGATGATCGCGCTGATACTGGGCACCAGCGTGCCGCGCGCCAATATTGCCGCCGTGGCCACCCCGGGCGGCACCGGTGCCTGCCGGCAGGCATTCGAACTGATCCGCATGGCTAACCCCTCGGCCCGGGTGTTCGTGTCGAACCCGACCTGGCCCAATCACATCTCGATCCTGAACTATCTGGGCATCGAAACCGTCGCCTATCGCTATTTCGACGAGGAAACCCGCGGCGTCGATTTCGACGGCATGATCGAGGACCTCAAGACTGCCAAGGCGGGCGATGTGGTGCTGTTGCATGGTTGCTGTCACAACCCGACCGGCGCCAACCTGAACATGGTGCAGTGGCAAGAGGTGGTGAACCTGATCAACGACCGCGGCTTGGTGGCGATGATCGACATCGCCTATCAGGGCTTTGGCGACGGTCTGAACGAGGATGCGCAGGCGACCCGGCTGGTCGCTTCTTCGGTCAAGGAATGCCTGATCGCGGCGTCTTGCTCGAAGAATTTCGGTGTCTACCGCGAGCGCACCGGCCTGCTGATGGCTGTCAGCGCCGATGCGGGACAGACCGCGCTGAACCAGGGCACGCTGGCGTTTCTGAACCGCCAGAACTATTCGTTCCCGCCGGATCACGGCGCGCGCGTGGTGACCACGATCCTGATGGATGAGGGCCTGCGCGCTGATTGGATGGCCGAACTGGAAGAGGTGCGCCTGTCGATGCTGGGCCTGCGCCGCCAACTGGCGGATGAGCTGCAGCGGCTGAGCGGATCGGACCGGTTCGGCTTCCTGGCCCAGCATCGCGGCATGTTCTCGCGCCTTGGCGCCGCGCCCGAACTGGTCGAGAAGCTGCGGGACGAACACGGCATCTACATGGTCGGCGACAGCCGCATGAACATCGCCGGGTTGAACGAGGCCACCGTGCCGATCCTCGCCAAGGCCATCATCGACGTCGGCGTCTGAGCTCAGACATTTCTCAAAAAAGAAACCCGGGCACGAATGCCCGGGTTTTTTGTTTGGTTTGAAAAGGGCTCAGCCCTTCGAGAACTCGGGATAGGCTTCCATGCCCAGCTCGCCCATGTCGAGGCCGTTGATCTCTTCTTCCTCGCCGACCCGCAGGCCGACGGTGGCCTTGAGGATCGAGAACAGGATGAAGCTCACCACGAAGACAAAGATCCCGATGGCCGCAAAGCCGATGATCTGGGTCACGAAGGATGCGTCGCCATTGGTCCAGGCCACGATGAAGGTGCCCCAGAAGCCCGCGATCAGGTGAACCGGGATGGCGCCGACCACGTCGTCGATCTTCATCTTGTCCAACAGCGGCACGGTGTAGACCACGATCACGCCACCGATACCGCCGATGATCAGTGCCTGGAACAGCGACGGTGCCAGCGGTTCCGCGGTGATCGAGACCAGCCCGGCCAGCGCGCCGTTCAGCACCATGGTCAGGTCGACCTTGCCATACAACACCTGGGTCAGGATCAGGGCAGCGACGGCGCCGGCGGCTGCGGCCATGTTGGTGTTGGCGAAGATGCGGCTGATGTCAGCCATGTCGCCGATCGTGCCCATGGCCAGCTGCGAGCCGCCATTGAAACCGAACCAGCCCAGCCACAGGATGAACGTACCCAGGGTGGCAAGCGCCAGGTTCGACCCGGGGATCGGAACGACCTTTCCGTCCTTGCTGTACTTGCCGATCCGGGGACCCAACACGATCGCACCGGCCAGTGCGGCAAAGCCACCTGCGGCATGCACAAGGGTCGAGCCTGCGAAATCGCTGAAGCCCATTTCGGACAGCCAGCCGCCGCCCCACTGCCACGAGGCTTCGATCGGGTAGATGACACCGGTCAGGACGATCACGAAGATGAAGAAGGGCCACAGCTTGACCCGCTCGGCCATGGTGCCCGACACGATCGAGGCGGTGGTGGCGCAGAACATCAGCTGGAAGAAGAAGTCCGAACCGACCGACGCATAGGACAGATCGGTTTCGACGCCTTCAAGGCCGACCGGTTCCAACGAGGTGGGCGAGAAGGCACCCAGAATGCCGGTGATGGTCCAGCCGTCGCCCGGATACATCAGGTTGAAGCCGACCAGCCAGTACATGATGGCTGCAAAAGAAAACAGGCCAATGTTCTTGACCAACTGCATGGCCACGTTTTTGGAGCGCACCAGACCGGCCTCGAGCATGGCAAAGCCCGCGGCCATCCAGAACACTAGGAAGCCGCCCATCAGGAACAGCAGCGAAGTCAGGATATATTGCGTATGCTGCGCGGTTTCGCCGGTTGCGGCGGTCTCCTGCGCCAGGCCCATCTGCGGCAGCGCGACGATCGCGGCGGCAGGGATGAGTGATTTCATCAGGTTCATGTTCAGTCCTCGAATGATTGTCGGTGGCGGCGCTCAGAGCGCCTCTTCGTTGAGTTCCCCGGTCCGCACGCGCAGGGCCTGCTCGACATCGAGGACAAAAATCTTGCCGTCGCCGATCTTGCCGGTCTTGGCGGTTTTGGTGATGGTCTCGACGATCTGGTCTGTCATCGCGGCAGGCACCACGATTTCCAGCTTGATCTTGGGCACGAAGTTCACCGCGTATTCGGCACCCCGATAGATTTCGGTGTGACCGGATTGCGAGCCGAAGCCCTTGATCTCAGTCACCATCATGCCGCGCACGCCCGCCTCGGTCAGTGCCTCGCGCACCTCCTCGAGCTTGAACGGCTTGATTGTCGCAATGATCAGTTTCACGTCTTTCCCCTCTTCTGTTCCGGTGGGTCCGGCTTTGCACCTGCAGAAAAAGAGCCCGACATGGCCGCTCAAGGAACGATTTCGGCAAAAAGACGCTGGGGAAGAGGGTCAAAGTTGCACATTTTTTGCACAAAATATGTGAAGTGATCAAAAAACAGGCAAATTTGAGAGGGAAATTGCTGCTATTTCACACCTCTACATGGGCGCGACAGCACGGTATGGTGCCACAAAAGCAAAAACGGGCAGAGTTTGAGCATGACTGAGTCCAAGCGTCGAAAACCGCTGGTGGCGGACAAACGGTATCCGTCCGGAGGCCGCAAGACCGCGTCTACCAAGCGGTCGGCGAAACCGGCGGGCAAGAAGGCGACGGCGCGCAAGACCACAACGCGCAAAACCCGGCGCAAGCGTTCGGGTGGCGGGCAAGGCGGTTTCTTTCGCCGGCTGTTCCGATGGATCGGACGGCTGATCTGGGGCCTGACCTGGCGCGTGGGGGCGGTGGTGGCGCTGTTGATTGCGCTGGCGGTCGGCGTCGTCTACAGCACGTTGCCCGAGGTCGATGCCCTGCTGGACGGGCGCGCGCGTGGGTCGGTCACCCTGCTGGACCGCGACGGCAAGGTCTTCGCTTGGCGGGGTGATCAGTTCGGCGGCGTCATCACCGCCGATACCGTGTCACCCCATCTGAAGAACGCGGTCATCGCCACCGAGGACAAGCGGTTCTATCGTCACTTCGGCATCAGCCCGCGCGGCATCGCCAGCGCGGTTAGGATCAACCTGTCGGAAGGGCGCGGGCCGCTGTCGGGGCATGGTGGGTCCACCATCACCCAGCAAACGGCCAAGCTGCTGTGTCTGGGTGTCCCGTATGATCCGAGCCAGTGGGAGTCGGAAGCGGCGTATGAGGCTGACTGCCGCCAGGGGTCGCTGTGGCGCAAGGCTAAGGAAGCGATCTACGCGATGGCGATGGAGGTCAAGTATTCCAAGGACGAGATCCTGACCATCTATCTGAACCGGGCATTTCTTGGGGCCGGCGCACGCGGGTTCGAGGCGGCCAGCCAGCGCTATTTTGGCAAGTCCGCGGCCGAGGTCGACGCGGCCGAGGCGGCGATGCTGGCGGGGCTGTTGGTGGCGCCCACGCGCTATGCGCCCACCAACAACCTGCAGCGCTCGCAGGACCGGGCCAAGGTGGTGATCAGCCTGATGGAGGATCAGGGTTACCTGACCACGTCACAGGCAACCGCGGCGCGCAACAACCCGGCCGAGCTGTCCGAGGCCGCCGCCGCGCGCGCTGGCGGTTATTTTGCCGACTGGGTCATGGCCAGCGGCCCCGAGTTCTTTACCCGCAACACCACCGAGGACGTGGTGATCAAAACCACGCTGGACCAGCGGATCCAGCAGGCGGCCGAGGCGGCGCTGAAACAGGTGTTCGACGAAAAGGTCAGCGAAGGGTCGAAGGCGCAGGCCGCGATCGTGGTGATGTCGGCCGATGGTGCGGTCCGGGCCATGGTGGGCGGGCGCAAGACCAAGGTGTCGGGCGCGTTCAACCGCGCGACGCAGGCGCTGCGCCAGACCGGGTCCTCGTTCAAACCCTTCGTCTATGCCACCGCGCTGGAGCTTGGCTACTCACCGCTGGCCACGGTGGTGGACGAGCCCTATTGCATCGACATCCCGGGGTCCGGCCAGTGGTGCCCCAAGAACTATACCAACAAGTTCTACGGTCGCGTTACGCTGGCGGATGCGCTCAAGAACTCGCTGAACATTCCGGCCGTCAAGGTGGCCGAGGTGGCCGGGCTGGACAATGTGCGCACGGTGGCCAGTGGCTTCGGCATCCAAAGCGATCTGGCGGCGGGTCCTGCGCTGGCGCTGGGCGCGTCGGAAAGCACGCTGATCGAGATGACCGGCGCCTATGCGGGTATCCTGAACGGGGGCTCGGCGGTGGAACCCTATGGCCTGACCGAGCTGAAGCTGCTGGGCGATGACACGCCGGTGATGGTGACGACGACCGGGATCGGCGAACGGGTGATCCGCGACGAGGCCGCCAAACAGCTGATCTGGATGATGGAGCGGGTGGTGTCCGAAGGCACCGGTCAGCGGGCCAAGCTGCCCGGATGGCAGGTGGCGGGCAAAACGGGTACGACCCAGGCCGCGCGGGATGCGTGGTTCATCGGCTTCACTGCCGATTACGTGGCCGGCGTCTGGATGGGCTATGACGACAACACGCCCCTGAAAGGGGTCACCGGCGGCGGGCTGCCGGCCGAGATCTGGCGGGAAACCATGCTGCGCGTGACCGAGGGCATGACCCCCACGCCCCTGCCGATGCTGGCGCCGGCGGCTCCGGTTCAGACCACGCAGCAATCCCAGCCCCGCCGCAGACAGCAGGGCAGTTTCGCGCGGGCGGTCGACAATCTGTTGAAGGATATCTTCGGCGGCAACTAGGCCGCGGATGATCGGACGGGCGGCGCGCGGCGCCGCCCGGATCAAAGCTCAAAGGCTGGCCTCCAGCGCGGCGACGA
Source organism: Ruegeria sp. BHSC043 (assembly GCF_059612985.1). NCBI lineage: Bacteria > Pseudomonadati > Pseudomonadota > Alphaproteobacteria > Rhodobacterales > Roseobacteraceae > Ruegeria > Ruegeria sp. BHSC043. Next base: position 88,562 of record NZ_JBXWRS010000009.1, on the reverse strand, counting down.
TCGCGTCGCCCATCTCGGTGGTCGACACCGGCTGCACGCCCTCTTCGGCCAGCAGATCGGCGGTACGGGCACCATCGGCCAGCACCTTCTCGATGGCGGCTTCCAGACGGTCGGCCTCGGCCCCCTGATCGAAGGAATAGCGCAGCGCCATGGCAAAGCTCAGGATGCAGGCGATCGGGTTGGCCTTGCCCTGCCCGGCAATGTCGGGGGCCGAGCCGTGGACGGGCTCGTACAACGCCTTGGGCCGGCCGTTGGCCATGGGCGCCCCCAGCGAGGCCGAAGGCAGCATGCCCAGCGACCCGGTCAGCATCGCCGCGCAGTCCGAAAGGATGTCGCCGAACAGGTTGTCGGTCAGGATCACGTCGAACTGCTTGGGCGCGCGCACCAGCTGCATGGCGCCGTTGTCGGCATACATGTGGCTCAGCTCGACCTCGGGGTAATCCTTGCCCACGCGGATCACCACCTCGCGCCACAGGATGCCCGATTCCATCACGTTGGCCTTTTCCATCGAGCACAGCTTCTTGTTGCGGCGCATCGCCAGCTCAAAAGCCGAACGCGCGACCCGCTCGATCTCGGATTCGGTGTAGCGCTGGGTGTTGATGCCCACGCGTTCATTGCCTTCCTCGAAGATGCCGCGCGGCTCGCCGAAATAGACGCCCGAGGTCAACTCGCGCACGATCATGATGTCGAGGCCGGCGACCACGTCCTTTTTCAGCGACGAGAAATCGGCCAGCGCTTCAAAGCACTGGGCCGGGCGCAGGTTCGAGTACAGGTCCATCTCCTTGCGCAGGCGCAGCAGGCCGCGCTCGGGCTTCACGCTGAAATCCAGATCGTCGTATTTCGGGCCGCCTACGGCGCCCAGCAGAACCGCGTCGACCTCTTGCGCCTTGGCCATCGTCTCATCCGCCAGAGGAACGCCGTGCTTGTCATAGGCGGCACCGCCGACCAGATCCTCGCTCACGTCGAATTTCAGATCGCGCCTGGCGCCGAACCAGTCGATGATCTTGCGCACTTCGGTCATCACTTCGGGGCCGATTCCGTCTCCGGGCAGGATGAGGAGCGAGGGGTTGGACATGAGCGGTCTCCTTGCGTTTTTCAGAACCGGGCCTAGCGTTTGCGGGGCATATGGTCAATGAGGCGTTCCGACCGTTTTGCCCGGGTATCACGCGTCATGCGGGCGCAGGTCGGCAAGGGTGGGCGGCACGTCAGTCGGTACCGGCCTGCCGGCCCTGCGCGCCCGATCCGGTCAGGTCGACCCAGACCAGCCGGTGCCGGCTTGCCGCTCGGGCCGCGGGATGGGGCTGACCGTCCGCTCCGGTCCAGAACACGCCGGCATCTTCGACCACCCAATCCGCCGATGGCAGCACATAGTCGACGCGGCGGTCTCCGACGGTTTTCCAGGTGACGGTGGTGTCTGCGCCGGTTGCATCTGTCGGTCGCGGATCCTGAACCAACGGGTTGGTCAGCAGGGCACGCAGGGCCTCGGTGTGGCCTTCTCCGCGCTCGGGGTCCAGATTGGCATCTCCGGCGATTACGAAGCGGCGGGTCGGCGCCGGCCCCAGATCGCCCCGCAGAAGAACGGACCAGAACCGGATTTCATCGCGGTTGCGCAGGCCGTTGCGGTCCTCGGGGCCGTCAAAGACAGGCGGGGTGGCGTGGAAGGTCAAGAGGGTCAACCGGCCCTGCGGCGTATCGATCGGAACGACCCAATGCGCGGTCGAGGAGAGCCGTTGGACCGACTGCGCCTGCTGCGAGGGAAACGGGGCGCCGTCCCGGCTGGGAAGCGTTGCGTCCGGCAGATCCTTCCACAGCAGGGCCGAGTAGTCTGCGATCTGACTTTCGATGATCGGATACCGGGACAGGACGGCAATTCCCCCATTGCCGGTGAAACGCCCCCAGCCCTGCGCGTCGCCCGGCCCGCCAAGCCTGCTGTCTCCGTCCAGGTCGAGGTTGGACATCAGCCCCGAATTGGGCTGACGGGCGAACCGATAGGGATAATCCAGACCCGCAGCCGCCAGCAGATCGGTCAGCGCCGACAGGGCCAGGTTGTCGTGGTCCCAGTCCACCCCCTGCAGGGCGACGATATCCGGCGCCGTGGCTAGCAAAACATCGACGACGGCGCGGACCTGCGGTGTCTCCTTGCGGATGTCTCGCAGCATCAACCCCGGCCCATCGCGCTGCAACTCGGTGTTGAAGCTGGCCACGCGCAGGGGGTCGGCCTGGGCCGCAAAAGGCAGCAGCGCCAGAACCAGAATGCGGATCATGCGGTCTGGGTGGCCTCGGAGGTGGAATAGGCGCGCCGCTTTTCGACGATCAGCCCGGCGATTCGCAGCGTGGCGATGCCGCGCATGATTATGCTGGCGGGCAGGAAGGCCCAAGCGCTCATGGTCCAGATCAGGGTCTGCGGGTTCGCTAGCGTCAGCGGATCGATGACATTGGTCAGCAGCTTGATCAGCGCAGGGATAAGGAACGGCAGCAGGATGCCGATCGAAATGTTCAGGCGCCCGTCGCGCTGCAGGCGGGTCACCACGTCTCCGCCCTTGGTCGGGTCGAACAGGGGCAGATTGGTCCAGACGTTGAAGGCCCCGTTCCCCGTGGGCCATCCCCGGACCTTGACCGCATAGACGAAGCTGGCGATCGTCACCAGCGCCGCGACATAGGCGACGCTTGCGGTGATGCGGACCAGTTCGGTCAGCATTGCGCTGGCCTCGGTCGGCAGCATCAGGACCACCAGGCGGACCGGTGAATAGGGAAAGTCGACGACATTGGCCACGGCCAGGCCCACGGAATAGGCGGCGCTGGTCAGATCCGTTGGCGTGTAGACGTTCTTGCAGATCAGGGTCAGGACCGACACCATCGACATCAGCCCGACGAACCTCAGCCGGTTGACGGGCGGCGCGTCGCGGAACTCGATGAAGCTGGGGAAGGCCGAGTTGTATTCGGCAAAGGTCAGGATGAATGCCAGGATGGCGACAAAGACGACAACTTCGGTACCGTTGGTGGCCGAGACCGGCAGATACAGCGCGGGGGTCAGCACCAGAAGCGCTACTAAAATCCCACGAACTGCCGCCCCTGTTGTGCGTGCAATCACTATCCGAACCCTTTCCAAACCGGACCCGTCGTTTCTTTGCCGACTCAATTCCAACTTGTGCCCGCCCATTCCCAAGTGGCGGATGCCGATTGGCGCCATCATCAGCGACAAGCGGCATTTTGCTCAAGCCGATGGGCAGGAAACAGGTGATTTCAGGCAAAATGATGGCGAAACTGGTGCGGCTTTGCATCAATTGCGCCGCAGAATCGTCGCTGGCTCGTCGGGTGCGACTACATGTTGTGGTTGCTTGGCCGTCAACCCCTAAGACGCGAACGGGGCCGCCGCGGCGACCCCGTCTGGTTGAGTATCGACAGATTCGCCGCCCGCGTCACGTCCAGGGGCGGGCCTGGCTGACCTGGGATTCAAACTGGTCGATGTGGTGCGCCTTCTCCATCGTCAGGCCGATATCGTCCAAGCCGTTCAGCAGGCAGTGCTTGCGGTGCGGGTCGATGTCGAAGGTGATCTCGACCCCGTCCGAGGTGACGATCTTCTGCTCTTCGAGGTCCACGGTCATGCGGGCGTTTTCGCCCTTGTGGGCATCTTCCATCAGGATGGCATGATGCTCGTCCTCGACCACGATCGGCAAGATGCCGTTCTTGAAGCAGTTGTTAAAGAAGATGTCGGCGAAGCTGGTCGAGATGATGACCTTGATGCCGAAATCCTTGATCGCCCAAGGCGCGTGTTCGCGCGACGAGCCGCAGCCGAAATTGTCGCCGGCCACCAGGATCTCGGCGTTGCGATAGGCGGGTTTGTTCAGAACGAACTCTTCGTTCTCTCGCCCGTCATCGTGATAGCGCATCTCGTCGAACAGCACGACGCCCAGGCCCGAACGTTTGATTGTTTTCAAGTGCACTTTGGGGATGATCATATCGGTGTCGATATTGATCAGGGGCATGGGGGCGGCCACGCCGTGGACTTTTTCAAACTTTTCCATGTTCACACTCCTGCGGGAGAGGCCCGGCCCCATGCCCCGCGTTTCAAGCTTGTTTCGCTTCCGTCGTTTCGTTGCCGGCGTTCTTGACGAAGAACGCCATGAAGATCAGGCCGAACCCGTTGAACAGCATCTCGATGCCCAAAAGGATTCCCAGCAGGCTGAGCGCCAGTCCGACCGAGGCATTGGCCATGATGTAGGCGGCCAGCGCCAGGGACAGCAGGCCGGAAATGAGCGTGGGCCAGAAATACTGCGTGCCGCGCATCTGGAACGACAGGATGATCCGGGCGAGACCGCCGGCGATGAACAGGATCATCACCACCGTGGCCAGCGTCAGCACGCCCTGCAGCGGATGGGCCAGGAAGGACCAGCCCAGAAATAGCATCACGGCGCCCATGATGAAGGCCAGGATCTTGTTTCCGGTGCCTTCCACCGAGAACCCGCCCACGACCTGGAGCACGCCCGAGATCAGCAGCAGTGCGCCGGTGACCACGGTCACCGCCACCGATGCCACGATGGGCGCACCCAGAACGAATATGCCGAACACAATCGACAGCAGCCCCATCAGGAGCCATTTGACCCAATCACTCATTTCATTCTCTCCCTCAAAAAATCAATGATGAGGGAAGCTTACATCAATTCGCGCACATCTGTCAGCTTTCCAGTGATTGCTGCGGCGGCAGCCATGGCCGGGCTGAGAAGATGGGTGCGTCCGCCGCGGCCTTGACGGCCTTCGAAGTTGCGGTTCGAGGTTGCGGCGCAACGCTCACCCGGGCTCAGCTGGTCGGGGTTCATCGCCAGGCACATCGAGCAGCCCGCAAGGCGCCATTCAAAGCCGGCCTGTTTGAAGATCTCGGCAATGCCTTCCTCTTCGGCCTGCGCGCGGACGAGGCCCGAGCCGGGTACGACCATGGCGCGGATGCCGTCCTTGATCTTCTTGCCTTTCAGGATCTCGGCGGCGGCGCGCAGGTCTTCGATCCGGCCGTTGGTGCAGGAACCGATGAAGACCGTGTCGATCTCGATGTCGCTCAGCTTCTGGCCCGGCTTGAGGCCCATGTATTCGATCGAGCGGCGCGCGGCCTCGACCTTGCCGCCCTCGAAATCCTCGGGGTTGGGTACTGTGGCGGTGATCGGCAGAACGTCTTCGGGGCTGGTGCCCCAGGTGACCACGGGGGCGATGTCCTCGCCGCGAATGGTGACGACCTTGTCCCAATGGGCGTCGTCATCGGAATAGAGCGTCTTCCACCAGGCCAGAGCGGCCTCCCACTGCGCGCCCTTCGGGGCGTGCGGGCGGCCTTTGACGTATTCGAATGTCTTTTCGTCCGGCGCGATCAGGCCGGCCCGTGCGCCACCCTCGATTGCCATGTTGCAGACGGTCATACGGCCTTCCATCGACAGGTCGCGGATCGCCTCGCCGCAATATTCGATCACATAGCCGGTGCCGCCGGCGGTGCCGGTTTCGCCGATCACAGCCAGGGTGATGTCCTTGGCGGTCACGCCCGGCTGCAGTTTGCCGGTAATCTCGACCTTCATGTTCTTGGATTTCTTCTGGATCAGCGTCTGAGTGGCCAGAACATGCTCGACCTCGGACGTGCCGATGCCGTGGGCCAGCGCGCCGAACGCGCCGTGGGTGGCGGTGTGGCTGTCGCCGCAGACAACGGTCATGCCCGGCAGGGTCCAGCCCTGTTCGGGGCCCACGATGTGAACGATGCCCTGACGAATGTCATTCACCGGGTAGTAGTGAATGCCGAAATCGCGGGCGTTCTTGTCCAGCGCTTCGACCTGGATGCGCGATTCGGGGTTTTCGATCCCGTTCACGCGATCGGGTGTGGTGGGCACGTTATGGTCCGGCACGGCGATCGTTTTTTCCGGCGCACGCACCTTGCGGCCTGCCATGCGCAGGCCTTCGAAGGCCTGAGGGCTGGTCACTTCGTGCACCAGGTGGCGGTCGATATAAAGAAGGCAGGTACCATCGTCGGCTTCGTGCACGACATGGGCATCCCAGATCTTGTCATAGAGTGTTTTGGGGGACATCGGTCCTCTCCCGTCTGTATTGAGAAATGCTGGCGAGTGGCTGGGCGCCGATTATAGGCGGGCCAGAACCGTGCGGGCGGCCCCGAAGAACCGTTCACGCAGGCGCGCGCGGTCTTGCAGGTTGGGAGCAGGGGCCTGATTGAATCTCATGCGATCCAGATATATCGCGAGCGCCTGTCAATCAAGGTTCAATCCAGTGGCCGCCAATTGCCTTGCATACCGGCGCATAGCTGGTCAATCTGGCAGGCAGGAGGCGCGATTGGACAACGACTTGATCCCCCGCTCGATTTCCGAGCTGTTCGATACAATGGTCGAGGCATTCCTGCTTCAGTTCGGAGCACTGATCGAGCTGATCGTGACCCCGGGATGGCGTCAGTATCAATTGTTGATCGTGCTGCTTCTGGTGGCCGCATCCTTTGTTCTGAAGGCCGCCACACTTGGCAGATGGGAAACATGGGCAAGGGCGCGAAGCGGCTGGCCCAAATGGCGGCTACGGACTCTCGTCCAGTTCATGCGGCGCCTGACATTGGTCTATTTCGTGCTTCTGTCCTGGAGCGTCTACCTGGTGATGCAGCAGGTCACATGGCCGTCGCGAAGCTATATCATCGGCGTTCTGGCAACGCTGGCAACCGCGTGGCTGGTCATTGCGCTGCTGTCGCGTCTTGTACGCAACCGCACGATCCGGCGCATCTTTCGCTGGTCGATGTGGGTCTATGCTACGCTGGTGGCACTGAGCCTGACCGACGACGTGGCCGAGTTTCTGGACGGGGTCGCGATCACGATCGGAGAGATGCACATCTCGGTTCTCGGGATCCTCAAGGCAATCTTGCTGATTGGCACGTTGCTGGTTCTGGCTCGACTGGGCACCCGGGCGGCTGAACGGGGGCTGAAAAGCAACGACGACATCTCGCCCTCGATGCAGGTTCTGCTGGCCAAGGGCATCCAGGTGGCTCTGTACGGGCTGGTCTTTCTGGTCGGGATCCGCACGCTGGGCTTCGACCTGACCGGGATCGCGCTGCTGTCCGGCGCGGTGGGCGTGGGCATCGGTTTCGGCTTGCAGAAGGTGGTGTCGAACCTGATCTCGGGGATCATCATCCTGATGGACCGGTCGATCAAGCCGGGCGACGTGATCTCGCTGGGCGACACGTTCGGCTGGATCAACGCGCTGGGCGCTCGCTATGTCTCGGTCGTCACCCGCGACGGGCGCGAATACCTGATCCCGAACGAGGATCTGATTACCGGACAGGTGGTGAACTGGTCCCATTCCGACGAGTTCGTCCGGCTGGATCTGACCTTCGGCACCAGCTATGGCGACGATCCGCACACGGTGCGCGAGACCGCCGTGCGGACGGTGAAAACGGTCAAGCGCGTGCTGAGCGGTGGCAAGCACGAACCGGTCTGCCACATCACCGGATTCGGCGACAGCAGCGTCGACTACGTGTTGCGGTTCTGGATCCGCGACCCGACCGCCGGCCTGACCAACATCCGCGGCAATGTCTATCTGGCGTTGTGGGACGCGTTCAAGGCCGAGGGCATCTCGATCCCCTTCCCGCAGCGCGAGGTGCGCCTTCTGGGCCAGGGGCAGACCGGCGTGGTTGCGCAACAAATCGACACGGAGTGATCACGCCTGTACGCACACGGCCCGCGATTCATTGAATTGTTGCAATCGGCTTGCTACCTTATTACTACCCCGGCGCCGGGGTTTGGCGGCGCTTTATCAAGGAGGACCATGTCCTGTCTCTGCATACTCAGGCGGGTTTGCCCGCCGACGATGGGGCCACGGTGATGGCCCAGTCTCAGCCAATCAGCGAAAAGCTGCTTGAGCGCGTTCTTTCCTCTCTTTCCGACGACAAGGCCGAAGACGTCGTGCAGATCGATCTGCGCGGAAAATCCTCGGTTGCCGACTACATGGTCATCGCGTCGGGCCGGTCGACTCGACAGGTGTCGGCGATGTCGGAAAAGCTGACGGATCGCATCAAGCAGGAATTCGGGTTCACCTCGAAGGTCGAAGGCAAGGATGCCGGCGACTGGGTACTGATCGATACGGGCGATGTGATCGTCCATATCTTCCGCCCCGAAGTGCGCGAATTCTACCAGCTGGAAAAGATGTGGCTGCCTCAGGGCGGTAGCGCCTCGGCCAACTGAGGCGCCATCCCGACCCGTATTGAAGGGCCGGCGGCGAGAGCGACATGCGTATCAGCATTTGTGCGGTCGGGCGATTGCGCGCCGGACCGGAAAAAACCCTGCTTGACGACTATCTGACCCGTTTCGACCGGACCGGCCGCGGCCTGGGTTTGGGGCCTGCGCGCGTGATCGAGGTCGAAGACAAGAAGAACGCCGGTATGGGCGCCGAGGCCGCCTTGCTGCGCAAGGCGCTGCCCGGCGGGGCGGTGATCTGCACATTGGACGAGCGAGGAAAGGTGATGTCGTCACCCGATTTCGCGCAGAAGCTGGCCGGGTGGCGTGACATGGGCCGGCAGGATCTGGCCTTTGTCATCGGCGGCGCCGACGGGATCGACCCGGAGCTACGGGCCGAAGCCGATTTCTCGATCTCCTTCGGCGCGATGGTCTGGCCGCATATGCTGGTCCGGGTGATGCTGTCCGAACAACTCTATCGTGCCGCGACGATCCTGTCGGGCGGCCCGTATCATCGGGCCTGACCGCTGTGGCCCGTCTACTGATCGTCTACCATTCGCGCACCGGCGGCAGCCGACAGATGGCCGAGGCGGCCGCACAGGCGGCCAGCGCCGAGGCCGAGGTCAGCCTGAAGCCCGCCGCGCAGGCGGGGTCCGACGATCTGTTGGCGGCCGACGGATACGTCTTTTGCGCGCCCGAGAACCTGGCGGCGCTGTCAGGCGTCATGAAGGATTTCTTCGACCGCTGCTACTACCCGGTTCTGGGCAGGATCGAGGGGCGGCCCTATGCGCAGATGATCTGCGCCGGGTCCGACGGTCAGAACGCGGCGCGGCAACTGGCGCGCATCACCACCGGTTGGCGCCTGAAAGAGGTGCAGCCGCCCCTCATTGTCTGCACCCATGCCCAGACGCCCGAGGCGATATTGGCGGAAAAGACCATCCCCGAGGATGAACTGGACAAATGCCGCGAGATCGGCGCCGCGCTTGGCGCCGGGTTGTCGCTGGGCGTGTTCTGACGATTATTCCAACATCACAAGCGTGGTGTCCGCGTTCCAGCCATCGACACTGCACCGGGCCTGCACCTGAACCTGGCTCGCGCCTTCGGGGATCGCGACTCCGCCCAGCGACCGGGTAAAGGGCTGCTCGGTCTCGTGCGGGTGATGCAGCACTCGCATCCCCAACTCGGTCCCGTCCATTGCCAGAACGCGCCAGCCATCGGCATAGTGGTCCCACCCGGTATCGGGATGGCGGATAGTCACGTCGAATCGCCAGGTCTCGCCCGTGCGCGTCGCGGTGACATTTTCGACCGTCGGCGGGTCGGCGAGGGCCGGGGCGGCCAGAAACAGGCAGAGGATCAGGTGTCGCATCTCGCCAGTCTAGGGTCTGATCGGGCGGGGCGCGATCACGTCTGCGTGTCCGGCGGCAGGCTCAGCAGGATCGCGCGGGAATGCGAGGCAAACTCGCGCCGGTACAGGACTCCCAGCGTCAGAAGCGTGCCGATGATCAGCGCGATCGGGCCCAGGATCCAGGCCAGCGAAGCCAGCGCGAAATAGGTGGCGCGCAGGGCGCGGTTGAAGCTGCGCGCGGCGGTCACGCAGATCTCGGCCGCCTGCGCCGCGCGGGGATAGGCCTGCGGATCCTCGGGGTCGTTCGGCACCGCCGCCATCAGCACCGCGCAGTAGCCGAACAGCCGGTGCGCCCAGACGTATTTCAGAAAGGCATTCGACAAAAACAGCAGCACGGTCAGGATCTTGACCTCCCACACCATGGCCGGTGCGCTGCCTATCGCCAGATCCTTGGCGACGCCCGACAGCCGCTCGGTATTGCCCAGAAGGGCCAGCCCGCCCCCGATGGCGATCATTGTGGTCGAGGCAAAGAACGTGCTGCCCTGACGCATCGTGCCCACGACCTGGGCGTCGAACATGCGGGGCTGGCGGGTCACCATTTCGCGCATCCAGCAGCGGCGGAATTCGTCCATCATCACCGCGACCGAGCGTTTGCCGGGCGCGGGGTTCTCGATCCGCCAGCCGATCCATTGCCACGCGATCAGCAACAACAGGACGGCGGCATAGTCCAGGGGCGAAAACAGCAGGGCGCGGTCGGTCAATGTCATGGCGCGACAGTACGTCCGACGAAGGCAACTTGCCAGATGCGGAAATTGGTAATATTATTTTACCAAACTGGAGGACCCGCCATGGACATGCCAAAGCCCAACCTCGACGTTCTGGCCCGCAAGGCTAACGTGCTTGCCCGTCTGCGGCAGGTCCTGCCCGAAGACGCCATCATCGCGGACCCGGCCGAAACCCGCGCCTATGAGTGCGACGCCCTGACCGCCTACAAATGCGCGCCGATGATCGCGGTTCTGCCGTCCTCGACGCAGGAGGTCTCGGACATTCTGCGCATCTGCCATGACGAAGGCGTGCCGGTCGTGCCGCGCGGGGCCGGGACCTCGCTGGCCGGTGGGGCGCTGCCCACCGCCGATTGCGTGATCCTGGGCGTGGCCCGCATGAACGAGGTGCTCGAGGTCGACTATGACAACCGCTTCATCCGCGTGCAGACCGGCCGCACCAATCTGAGCGTCACCGGCGCGGTCGAAGAGGAGGATTTCTTCTATGCGCCCGATCCGTCGTCGCAGCTGGCCTGCGCCATCGCGGGTAATATCGCGATGAACTCGGGCGGCGCGCATTGCCTGAAATACGGCGTGACCACCAACAACCTGCTGGGCGTGACCATGGTCCTGATGGATGGCCGCGTGGTCGAGATCGGCGGCGCGCATCTGGATTGCGGCGGGCTGGACCTGTTGGGCGTGATCTGCGGCTCGGAAGGGCAGCTGGGGGTCGTCACCGAGGCGACGCTGCGCATCCTGCGCAAGCCCGAGGGCGCGTGCCCGGTCCTGATGGGTTTTGATGACAATGCGGTGGCGGGCGAATGCGTTTCGGACATTATCAAGTCGGGTATCCTGCCCGTGGCGATCGAGTTCATGGACCGGCTGTGCATCGAGGCCTGCGAGAACTTTGCCCATGCCGGCTATCCGAACTGCGAGGCGCTGCTGATCGTCGAGGTCGAAGGCTCGGACGCCGAGATTGACAGCCAGTTGGCCAAGATCATCGAGATCGCCAAACGCCACAACCCGGTCGAGCTGCGCGAAAGCCAGTCGGCCGAGGAAAGCGCCCGCATCTGGCTGGGCCGGAAATCGGCCTTTGGCGCGATGGGGCAGATCAACGACTATATGTGCCTGGACGGCACGATCCCGGTGTCGGCCCTGCCGGACGTGCTGCGCCGCATCGGTGAACTGAGCAATGAGTTTGGCCTACCCGTGGGCAATGTTTTCCATGCCGGCGACGGCAACATGCACCCGTTGATCCTGTTCGATGCGAACAAGCCCGGCGATCTGGAAAAATGCGAGGCCTTCGGGGCCGAGATCCTGAAACTGTGCGTGGATGCCGGCGGCTGCCTGACCGGCGAGCATGGGGTGGGCATCGAGAAGCGCGACCTGATGCATCATCAATACGCGCCTCAGGACCTTGAGGCGCAAATGGCCGTCAAGGACGTGTTCGACCCGAAATGGCTGCTGAACCCCGCCAAGGTGTTCCCGCTGGATGCCAGCGCGGCCCGACGCGTCGTGCCGATGGCGGCGGAATGAATACCAAGACAGAACGGACCCCGCAATGAGACCTGAATCAGAGTCTGAACTGGCCGAAATCGTGACCGGCCTGAACGAACCGATACGCGTTCTCGGTGGCGGCACGCGCGGTGTGACCAGCCCCGACCGGGTGCTGGGCACCGAGGGGCTGCGCGGGATCACCCTGTACGAGCCCGGGGCGCTGACGCTTGTGGCGAAGGCCGGAACGCCGCTGGCCGAGATCGAGGCGGCATTGGAGGCCGAAGGCCAGCAGCTGGCTTTCGAGCCGATGGACCATCGCGGCCTGCTGGGGTCCTCGGGCGCGCCCACGATCGGCGGTGTCGTGGCCGCCAACGTCTCGGGGTCGCGCCGGATCCAGGCCGGGGCTTGCCGCGATTTCCTGTTGGGCGTCCGCTTTGTCGACGGGCGAGGGCAGATCATCAAGAATGGCGGCCGGGTGATGAAGAACGTCACCGGCTATGACCTGGTCAAGCTGATGGCCGGGTCCTGGGGCACGCTGGGCGTGCTGACCGAGGTGTCGCTGAAGGTGCTGCCCAAACACGAGGCCAGCGCGACGCTGGCTGTACCCGCTAAGGACGCCGCGACTGCGGTTCGCATCCTGTCTGAGGCGCTGAAATCACCCTTTGAGGTCACCGGAGCAGCCTATGATCCGCAGCAGCAGCGCGCCTTGATCCGGATCGAGGGGTTTGCGGAATCGGTCTCGTATCGCACCGGGCGCCTGCAGGACCTGCTGGGCCAGTTCGGCGCGGTTGATTTGGTCGAGCCATCGGCTGAGCTGTGGCAGAGGATCCGCGATGCGGTCGATTTTGCCGACACGCCAGGCGATGTCTGGCGGATCTCGGTCAAACCCGGGGATGCGCCCGAAATCGCCGCGCGGGCCGAGGCCGACCGGACCTTGTTCGACTGGGGCGGGGGGCTGATCTGGGCGCTGGTGCCCGCAGGCACCGACCTGCGCGCGCGCATCGGCGCGTTTTCCGGCCACGCCACGCTGGTGCGGGCCGGGGCCGATACTTTTGCCCGGCTAGGCCGGTTTCAGCCGGAACCGCAGGGCATTGCGGCTCTGACACAGGGGATTCGACAGAAATTCGACCCGCGCGGCGTGTTCAACCCCGGGCTGATGGGATAGGGCGATGCAGACCACATTCACCGAAGACCAGTTGAAAGACCCCGGCACCCGTCGCGCAAACGAGATTTTGCGCAACTGCGTGCATTGCGGGTTCTGCACCGCCACCTGCCCGACCTATCAGGTGTTGGGCGACGAATTGGACAGCCCCCGCGGGCGCATCTACCTGATCAAGGACATGCTGGAAAACGAGCGTGTGCCGGATGAAAAGACCGTCAAGCATATCGATCGCTGCCTGTCCTGCCTGGCCTGCATGACGACCTGCCCGTCGGGCGTGCATTACATGCATCTGGTCGATCACGCCCGCGAATATATCGAAAACCGGTACAAGCGACCCTTCTCGGACCGGGCGTTGCGGTGGGTTCTGGCACGGATCCTGCCCTATCCGATGCGGTTTCGATGGGCGCTGATCGGGGCCAAGCTAGGGCGGCCGTTCCGCTTTCTGATGCCCGACGCGCGCCTGAAGGCGATGCTGGACATGGCGCCGAAACACATCCCGCCGGTCAGCCGCAATGACGACCCCCAAAGCTTTGCGCCCAAGGGGCAGGCGATCAAACGCGTGGCTCTGATGACGGGCTGTGCGCAAAAGGCGCTGAACACCGACATCAACGATGCCACGATCCGCCTGCTGACCCGGCTGGGCTGTGAGGTCGTTGTGGCCGAGGGTGCCGGCTGCTGCGGGGCGTTGACCCATCACATGGGCAAGACCCGCGAAAGCCATGACACCGCCGCCGCCAATATCCGCGCCTGGACGCGCGAGATGGATGGCAAGGGATTGGATGCGATCGTCATCAACACCTCGGGCTGCGGCACCACCGTCAAGGATTACGGGCACATGTTCCGCAACGACCCGCTGGCCGAGGACGCGGCGCGGGTGTCGGGCATTGCCATGGATGTCAGCGAAATCCTGATGCAGCTGGACTTGCCGCAGGGCGACGACAAGGGGCTGACGGTGGCCTATCACGCGGCCTGCTCGCTGCAACACGGGCAGCAGATCAAAACCTATCCCAAGGATCTGCTGAAAAAGGCGGGGTTCACGGTGGTCGAACCCGCCGACAGCCACCTGTGCTGTGGCAGCGCGGGCACCTACAACCTGATGCAGCCCGAGATCTCGGCCAAGCTGAAACAGCGCAAGGTGCGCACGTTGGAGGCCAAGAACCCCGATCTGATCGCGGCCGGGAACATCGGTTGCATGATGCAGATCGGGTCGGGCACCCGACTGCCCATCGTGCACACGGTCGAGCTGTTGGACTGGGCCACGGGCGGGCCTCGGCCTCCCGCGCTGAACCGGGCCGGACAGCCTGCGGATACGGTGCCGATCCTGCGGTGAGCGGGCCTGGTGCGTCGGCGCATCAGTCGATGGAGGAATCGCCGTGGCTCGGCCCTGCCCTATTTTCGCCAAACGCGGCGCGTACCACCATGGCCCGAAACCAAACAGCCGGAGAACCGCGTGCGCAGATGGATAAGGGCGATTGCGCTGTGTGTCTTGCCGATGGCGGCCATGGCGCAGGATACCGGGCTGCAAAGCCTCGAGACCTCGGAGGCGGGGCGCGACTGGATGGCGGTCGGGCGGCTGGACATCGACGGCACCGGGTTCTGCACCGGTGCGCTGATTTCCCCGACTCTTGTCCTGACTGCGGCGCATTGCCTGTTCGACAAGGCCACGCGCCAACGTATCGACCCGTCGCGAATCGAGTTTCTGGCCGGTTGGCGGCGGGGACGGGCCTCGGCCTATCGTGCGGCGCGGCAGGCGGTAATCCACCCCGATTATGACTATGACGGCAGGGCCACCGTCACCCGTGTGCGCCATGACATCGCGCTGATCGAGCTGTGGCAGCCCATCCGCAACACCGCTGTCATTCCGTTCGAGACCGGCTATCGCCCGTCGCGCGGCGAGGACGTCGGTGTCGTGTCCTATGCGCATGACCGGGCCGAGGCCCCCTCGCTGCAGGAGGTCTGCTCGGTCATGGCGCGGCAATCCGGGGTTCTGGTGATGTCCTGCGATGTGGATTTCGGCGCCTCGGGGGCGCCGATCTTTTCCTTCTCGGGCGATCACCCACGCATCGTGTCGGTCGTTTCAGCCAAGGCCGAACTGGAAGGAAAGCGCGTGGCGCTGGGCACGGCGTTGGAAGAATCGCTCGAGGTATTGCAGGCCGAACTGTCCGCAGGGCGGGGCTTTGGCCTGTCAGGCAGCGCGTCGGGTGCGGGCAAGAACCTGGGCGCAAGGTTCGTGCGGCCATGATCGGGGCGATTTTCAGGGCAGCGCTTTGCCTGGGTGTCCTGGCAGGCGCCGCGCTGGCCCAGGACAGCGGCAAACGCCGCCTGACCGACCGCGACGACCTGTACGGCTGGGAGGCGATCGGGCGACTGGATATCGGAACCCGGTCGTTCTGCACCGGAACCTTGATCGCGCAGGATCTGGTGCTGACCGCAGCCCACTGCGCGATGGACCGAACCACCGGACAGCCCTATGCGCCGGGCGAGGTCACGTTTCGCGCGGGCCTCAGCAATGGCCACGCGCTGGCCGAACGCAAGGTGGTGCAGATCGCCGCGCATCCCGATTACGACCCCAAGGCGGGCCTGTCGCCGGAAAGCGTGCGCGCCGACGTGGCCCTGATGCGGCTGGAAGAGCCCATCCCCTATGGCATCGCCAACCCCTTTGCCCTGCACAGCGGCCGGGTGGCCGGAAACGAGATCAGCATCGCATCCTATGGCCGGGGCCGGTCCGAGGCGATCACGCGCGAGCGGTTCTGCCGGATCCTCGAGCGGCGGCAGGGCCTGATCACCTTCAACTGCGACATCACCTTCGGATCGTCCGGGTCGGCCATTCTGGCCCGCAACGGGCCGCGCTGGCAGATCCTGTCGGTCGTTTCGGCCGTGGGCAACGACGGTCGAGGCAAGGTCGGCTTTGGAATGGAGTTGTCGGGGATCGTGACGGACCTGAAGGCGATCCTGCGGCGTGATGCGCCGCAGCCCAAGGCATCGATCAAGCGGCTGCAGGTCGGCTCGGGCAAATCCGACTCGGGCGCGAAATTCATCCGCCCGGGCGGGTCTTGAACCGCGCCGAACCGCTTCCCATCTCATGTCTGGCGGGCCGCCATATCGGGGCCCGTTGAACATCACCGCCCGTCCGGATGGAGGGCAAATCGTAGATCGCTCTGACATGAGGATGACGACAATGCGCAGTTTTGATTTTGCACCGTTGCATCGTGCAACCATCGGCTTTGATCAGATCGCCGATATCATGGACCGGGTTCTGACCAGCGAAGTGTCACAACCCAGCTATCCCCCCTACAACATCGAAAAGACCGATGCCGACACCTATCGCATCTCGCTGGCCGTCGCCGGTTTTGGCGAAGATGACCTATCGGTCGAAGTGAAGGAAAACGCGTTGGTCGTGGCCGGCAAGAAGGCCGCTGACGACAAGGAGCGTACCTATCTGCACCGTGGCATCGCCACCCGTGCCTTCGAACGCCGTTTCGCCTTGGCCGATCATGTCCGCGTAACCGGCGCCAGCCTGGAAAACGGCATGCTGCATATCGACCTGAAACGCGAGGTGCCGGAGGCGCTGAAGCCGCGCCGGATCGCGATCACCTCGGCCAAGGCCATCGAAAAGGACGTGGTCGACGCCAAGCCCGTGAACTGAGGCGGCAACCGACCGATCCGATAATCGCTTCCTCCCTCGATTATCGCCAGCCCCGCGTTCCTTCGGAGCGTGGGGTTTTTCGATTGTCGGAAGAAAAAGGGCGCCGCCGGGCGCCCTTCGTGTCATGGCCGGTTCGGTCAGACCGCCATGCAGATATATTTCATCTCGAGATATTCGTCGATGCCGTGATGGCTGCCTTCACGGCCCAGGCCGGATTGCTTGACGCCGCCGAACGGCCCCAGTTCCGAGCTGATGATACCGGTGTTGATGCCGACGATGCCGTATTCCAGCGCCTCGGCCACCTTGTACACGCGGCTCAGATCCTTGGCGTAGAAATACGAGGCGAGGCCGAAGATCGTGTCATTGGCCATCGCGATCACCTCGTCCTCGTCCTCGAATTTGAACAGGGGCGCCAGCGGGCCAAAGGTCTCTTCCTGCGCGACCTTCATGTCCTGGGTCACGTTGGTGATGATCGTGGGCTGAAAGAAGGTGCCGCCCAGATCGTGCGGCAGGCCACCGGTCAGGATCGCGCCGCCATTGGCCTTGGCGTCGGCGATGTGCTCCTGCACCTTTGCCACCGCCTCGTCGCTGATCAGCGGACCGGTCGTTGTTCCTTCGGACAGGCCGTCGCCGATTTTCAATGCCTCGACCGCGGCCTTGAGCTTGGCGGCAAAGGCGTCATAGACACCGGCCTGCACATAGATGCGGTTGGCGCAGACGCAGGTCTGGCCGTTGTTGCGGAACTTGCATAGCATCGCGCCTTCGACGGCGGCATCCAGATCGGCGTCGTCGAACACGATGAACGGTGCGTTGCCGCCCAGTTCCATCGAGCATTTCATGACCTGGTCCGCGGCCTGGCGCAGCAGGATCCGGCCCACCTCGGTCGAGCCGGTAAAGGTCAGCTTGCGCACACCGGGGTTCTCGCAGAACTCCTTGCCGATCTCGCTGGCCTGCGTCGAGGGGACCACGTTGAACACGCCCGCCGGAATGCCGGCCTGTTCGGCCAGCAGCGCCAGCACCAGCGCCGACAGGGGCGTTTCGGTGGCTGGGCGCGCGACAAAGGCGCAGCCGGCGGCCAGTGCCGGGCCTGCCTTGCGTGTTATCATCGCGTTGGGGAAGTTCCACGGCGTGATCGAGGCCGCCACCCCGATCGGCTGTTTCAGCACCATGATCCGTTTGTCGCGCTGATGGCCGGGGATGGTCTCGCCATAGACCCGCTTGGCCTCTTCGCCGAAGAATTCGATGAAAGAAGCGCCATAGGCGATCTCGCCCACCGCCTCGGCCAGAGGTTTGCCCTGTTCGGCGGTCAGGATCTTGCCAAGGTCCTCGGCGTTTTCCATCATCAGGTCGAACCACCGGCGCAGGATCGCGGCGCGTTCCTTGCCGGTCAGCTTGGCCCATTCCTTCTGTGCCGCCTCGGCCTGGGCGATTGCGCCAGCCACTTGGGCGCGGCTGACATCCGCGACTTCGGCGATCACGTCGCCGCGGGCAGGGTTGGTGACAACAAAGGTACCGTGGTCACCATCGACCCATTGACCGCCGATATAGGCCTTGGTGACCAGAAGGTCGGGGTTCTTCAACAGCGATTTCAGGTCGGTCGTGGTGTCCAGCATGGGGCGGTCTCCGGCGCAGGTATAGGGTTTGCGCATACCCAAACAGGTGGCGCTGGTCATGTCTAGCGCCACCGGCACGAGTCGATCAATCCAGATTTGATCAAAAATACGAATTCAGTGCGGCGTGCGGAACCGCGAAATGCGGTGGACAATTCCGGATCGGGTGCTGCACAGTTCTTTCGGGAACCGAGGGGACAGGCGGCCTGGTGTCGGCACGGTTTGCGGGCGGGAAAGGGTGAAATGATCGGAGCTTTGCGCCTGTTTGTCGGTCTACTCGTGGTACAGACGATTGCTTATACGGTGCTGTCGCTATATGCGCGACGGGCCCGTCGACGCAAGCTTGAGGAAAGGTGGGACGAAAAGGGAAAGACGGGCGGCAAGGAGGCTTTCGTCGAACGTGGACTGAGGGCCTATGACAGGTCTTTCCGCCGCAAATTGATCCTCGGCGTCTATATTGTACCCTGGGTCGCCATCGCTGCCGTAATCTATGTCGTGAACTACTTGTGAGGTCTTGGGAATGGTCTATGCCAAATGGGCAATCATCGTGGTTTTTTGGGCCACTGTCGGCGCCATTCTTCACTATGCCCTGCCGCAGCATGACATCGTGCGCATCGTGAACACCTATGAAGAGCGGCAGGATCTGAACGATTGGACACGCATGTTCTGGTCCGAGCCAGAGGATCAATCTACCAACCTCTCGAGCAGGGATGTCCAGTTCATTCAGGCCGTGCGGGCGAACGGCAGGCCGATCGTCTACCGAAATGAGGACACCGGGTGGGGGTGGCCGCCCTATTTCAAGTTCGATACCGCGAACCTGTATACCGAAGCCAATGATGCGATTTCTTCAAAGGACGATCCGGAATGGGTCGTCGTGACCCACTACGGATGGCGGAACGAGTTTCTTACGATCTTTCCGAATGCCATCTCGATCAAAGATGTCGAAGGCCCCGACGTGCGGATCATCCCCTGGTTCAACATTGTCTTCCTGACAGTCTTCTTTGGCCTCGTTTGGGCAATCTGGGTACGCTGGCGGCGGTTCCGCGAAGCGCGGATAGACCCTTTGCTTGAGCAAGCCGAGGATGGGCTTTACGCCGTGGGCGACGCAATCGAGGAACGGCGTTCCGGCCTGCGTCGCTGGTGGGAGGGACGGAAATCGAAATAGGGTTCGATCAGTCCAGCGGTGTCGGCGCGACAGGAAAACCGACAGAGTTCATCTGACGACGAATTCGGCATGGAGCGCGCCCGCGGCCTTGATCGTTTTCAGAATGTCGATCATGTCGCGCGGTGAAACGCCCAGTGCATTGAGGCCCGCGACCACCTCGGACAGGGTCGTGGCCTCTGGTATCTCGGCCAAGCTAGTGCCTTCCTCTTCCTCAAGCCCGGCAACGGTGCGCGGAACCACGACCGTCTGACCCTCGGCGAAGGGGTTGGGTTGAACGACAATCGGGGCCTCCTCGACCCGCAAGGTCAGGTTGCCCTGCGAGACGGCAACACGTGAAATGCGGACATCCTGCCCCATAACGATGGTTCCCGAACGCTGGTCCACGACAACCCGGGCCTTGGACTCGGGCTCGATCAGGATGTTTTCGATCTGACCGATCGCATGGGCAGTCGATGCCGCCCGTGTTTCGGCGATGCTCAGCTCGACGGTGCCGGAATCGCGCATGATCGCGACCGGGCGGTTGAACTCGCGGTTGATCGCCGCCTCGATGCGGCCGGCGGTCGTGAAGTCCGGCTCGCGAAGAGCAAGGCGCAGTTGCGTCAGGCCCGAGAGCTGGAAGTCGATTTCGCGTTCGACCCGGGCACCCGAGGGTATCACACCCGACGTCGGCACTCCCCGGGTGACGGATGCGGCCTCGCCCTCGGCCACGGCCCCACCGGCCAGCACCGTCCCCTGGGCCACCGCGTAGATCTGTCCGTCGGCGGCGTTCAGCGGGGTCATCACAAGGGTCCCGCCCAAAAGGCTTTTGGAATCGCCAATGGCCGAAACCGTGACATCGATCTGGCTTCCGACTCGCGAAAACGGGGGCAGTGTCGCGGTCACCAGAACCGCGGCCACGTTCTTTGGCCGAAAATCCTCGCCATTTACGTTGACGCCCAACCGTTCGAGAATGTTTGACATGATCTCTTCGGTGAACGGGGAATTGCGCAACCCGTCACCGGTGCCGTTCAGCCCGACGACCAGGCCGTACCCCACCAGATCGTTGCCGCGCACTCCATCGAAATCGACCAGATCCTTGAGGCGCACGGCACCCGAGAATGCAACGGAAGGAAGCAGCATCAAAACAAAAGCCAGGATTCTCATCTCAGGAAGTTCACCAGTGAAAGGTTTGAATTGCGGACGGTGACCGAATAGAGGCTCTCGAGCTGGAACTGGACGGTCTGCAACTTGGCGGCAGTTTCGTAAGGGTCCGCCGCCACGATTTCGTTTCTGGCGTACTCGAAACTGGTCTTGGCGGCCGAGTTGCGCGTCGCGGCTTGTTCGATCCGGGCCTCGACCGCGCCGACCTGGGCACGCATCGTCGTCGTATCGTCTTTTGCGTTGGCCAGATCGACCCCAAGTTCAGTGAACAAGGCGGTCTGCAGGGTCGGTGGCCAACCCAGGCTGGGATCCGAGGCCAACGCTGCCACCGCAACATCGCGCAAGGCATCGCGCATGGCTGGATCGTTTGCCGTAAACGGCAATTCGACCCTCTCGGTTTCCGAGACCTGCATCGGCGCCAATGTCGCATTCGACCCGCGGTACATGACCGCTTCGAAGCCGACTGGATCGTTGAACCAGGTCTGGGCGGCCTGGCGAATGTCGGCCAGAGTTGTCAAGCCGGCCAGTTGCGTGCGCAGCGCGCTCAGAAGGGTTTCGGCTGATTCCAGCGGCGTCGCGTCCGTGGCGGTGCCGGCGAACAGGCTGCGCCCCCCGGCCCGCGTATTTAGCGCCGAGATCATGCTGTCCAGCTCATTGCGCGCCTGATCCGCGGCCTGGGCATGCGTCACGGCTTGGTTCGACGTGCCGAACGCCAGAAGAGACCCGGATACTTCGCCCAGCGAATCGCTGAATGTCGATAGGCTCTGCTGCATTGCGTCCGAGAACAGGCGGGCCTCGGAGGTGGCAATCGAGAAAGCGCCCAGCTGCGCGATCTTCCGGTCCAGATCCAGAAGGTGAGAATAGTCTCCGCCGAGCCGGCCGGAAACATCCGCCACTTGGCCGGTAGACATTTCATAAGACAGCGTTTCAATCTGCGACTTGATCTCGGTGCTGCGGGTCCTTAGGGTCAGGCCGCGCGCCAGATCGCCGATGGCATTCAATGTCATGTTCACATCCTCAGCAGCATTTCCATCAGTTCATCGACGACCGAGATGATCCGGGCGTTGGCGGCATAGGCCTGTTCGATCTGCATCATCCGCTGCAACTCGGCGTCGCTGTCCACGCCTTGTTCCGCGACCAACTGTTCCATCTGCTGGTGTAAGCTGGCCGCATAGGTCTGACGGGACTGGGCCGTTTGCGCATTCGTGCCGGCCTTGGACAGTAGCGCCTCGGACAGTTCGGCCGCGCGCAGATTGCCGGTGCCGAAATCCGGCATGGAGACCGGGCGCGCCTGGTTCAGCGCTGCGCTGAAGGCCTGCAGTTGCGTGGCGTCGCCGGGATTGTTCGGGGCGGCGGCACCCAGACCCGCTCGCAGCTTCCAACTGTTCCCCCCTGCATCTGGATCGACCGCGGCGTTCAATTCAAGGCGCGAGGCCAATCCTGCGGGCGCGGTTGCGGAGTACCGGGCCCCGTCGTCAGTAAACAGGCCAGGATCGGTTGCTAGGGCCGTCGGGTCCAGGCCTGGCGTTTCGAAGCGTTCAATCAAGTCCTGAGCAACGGCGTCGAGTTGGGCCTGCGCTTCGATCGAAAGCTCGTCCCGGATCTGGAACTGAGCCATCAGGGCGCCGCCCCGAATCTGCGCGGTTTCGCCGCTGGTGCGGACCGGTTGCCCGTTCATCTCAAGGCCGGACAACAGCCCGTTACCGATCGTCATGTGCGGTTTGGTGTCGCCCGTCATCGTGAACGTGAACTCGGCTGCGCGCCCTTCCAGAAGGATCAGGCCACCGTCCGAGTACAAGGACACGCGGTTGTTGTCCCGTGCCACCACGTTCACGGGAATCAGCTCGTTGACCTGGTCGATCAGAACCTGCCGTCGGTCCAGAAGGCCATTGATGTCGCCGCCGGCGTTCTGAACGGCCGGAATACGGGCATTCAGGTCTTCGATGTCCTTCAGAGTGGCGTTCAGCGTATCGACATAGCTTCCGATCTTGCGGTCTGCATCGGATCGCATGTCCCGCAGCCCCTCTGACGCAGCGTTCAGAGCCCGGGCCAGATCGTCGCCGGCGCGCGCGACCTGATCCAACCGCTCGGCCGAGCCGGGATTGCTGGCCGCAGTGATCAGGCTGTTTTCGAAGCCGACCAGCCGCGCCGATACCGAGGCCGCGTCGCCGGGTTTGCCGACCAGCGTTTCAAAAGCAGCGTGAAAATCGGCGATGGCCGAATTCAGTGCCAGATCGGCATCCGCTGCCCTAAGATTGGCGGCCAGAACCGGGTCGTGGTGCCGGGTGACACCGACAACCTGCACCCCGTTTCCCGAGAATTGACTTGTGGCCAATTCCAGCGTTCGCTTGGCATAGCCGGGGGTCAGCGCGTTGGCGATATTGCCGGATACGACGGCGGCGCCACGGCTGGCCGCGCTCAGCCCGCCCAGGGCGTTGTTCAATGCCGTTGACATGCTCATGGGACCGCTCCTTTCAGGTGCTCAGGTCAGGCTCAGCGTTTGATGTTCGTGGTTTCCTGAAGCATCTCGTCCACGGTCTGGATCACCTTGGCGCTGGACGAATAGGCGCGTTGCGTCTGGATCATCGATGTCAGTTCGGTGGCGACATCGGTTGTCGATTCTTCACGGGCAAAGGAAATCAGTTCACCGGTCGGGCCCTCGCCCGCGTTCCAAAGGAAATAGGTGCCGCTTTCGCGCGAGGGGGCATAGGTCTGGCTGTCCAGCGCGGTCAGGCCGTTGGGGTTTGGAACATCCGCCAGCGGGATCTGGTACATCCGCCGCGTCACTCCTGTATCGTACAGCGCATAGACATAACCATTTTCGTCAACCTGCACGCTCGACATCGTGCCGACGGCGGAACCGTCGCGCGTGATCGAGACCGGGGCGAACGTGTCGGACAATTGCGTGATGCCGTCAGGGTCGCCGATCAGCCCGACATTGACCTCCATCGGCCCGCCCGCGACGTTGACCACGAAGCTTCCGGTCGCGGGGTCATAGGCCCCACCCGAAACCGCCGTGACGCTGGCCAGGGTTCCGCCTGCGGTGCGGCTGTCGGTGAAGGTCAGAACGTATTCTCCGATGATCGCCCCGCCCGAAGCCGAATCCCGCAGGGTCATCGTCCATTGGTTGCTGGAGCCAGTGGTCGGGACGGTCGGCACAAGCTCGATATCCACGGTCTCGGGCTTGCCGAGGTTGTCGAAATATTCGACCGACAGGGGCTGTGGATCGCCGGGCGCACCAGCATCGGTGGCCGTTGCTGGCAGGTTCATGCGCAGGTTCATTTCGGTCGTTGGCGAGCCCGACAGCTGATTGACGCTCAGTTGCACCGGCTCCAGCGCGGCGGGCGTGTCGCGCGAGACGTTGGGGATCGAACCGTCGGGATTGGCCCGCCAGCCCAGCAGTACCAGCCCCGATTCGGTAACAAGGTAACCTTCGGCATTGGTCCGGAACGATCCGGTCGTGGTCAGCAGCATCTCGTTTGACGATGTGCCGATCTGAGAGCTGGACCGAACTGGCAGCATGCCGCGGCCCCGCACGGCCAGATCGGTGGAATTGTTGGTGGTCACGAGCGACCCGCGCTGGTCGATCAGGCGCTGGCTGGTCGTGCGCACGCCGCCGGCGGAATAGCTGCCGCCCTGTCCGGACGTGACCATGGAATGAAAATCCGTTTCAACCCGCTTGTATCCGTAGGTCGAGGAGTTGGCGATGTTGTCCGAAATGGTCGCAAGCCGGTTGGCATTGGCCTTCAATGCGGCCACGCCGGCATTCAGCGAAGAAGAAATTGTCATCGGCACGCCCTTTTGTTGCGTCTAATCTTTCCGCAACAGCTAACGCGCCGGGCCTTAACAGCGCGCTAACAGGTAAAATGCCACGCATCATTTCCGGTCATGGGTCGCGCAGGAACACGATCTCGATCCGGTCGTTTCGCGGGGCCATCGGGTTTTCGACGGCCAGTTCCCGGTCGGCATGGCCGGTCACGCGGTCCAGCCTGCGGGCATCGACACCATCGTCCTGCAGCAATTTGCGGACCGCCTGCGCGCGGGACGTGGAAAGATCCCACGCAGGATCCTGGGCCAGAACCACCGGAGCAGATCGGACATGGCCGTCCACCGCAATCGCATTGGTCACAAGATCCGAGGACCGCGCGACCAGCAGGATCAACGCGCGCATCATCTGCGTCGGCGTGTCGGTACCCGGTTCGAACAGTGGTTCGGACTCGGTCGCGAAAAGTTCGACAACCAGGCCTTGATCGGTGACCCGCGTCACGATGTGTTTGAGAGCCTTCTTCGAGACCAGGCTCTCACCGGCCCGGCCCAACAACTGCGCTTCGAGCGTCGAAAAATCCTCGAAGGCGCCGCGCCCGTCGCCAAGGGAATCGACCCCGGTCGATCCGCGGGCTCGTTTCGCTTCGGTCGGATTCTTGTTCGTTGCGCCGGAGCCATCCATCACCATGGTCTTCTCCGAAAACATGTTCTCGCCCCCGAAGGCGCCGTCGCCACCGCCCGACACCGGGTGCACCGGAATCGTCGGTGAGAAATAGTCCGCCAGTCCCTTGCGTTGTTTTTCGGTCGTTGCGTTCAGCAGCCACATCAACATGAAGAAGGCCATCATCGCCGTGACAAAGTCGGCATATGCGACTTTCCAGGCACCGCCATGGTGGCCATCGCCACCTGATGCGCGCTTCTTCTTGATGATGATCGGCGGCGCATTCGTTTGCGCACCCATCTCCACCACCCTTTTTCACCCGGTGTTCAGAACTATCGGAAAGGGCTTAAGGTCCTCTTAACAATTAAAATTCTAAGAAACGGTCTCAGTGCTGGAGCGCAGTTCCGGCCTTGGCGCGGCGCAGGATGACGGCCAGGCGGTCAAAGCTGTTCTGGATCCCGTCGGGGTCCGGCTTGGCGAAGAATCCATCCAGCTCGTCATGGGCGCGCACCGCCTGATCCAGCAGGGGATCGGTGCCCGGCGTGTACAGCCCGGCCTTGATCATAACCTCGGACTGTTCATAGCTGCCCACCAGGCTGCGGGTCTCGGCGATCATCCGGTTCTCCTCGTCCGTGGCGGCGTTCGGCAGTGACCGCGACACCGAGCGGCTGAGATCTATGGCCGGGAAACGTCCACGTTCCGCGATTTCGCGGCTCAGGACGATGTGTCCGTCCAGAACCCCGCGCAGGATGTCGGCCACCGGCTCGTCCATGTCTGACCCGGCCACCAGCACGCTGAAAACGGCGGTGATGTCCCCCTGTTTCGCGGTGCCGGGGCCGGCCCGTTCGCACAGGCCAGCGATCAGTGGTGTGGTCGAGGGCGGGAAACCGCGCAACGATGGCGCCTCGCCCATGGCGGCGGCGATCTCGCGGTGGGCTTCGGCAAAACGGGTGACGGAATCCGCCAGAAACAGAACGTTCAACCCCTGATCGCGCAGATATTCGGCAACGGTCATGGCCGACCAGGCGCAGCGGCGCCGGGCCAGGGCCGACTGGTCCGATGTCGCGGCCACGACGACCGATCTCTTCAGCCCGTCCGCCCCAAGGGCCTCCTCGACGAACGCGTTGACCTCGCGACCCCGCTCGCCGACCAGGGCCACGACCACCGCGTCGGCCTGCATCGATCTGGCCATGGTGGCAAGCAAAGTCGATTTGCCGACACCGGATCCCGCGAACAAGCCGATGCGCTGCCCGCGTACGATGGGCAGAACCGTGTTCAGAACGGCCAGCCCGGTTGCCATGCGTTCACCCAGCGGCTTGCGATCGACCGCCGGCGGGGGCGCGGCCATGATGTCGCGTGGGGTCGTGCCCGGCAGCAGCGGTTTGCCGTCCAGCGGCTGCCCGAACGGGTCCACGACCCGGCCCAGCCAGTGCATACCGGGGGCAAAGACCGGGGTCGGCTCGAGAAACACGCGATCGCCCAGGCGGACGCCATCGGGCGCGCCGGCGGGGAGCATGTGAACGACGCCGCTTTCGACCCGCAGCACTTCACCCGCCAGATCCGGACCGGATTGCCGCTGCAAGGTGAGGTGGTCACCGATTCGGGCCGCGTTCTCCAGACCCTCGATTTCGATCACTCCGCGGGTGACACCGTTGACGAGACCCATGCGCCGCGCCGGTGAAAGCCGGTCGAACAGGGGCTTCAGGATCGACGGATCGAGGTCTGACATGGTGTTGGCTCCAACTGGTTTCTGAAAACGGTTTCTAAAGGAATCGGGGTTAAGCCTTGATTGAAATTGATCGAGGGAGAAGCCCCGATGTTCTCGGACCTGAACGTCTTTAAAGTTGCGTACGCCATGGCAACCCATGCCGGTCAGCGGCAGGCCGTGGTCTCGCGCAACATGGCCAACGCGGATACGCCCGGCTATCGGGCCCGCGATATCGAGCCGTTTTCCAAAGCATTCGAAAACACGTCATCCACGCCGGCGATGGTCGCCACACGGCCTGGCCACCTGAACGGCGTGGGTATGGATGGCAGGCTGTGGGCCGAACAGGTCCGCGCGGGGGCCGTCGACCCCAACGGCAACGGCGTCTCGCTTGAGGAGGAGATGCTGAAGGCCGTCGAGGTCAAGCGCCAGCATGACCGGGCTCTGGCCATCTACAAATCGTCGATCGGCATCCTGCGCACCAGCCTGGGCAAAGCATGAGGAGCGGGACATGAGTGATTTTTCGGATTCCCTCAAAGTGACGGCCAGCGCATTGCGGGCCCAGTCGGCGCGGCTGCGGCATGTGTCCGAGAACATCTCGAACGCGGACACGCCGGGCTATCGTCGCAAGACCGTCTCGTTCGAGGCGGTGAACGACGAAGGTGTCGATCTGGTCCGAACCGGGCGCGTCCAGCTGGACCAGAAAGCGCTGTCGCAGATCTATGACCCCAGCCATCCGCTGGCGGATGCAAGCGGCCACTATCAGGGGTCGAACGTGGATCTGATGATCGAGATCGCTGACGCGCGCGAAGCGCAGCGCAGTTACGAGGCCAACCTGAAGATGTTCGACCAAGCGCGACAGATGTCATCCAGCCTGATGGAATTGCTGAGAAAATAAGGGACGACCAGAATGGATATCCGAACGATCAACGCCGCACAGAACTATGCTCACGCCCGTCCGGCCACACAGGCCGACCCGGAGCGGTCCGGCGCCGCACAAGGGTTGCGGGCCACCTTCCAGGATTTTGCCGCGACGCTGAAACACAGCGAAAGCGTGGCGAAGGACGCGATGGTCGGCCAGGCGGATCCACATGCGCTGGTGCAGGCTTTGGCCCAGACCGAACTTGCCGTGGAAACGGCGGTCGTCGTGCGCAACAAGGTGGTCGAGGCCTACCAGGAAATTCTTCGGATGCCGGTCTGAGCCATGCTGAGCGAAGGTTTGTTCTATGACATCGTGCGCCAGGCCTTGTGGATCGCGGTGATCACCTCGGTTCCGATCCTGACGGTGGCGCTGGTCACCGGCCTGGCGGTTGGCCTGTTCCAGGCGCTGACCTCGATCCAGGAAATGACACTGACCTTCGTTCCGAAGCTGGTGGCCATCGTGATCGTCTTCTGGATTTCGATGGGGTTCATGACCCAGACGCTGGTCACCTTCTTCACCTCGACACTGGTTCCGCTGATTGCAGGAGGCCGCTGATGGATACCGCCTATGTTACTTTGTCCCGGCAGTCGGGGTTGATGAGCGAAATGCGCATCGTGGCGAACAACGTCGCCAACGCCAATACCACCGGCTATCGCCAGCAAGGGCTGGTGTTCTCCGAGTTCGTTCGGGATATGTCGGGCGGCCCGTCGCTGTCCATGAGTCGCGCGCAGGTGCGCAACACTTCGTTCCAGCAGGGGATTCTGACGGAAACTGGCGGTCAGTTCGACTTTGCCATCGAGGGTGACGGTTTCTTCCTGATCGAGACTCCGTCCGGCAACCGTCTGACCCGCGCGGGCAGCTTTGCGCCCGACGCCAACGGAGATCTGGTCACCCCCGACGGATATCGGGTTCTGGACAGCAACGGGGCGCCTGTCTTCATTCCGCCCGACGCAGCGACGATCGATGTCGGGGGCGATGGAACGCTCAGCATCGATGGGCAGCTGTTGGGCCAGATCGGGGTCTACCGCCCCACGGACGGGACGCGGCTGGTGCGCGAAGCCAGTACACTGTTTCGGCCTGAAGGCGAAGTCGAGCCGGTGGAGGAACCAGTGGTGCTGAACCGGTTTCTCGAAGGGTCGAATGTCAATGCGATCGACCAGGTCACCAAGCTCATCGAGATTCAGCGTGCCTACGAACTGGGCCAGAGTTTTCTCGAGGCCGAGGACGACCGAGTCCGCGGCGCACTTAAAACCTTGATGCGCTGATCTCAAGCAGCAGGAGAATGTGAAATGCAAGCTCTCAAGATTGCCGCGACCGGAATGTCGGCCCAGCAGATGCGGGTTGAGACGATCTCGAACAACCTGGCGAACATGAACACCACCGGCTACAACGCGCGGCGCGCCGAGTTCGCGGATCTGCACTATCAACAGATGGCGCGGGCCGGAACGGTCAACGCCTCGGACGGAACTGTTTTGCCGACGGGAATCCAATTGGGTTTGGGGGTTCGTCCGGCGGCGGTCACCGTGCAACTGGCCCAGGGTGCGCTCTCGGCGACGGGCAGCGATTTGGACATCGCTATCGAAGGGCGTGGATATCTGGAAGTGACGCTGCCCAACGGGCAATCGGCCTACACCCGCGATGGCAGCCTCAAGCGTTCGGCCGAAGGGTTGATCGTCACGTCGGACGGGTTCGCCGTCGCACCGGAAATCACCATTCCGGACGATGCCCGGTCAATCTCGATCAACGCCGCCGGCGAGGTCTATGCCTATTTCGACGACACCGCCGAAGGGCAGTTATTGGGCGAGTTCACGCTGGCGAGTTTTTCGAATGCCAAAGGGCTCGAAGCGATCGGCAGCAACCTGTTCAAGGAAACCGAAGCCTCGGGTGCGCCGATCGTGGGAACACCGGGCGAAGATGGTCTGGGTACGCTTCGGCAGGGCTATCTGGAAGACAGTTCGGTGGATGCGGTGCGCGAAGTGACCGAACTGATCGAAGCACAGCGTGGATACGAAATGAACGCCAAGGTGATCTCGGCCGTCGATCAGATGATGGGCGCGACGACGCAGGTGCGCTGATGAAGGTGGTGATTCTTTCCCTGTGTTTGCTCAGCCCGCTTTCCGCGTTCGCCGATATCGTCGTGCCGACCCGAACGATCCGGCCCAAGGAAATCATCGCGGAAACGGATCTGCAGACCAAGCCGGGCGATGTGGCCGGTGCGGCCCGGTCCTTGGAACAGTTGGTCGGGAAAGAGGCAAGAACAGCGCTCTATCCGGGTCGTCCGATTCGCCCATCTGACGTTGGCCCGCCGGCAATCGTGGACCGAAATGACCTGGTGACGCTGAAGTTTTCCCGGAACGGCCTGACCATTGCCGCGGAGGGCCGAGCTTTGGGTCGGGGGGCCGCCGGCGAGCGGATCAGGGTCATGAACCTGTCATCCCGCACGACGGTGTCGGGCGAAATCCAGCCGGATGGCCAAATCGAGGTGAACTGATCATGAAAGTCTCAACACTGCTTCTTGCCATCCTGGCATTGGCCGCCTGCGGGCGTCTGGACCATCTGGGCAAGCCGCCAAGCCTGTCGCCCAACACGGAATCGCCTGAACATGTCGCCATGCTGTGGCCCGGCCTGCCTCTGCACACGCAACCGCAGCGCGCGGTCGATCGTGCGTCGCTATGGAGCGGTGGTCAGCAATCATTGCTGGGTGACCAACGTGCGATGAAAAAGGGCGATATCCTCACGGTTGTGATCGAATTGGACGAAAAAGCAGAAATTTCGAATGACACTAGCCGCTCGCGCAGCGGGTCGGACGAGCTGAAGATACCGGGCCTGTTCGGCCTGCCGCAGCGGGCGGCCGGTCACTTGCCCGAGGGCGCATCTCTGGATGAGGCCGTTTCCATCGACTCGGCATCCTCAAGCAAGGGGAAGGGATCGGTCAAGCGAAAGGAAAAGCTGACGCTGCGCGTGGCTGCAACCGTCGTGGATGTGCTGCCCAACGGCGTTCTGTCGATCTCCGGGTCACAGGAGTTGCGGGTGAACTTCGAACTGCGGGAACTTCTGGTTTCGGGCTATGTGCGACCGCAGGATATCTCGCGCCAGAACGAGATCACCTACGACAAGATCGCCTCGGCCCGCGTATCCTACGGTGGCCGCGGCCAGATCACCGATGTCCAGCAGCCCAGGTACGGGCAGCAGGTTCTGGACGCCCTGTTGCCGTTTTGAAAGTGACGCGAGATGAAAAAACTGTTGCCCATCATGTTTTTGGTCGTGGGGCTGGGCGCGGGCGCCGCAGCCGGCCTTTTCCTTGCGTCGAACAAGTCGGCTGAAGACCAGGGAAATGGAGAGAGCGCAAAGAAGGCCCCCCCCCAAGCCGAAGAGGAAATACCACAGACCCAAACTGCGCCGGCGGGTTCTCATGATGACAGTGCGCATGGGAAGAAAGGCGAGGAAGCGAGCTATGAGTACCTCAAGCTGACGAAGCAGTTCGTTGTGCCGTTGGTGGAGGATGACAGGATTTCCGCCCTGGTCACTGTGTCGCTCAGCCTCGAAGCCCAGCCCGGCAACGAAGATACGTTCTACAAGCTCGAACCGAAGTTACGTGACGCGTTCCTTCAGGTGTTGTTCGACCATGCGAACATGGGGGGGTTTGACGGGGCGTTCACCCATTCGGACAACATGGAAACCTTGCGCCGATCTCTTTTGGAGGCCGCCAGGAAAGACCTTGGGGATGAAGTCAACCGCGTATTGATCGTCAGCATGAGCCGTCAGGATACCTGACGGCTCCTCTCCAGTCGTGGCGGTGTCGCCTCAATCGGTTTTTCGCAGGTGTGCGCGCCGCAGCGCGGTCGCTTGCCGTTCCACGAGATTTTCCAATGCTTGTTTCCGCCCGAAGGCCTGACGCAACCCGTCCATCATCGCAAGCTTCTGCGACCGGATCCGAGCCAGCTCGGCGTTCAGTTGCCTGCGTGTTGATGCCTCCCAGCCGTACCAAATGACGTCGGCGCCGGCCATTCTGTAGCCCGTCGCGTCGGCGGCCGTCGAACGGACCTGTGCCAGCTGTGCGTCCAGTTGCGAGATCCGGTTTCGAACACGGGCCTCCTGTTCGGGGATCGGGCGCAGCTTTTGATGTTCCTTTTCAAAGGCGGCAGCGGTCACCGCAACAAGGTCCGAGAGCTTGTCTGCCTTCATCAGATACCTTTCCTGGCGCGTTTGCGCATGGCTTCGGCAAAGCGGATGGCCGCGGCGACGGGGCGATAGTAGTTTTCAGGGATTTCCTGACCGATTTCGACCGTCGCATGCAGCGCGCGCGCCGTCGGCGGGTCGGAATGGATGGGAACGCCGGCCTCGATCGCGGTTTTTCGGATCGTCGCCGCAACTTCATCGACCCCCTTGGCCACGCAGGCGGGCGCCGTTCCGGGCGCGCGCGACCATTTCAGTGCAACGGCATAATGCGTAGGGTTGACGATGACCACGTCGGCCTTTGGTACGTCCGCCATCATTTGCGTGGTCGCGATTTCCTGTGCGCGCTGTCTGCGATGCTGCTTCAGGTGGGGGTCGCCTTCGGACTCTTTGGTTTCGTCCTGCAATTCCTTTCGCGACATCCGGTTCTTTCGCATGTGTTCGCCGTATTGCCAAAGATAATCGATGGCGCCGATCGCGAGCGTCACGGCAACCACGATGAAGAGAAAGCGCAGCAGCAGGTTCATCAGAAAAATGATCGACGCCTTGGGCGGCGCCGCTGCGGCCGACAGGATCTGGGACAGGTTTGCGTGCAGAAATAATGCCAGGCAGACGCTGTAGATGACCAGCTTTGCAAAGCTTTTGGCAAACTCGAACAAACCTCCGCGGCCGAACTTGTTTTTTGCGTTTGACGGGATGGAAACGCGTGACAGTTTCGGCTTCAGTTTGCTGGGGGCAAAGACCAGCGCCCTTTGCGCCAGAAGACTCAGAAGTACCACGATGGCGGGCACGGCCAGCAGCGCACCGGCCGAGCTTGCAACGACCGCCATCAATCCTCCCACCGGCCCGCTGAACGATCCGGTGACCAGCAGCGGGCCGAGGGCGAAAGACTGGCCGATCAAAACTACGAAGGCCGAGCCCAAGTGCTCTGCAGAGTAGTGGCCGACAACGATCAGTGCGATCGTCAGCCCGGCATAGGCCGCCACGGCGGACAGGTCATTGGACTTGACCACCTCGCCTTTTTCGCGTGCCTTCCGAAGCTTCTGCGGTGTGGCTTCGAACGACTTATCGGTGTCGTCGTCCTGGCTGCTCATGGGCTGGCTCCGACCGGGTCGTTGAGAAACGCGAGCATGGCGTCGCTCCAGGTGGACAGGATGATGGGCGTTCCGGCAAACAGAAGAAACAGGCCGGCGAAGGTAATCGCGGGCGCTCCCACGAAGGCAACCATCAACTGGGGCATGGCCCGGTTGATGACACCCAGGGCCAGGTTGTAGATCAGCGAGGCGATGACGAATGGGGCTGCCAGCCCGACGGCCAGGGAAAAGCTGCGGGAAATCTGGGCCACGCCCCATTGCGACAGATCTGATGCTGCGGGTGCGCTGCCGATCGGAAACAGCGCGTAGCTGTAGATCAGGAATTGCGCCGCGCGGATGTGGAGGCCCATCACCGTCGCCAATGCCAGCCCCGCCAGTGTCATCAGATACCCCATGGCGGGCACCGGCTCGGCCGCAGCGCCCCCCAGGATCTGGGAAAGCGAGGTTGCCTGGGCCGCGATCGAACCGGCGGTTTGCAGCGCCAGCACGAACAACCGCAGGCCAAAACCCAGGACCAGCCCGATCAGAGTCTCCGATAGGATTGCATTCACCAGTGGCAGCAGGCCCGCAGAAACTTCCGGCCCCGGTACCATTGGAGCGATCAGCAGGGTGAAGGCGATGGCCGCGCCCAGTTTGACTCGGGTGGGAATGCTGCGCTCGCCGAAGGCGGGCAGCAGAGACACAAAGGCCGAAACGCGCAGAAACACGACGAAAGCCAGCCAAAGCCCGGCTCCCAACTGGTCGAGCAGCGCCGGAGGCAGGGCGATCATGCCGGCACCGTCCCGACCAATGCTGGCCGCGCCTCGAGCCCGATTTCCTCGAACGACAGAACCGGGTTCGACACACCGCGCGCCTGCAGGATCGTACGCAACAATCTGCGGCGGCGGGTGGATGTGACCAGGGCCGGATACAACCCCTGATCCGCAGTTCTGGCCAAGGCCTGCACGGCTCCGTCCGCAAGTTTGTTGAACAGGTTGGGCGGCAGCGCCACATCCAATCCGGCGCCAGGCGCGTCGATCTGGTAGGTCGCGAAGGTCTCTTCCCATTCCGGTGCCAGTTGGATCAGCGGTATCGAGCCGTCTGTGCGCTTTAATTCGGCCACCAGTTGGAAGCCCAGCCGCTGGCGCACAATTTCGCAGATGGCTTCGGGCTGGGTCGTGGTCATCCGCGCCTCGGCCACGCTTTCGAGTATCAGCGCCATGTTGCGGATCGAGACCCGCTCGTCCAGCAGCAACCGCAGCACCGCATGCAGCGTGTCGATCGGAACCTTGTCGGGGATCAGTTCGTCCAGCAGTTTGCGGTTGGCCTCAGCCCGTGCGGGATCACTGAGGCGGGTCATCTCGGACAGCAGGCGGCGTAAGGATTTGAGCGTCAGCAGGCGCGAGAAATTCTGTTTGATGATCTCCAGAAGATGTGTGGCCAGGATCTCGGGTGGGGTTACGATGGTGGCACCGCTCAGGGCGGCGGCCTCTTGGTCCTTGGGCAGGATCCACCGGGCCGGGGCACCATAGACCGGTTCGGTCACATCATTGCCGTCGGGCAGAAGATCAGCGCCTTCCTGCACAAGCGCCAGGATCAGGTCGGGGTGCAGCACGCCGCGGGCCTGTTCGACCCCCTGCACCTTGATCACATAGGTGCCCATCGGCAGATCGGCACGGTCGGTCAGGCGGATCTCGGGCAGGATCAAGCCGAAGCTCGAGGCGACATAGGTCCGCATGTTGGCGATCCGCGCATCCAGACCGGTTCCGGGGTTCAGAACCATGCTGACCAGATCGGGCGCGAACTCCAAATGCACATCGTCCAGGTCCAGAACATCGCCGATCGCCTGCGCGGACGGCGCCTGGGCTTCGGGAGCCGGCGATCGCGCGGCCAAGGCCTCGGCCTTCTGTTTCTTGTGAACGTGATAGGCGGCATAACCCAGGACCGCCCCGCCCAGAATGAAGGGCAGGAAGGGCAGGCCCGGCACCAGCGCGAACAGAGCCATCAGCACCGCCACCGTGCCCAGCGCCGCCGGATGCCGGCCCAGTTGCGAGAACAACGCGTTGTCGGTCGCGCCCTGCGTGCCGCCGCGCGCCAGCAACAGGGCCGATGCGATCGAGATGATCACGGCTGGAATCTGCGACACCAACCCGTCGCCCACGGTCAGGATGGCATAGGTTTCGAACGCCGATGCAACCGGCATGCCATGCACGATCACCCCCATGATCAGCCCCATCACGAGGTTCAGAAGAGTGATCAGCAGCCCGGCGACCGCATCTCCCTTGACGAATTTCGACGCCCCGTCCAGCGAGCCGAAAAACGTGGTTTCCTGCTGTTCAAGCTCGCGCCGTTCCTTGGCTTGCTGGTGGTCGATCGCACCGGCCGACATGTCGGCGTCGATGGCCAGCTGCTTGCCCGGCATCCCGTCCAGCGCAAACCTTGCACCGACCTCGGCCATGCGCGCGGCGCCCTTGGTGATGACCATGAAATTCACGATCAGCAGCACACCGAACACGACGAGACCCAGGAAGATGCTGCCACTCATCACGAATTGGGCAAAGCCTTCGATCACGTCGCCGGCGGCGTTGGGGCCGGTGTGGCCCTGCCCGATGATCAGCTTGGTCGAGGACACGTTCAGCGACAGCCGCAGCATCAGCGAGGCCAGCAGGATCGTCGGGAAGGACGAAAAATCCAGCGGGCGCTCGATGAACAGGGTCAGGGTGAAGATCAAAATCGCCAGTGCGAACGAGGCCGCCAGCCCGATGTCGAGCACCCAGGACGGCATTGGCAGAATCATCATCACGATCACGGTCATCAGCGCCAGCGCCAGAAGAACCGTGGGTGAAAACAAGGTCCTTGGGTCAAGTTTCGGCACGCGTCACTCCTGATCGAACGTGATGAAGGCCACTGCGGTCCCGGATACCGGAACAAGTGATCCCAGGGCGGGGCGGTCGACCTTGGCGGGGGAGGGGCCGAGCGGGATCAACGGCAGCGCGGAGCGGTGGAACGGGTCGACGGCCTGACGGGCGACCGGTTCGGGCGCGTCGGACAGCGCGGCCAGAACCGTCTGGAACCGGGTGACATATCTGCGGGCATGCTCGGGCGTGCGCGAGTGATAGGCGCCAACAGCACCCGACCAGTCGCCATGTTCGGCGTGAAGCCGTTTCAGGAACTGCGCCGCATAGGCAGCATTTTGATCGGGGTCGAACATCGCGTCGATCGACCGGAACGCCTTGCCGTGCCAGCGGTAGTTGATCTGGAAACAGCCGACGTCAAATCTGCGGGCGCCCGATTTGAACACCTCGAATACATAGGCCTTAGCCTCGGCCTCGGACCCGAACCAGTATCCCTTGCCTTCCAGGTTCACGGTCCAGGGCCAGGGGTGCAGGCTGCCATCGACGCGGCGCCCGGTTTCCACCCGTGTGATGGCCTGCATGACATCCAGCGGGACACCCTCGGCCCGGGCGGCACGCCGGGCCGCTTGGTCGCAGATGTCGGCGGTGCGCATGTCCGGTATGGCCAAGGCCACCGTGGCGACCATGGCCTGCACCCACAGCGAGAGGAAAACGATCTTGAGTTCTGGCATTCTGCCGGTCCGGGATTCTTCTGACCGGGCCAAGCTAGCCAGCTTTCGGTTTACAGAGGGTTAGCGCCGATCAGCTCCGGTCGATCCTGCGACCGAACACGACGCTGGTATTGGTGCGCAGCACGCCGGGGATCTTGGCCAGCTCGTCCACCAAGATGTCGAGATCCTCGATCCGGGGGGCTTCGGCCGACAGAAGCAGGTCGAATTCGCCGTTGATCGACAGGCACAGCTTGACCTCGGTATAGGCTTCCAGCCGCTTGATGATGCGCGATGTCTCTTTCTGCTGCACCTCGAGCAGCACCACGACCTGCACCCTGGGCGTGTCGTCGGTCCGGCCCAGCAGGACCGAGTAGCCCGCGATCACGCCTGTTTCCTCCATCCGACGGATACGTTCGTGCACGGTGGTCCGGGCCACGCCCAGACGCGCCGCGATCTGCGTGGTCGAGGCGCGCGCGTTGTGCTGTAGGGCGGCGATGATGCGGCGGTCAAGCTGGTCCATGGGGCTTTCGGCTGTCGGTCGAGTGGTTCGGGTCTACGGCAAGAGGGCGGTCGCCCTCAAGGTTTGTGCGGATATCGGGGGTGCAGGTCGTCGATGATAATTGGGTGCGCATGCGGATCGGGCCCGGACAGATGCGGGTGATCGGCCGGCAGGTCCGGGTGGTCATGCGCGATGGACCGCGGCTGGAATGCGGGCCAGGTCCAGGCGGCCAGCATCAGGCCGCCCAAGGCCATAACGGTCAGCGCGGCCATCGCCACTGTCGCCCCATGTTGCGTCATCAGCCAGCCCGACAGCGGATACAGAACCAGCCAGCAGGCATGTGACAGGGTGAACTGGGCGGCGAACACGGCCGCGCGGTCCTCGGGATGGGCGGATCGGGTCAGCAACCGCCCGGATGGGGTCAGCGTGCAGGAATAGCCGAAACCCACATGCGCCCAAAGCGTGGTCAGCATCGCCAGCGACATCGGCACCACCGCGGACAGCAGCGCAGCGGTAGCCATGGTCGCGGTCGCCAGCGTTGCGCCGGCCAGCATCACGCGGCGATCCGGCAGACGCTCCAGCAGCGCCGGGAGCACGAAAGCCGCCAGCATCGACCCGCCGCCAAACCCGGCCAGGGCGATCGCCACGGCGCTGTCCTGCAGGCTCAGGTCGCTGCGCACGATCACCACGGTATTGACCAGAACCATCGCGCTGAGGGCGGCGACGGTCCAGCTCAGCGCCAAAAGGCCACGCAGGCGCGGTGTCCGCAGATAGATGCGAATACCGCGTGTTGTTCGGTCAAAGACCCCACGTGGCTGACGGGGCGTGGGCGAGGGCAGGACCACCGAGACCACCAGCAAGGCCGAGGCCGCAAAGCCCAGCGCCGTTCCCCAGAACAGGCTGTCGAAGCTGACGACCAGCAGCAGCAGCGCTGCCAGCATCGGGCTGACAAGGTTCTCCAGATCATAGGCCAGTCGCGACAGCGACAGGGCCTTGGTGTAATCCTGCTCGTCGGTCAGAACATCGGGAATCGTGGCCTGGAACGCGGGCGTGAACCCGGCCGAGGCCGATTGCAGCACGAAGATCAACACATAGACCTGCCAGACCTCGGTCACGAGAGGCAGGCACAGCGCGACCGCGGCCCGCACCATGTCCAGCGTCACCAGCATGCGGCGGCGGTCCAGCCTTTCGGCAAAAGCCGCGGCGATGGGTGCAATCGTGACATAGGCGATCATCTTGATGGTCAGGGCCGTGCCCAGCACCATCGCGGCGGACTCGCCGGCCAGATCATAGGCCAGCAACCCCAGCGCCACGGTCGCCAGCCCGGTGCCCAGCAGCGCCACCACCTGCGCGGCCAGAAGGTGACGGTACGTCCGGTTCCGCAGAATGTTCAGCACCGCGCAAACCCTGAAACGGCCCGGCGCGCGTCGTGGGGGCCACCGTCGCTCGGGCGGGCGGTAGTTTGTTCAGACGAGGCACAGGACGGTTGAGTCATGACCCGACCCTATGCGCCGGACGTAGATGCCTCAACCGCAATGACACCCGAGTACCGCCATGGGGCGGATGGCGTTGAGTTTGCGGGTCAAACACCCTATTTCCGTGACACCACCGTGCAAAGGAAACATTCGTGGCGAACTACCTTTACAAGAACGACCTGCCCGACGGGCTGGACCTGGGCCCCGTCGTGGCCATCGATTGCGAAACCATGGGCCTGAACCCGCATCGCGACCGTCTGTGCGTGATCCAGATGTCGGGCGGCGACGGCCACAGCCACATCGTGCAGGTGGAAAAGGGTCAGACCGAGGCCCCGAACCTGTGCGCCATGCTGGAAAACCCCGAGGTGCTGAAACTGTTCCACTTCGGCCGCTTTGACATCGCCGCGCTGTACCACGCTTTCGGCGCGCTGGCGGCGCCGGTCTATTGCACCAAGATCGCCAGCCGCCTGGTGCGCACCTATACCGACCGGCACGGGTTGAAGAACCTGTGCCAAGAGCTGCTGGGCATCGACATTTCGAAACAACAGCAGATGAGTGACTGGGGTGCCGAGACCCTGACCGGGGCGCAGCTGGACTATGCCGCTTCGGACGTTCTGTACCTGCACCAGCTGCGCGCGGCGCTGGATGCGCGGCTCGAACGCGAGGGCCGGACCGAGATGGCGCAGGCCTGTTTCGACTTCCTGCCGATGCGCGCCAGGCTGGATCTGGCGGGCTGGCCCGAAACCGACATTTTTGCGCACTCATGACCGATACCGACTCCTTTTTGAAAACCGCCCGGCAGGTCGTCACCGACGAGGCCCGCGCGCTCGAGGTTCTGGCCGAAGGGCTGGATGACCGTTTCGCCGACGCGGTGCGGCTGATCCTGCAGGCCAAAGGCCGGCTGATCGTCAGCGGCATCGGCAAGTCGGGTCATATCGGGCACAAGATCGCGGCCACGTTGGCCAGCACCGGCACGCCCGCCTATTTCGTGCATCCGGCCGAGGCCAGCCACGGCGACTTGGGCATGGTGTCGAAGGATGACGTGGTGCTGGCGATATCGAATTCCGGCGAGGCGCCCGAGCTGGCCAACCTGCTGGCCTTTACCCGGCGGTTCGGGATTCCGCTGATCGGCCTGTCCAGCCGGCTGGACAGTACGCTGATGAAGCAGGCTGACGTGCATCTGCTGATCCCCGCGCTGGGCGAGGCCTGCGGATACGGCATGGTGCCCTCGATCTCGACCACGCTGACACTGGCTATGGGCGATGCGCTGGCGATCGCGTTAATGAAATACCGCGATTTCAAGCCCGAAGATTTCCGCGCCTTCCATCCCGGCGGCAAGCTGGGTGCGCAGCTGAGCGCGGTGCGCGACCTGATGCATAGCGGCGACGCACTGCCGCTGGTGTCAGCCGACACCCCGATGAGCGACGCGCTTATCGAGATCAGCCAGAAGGGCTTTGGCGTGGTCGGCGTGACCGATGCAGAGGGCACCCTGGTCGGCATCATCACCGACGGCGACCTGCGCCGGCATATGGACGGGTTGCTGAACAACACGGCGACCCAGGTCATGACTGCCAACCCCACGACCATCGCGCCCGACGCGCTGGCCGAAGAGGCGGTGGCGATC
The DNA here is from genome assembly GCF_059612985.1 of Ruegeria sp. BHSC043. Taxonomy (NCBI): domain Bacteria; kingdom Pseudomonadati; phylum Pseudomonadota; class Alphaproteobacteria; order Rhodobacterales; family Roseobacteraceae; genus Ruegeria; species Ruegeria sp. BHSC043. The sequence goes on along the minus strand of NZ_JBXWRS010000009.1, from coordinate 48,579 downwards.
ATGAACGCGCGCAAGATCACCTCGTTGTTTGTAGTGGACCCGGAGCAGCCGCGCCGGGCGCAGGGGCTGTTGCACATCCACGACTGCCTGCGCGTCGGGCTGGGTTGAGTGAGGGCCGGGATGGATCGCTATTCGCGCATGGTGCAGTTTCTCAAGGTTCTGCTGCCGCTGGCGGCCATCCTGCTGCTGTCGATGGTGTTTCTGCTGTCGCGCAGCATCGAGACAAAGGTGGCGGTTCCGTTTTCGCAGCAGGATATCGACGAACGCCTGAACAATCAGCTTGTGACGCAGCCAATTTATCGCGGCGTCACCCGCAAGGGCGAGGATATTCAGGTGGAAGCCGTCCGCGCCAGCCGCGGGACCGCGGACGAGGCGCCCACGGCGGCCGAGTTCAAGGGGCAGCTTGGCCTGAACGGCGGCCGCGTCATCACCCTTGATTCCAACACCGGCCTGATCCGCCCCGACAAGGGCACGGCGACCTTCTCCGACGATGTGGTCATCACCACGACCGATGGTATCCGGGTCACGACCGATCTTCTGAACACCTCGCTAGACGAGATTCGAGGCGACACCCCAGGGCAGGTTGCAGGGACCGGGCCGATCGGCAACTTCACGGCCGGGCGGATGACCTTCGGTGCCGAAAATTCCGACGGCCCCGTCCATATTGTTTTTACAGACGGCGTGAAGCTGATATACGAGCCGAAAAAGACCGAAAGATAACCCGTGTTTGATTTTCGAATAGTTCCTTTGTGTGCCGCATTGGCCTTTGGGGCGGCCCCGGCGGGCGCCCAGGAAGCCCAAGTGGCGTTCGGGGCAGCCGCAGCAGATCCCAGCCTGCCGGTCGAGGTCACGTCGGAGACGCTCAAGGTCAACCAGGAGGACGGGTCGGCCGAGTTTCTGGGCAATGTCGTCGTCGTGCAGGGCCAGATGCGCCTGTCGGCCGATCGGGTTCTGGTGATCTACAACGAGGACCGCTCGGGGATCGAGCGCCTCGAGGCGTCCGACAACGTTCTGCTGGTCAGCCCACCGGATGCGGCCGAGGGGGATTGGGCGGAATACACGATCGACAGCGGGGTTGTCGTCATGACAGGCAACGTTCTGCTCAGCCAGGGGCCCAGTACGATCAGCGGCGATCGGATGGTCGCGAATCTGGCGGACGGAACCGCGACCATGACCGGCCGGGTCAAGACAATCCTCAAGTCGGGCGGTGATTGATGGCGGGGCCGAAACTGTCCGTTGCTGAAGGGGCGTCCGGGCTGAAGATCGACAAGCTGCGGAAATCCTATCGCAAGAAGACGGTGATCCGGGATGTGTCGATGACGCTGGACCGGTCCGAAGTCGTGGCGCTTCTGGGGCCGAATGGCTCGGGCAAGACCACGACCTTCTATTCCGTGGCCGGGCTGGTCTTCCCCGAGGCTGGCTCGGTGACGCTGGACGGTCAGAACGTCACAACGTTGCCGATGTATCGGCGGGCGCGGATGGGAATCGGCTATCTGCCGCAGGAGATGTCGATCTTCCGCGGTCTCAGCGTCGAGGACAACATCGCCGCGGTTCTGGATATCTCGGTCAAACATGCGCATCGGCGTAAGGAGCGGCTGGAGGAACTGCTGTCGGATTTTTCGATCGAGCACCTTCGGCGGGCGCCGGCGCTGGCCTTGTCGGGCGGCGAGCGGCGGCGGGTCGAAATCGCCCGCTGCCTGGCGGCCGATCCGAAATATCTGCTGCTGGATGAACCGTTTGCGGGGGTGGACCCGATCAGCGTAGGGGACATCCGCCATCTTGTGGCCGATTTGAAAAAGCGGGGAATCGGCGTGCTGATCACCGACCACAACGTACGCGAAACCCTGGAAATCGTGGATCGCGCCTATATCCTGCATGACGGGCAGGTTCTGATGTCGGGCACCCCGGACGAGGTCGTCGAGAACGAGAACGTGCGCCGCGTCTATTTGGGCGAAAACTTCAGAATTTCATAAACTTGTCGGATGACGGAGGGATTCCGCGACAGTTTTCTCGAATCTGTGCTCGTGTTTTGATTGACTCTGCTGCCGCCTGTTGGCTGAATTGGGATATGGCGCTTGCGTGGATTCAGTCTGGATCTCGATCCCCCTTCGTTGAAGGGCGCGATGATCGGCAACCCCGTACAGCGTCTCGACCCCCCACCCCATAACAACAAGCCTGCCGCATGATGCGGCGCAAACAGGGGTGTGAATTGTGAAGGAGATCACATGCGTTACCAAATCAGCGGCAAACAGATCGACATCGGTGCGGCCCTGCAGACCCACGTGCAGACCGAACTGGGCGAGGTTGTGGGCAAATATGCCCAGCGCGCAACGGACGCCAACGTCGTCTTTTCCCGTTCAGCGCATGAATATGTGTGTGAAACCACCGTGCATCTGTCCACCGGCCTGACGGCTCAGGCCAAGGCCCATGCCACCGAGATCTACGCGGCATTCGAGGCGTGCTGTGACAAGATGGAGAAGCAGTTGCGCCGCTACAAGCGCCGCCTGAAGGACCACCACCGCGAGCGGTCCGAGCCGGTTGAACTCTTCGGGGCGTCGTCCTATATCCTCGCCTCGAACGATTCGGAGCCGGAGCAGGAACCCGACTCCTTGCAGCCAATCATCGTTGCCGAGATGGAAACCAAGATCCCATCGCTCAGCGTTGGTGAGGCTGTCATGCAGATGGAACTCGCGGGCGCGCCGGTGCTGGTGTTCCGGAACGAAAACAAGGACGGATTGAATGTCGTATATCGTCGCGACGATGGAAACATCGGCTGGATCGATCCGTAACAGGCAAGGATGAAGGCACTGCCTCCGCACCGGCGGGGGCATTGTCGTGGAGCAAGATAATGGAGCTTTCGAGCATATTGAAGCCCGAAGCGGTGCGCGTGTTGTCCGCCGCATCCAGCAAGAAGCGACTGTTTCAGGAAATCGGGGAAGTCGCCGCCAGCGCCTTGGGGCTGGATGCTCAGACCGTGGTCGATAATCTGCTCGAGCGTGAGAGCCTCGGCCCGACCGGTGTCGGACACGGAGTGGCGCTGCCGCATGCCCGTCTGTCGGGCCTGGACGCCGTGGCGGGCGTGTTCGTGATGCTGGAAAAGCCGATCGACTTCGGTTCAGTCGACCGGCAGCCTGTGGATCTGGCCTTTGCCCTGTTTGCCCCCGAGGATGCCGGTGTCGAGCACCTCAAGGCGCTGGCCTTGGTTTCACGGACGCTGCGTGACACATCTGTCTGCAGCAAGCTGCGGGCCAATCCTGATCCGGTCAAGCTGTATGCGATTTTGACCACTGCGCAATCGGTGCAGGCGGCCTGATCCCGCTGACGTGGCGATGTGGCCCTCGTGGGCTGGCCGCGCGCGGCAAGGTCAGCCGCCGGTGCCCATTTCCAGAACCCACCAGAGCTTTCCGCCCTTTTCCTGGTGCCAGGCAAACCCCATCTGCGTTGCCTTCGGATCCATTATGACCGACCGCGGGCCGGGCTCCTGCATCCAGGCGGCCAGGGTCTCGGTTTCGGTCTCGTAGGTCTCCGAGATGGCCTCGCCGCGAAACGTCCCCAGATAGCCAACGCGCACCGCGCGGTCCAGCGGCGAGGACCCGTCGGACCCAAAGTGCCAAGGGCGATTCTGGCGCGCCATGTCCTTGGCGTGGGTTGCGGCGGCCGCGTTCAGCTGAGCATTCAGTTGAACGGGCTGCAGGCCAGAGGCCTGGCGCAGCGCGTTGACAGAATCAAGCATGCGGAACTGCAGCTTCTCGGGGTTGCCGCGGATCTTGTAGGCCTTGGGCAGCGGTCGTCCGTCCGCCCCTAGCGTCGAAGTGCCCGAAGTTTCAGTACATGCCGCAAGCGCGACAAGGCAGATCAGCAGCAAGGAAAAGATACGCGTCATCATAGGCCCAGTTCGTTGTTCCGAAAAGGGATAGCCTGCGCGCGCGCATTGCGCAAAGGCCCAATTGCCGATGTTCGCGTATTTCTGCCGGTTTGATTTGCGACTGAAGCATTCTGGCAATAAACTGCCTGCGAATTTCAATACTGATTATCAAAGGACCTTTTGGCATGGCCAAGAAAAACGTTCACCTGACTTCGCGCCGCGGGTTCCTGGCCGGGGGCACGTCCCTGTTGGCCAGCCCGGCGATCGCGCAGTTCATCCCCGGCGATCCACTGCGCCCTGCGCCCGAACCCGAACCGCCGGTCCGACGCAATGTTTCCGGGTTTCGCGCCATGGAGTGGCAGCCCTATTTCTCGAACATCCGAAACGGGGCGATTCTGGTCGATACGGTTTCGCGCGCGTTGCACTACTGGTCCGAGGATCAAACGGTGTACAAGCTGTACCCGTCCTCCGTTCCGCTGACCGAGGAACTGACCCGCCGTGGCCGTACCAGCGTCATCCGCAAGGTTGTGGGGCCCAGTTGGTCGCCGACGCCTTCGATGAAGAAGAGAAACCCGGAATGGCCCGACTATATCCCGCCGGGACCTGACAACCCGCTGGGAACGCATGCTTTGTATCTGAGCTGGAAATATTACCGCATCCACGGCACCCACGACACGCGCAAGATCGGGCGGCGGTCGTCGAACGGGTGCATCGGCCTGTTCAACGAACATATCGCCGAATTGTACGCTTTGACCAAGGTCGGCACGCAAGTGTTGCTAATTTGACGACATTTTCGCGCGCCAAGCCGCCGGTGGCACAAGTTGCAATTGCATTCTCGACGCTTTGCTGCTTAGAAAAAACCACGAGGTAAGTCATAGGTGCGGGGCTCCAGTATCCCGGGGCCACGCAAACTTTGGAGGTTAACATGAAGAAACTCGTTCTCGCTGCTGCTCTGACCGCTGCCGCTTCGACCGCATATGCCGGCAACCTGGAAGAGCCGGTTGTGGAAGCACCGGTTGTTGTCGAAGAAACCCAGGGCTCGTCGCAGGGCATCATCCTGCCGCTGATCCTGCTGGTCGTCGTCGCAGCAGCTGTTGCCGCAAGCTAAGTCCAGCGGACAACGACAAAAAAGAAAGGCGGTGGATTTCCACCGCCTTTTTTCATGCGTTTTCCGAGGCCGGTTCAGTCCAGCCAGCCTTTCAGGTTGTCCGCGATCACTTTTCCCAAGGCCGCGATATGCGCGTCCTCGTCGTTCAGGCAGGGGATATAGGTGAAGGTCTCGCCGCCTGCCTCTTCAAAGCTCTCGCGGATCTCCTCGTTGATTTCTTCCAGCGTTTCGATGCAGTCCGACGAAAACGCCGGGGCAATGACGGCGATGTTCTTTTTGCCCTGCCGGGCCAGTTCCGCGACGTGGTCGACGGTGTAGGGCTTCAGCCATTCCTCGGGTCCGAATCGTGACTGGAAGGTGGTCACCAGTTGATCATCCGCCCAGCCTAGCCGCTCTTTCAGCAGTCGTGATGTCTTGGCACACTGGCAGTGGTACGGATCACCCTGCATCAGATAGCGTACCGGCATGCCGTGATAGGAACACACCAGAACGTCCGGCTTGGTCTCCATGGCCGCATAGGCGCGCTCGACCGACTGCGCCAGGGCGTCGATATAGGCCGGCTCGTCGAAATAGGCCGGCACCGTGCGGCTGGCGGGCTGCCAGGCCTCCTCCATCAGCGCGCGAAAGAACTGGTCGTTCGCGGTGGCGGTCGTGGCGCCCGCATATTGCGGATAGAGCGGGAAGAACAGGATGCGGTCGCAGCCCTCGGCCACCATTTGGCGGACCTTAGACTTGGTCGAGGGGTTTCCGTAGCGCATGCAGAAATCCACCATGACCTTGTCACCATAGCGGTCCTGCATCGCCGCGCGCAGCTTGGCGGTCTGGTCCTTGGTGATGGTCATCAGCGGGCTTTCGCCCTTGTCGTGGTTCCAGATCGATTTGTACGCCGCGCCCGAGCTGAAAGGACGTTTGGTCAGGATGATCGCCTGCAGAATCGGCTGCCATTTCCAGGCCGGATAGTCGATCACCCGACGGTCGGACAGGAACTCGTTCAGATAGCGGCGCATCGGCCAATAGCTGTAATCGTCCGGCGTGCCGAGATTGGCCAGCAGGATGCCGACACGGCCCATCTTGATCTTGGGGTGATCTGCGGGCGCGTGCGCGGGGCGGATGGCATCGAACATGGTGGCTTTCCTGAGTTTTTCCGTAAGTGCCTGAATTAATCGGATCGACCGCGGGGTCAATCGGACAGTTTGCCTTCTTTCGTGCCTAAGGCTTGGGCGAGGCTGACCTGGGCCGAACCGGGCCGCAGCGGCTTGGGCTGGCTGGCATCCGGTGCCCAGCCGGTTAGGCAGACCAGCTCGAAAGTTGCCGTCAGGCGCCCGTCGGGGGCGGTGAAGCTTTCGGCATAGATCTGCTGTGCGCGTTGAAACACGGTCCGGCGCGTGGGGTATTTCAACCGTTCGGTCATCGCGTTGGCCTCGCCCATGGCGCGCAGGTCGGCCATCAAGTGCCACAGGTCGCGGTAGGTCGCCGTCAGCGGCACCCGGTCGGCCACGGGCAGGGCCAGCCCGGCGCGTTGCAGCAGGGCACCAAGGTCGCGCAGTTCTGCCATCGGCGCGACACGGGGGCTGAGCCCGCCGGTCACCTCAATCTCGGCCTGACCCAGCGCTGCCCGCAATTCGTGCAGCGTCTCGCCGCCCAGACAGACCACCAGCAACAGCCCGTCCGGTTTCAGGGCGCGGGCGCATTGGATCAGCTGTCCAACCGGGTCATTGGCCCAATGCAAAGCCATGGCGTGGATCACCAGATCATGCGCGCCCGAGGACAGGTCCAGCACCTCGTCATCAGGCACGATTCGCGTGCCGTTCAGAACGCCTGCCCATGCCTGGGCAAAAGGGGTTACGATCGCGGGCGCCGTAAAGGTTTTATTAACCACGGCAAGGCGATCCTGCACCTCGTCGACGGCGGCGCGGTGCAGGAACAGGGCGTCGTCCCGGGCTCTGGCGCGATGCGCGGCCAGGGCGGATCGGTCAAACAATGAGGGTGTCATGGCTGCGGATGGGTCCATAGGGCGCAATTATCGCATATGGCAGCGGATTCAAACCGCGATCGAGGTCGTGTACCCACCGCGCTGCATCGGTTGCGGCGAGATGACCGGGTCGGATTTCGGGCTGTGTGGGCCATGCTGGCGCGAGACGCCGTTCATTGGGGGGATGGTCTGTGCCAGCTGCGGCGTCCCGTTGCCGGGCGAGGACGACGGCCTCCGGGTCGAGTGTGATGACTGCATGCGCCAGCCGCCGCCCTGGTCCGAGGGGCGCGCCGCGCTGCTTTACGCTAGCAAGGCGCGGGCGCTGGTTTTGGCACTGAAACATGGCGACCGGACGGAACTCGCCAGACCCGCGGCGCAATGGATGGCACAAGCCGGGCGCTCTCTGCTTCGGTCGGACATGCTGATTGCGCCGGTGCCGCTGCACTGGTCGCGCCTGTTGAAGCGTCGGTACAACCAGTCGGCGCTGCTGGCGCAGCATCTGGGCAAGGTGGTCGGGCTGCCGGTTTGCCCCGACCTGCTGCTGCGCAGCCGGCGCACCCCGGCGCTGGAAGGGAAAACGGCCGCCGAGCGGGCCGAAACGCTGCGCGATGCGATCACCGTGCATCCGAGGCGGGCGGACCGCCTGAAGGGGCGCCACGTGCTGCTGGTCGATGACGTGATGACATCGGGCGCGACCTTGGCGGCCTGCGCCCGCGCCTGCCGGGTGGCCGGGGCGGATGATATTTCCGTGTTGGTACTGGCGCGCGTTGCCAAGGATGCCTAATTCCCCCTAAATTGCGCGAAATCCAAGGGAACGGACCATGAAACCGGTTGTCATCTATACCTCGCCGCTGTGCGGCTTTTGCCACGCGGCCAAACGGCTGCTGAACCAGAAAGGCGTCGCCTATGAGGAGATCGACGTTCTGATGAACCCCAAACGCAAGCCCGAGATGATCCAGCGGGCGGGCGGACGGCGCACGGTGCCGCAGATCTTCATTGGTGACACCCATGTCGGTGGCTGCGACGACCTGTACGAACTCGAACAGGCCGGCAAGCTGGACCCGCTGTTGGCCGCCTGATGAAAACCGCCCTGCTGCAGATCACCTCGTCGGACGACCCGGCCGCGAACCTGGACATGGTGCGTGCCATGATGGCCGAGGCCGCGGACCGGGGCGCGCGGTTCATCCTGACGCCCGAGGTCACCAACTGCGTCTCGACCAGCGCAACGCGCCAGCGCGAGGTGCTGCAGCACGAAGAAGACGACATCACCCTGGCGGGCCTGCGCGAACAGGCGGCGGAATTGGGCGTATGGCTGCTGATCGGATCGCTGGGGCTGAAGACACATGACGCCGACGGGCGGTTCGCCAACCGGTCCTTTATGATCGACCCGCAGGGCGGGATCGTGGCGCGCTATGACAAGATCCACATGTTCGACGTGCAGGTCACCGAGACTGAGACCTTTCGCGAATCGGCCAGCTATCGCCCCGGGTCGCGGGCGGTGATCGCCGAGACCGCCTTCGGCAAGGTCGGCATGACCATCTGCTATGACATCCGGTTCCCGCATCTGCACGCCGCGCTGGCACAGGGCGGGGCCACGATCCTGACGGTTCCGGCGGCGTTCTCTCCGGTGACCGGCGCGGCCCATTGGGAACCGCTGCTGCGCGCCCGCGCCATCGAGACCGGCTGTTGGGTCATTGCCCCCGCGCAGACCGGGGAACACCCCAAAACCCGAGGCAAAACGCGCCATACCCATGGGCATAGCATGGTCGTTTCGCCCTGGGGCGAGGTGCTGATCGACGCAGGCACTCAGACCGGCATTCACTTTTTTGATCTGGATGATAGGTCTGTTACAGAGGCACGGCGGCGCGTGCCGTCCCTGACACATGTTCGCCCGTTCGACGGGCCCTGATCCAGAGCCGGGTAATGACTGACGAAACCAACGCCCTGGCGGTCGCGCTGTTCAGCGAGATCCTGACTGCGGACCAATTGCTGCGGAACCGGCTGAGCCGGGTTCTGCCCAAGGGAATGGAAATCTCGCATTTCTCGGTGCTGAACCACCTGGTGTTCGTGGGGGGCGAGCGGACGCCTGCCCAACTGGCCCGCACATTCCATGTGACCCGTGGGGCGATGACCAACACCTTGGCCAAACTGGAATGGGCCGGATACATCCACATCCGCCCCGATTGGGACGATGCCCGCCGCAAGATGGTGGCGATCAGCCCCGCAGGCCGACGGGCGCGCGATCAGGCGATCTCGGCCATCGCACCTCTGATCAACCGGGTTGTGGGCGAGCTGGGCCTTGAGCGTGTGCGCGCGACCCTGCCGGTTCTGCGCGACCTGCGCATGAAACTGGAAGAGGAATAGGCCTCAGCCCGGCTTCACGCTGGCGGTGGCGTAGTTCACGCTCAGATCCCGGTCCGAGATCGACCAGCTCCAGGTGATCGGGTTGAACACGAACCCCTTGCGGTCCACCGGGTCCAGACCAGCCTGGCGCAGCAGATCGAACAGCTCGCCCGGGGTGATGAACTTGGACCATTCATGCGTGCCGCGCGGCAGCCAGCGCATGACGACCTCGGCCCCGAAAATCGCCATCGCATAGGATTTCGGGTTGCGGTTGATGGTGGAACAGATTTCCAGCCCGCCGGGTTTCAGCAGCTGTTGCGTGGCGGTCAGATAGGCCAGCGGATCGGCCACATGCTCGACCACCTCCATGTTCAGGACCACGTCGAACTGTTCGCCCGCGTCGGCCAATGCCTCGGCGGTGGTGTGGCGATAGTCGATCTGCAGGCCGGATTGTTCGGCATGGATTCGGGCCACGGGCAGGTTGCGCTCGGCCGCGTCGGCGCCTACGACATCGGCGCCCAGCCGCGCCATCGGCTCGCTCAGCAGCCCGCCGCCGCAGCCGATATCCAGCAAGCGCAGGCCCTCGAACGGTTTCGCTGCCGTCAGGTCCCGGTCGAATTCGCCCGCGATCTGCTGTGTGATATAGTCCAGGCGGCACGGATTCAGCATGTGCAGAGGTTTGAATTTCCCGTGCGGGTCCCACCATTCGGCGGCCATGGCCTCGAATTTTGCGATCTCGGACGGGTCAACCGTGTTCGGATGCGCTTGCATTCCTGTCTCCGTGTGCTCTTTTACGCTGAAGGACTATATAGGGCCATAATGGACAAATACCCGGACCAAAAGCGCGCAGTGCAATATCTTTACCCGCCGGTCGATCCGTTCGACCAGCGCGTGGTGGATATGGGCGACGGGCACCGCATCTATGTGGAACAATGCGGAAATCCCGACGGGATTCCCGTGGTGGTTCTGCATGGGGGCCCCGGCGGCGGCTGCAGCCCGGCCATGCGGCGCTATTTCGACCCCGAGGTCTACCGGGTGATTCTGTTCGATCAGCGCGGCTGCGGCCGGTCGCGGCCCACGGCCTCGGTCGAGAACAACACAACCTGGCACCTGGTGGCCGATATCGAGCGTCTGCGGAAACTGTTCGAGATCGACGACTGGATCGTATTCGGCGGCAGCTGGGGCGCCACGCTGGCGCTGATCTATGCTCAAACCCACCCCGACCGGGTGACCCGCCTGGTTCTGCGCGGCGTGTTTCTGGCCACACAGGCGGAACTCGACTGGTTCTATGGCGGCGGAGCCGGCAAGTTCTGGCCCGAACAATGGGCGCGCTTCACCTCGCTGCTGCGCGACTCGGAACTGTCCGACACCATCGGCGCCTACAACAAGCGGCTGTTTTCGGGCGATCGGGCGACCGAGATCCTGTACGCCCGCGCCTGGTCGCATTGGGAAAACGCGCTGGCCTCGATCCACACGAACGGGGCCGTCGGTGAAAGCCCCGGCGAATATGCCCGCACCTTCGCGCGGCTCGAGAATCACTATTTCATCAACAAGGCGTTTCTGGAACATGACGGTCAGATTTTGGATCAGATGGACCGGATCGCGCATATTCCCGGCCATATCGTGCAGGGCCGTTACGATATGATCTGCCCCCCGCAGGCGGCCTGGGGCCTGGCCGAGAAATGGCCCGAGGCAGAGCTGAAGATGGTGCGGCAGGCTGGTCACGCCCTGTCGGAACCCGGGATCAGCGCCGAACTGGTGCGCATCATGGACCGAGCCGCGCAGGAGGTGGCATGACCCGCATCGACCGCCGTGCTCTGTTCACTTCGGGTGCCGCCGCAGCCCTGCTGGCCGCGACGGGGGCCTCGCTGGCGGATACGCCGAAATCGGGCGGCGTGCTGCGCATCGCCGTGCCGCGCGACGACAGCCTGGACCGGCTGGCTCGGGGTGCGGTGTTCGACACCCTGACCGAGATCGCGCCGGACGGCACTCTGCGCGGCGAGTTGGCAACCGCTTGGCAGACCGATTCCGAGGCCCGGGTCTGGACGTTCGACCTGCGTGCGGATGCGGTGTCTCACGACGGTGCGGCACTGACGGCCGAGGATGTTCTTGCGGTCCTGTCCGAGGTCGGGCGCACCGAAGCCCTGGCGCCGGACCGCATCCAGATCGAACTGGCCGAGGCCAACCCCGGCCTGCCTTTCCTGCTGGCCGATACCCGGTTTGTCATCACCCGCGATGGGCAGAGCGTTTCGCCGCTGCAGCAGGCGAACGGCACCGGGTGTTACCGGGTCGAACGCGCCGAAGACGGGCGCCATTTCCGCGGGCGCCGGGTAGATGGCCACTACAAGGATGGTCATGCCGGCTGGCTGGAGGCGGTCGACATCATCGTGATCCCCGACCCGGCCGTGCGCGCCGAGGCGCTGCGCGACCGTTATGTGGACGTGTCGGTGCTGCCGGCGGCGCAAGGGCTGCGTGGTTTGGGTGATGTGCGGTTCTTCCCCAGCGAATCGGAGATGTCGCTGGCGATCTCCGGCACCGTAGGCCTGCCGCGCCGGATCGGGCGGGGCGCGCCATTGGACGATGGGCGAATCGCGGAACGCTGGTGGATAGCCTGAACCCGGCCTGAAAACCGACGCCGATTGTCGGTTGGTTGACGGCAGGGGTTGCAGACTCGGGTCGTCCTGCGTATATGCAGTTGCAACAGCGGCGTGTCGGACTTCTGGTCCGAGGCTCCACCGGAAAATTCGACGGGCCGCGCGCCCGTTTTTTTGTGCCCGATCGAAGGGTAGAGCACCATATGACAAACGACCTGATAGCCAAGGCGGCGATCGACCGACGATTGGCCGAGATCATCACTCCGGTGATCGAGGATCTGGGGTATGAGTTGGTCCGCATCCGCCTGATGAGCGGCAAGCAGACCACGCTGCAGATCATGGCCGACAAGCCCGATGGTGGCATCGAGGTGGATGATTGCGCCGAGATTTCGAACGCGGTCAGCGCCACGCTGGATGTCGAGGACCCGATCCTTGACGCCTACACGCTCGAGGTGTCCAGCCCCGGCATCGACCGCCCGCTGACGCGGCTGAAGGATTTCGAGACGTTCGAGGGCTACGAGGCCAAGCTGGAAACCACCGAACTGATCGACGGTCGCCGCCGCTTCAAGGGGGAACTGGCCGGCGTCGAGGGGGACGAGGTTCTGATCAACATCCCCAACGGCGAAGAGACCGTCACCATCGGTCTTCAATTCGACTGGCTGAGCGATGCCAAGCTGGTTCTGACCGATGACCTGATCAAGGAAATGCTGCGCCAGCGCAAGGATGCCGGCGCCCTGAACGAAAACGCTTTCGACGAGATTGAGACCGAAGGGTCCGAAGAGGAGACGAACTGATGGCAATCACCTCAGCAAACCAGCTTGAGCTGTTGCAGACCGCCGAGGCCGTGGCCCGCGAAAAGATGATCGACCCCGGTCTGGTCGTCGAAGCGATGGAGGAATCGCTCGCCCGCGCCGCCAAGAGCCGATACGGCGCCGAGATGGACATCCGCGTGTCGATCGACCGCAAGACCGGCAAGGCGACTTTTACCCGCGTCCGCACCGTGGTCGATGAGGACGAGCTTGAGAATTATCAGGCCGAGATGACCGTCGATCAGGCGCGCGCCTATTTCGAGCCCAGCAAGGATGGCCGCGCGGTCTGGCTGCGCGACGGACAGCCGATCGAGGATTTCTCGACCGGTCCGCAGGTGGGCGACGTGTTCCAGGAAGAGGTTCCGCCCGTGGAAATGGGCCGGATCGCCGCGCAGTCGGCCAAACAGGTCATCCTGCAGAAGGTCCGTGAGGCCGAGCGCGACCGCCAGTACGAAGACTTCAAGGATCGTGTCGGCACCATCATCAACGGCGCCGTCAAGCGCGAGGAATTCGGCAACGTGATCGTCGATCTGGGCGGGGCCGAGGCGGTTCTGCGCCGCAACGACAAGATCGGTCGCGAAAGCTATCGCCCCAATGACCGGGTGCGCGCCTACATCAAGGAGGTCCGTCGCGAACCGCGCGGTCACCAGATCTTCCTGTCGCGCACCGCGCCCGAGTTCATGGCCGAGCTGTTCAAGATGGAAGTGCCGGAAATCTATGACGGCATCATCGAGATCAAGGCCGTGGCCCGCGACCCCGGATCGCGCGCCAAGATCGCCGTGATCTCGTATGACAATTCCATCGACCCTGTCGGTGCCTGCGTCGGTATGCGCGGCAGCCGCGTGCAGGCCGTCGTGAACGAGCTGCAGGGCGAAAAGATCGACATCATTCCGTGGAACGAGGATCAGCCGACCTTCCTGGTGAACGCGCTGCAGCCGGCCGAGGTTTCCAAGGTGGTTCTGGACGAGGAAGCCGGCAAGATCGAGGTCGTCGTACCTGAGGAACAGCTGTCTCTGGCGATCGGCCGGCGTGGTCAGAACGTGCGACTGGCCAGCCAGCTGACCGGCCTGGACATCGACATCATGACCGAGGCCGAGGAATCGGCCCGCCGCCAGAAGGAGTTCGAGACGCGGACCAAGCTGTTCATGGACAGCCTCGACCTGGACGAATTCTTTGCCCAACTTCTGGTTTCGGAAGGCTTCACCAACCTCGAAGAGGTCGCCTATGTCGAACTGGACGAGCTGCTGGTGATCGACGGCGTCGATGAAGGCACCGCGCATGAGCTGCAGGCACGCGCCCGCGACGTTATCGAGGCCCAGGCCAAGGCGGCGCTGGACAACGCCCGCGCGCTGGGCGCCGAGGATAGCCTCATTGAATTCGAAGGCCTGACACCCCAGATGGTTGAGGCACTGGCCAAGGACGGCGTGAAAACGCTCGAGGACTTCGCCACCTGCGCCGATTGGGAACTGGCCGGCGGCTGGACCACGGTTGATGGCCAGCGGGTCAAAGATGACGGTATCTTGGAACCCTTCGGCGTGTCGCTGGAAGAGGCGCAGGATCTGGTCATGACCGCGCGGGTCATGCTGGGCTGGGTCGATCCCGCCGAGCTGGAGCAGACCGAGGAAGACGCTGAGGGCGAAACGGTGGAAGAGGAGGCTGAGGCCTGATCTCGGGCCTCGGATGACGTGAATGAGTCGCGGTGGCGTCCATAAAGATCGGTCCGACGGGCCAGAGCGGAAATGCATCGCCACGGGCGAGGTGCAGCCGAAATTCGGCCTGATCCGCTTTGTAACCGGCCCGGACGGTCAGGTGTTTCCGGACGTCGCGGCAAAACTGCCGGGGCGTGGGGTCTATGTCTCGGCAGACCGCAAGGCGCTGGATACGGCTGTCGGCAAGAAGCTGTTCGCGCGCGGGTTCAAGGCGCAGGTCACCGTGCCGCAGAACCTGGTGGACGAGGTCGAACGACAATTGTCGCGCCGGGTGGTCGAGCTGATCAGTCTGGCGCGCAAGTCGGGTGACGCGGTCGCGGGCTATGAAAAGGTCAAGACCTGGCTGGACCGGGAACAGGCCTGGGTGCTGATCCAGGCGGTTGACGGGTCGGGGCGCGGCAAGTCCAAGCTGAGCACGCCGCATTTCGGCAAATACATCGGGTGGCTGACCGCGGACGAGCTTGGACAGGCATTTGGGCGCCAAACGGTGATTCATGCGGCGCTCGCCTCTGGCGGACTCGCCAAACGTGTTGTAGAGGAAGCGCAGCGCCTGCGTGGCTTGCGCGAAACGGATGACGGCGGCAAGAGCCGCGCGGAAGGGTAAGAAGCTTTATGAGCGATAGTGACGGCAAAAAGACATTGGGTCTGCGTGGCGGGGCACGCCCCGGGAACGTGAAACAGAGTTTCAGCCACGGACGGACCAAGAATGTCGTGGTGGAAACCAAACGCAAACGCGTGGTGGTTCCCAAGCCGGGAGCGACCAAACCCAGCGGCGGCGCTGCGCCGGCGGGTGATCCTTCGCGTCGGCCGGCCGGGATTTCCGACGCCGAAATGGCGCGGCGCCTGAAGGCGTTGCAGGCCGCAAAGGCACGCGAGGCCGAAGAGGCCGCCAAGCGTGAGGCCGAAGAAAAGGCGCGCGCCGAAGAGCGCGAGCGCCGTCGCGCCGAACAGGAGGCCAAGGAGCGCGAACAGCGCGAGGCCGAAGAAAAAGCGCGCCAGAAGGCGGAAGAAGAAGAGCGCCAGCGCAAAGAGGCCGAGACGGCCGCTCAGCGTGCAGCCGCCGAGGCCGCCGCAGCGAAAGAGGCGCCCAAGGCCAAGGCCGCGCCGGCGGGCAAGGCGCCTGCCGAATCGCCGCGCAAGACCGACCGCGAGCGCGAACAGCGCCAGAGCCGTGGCAAAGGCCGTGACGATGGCCGCCGTTCAGGCAAGCTGACCCTGAACCAGGCGCTTTCGGGCGGCGAAGGTGGGCGTCAGCGGTCCATGGCCGCGATGAAGCGCAAGCAGGAGCGCGCGCGCCAGAAGGCCATGGGGGGATCGGTCGAGCGTGAAAAGGTGATCCGCGAGGTTCAGCTGCCCGAGACGATCGTGGTCTCGGAACTGGCCAACCGCATGGCGGAACGTGTGGCTGACGTCGTCAAGTCGCTGATGAACATGGGCATGATGGTCACGCAGAACCAGAGCATCGACGCCGACACCGCCGAACTGATCATCGAGGAATTCGGCCATAAGGTCGTGCGCGTGTCCGACGCCGATGTCGAAGACGTCATCGCCGATATCGAGGACAAGGAAGAAGACCTGCAGCCGCGTCCGCCGGTCATCACCATCATGGGTCACGTCGACCACGGCAAGACCTCGCTGCTGGATGCGATCCGCAACACCAAGGTCGTGTCGGGCGAGGCCGGTGGAATCACCCAGCATATCGGTGCCTATCAGGTGCAGACCAACGACGGCACCACGCTGACCTTCCTGGATACGCCGGGCCACGCGGCCTTTACCTCGATGCGCTCGCGCGGGGCACAGGTGACCGATATCGTGGTTCTGGTGGTTGCCGCCGATGACGCGGTGATGCCGCAGACCGTCGAGGCGATCAATCACGCCAAGGCTGCCGGTGTTCCGATGATCGTGGCGATCAACAAGATCGACAAGCCCGAAGCCAACCCGGACAAGGTGCGCACCGACCTGCTGCAGCACGAGGTGATCGTAGAGAAGATGTCCGGCGACGTTCAGGATGTCGAGGTTTCGGCCATCACGGGCCAGGGGCTGGACGATCTGTTGGAAGCCATCGCGCTGCAGGCCGAGATCCTCGAGCTGAAGGCCAACCCGAACCGCGCCGCACAAGGTGCCGTGATCGAGGCGCAGCTGGACGTGGGCCGTGGCCCGGTTGCGACTGTGCTGGTCCAGAAGGGCACGCTGCGCCAAGGCGACATCTTCGTCGTAGGCGAGCAGTACGGCAAGGTCCGCGCACTGATCAACGACAAAGGCGAGCGCGTTCAGGAAGCCGGGCCTTCGGTTCCTGTAGAGGTCCTGGGTCTCAACGGTACGCCCGAGGCCGGTGACGTTCTGAACGTGACCGAGACCGAGGCGCAGGCCCGCGAGATCGCCGAGTACCGTGCGCAGGTCGCCAAGGACAAGCGCGCCGCCGCCGGTGCCGCGACCACGCTGGAACAGCTGATGCAGAAGGCCAAGGAAGACGAGAACGTGGCCGAGCTGCCCATTCTGGTCAAGGCCGACGTGCAGGGCTCGGCCGAGGCGATCGTGCAGGCGATGGAGAAGATCGGCAACGACGAGGTGCGCGTGCGCGTGCTGCACTCGGGCGTCGGCGCCATCACCGAAACCGATATCGGCCTGGCCGAAGCGTCGGGGGCTCCGGTCTTTGGCTTCAACGTGCGGGCCAATGCCTCGGCGCGCAACACCGCCAACCAGAAGGGTGTGGAAATCCGCTACTACTCGGTGATCTACGACCTGGTGGATGACGTCAAAGCCGCCGCCTCGGGCCTGCTGAGCGCCGAGATCCGAGAGAAGTTCATCGGTTATGCCGAGATCAAGGAAGTGTTCAAGGTCACCGGCGTCGGCAAGGTTGCCGGCTGTCTGGTCACCGAGGGCGTTGCCCGCCGTTCGGCCGGCGTGCGTCTGCTGCGCGACAACGTGGTGATCCACGAAGGCACGCTGAAGACGCTGAAACGCTTCAAGGACGAAGTGGCCGAGGTTCAGTCGGGTCAGGAATGCGGTATGGCGTTCGAGAACTACG
Organism: Ruegeria sp. BHSC043; assembly: GCF_059612985.1. Classification (NCBI taxonomy): domain Bacteria; kingdom Pseudomonadati; phylum Pseudomonadota; class Alphaproteobacteria; order Rhodobacterales; family Roseobacteraceae; genus Ruegeria; species Ruegeria sp. BHSC043. Next base: position 31,151 of record NZ_JBXWRS010000009.1, on the reverse strand, counting down.
ACGATATCCGCCCCGGCGACGTGATCGAGATCTTCGAGCGCGAGGAAGTGACCCGCACGCTGGATTGATCCGGCCGAAATCGAAAGAAACGGCGGTCCCCAGGGGCCGCCGTTTTCGTTTTCAGGGGTGGTCGTTCAGAAACGTCGCGTCCTTGAGGATGATGTCGAAATGGTGCGTGCCCGGCTGCAGATCAAAGCTGACGGCATGGCCGGCCTTGCGCAACGCTTCGGCATAGTCGCGGCTCTGGCGGATGAACTCGCCGGTGTCCCGCTCGCCCACCGTGACCCGATAGCGCGGCCCGGGCGCCGGCAGGTTCAGGATGGGGGACAGGTCGTGCAGCTCGACCGGGGTCAACTGTAGCGGATCGTTGACCGGGGTGAGGCTGATCGGTTCCAGGTCGTAGACGCCGCTGATCAGGATGACTTCGCGCACCCGCAAGCCTATCCGGGCGAATTGGTCGGCCGATGTCGCCATGACCATCGCCGCCAGATGCGCACCGGCGCTGTGCCCGGACAGGGTGACATGCGAGGCGTTGAACCCCAGCGAATTGGCCCGGGTGGCCAGCCATATCAGCGCGGTCCGACATTCATCGACCATCTGACCCAGCCGCGCGTCGGGGGCGAGCGTGTAGTTCACCGTTGCAAAGGCCTGCCCGCCTACGACCAGCGCGGGCGCCATCATCGCCGAATCGCGCTGGCTGAGCGCCTGCCAATAGCCGCCATGGATGAACACATGCAGCGGTGCGCCGGGCGTTCGGGCGGGAAAGAAATCCAGCACCTGCGCGGGCGTTTCGCCATAGCCGAGGTTCTCTTGCACCGTCAGTTGCGACCGTGCCTGTGCGCTAAGCGCCGAATAGGCCGCCAGATAGGGCGCAAGGTCGCCGCCGATCATCGAACTGGGCGCGTATTCGCGTTCCAGCTCGCTTTGGGAAAATCCGCGATACAGCATGGCTCAGCCCTGTCCGCCATACATCAGGTCACTGCGAACGTCATAGAGATCGTGGAAAAACCGCAAGTCCAGCGCCTTGCGCAGGAAGGCCACGCCGCTGGAGCCGCCGGTGCCGGGCTGCATGCCGATCACACGTTCGACGGCGGTCGCATGGTCGAAGCGCCAACGCTGGAACAGCGATTCCACATCCATCAGCTTTTCGCCCAGCGCATACAGGTCCCAGTACCGGCCTGTGTTCCGGTAGATCTCGGCCCAGATTTTCACGATGCGCGGATCACCTGAATAGGTCTTTGAATAGTCCCGGTCCAACAGGTCCTGCGGCACGTCAAACCCCTGCCGCGCCAGCATGTGCAAAACCTCGTCATACAGCGACGGCTTGACCAGGGCGGCGGTCAGCATCTCCATCACTTCGGGGTCGTGCTCGTGCACCTTCAGAGTGGCGGTGTCCTTATTGCCCAGGATGAATTCGATCTGGCGATAGCCATAGCTTTGGAAGCCGGATGAATTGCCCAGCGCCTTGCGGAAGGTCATATAGTCAGCGGGCGTCATGGTCAGCAGGGTTTCCCACGCGGCGATCAACTGCCGCTGGATCGCCTTGATCCGGTCCAGGTTCTTCATCGCAGGGCCGAACTCATCCTGCTGCAGGAACCGGCGCACCTCGACCAGCTGATGGTGCATCAGTTTCAGCCACAGCTCGCTGACCTGGTGGATGATGATGAACAGCATTTCATCGGGTTGGGCCGGGTCCTGAAAGGTTTTCTGCAGGTTCAGCAGGGTCTTGAGCTGCAGGAAGTCGCCATAGCTTTTGCGGTGGGTACCCGCGAAATCGGTCACCAGCGTGTCTTCGATTCCGCGTTCCAGCGGGCGGTCGCCCTTGGCTTTGTCGGCCATCTCATTTCCTCCCCGGCATGTGTGCGCACCTGTCTAGAAGGTGCGTTGGCAACTATCCAGAGGGTCAGGTCCAATCCAGCACCACCTTGCCCGATTTTCCCGACTTCATGGCGGCAAAGCCCTGCGCAAAATCATCGACGGCAAAGCGATGGGTGATGACCCGACTGACATCCAGCCCGTTCTGCAGCATCGCGATCATCTTGTACCAGGTCTCGAACATCTCGCGGCCGTATACGCCCTTGATGGTGATCGCCTTGAACACGATGCGGCTCCAGTCGACGGGCGATTTGCCGGGCGGAATGCCCAGCAGGGCGATCTTGCCGCCCATCACCAGCGCCTCGACCATCTGGTCCAGCGCCGCCTGCGAGCCCGACATTTCCAGCCCCACGTCAAAACCCTGACTCATGCCCAGGTCGGAAATCACCGATTGCAGGTCTTCCTCGGCCACATTCACCGCCCGGACCGAGGGTACGACATGCTGCGCCAGCGCCAGTCGATCGGGGTTGATGTCGGTGATCACCACATGCCGTGCGCCTGCATGGCGGGCCACCGCGGCGGCCATGATCCCGATCGGGCCCGCGCCGGTGATCAACACGTCCTCGCCCAGCAGATCGAAACTCAGCGCAGTGTGCACCGCATTGCCCAGCGGGTCGAGTATCGCGCCGATCTCGTCCGGAATGTCGTCGGGCAGGGGCACCACGTTGAAGGCCGGCAGCTTGAGATATTGGGCAAAGGCACCCTGTTCGTTCACCCCGATCCCGCGCGTGCCCGGGTCGAGGTGGAACTTGCCCGCGCGGCTCTGGCGGCTGTCGGTGCCGATCAGGTGGCCCTCGCCCGAGCAGCGCTGGCCGATCTTCAACCCGGTCACGTTGCGGCCCAGCTCGACGATCTCGCCGGCGAATTCGTGGCCGGTGATCATGGGGACGGGCACCGTGTGCGCCGCCCATTCATCCCAGTTCCAGATATGGATGTCGGTGCCGCAGATCCCGGTCTTCTTCACGCGGATCAGAACCTCGTTGGGGCCGATCTCGGGGACCGGGGCCTGCACCATCCACAGCCCTTCTTCGGGCTTGGACTTCTCCAGCGCCTTCATCGTGTTGGGCCGCATCAGATCACCCCCAATTCTTTGCCGACCTTGCCAAAGGCGGCAAGGGCGCGGTCCAGCTCGTCGCGGGTCAGCGCTGCGTTCATCTGGGTGCGAATGCGGGCCTGGCCACGCGGGACCACCGGAAAGAAGAAGCCCGAGACATAGACCCCTTCGTCGAACAGGTGGGCGGCCATGTCCTGCGCCAACTGCGCCTCGCCCAGCATCACGGGGATGATCGGATGTTCCCCCGGAAGCAGGTCGAACCCCAGTTTTTCCAGCCCGGCGCGCCAGTATTTGGCATTGCCGAACAGTTGCTTGCGCAGCATGTCGCCGTCTTCGACCAGGCGGATCGCCTCGAGCCCGGCAGCGACGATGGACGGCGGCAGCGAATTCGAGAACAGATAGGGCCGCGCCCGCTGCCGCAGCAGGTCGATCACTGGCTGCGGCCCGGCGATATAACCGCCGATTGCCCCCCCAAGTGCCTTGCCCAATGTCCCGGTCAGAATGTCCACGTCCACGCCAAAATGATCCGGCGTGCCTGCGCCGCGCGGCCCCATGAAGCCGGTGGCGTGGCAGTCATCGACCATCACGATCGCGTCGTATTTGTTGGCCAGTTCGCGGATCTTGGGCAGGTTGGCCAGGTAGCCATCCATCGAGAACACGCCGTCGGTGGCGATCATGATGTGCCGGGCACCGTCCTCGCGCGCCTGTTTCAGCCAGGCTTCGAGGTCGTTCATGTCATTGTTCATGTAGCGATAGCGTTTGGCCTTGCACAGTCGGATACCGTCGATGATCGAGGCGTGGTTCAGACTGTCCGAGATGATGGCATCCTCGGGTCCCAGCAGGGGTTCGAACAACCCGCCATTGGCGTCGAAACAGGCCGCGAACAGGATCGAATCGTCCTTGCCCAGAAACTTGGCCAGCCGATGCTCAAGCTCGCGGTGGATGTCCTGCGTGCCGCAGATGAACCGGACCGAGGCCATGCCGAACCCTTTGGGCTCCATCGCACTCTTCGCGGCCTCGATCAGCGCCGGATGGTCGGCCAGACCCAGGTAATTGTTGGCGCACAGGTTGATGACCTGACGTCCGCCCACCGTGATCTCGCTGCCCTGGGGCGAGGTGATCATTCGTTCCGTCTTGTACAGGCCTTCCGCCTTGATCTGCGAGAGGGTGTCCGTGATGTGAGATAGGAATGCATTTGCCATCTGGGCCTCCATAGCTCCCGGGTGTCTATCATAGCGGATGTATTTCCGAAATAGGAGAATTTCAGTATTACGGAAAATTTTCTTACATTACGGATTGAAGGAAGCTTTAAGTGATAACTTTTTGCTGAACTCAATGTGATCCGCTTTTTTCCACGCCGCGTATTCATTTGCATATCAACTGGGAGGGAAACGATATGATTAAGATTTCATCAGCCGCGGCGCTGGCTCTGATGTTCGGTGCAACAGCGGCTTTCGCGGGGCCTGGCAAAGGCAATACCGGTGGTGGTAACAGTGGGCTTGCTCAGTCGATGGCCGGGGCTGTTTCAGGTGGTGCGGCCACGCTTGGTCGAGACTTTGGAAGCAAAGGCAAAGGAACCGCTTCGGCGGTGAGCGGCGGCGGAAATGGCGGCTGGGGCAATGTTGGAAGCAGCCTCAGCAGCATTACCGGTACAGACGGCCAGGTTTCCAACCGTGGAGGAACCCGCGGCGCAAACGACCTACCCGACGAGGAATAATTTATCAATCCGGACTGGCCGCCTGTTCAGGCGGCCGGTCGATCCTATCGACCGGTTTTCACAATTAGAAAAACGCGTGCCGGTCCATTATGCGCAGTGATCGAGTGCGCAACATCCGCTGCATAACGCCCTGTGTCGCCTTGATGCAGAACCTCAGTTGCAGTGCCGGATTCAATCTCGACCGATCCCATCAAAACAGTCAAATGTTCACGAGAGCCTTTTGCATGCGGTTGGCTGATCAGTTTTCCGTCCGGCTCGAACCAGATATCGTACACTTCGTGCCCACCGGCATCTTCTGGCGGGGAAAGGATTCCGATCCGACAGCCATACCCCATATTGTCGATACTGGGCACATCGGACTGTTTCAGTACTTCGATTGTGTCGCCCTGAACCTCTTCATCCAGAAGCCCGGCAAAGTCTACGTTCAGCGCACGTGTCAGGTTCCACAATGTCGCAATGGTGGGGCTGCTTTCGCCGCGTTCGATCTGGCTGACCATCGACCGGGACACGCCGCTGAGGTTGGCCACCGCTTCCAGTGACAGCCCCTTGGCGCGCCGGGCCTCTTTCAGTCGGGCGGGCAGGCGTGTCAGGATATCGTCTGAGTTTTCCGTCATGGCGGAATTTTTTGCGCGTCCGGGCGGGAATTGTCAATTCCGCCGATGACGGAACGTCCCGCGCGACAGGCCCATACTGCGGGTGCATACTGCGCGCAAATCCAAGAGGAGAGAGACATGACCGACATCGTGATTCTGGATGGTGCCCGCACCGCAATCGGTACGTTCGGAGGGTCGCTGGCCGCGACCGCGCCGATCGATCTGGCCACCGTCGTGACTAAGGCCGCGCTTGAGAAATCCGGCGTCGCAGGCGACCAGATTGGGCATGTGGTGTTCGGGCATGTCATCAACACCGAGCCGCGCGACATGTACCTGTCGCGCGTTGCAGCGATGCAGGCGGGCATTCCGAATGCCACCCCGGCGATGAACGTCAACCGGCTGTGCGGGTCGGGTGCGCAGGCCATCGTGTCAGCGGCGCAGTCGCTGATGCTGGGGGATGCCGAGTTTGCCGTGGCAGGCGGCGCCGAGAACATGTCGCGCAGCCCTTATATCGTTCCGCAGGCGCGTTGGGGTGCCAAGATGGGCGACATCAAGTCGCTGGACATGATGCTGGGCGCGCTGAACTGCCCCTTTGGTACCGGGCACATGGGCGTCACCGCCGAGAACGTGGCCGACGAGCACCAGATCACGCGCGAGGAGATGGACGCGTTTGCGCTGACCAGCCAGCAACGGGCCGCGGCCGCGATCGAGGCGGGCTATTTCGACAGCCAGATCGCGCCGGTGCAGGTCAAGGTCAAGCGCGACATGGTCGATTTCAAGGTCGACGAGCATCCCAAGGCCACCACGGCCGAGGCCCTGGCCGGGCTGCGGCCGGTGTTCCAGAAGGATGGGCGTGTGACCGCGGGCAACGCCTCGGGCATCAATGACGGCGCGGCGGCGATGGTTCTGGCCACGGCGGGTGCCGCCGAGAAAGCCGGCCTGACGCCCAAGGCGCGCATCCTGGGTTATGCCCATGCTGGCGTTCGTCCCGAGGTAATGGGAATCGGCCCGGTTCCGGCCGTGCGCAACCTGTTGGAACGGACCGGCTTGTCGGCGGGCGATTTCGACGTGATCGAAAGCAACGAGGCTTTTGCCGCCCAGGCGCTGGCGGTGAACAAGGAACTGGGGCTGGATCCGGCAAAGGTGAACCCGAATGGCGGGGCCATCGCCCTGGGTCATCCGGTGGGGGCCACCGGGGCGATCATCACGCTGAAGACTCTGTACGAGTTGGAGCGCATCGGCGGGTCGAAAGGGTTGATCACCATGTGCATCGGTGGCGGGCAGGGGATTGCCATCGCCATCGAACGGCTCTGATCCTGAGCTGGGCAGGGGGGCTGTCTGCCCCCTATCGCGCCGGGGCGCGATTCCCCCCGAGGATATTTTTGGCCGGATGAAGCGACGGCGCCTTTCAGCCAAAGCCCGAAAGGATCAGGACGGCCACTGCCCCGGCGGCTGCTCCGATCGCGGCTGGAATGGCCTTGGGCCAGAAATCTGACCCGGATGGATCATCCTTGCGGGTCTGGGCTATCAGGGCATTTTCGACCAGATCAGGCAGGCGGGGCCCGAACCGCGCAAGAACCAGCGCTGTTTTTCCAAAATCACGCAGGGAGGCGCGGGGGCCGATGGACTGCCTGATATAGTCCTCGACCACAGGGCGGGCGACTTCCCAGATGTTGATATGCGGGTCGAGCGAGCGGGCGACGCCTTCGACCACCACCATTGTGCGTTGCAGCAGAATCAGTTCGGTGCGGGTTTCCATGCCGAAGCGTTCGGTCACCTCGAACAGGTAGTTCAGCAGACGGCCCATCGAGATATGGGTGGCGTCCATGCCGAAGATCGGCTCGCCCACTGCGCGCAGGGCGCGGGCGAATTCATCGACGTCCTGGTCGGCCGGGACGTAGCCTGCTTCGAAATGCACCTCGGCCACGCGCCTGTAGTCGCGGCGGATGAAGCCGAAGAGGATTTCGGCATAGACGCGGCGGGTGTATTCGTCGATATGGCCCATGATGCCGAAGTCATAGGCGATGATGTCCCCGTTCGCGGCGACCTTGAGGTTGCCTTGGTGCATGTCGGCGTGGAAGAAGCCGTCGCGCAGGGCGTGCAGCAGGAACAGGCGCAGCACGCGGTTGGCCAGGTCGCGGCGGTCGTGATTGGCGGCGTCCAGCGCGGCGTTGTCACCCAGCGGGATACCATCGGCCCAGCTGAGCGTCATGACCCGGCGCGCGGACAGGGACCAGACCACGGGCGGCAGCCAGAAGCCTTCGTCGTTCTGCGTGTTGGCGGCAAATTCCGAAGCCGCCGAACTTTCGAGCCGGAGATCCAGTTCGCCGCGGACGACGCCGTCGAAATGCTCGATCACTTCCATCGGGCGCAGACGGCGCGCACCGGGGGCGAAAAGCCGGACGATCCGGGCGGCGAAATAGAACGCATCCACATCCTTGCGGAACGCGCGTTCGATGCCGGGGCGCAGGACCTTGACGGCCACGTCCTCGCCTGTGCTGGCCAGTTTGGCCTTGTGGACCTGCGCGATCGAGGCGGCCGCGATCGGTTCGCTGAACTCCGAGAACATCTCGTCCAGCGGTTGGCCCAGCTCCTTTTCCACCTCGGCCATGGCCACGTCGCGTGGAAAGGGGGGCAGCTTGTCCTGCAGGACGCGGAGCTGTTCGGCCAGCTCCTCGCCGACGACATCGGGGCGCGTGGACAGGACCTGACCGAACTTGATGTAGGCCGGGCCCAGGGCGGTCAGCGCCCGGGTGGCCGGCGGCATGTTCGGGTCGCCCTTGTAGCCCAGCCATTGGAACGGTTTGCCTAAGGTGTGGGCAAGGATCCGCAACGCGCGCGGAGCCTCGAACGCGTCCAGCACCACGTTCATGGCGCCGGTGCGTTCCAGCGTGGCGCCCGTACGGATCAGGCGGATGATGTTGTGGGGGCCGCGCATGCGTCAGATCTTCCAGCCGGAATGCAGGGCGGCGATGCCCATGCTGAGGTTGCGGTATTTCGCGTTCTCGAACCCGGCGGCGCGCACCATGCCCAGAAAGGTATCCTGATCTGGGAACTTGCGGATCGATTCAACCAGGTATTGATAGCTGTCGCGGTCATTCGCGATCAGCTGCCCCATGCGCGGGATCACGTTGAAGCTGTAGAGGTCATAGAGTTTCTGCAGCCCGTCATTGGGCAGCTGGCTGAATTCCAGCACCATCAGTCGCCCGCCGGGTTTGAGCACGCGGTAGGCCTCGTTCAGAGCCTCTTGCGGGCGGGTCACGTTCCGGATGCCGAAGGAAATGGTGTAGACGTCGAAGGTGTTGTCCTCGAAGGGCAGGGCCATCGCGTCGCCGACCACCCAGTCCAGGCTGTCGGCCATCTGCGCAGCCTCAGCGCGCTTGCGGCCCTCGATCAGCATCGGCTCGGTCAGATCCAGAACGGTGGCATGGCCGTGGCCCGCGCGTTTGAGGAACCTGAATGAGATGTCGCCCGTACCGCCCGCCACGTCCAACAGGCGCTGGCCAGGGCGTGGCGCCAGCCAGTCCATCATCGCGTCCTTCCAGACACGGTGGATGCCCATCGACATCACGTCGTTCATTACGTCGTATTTCGACGCGACTGAGTTGAATACGCCCTGCACGCGCCCGGCCTTTTCGGCCTCGGGGACGGTTTCGAAACCGAAATGAGTGGTCTTGTCGCTATTGTCGGACATAAGCCTTGCCGTTCGTCGAATTTCGTCTCTGTTATAGGGCCTGGAAACCGGGGCACAATGCGGCCCTTTGGAATAGGAGCCGTCTAATGCCCGAATTGCCCGAGGTCGAGACAGTAAGACGCGGCCTTGCCCCGGCGATGGAAGGCGTGGTTATCGAAAGGGCGGACGTGAACCGCCCCGATCTGCGCTGGCCGTTCCCCGAGCGGATGGCCGAACGGTTGACCGGCCAGCGGGTCGAGCGTCTGCGGCGGCGGTCGAAATACATCCTGGCCGATCTGAGCGGCGGCGAGACTCTGTTGATTCACTTGGGCATGTCGGGCCGCATGACCGTGTCGGGCGATCCGCTGGGACAGTTCGTACATCATCATCCGATGCCGCAGAAGCATGACCACGTGGTGTTTCACATGGCCAATGGTGCGCGCATCACCTTCAATGACCCGCGCCGGTTCGGGGCGATGGATCTGATGCCCACGGCCACCGCCGAGCAGCACAAGCTGCTGGCCGTGCTGGGGCCGGAACCGCTGGGCAACGATTTCAACGAAACCTATCTGATCGACGCCTTCCGCGGCCGGTCCACACCGGTCAAGGCGGCGCTGCTGGATCAGAGAATCGTTGCCGGGCTAGGAAACATCTATGTCTGCGAGGCGCTCTACCGCGCCAGAGTGTCGCCACGTCGCAAGGCGGGTCAGATCTCGGCCGGGCGTGTCGGAGCCCTGGTTCCGGTGATCCGGACGGTGCTGACCGAGGCCATCGAGGCCGGTGGATCCTCACTGCGCGATTTCCGGCAAGCCGATGGAGAGCTTGGATATTTTCAGCACAGTTTCGACGTCTACGGGCGCGAGGGCCAGCCCTGCCGGACCGAGGGCTGCGGGGCCGAAATCCGCAGAATCACCCAGTCGGGGCGGTCGACCTTCTATTGCGCGCAATGCCAAAGATAGCTTGATCCGAGTTTTTCGCGTGGTAAGGAATTGGACCTGAACGGAACAACCGAAAGCTCAGACCTCATGGCTTTTGAGACGATCATCGTCGAAATCGAAGACCACGTCGCCCTTATCAAGCTCAACAGACCCGATGCGTTGAATGCGCTGAACACTCAGCTTCTGGGTGAGCTGTGCGAGGCGCTCGAGGACGCGGATACCAATGACAAGGTGCGCTGCATCGTCATCACCGGATCGGAAAAGGCATTCGCCGCAGGCGCGGACATCAAGGAGATGTCCGAGATGAGCTTTGTCGATGTCTACACCAGCAACCTTTTCGCAGACGCCAATGACCGGATTACCGCGATCCGCAAGCCGATCATCGCGGCGGTTGCGGGCTATGCGCTGGGCGGCGGGTGTGAGCTGGCCATGATGTGCGATTTCATCATCGCCGCAGACACCGCTAAGTTCGGCCAGCCGGAAATCAATCTGGGCGTCATCGCCGGGATGGGCGGCAGCCAGCGCCTGACGCGGTTCGTGGGCAAGTCCAAGGCGATGGACATGAACCTGACCGGCCGGTTCATGGATGCCGAGGAGGCCGAGCGCTCGGGCCTCGTGTCGCGCGTGGTGCCGGCCAAGAAGCTGATCGAAGAGGCGACCGGCGCGGCCCAGAAGATCGCCGAGAAATCGCTGCTGACCGCGATGGCCGCGAAAGAGGCGGTCAACCGCAGCTACGAGGTGCCGCTGAGCGAGGGCATGCTGTTCGAGCGGCGCGTGTTCCACTCGATGTTCGCCACCGAGGATCAGAAAGAGGGCATGGCCGCATTCCTTGAAAAGCGCGCGGCCCAGTTCCGCGACAAATAGGTGGCGCCGAGAGGACCGTTGGATCAGGCGGGCGCTGCCCGCCTTTTTCTTGGCGGACAACAAGGCCGAGAATCGGCTTGGCAAAGGCTGAAAACTTGGCTATTGACCGCGACCATACATGCGCGTGCGGCCCGCTTGGCCCGATTCACACTCGTGATTTCTGATCCGGTGCGGGGATATCCGTGACGTGCAACCCTAGACAAACGTACCGAACAAAGGTCAGAGACACATGGCAAACTCGCCCCAGGCAAAGAAGCGCGCTCGTCAGAACGAGAAGCGTTATGCAATCAACAAAGCACGTCGTTCGCGCATCCGCACCTTCCTGCGCAAGGTCGAAGAAGCAATCGCATCCGGCGACAAGGAAGCCGCAACCGCAGCCCTGCGCGCGGCCCAGCCCGAACTGATGCGCGGCGTCACCAAAGGCGTGTTCCACAAGAACACTGCAGCCCGCAAAATGTCGCGCCTGTCGGCACGGGTCAAAGCGCTGGGCTGACTTTACGTCAACAATCGTTGACGATTTACGAACAAAAAGGCGTCGCCCCGTGCGGCGCCTTTTGCGTTGTTGCCAGAATGCCGCGCCTTCACAAAACCGAGAGATTCTTTCGCCCGAAGACCCGAGTCAATATCAGAGTTTCGTTGCCCGGCCCCTCTGCCTCTTGCTACGACATATTCAGCGATTCACTCGCTTGGGGGGACAGGCTGTTTCCGCGATCTGACCGACGGGCATCGGAAGGATTCGGGGACGAATGTCGGCGACCGGTTCTGCCGGGTTCGTCGATCTGCTCGGGATCTCGGGTCTGCCGGTGATCTTGGCCCTGTCAATAAATTGCAATCTGTGGCGCGCTCTGCCGGCCCAGCATCCGTGGCTTCGGATGTGCCAGAACAGAGCGTTGGCGGAAAGCACGTTTCTGACGCCAGACCGACCGGTTTTTGGCGAGCCGGAAGCTGTTGTCGAGTGAACGCGAAAGAGCCGGGAGACCGGTTACAAAAAAAGGCCGGCTGGCCAATAAAGATGGGATGCGTGAGGCGCTGGATGACACAAGAAAAATGGGGACAACTGCGTAATAAATTGCTCAAGGCTGTGGGCCGGAACAATTTTACGACCTGGATCGAACCTCTGGAATTTCAGGAATTGAAAGGTGGCGTGGCCGTATTTTCAGTTCCGACCAACTTCATGGGCAACTACGTCAGCCAGAATTTCGCTGACCTCATCCTGTACGAACTGAACACGGCCGGAGAATCGGTCCAGCGCCTGGCGTTCCGCGTGGCCGCGAATTCGCCCGCACGCCCCGCAGCCCCCGCCGTGGAAGACAAGCCCCAGCCTGCCGAAATCGACATGCCGGTTGAAGCGTCGGTCGCGAATGATGCGCTCGAGTCGTTGCAGGCCGCACCGCTGGACACGCGCTTTACCTTCGACAGCTTCGTCGTCGGCAAGCCCAACGAACTGGCCCATGCCGCCGCGCGCCGTGTTTCGGAAGGCGGCCCCGTCACCTTCAACCCGCTGGTTCTGTATGGCGGCGTCGGACTGGGCAAGACGCACCTGATGCACGCCATCGCGTGGGAATTGAAGACCAAACGCCCCGAGCTAAACGTGCTGTACCTGTCGGCTGAACAGTTCATGTACCGCTTCGTACAGGCCCTGCGCGAACGCCGAATGATGGATTTCAAACACCTGTTCCGCTCGGTCGACGTGCTGATGGTCGATGACGTGCAGTTCATCGCCGGCAAGGATTCGACGCAGGAGGAATTCTTCCACACCTTCAACGCGCTGGTGGATCAGAACAAGCAGATCATCATCTCGGCCGACCGCGCGCCGGGTGAGATCAAGGACCTGGAAGAGCGGGTCAAGTCGCGCCTGCAATGCGGCCTGGTGGTTGACCTGCATCCCACCGATTACGAATTGCGCCTGGGCATTCTGCAGACCAAGGTCCAGCAACACACCAAAACCTATCCCGATCTGAAAATCGCCGATGGCGTTCTGGAATTCCTGGCCCATCGCATCTCGACCAACGTGCGCGTTCTGGAAGGGGCACTGACCCGGCTGTTCGCCTTTGCCTCGCTGGTCGGTCGCGAGATCGACATGGAGCTTACGCAGGACTGTCTGGCCGACGTGCTGCGCGCCTCCGAGCGCAAGATCACCGTCGAAGAGATCCAGCGCAAGGTTTCCGACTATTACAACATTCGCCTGTCCGACATCATCGGGCCGAAACGCCTGCGGTCCTATGCCCGGCCGCGTCAGGTGGCGATGTATCTGTGCAAGCAGCTGACCAGCCGGTCGCTGCCCGAGATTGGCCGCCGCTTTGGCGGGCGCGACCACACCACCGTCATGCACGGCGTCAAACGCATCGAAGAGCTGAAGCTGACCGACGGTCAGATCGCCGAAGATGTCGAGATGCTGCGCCGCGCGCTCGAAGCCTGAGCCCCTGCAATTCGGCAAACCGCCCCGGCCCTGCGCGGGGGCGGTTTTTCTGTGCGCATTTTTCCACGATTTCCCCGGAACTGCAGTGCAGGGCTGCGCGGGACCTTGACGGTTTGCACGTTCCGACACAGAAAACGGTAAAAAATCCTTGTGCCTCAGGGCTGAACCGCTAACTTGCCAGTCCCGCCCATGTAAGCACTCAAATCAGAGGAATTGAGGGTATGAAGATCAGCATCGAACGCGGCACGCTGCTCAAGGCCGTTTCGCAGGCCCAATCCGTTGTGGAACGCCGCAACACGATTCCAATCCTGGCCAACGTGCTGATCGAGGCCGAGGGCGATCAGGTTCTGTTCCGCGCGACCGATCTGGATATCGAGGTGGTCGACAAGGCCCCCGCGCAGGTCGAGAAGGCGGGTGCAACCACGGTTGCGGCCACGACCCTGCACGAGATCGTGCGCAAGCTGCCCGATGGCGCGCTGGTCACGCTGACCGCCGACAGCGCGGCTGGCCGACTGACGGTCGAGGCGGGGCGGTCGAACTTCTCGCTGGCGACCCTGCCGAAAGAGGATTTCCCGGTGATGGCGTCCTCGGAGTACCAGTCGAACTTCACCGCTTCGGCGGCCCTGCTGCGGCGGCTGTTCGACAAGTCGAAATTCGCCATCTCGACCGAAGAGACGCGGTATTACCTGAACGGTGTCTACATGCATGTGGCCGATGGCCCCGAAGGCGGAAAGGTTCTGCGTTGCGTGGCCACCGACGGCCACCGCCTGGCCCGGATTGACGCCGATCTTCCGGCGGGGGCCGAGGACATGCCGGGCGTGATCGTTCCGCGCAAAACGGTGGGTGAGCTGCGCAAGCTTTTGGAAGATGACGACATGGATATTGCGGTGTCGGTCAGCGAAACCAAGGTGCGCTTTGCCACGCCCGACATCACGCTGACCTCGAAGGTGATCGATGGAACCTTCCCCGACTACACCCGCGTGATTCCGCAGAACAACACCCGCAAGCTGGAAGTGGACGCGGCAGAATTTGCCCAGGCCGTCGACCGGGTGGCCACCGTATCGTCCGAGCGGTCCCGTGCGGTCAAACTGCAGCTGGAAAACGACAAGCTGGTCCTGTCGGTGAATGCGCCCGACAGCGGTGCGGCCGAGGAAGAATTGGCCGTGGCCTATGGCGACGAACGGCTGGAAATCGGGTTCAACGCCAAATACCTGCTGGAAATCGCAAGCCAGGTGGACCGCGAGAACGCGGTGTTCCTGTTCAACTCGGCGGGCGACCCGACCCTGATGCGCGAAGGCAATGACCAGAGCGCGGTCTATGTCGTGATGCCGATGCGCGTCTGATCGCGCGGGCGCGGGGTGCGTCCGGAGCGCGTGTTTGTGCGAGGATGAAGGGAGGGGTCATGGCTTTGGCCCTGACCGAATTGAAGGTTTCGCATTTTCGGTCGCACAAGCTGGCGCGATTGGCGCTGGACGGGCGGCCGGTGGCCTTGTACGGACCGAACGGGGCCGGCAAGACCAATATCCTCGAAGCAGTATCCCTGTTTTCGCCCGGCCGGGGCATGCGCCGGGCCAGTGCCGCCGAGATGACGCGCCGGCCCGAGGCGCTGGGCTGGAAGCTGAGCGGTCTGCTGGACGTTCAGGGCCGCCGGTCCGAGATCGAAACCTGGTCGGAGGGAGGTGCGGCGCGGCAGGTTCGGATCGACGGAAAGGCAGCCAGCCAGATCGATCTGGGCAAGCTGTCGCGGGTCGTCTGGCTGATGCCCGCGATGGACCGGCTTTGGATCGAAGGCGCCGAAGGCCGGCGGCGCTTTCTGGACCGGGTGACGCTGAGTTTCGACCCAAGCCATGCCGAGGCCGCGTTGACCTATGAAAAGGCCATGCGCGAACGGAACCGCCTGCTGAAAGAGCAGGTGCGTGACGCGCATTGGTACGCGGCGCTCGAGGCACAGATGGCCGAAACCGGGCATCGCATTCATACTGCGCGGCTGGGTGCTCTGGCGCAGTTGCGCGCAGCGCAGGAACAGGCCGAGACCGCCTTTCCCTCGGCGGAACTGGAACTTGTTCAGTCCGAAGGGGACATGCCCGAAAGCGCGCAGGATCTGTTGGAGGCGTTGGCCGAAAGCCGGTTCCGCGACCTGTCGGCGGGGCGCACATTGGTGGGGCCGCACCGGTCGGATCTGCACGGGGTCTATGCGGCCAAAGGCGTTGCGGCCAGTGAGTGTTCGACCGGAGAGCAGAAGGCGCTTCTGGTGTCGCTGATTCTGTCCAATGCGCGGGCACTGGCCGCGCAGGTCGGGGCGCCGCCGATCCTGTTGCTGGACGAGGTGGCGGCCCATCTGGACGCAGACCGCCGGGCGGCGCTGTATGATGAAATCTGCGCGCTGGGGGCGCAGGCCTGGATGACCGGAACAGGCCCCGAGCTGTTTACCGAACTGGGCGATCGGGCGCAGTCTTTCGTGGTCAATGACGCGGGTGACGGCTCGACCGTCACCCCCGCCTGACCGGATCAGGCCGGCTCGCCGACCTTGCGTTCCCACAGGAACGGACGCATCACTTCGTCCACCGGTGTCCGGGCCATGTGGTTGACGTAGTTCGACATGGTTTTCTGCGCCAGGCCCAGGATCACGTCCAGAACAGCGCGGTGCGAATAACCCGCATCGAAGAACGCCTGCAACTGCGCGTCGGTCACGTTGCCGCGTTGGTTCATCACCTGAAGCGTGAACGTCCGCAGCGCCTCGAGCTTGGGCGAGGGCAGCGGGGTTTCATTGCGCAGCGCTTCGGTGATCTCATCCGACACCTTCATCATCTTGGCGATGCCGGTATGGGCCGGAACGCAATAGTGGCAATCGTTTTCCACGTTGATGGTCTGCCAGACGACGGTTTTCTCGTCATCGTCGAAATCGGTCTGCAGGAACAGGTGGTGCAGAACCTGATAGGCCTCAAGGTGCTGGGGGCTTTCGGCCATGACCTTGTGCAGGCCCGGCAGGCGGCCAAACGCGGCCTGCGATTTCTCGAGCAGGGGTTTTGAGCCTTCGGGGGCGGTGTTCAGGTCATGCGAGGGGAATTCGGCCATTTCGGGTCTCCTTTTCTGGCGGCTGAGTCCGAAATAGGCTTTATTGAGTGACCACTCAAGTATATATTTGAGTGATCGTTCAAAAATTGGAGATCACATGCCCCGCAAACCTGCCTATGACCGTGACGCGCTGATCGCGCAGGCCCGAGACCTGTTCTGGCGTCAGGGCTGGGCGGGCACGTCCCTTAAGGATCTCGAGCGTGCGCTGAAGCTGAAGCCAGGCAGCTTTTACGCCGCCTTCGGGTCAAAGGATGCCTTGTATGCCCTGACGCTGGAGCGCTATGCGGATGAAGGTATTGCCCGGCTTGACGCCCTGGCCCGGGAGCTGGGGCCGCTAGGTGCGCTCAAAACCCAGCCGCTTTTGGTCGTCGAGGCCGCGAATGCGCCCGCAAAGGCCTGCATGCTGGCCAAGACCTATGCCGAGTTGAGCGCAAAGGACCACGATCTGGCGAAACTGGCCGCAACCCATCTGTCGCGAATGAAAGCCTGTTTCGTCGATCTGTTCCGGCAGGCGCAGGCGGAAGGGCAGATCGGAGCCGACCATGATCCCGAACGGCTGGCGGCGCGCTATCAATCCGACCTTTTGGGCCTGCGCCTTTCGGCCGAGCGCGGCGATGTCGATGCCCGCCAAATCGCCGCTGACATCGCCGCCGATCTGGATCGGTTGTGACCGTCGGAGGTCGGCAAATCAGCTTGGTCCGCGCCCGAAAGAACCGGCACAAAATCTGGGGGGATGACGTGACATTCCCCACCAGAGAACGTATAAGTTACCAAAATAATATAGGTACTGACGGCATGTCCGAAGACGCACAGGCAAATCAGGAATACGGCGCGGAATCTATCAAGGTTCTCAAGGGGTTGGAGGCTGTCCGCAAACGCCCCGGGATGTATATCGGCGACACCGACGACGGCTCGGGCCTGCACCACATGGTGTACGAGGTCGTGGACAACGGCATCGACGAGGCTCTGGCCGGTCACGCCGACCATGTGACGGTCAAGATTCACGCCGATTCCAGCGTCTCGGTCAGCGACAATGGTCGCGGGATTCCGGTGGACATCCACCCCGAAGAAGGCGTCTCGGCGGCCGAGGTCATCATGACCCAGCTGCACGCCGGCGGGAAATTCGACTCGAACTCCTACAAGGTGTCGGGCGGCCTGCACGGCGTGGGCGTGTCGGTGGTAAACGCCCTGTCCGACTGGCTGGAGTTGCGCATCTGGCGCAACGGCAAGGAACATTTCGCCCGGTTCGAACGCGGCGAGACCGCCGAGCACCTGAAGGTGGTTGGCGAATGTGGCGACCGGACCGGAACCGAGGTGCGGTTCCTGGCCTCGACCGACACGTTCTCGAACCTCGACTATTCCTTCGAGACGCTGGAAAAGCGACTGCGCGAGTTGGCCTTCCTGAATTCGGGCGTGCGGATCATTTTGATCGACGAGCGCCCGGCCGAGCGGCTGGAGACCGAGCTGTTCTACGAGGGTGGCGTCAAGGAGTTCGTGAAGTATCTCGACCGCTCGAAGACGCCGATGATGCCCGAGCCCATCTATATCACGGGCGAGCGCGACGAGATCGGCGTCGAGATCGCGATGTGGTGGAACGACAGCTATCACGAGACGGTCCTGCCCTTCACCAACAACATCCCGCAGCGGGATGGCGGCACCCATGTGGCCGGTTTCCGCGCCGCCCTGACGCGCACGATCAACAACTATGCCCAGTCCAGCGGGATCGCGAAGAAAGAAAAGGTCAACTTTACCGGCGATGACGCGCGCGAAGGTCTGACTTGCGTGCTGTCGGTCAAGGTGCCCGACCCGAAATTCTCGAGCCAGACCAAGGACAAGCTGGTCAGCTCCGAGGTGCGCCCTGCGGTCGAAGGGCTGATGAACGAGAAACTGGCCGAGTGGTTCGAGGAAAACCCCAACGAGGCCAAGACCATCGTCAGCAAGATCATCGAGGCCGCGCTGGCGCGCGAGGCCGCCCGCAAGGCGCGCGAACTGACACGCCGCAAGACGGCGATGGACGTGAACTATCTGGCCGGCAAGCTCAAGGATTGTTCCGAGAAGGATCCGTCCAAGACCGAACTGTTCCTGGTCGAGGGGGACTCGGCCGGTGGTTCGGCCCAGACCGGCCGCGATCGTCTGACGCAGGCGGTTCTGCCCCTGCGCGGCAAGATCCTGAACGTGGAGCGCGCGCGCTTCGACCGGATGCTGTCCAGTCAGGAGATCGGCAACCTCGTGATGGCGCTGGGCACCGGGATCGGGCGGGACGAATTCGACATTTCGAAGCTGCGCTACCACAAGATCGTCATCATGACCGATGCCGACGTTGACGGCGCGCATATCCGCACCCTGCTCTTGACCTTCTTCTATCGGCAGATGCCCGAGTTGATCGAAGGCGGCTATCTCTATATTGCGCAGCCGCCGCTCTACAAGGTTTCGCGTGGCAAGTCCGAGGTCTACCTGAAGGATCAGGCCGCTCTGGACGACTATCTGATCAACCAGGGGATCGAGGGCGCGGTGCTCAGGCTGGGGTCGGGCGAAGAAATCGTGGGGCAGGATCTGGCCCGCGTGGTCGACGAGGCACGGCAACTCAAACGCGTGCTGGATGCATTCCCGACGCACTACCCGCGGCATATCCTGGAACAGGCCGCGGTTGCGGGAGCCTTCGTACCGGGCGCGGTGGATGCTGACCTTCAGGGCGTGGCCGACAAGGTCGCTGCGCGGCTGGATCTGATCGCGCTGGAATACGAGCGCGGCTGGCAGGGCCGGATCACGCAGGATCACGGTATCCGCCTGGCCCGCATCCTGCGCGGCGTCGAGGAAGTGCGGACGCTGGATGGCCCGATGCTGCGATCCGGCGAGGCGCGCAAGACCGGCAGCTTCACCCAGAGCCTGCAAGAGGTCTATAGCCTGCCTGCAACGTTGGTCCGACGGGATCGGGTACAGGTGATCCACGGCCCGCTGGACCTGTTGCGCGCGATCCTGGAAGAGGGTGAAAAGGGTCTGTCGCTGCAGCGGTACAAGGGCTTGGGTGAGATGAATCCCGATCAGCTTTGGGAAACCACGCTGGACCCCGACGCGCGGACGCTGTTGCAGGTGCGTGTCGATGACATGGTCGAGGCAGATGATTTGTTCACCAAGCTGATGGGCGACGTTGTTGAGCCGCGCCGCGAGTTCATCCAGAAAAACGCGCTGAGCGTCGAGAACCTGGATTTCTGAGGTGATGTATGACCGCGCATAAGCTTGCGCTCGCCGCATAAGTTTGCGCGCTTTGCCCAAAAGTCTGCGCGCGGCGTCGTACTCGAGCGCCATGCCAGTTCTTTGGGAGATTTCTGGAAGCCGATACTCACACCCCGCGAGGGTTTGTAGATCCCACGCTTCATGGTGCGCCGTGACTATCGTGCGTCCTGTACTTTTAGATCGAGGTAGCTGCCCAGAGGCCCCTCAGCGGCCACTTCCCCTCACATCGCTTGCGATATCTGCCTGGACAACTCGGCCAGCGCTCGGCCCAACGCATTGGCAGTGGCCGGCGCGCCTGATCCGACAATCGGCGTCACGATATCGAAACGCCGCACGAACTCGCGAACGGTTCCTTCAGGTGATGAGACCGCGTATTGGCCCGACAATTCGAAATTGCCGTCGGCGCGGGCATAGGCCTGATCGACACGCACATCCAGCCGGACATCCGGGCCGGTATTCAGCGGCCAGGGCTCGGCCGCGACCGATGCGCCAGTTCGTTCGCTCAGTCCGCGTGCCAGGGCCGAAGTCATGCCACGCGCCGGATCATCGGCCCATTGAGCGCGATCTTGCGTGAACAGCGCCCCACCTTCGCCTTGCGCCACGATATCCGATCCTGCGGCGTAGGCCGGCAGCGAGACCTGCCTCACCTCGATCGTGCGCGACCGCAGGTTGGCGGTGCGCTCCCCAGGAGGTGCCGCAATCAAGTAGCGCGGATCGTTTGCACCTGAACAGGCCGACAAAAGGGCAATCGGCAAAAGCAGTATCGCAGCTTTTTTCATGTCATTTTCCAAAAACCAGGGAATTCGGGTTCCGTTCGATCTTGCGGGCCAGCAAAGACACCGCCTGCGCGGCGGCCTTGACCTCGCGCAGAACGCTCAGCGCCTCGGTGTTGAACGCCGAGTTGTCTCCGTAAGCGGCCAGCAGGGCTTCGGACTGGGCAAGCAACTGCTCCAGCCGGGCGGTCAGGGACGGCAGATCCTCGGTCGCCGCCGAAACGGCTTCGGCGGCGCTGCGGGCCGAGGCCATCGCGGCGTTGGCGTTGTCCACCATTTCGCCCTCGCGCAGGCTGGTCAGGGTCGCCCGCACCTCGTCGAGCGCGTCGACCATCGCCCCAGGGAGCGCACGGGCGTCATCGGTTCCGATCAAGGCGTCGGCACTGGATATCAACTGATTGGCGGCCCGGATCAACTCTTCGGCTTCCAGCGCGTTGGCCTTGGCAGCGAGCGTGCGGAATTCATCGACCAGCGCGGGCAGTTCTTCCGAGGTCGCGGCCAGATTCGCCGTGATCTTCCTGCCCTGTTCCAGCGCAGAGGCCAGATTGGCGACCGCCTGACCCCGCTCCAGTTCGGCCATTATGGACCGCAGGCCGGCAATCGCCGCCCGCAGCTCGGCCGGCAAGGCCTGCGTCTCTGGATCCGACACGAGCGCGCGGGTGTCCTGCAACAGCGCCACCGCCGCCTGTGGGGCCTGGCGGATGTTTTCATCCGAAACCAGCGCCTCGATGCCGGCCAAGGTGTCGACGGCCTGGGAAATCAACTCCTCGATCGGCAGGTTGCTGATCCGCTCCAACGCTCCTTCTGCGGTGGCCGTGAAATCCGGCAAATCCGAAGGGGCGCTTGGCAGCAGCGGGAACGGCTCGGCATCGCGCTGGAATTCCGCCGGGTCAGCATCCTCCAGCATCGCCAGTTCGACGAACAACTCGGAACTGAACAACCCGGACGAGGCAAGACGAGCCCGCATGCCGTTGATGACGGCCTGTTCGAGAAAATCGAAAACCTCCTCTCCGCCCGCACCTTGCGGCAGCCCCATCAGCGCGGGGTCAAGCAACAGCTTCACGACCAGCCGCACCTCGGCTTCGTCGCTTTCGTTCTCGATTACGGCGTTGACACTGCCAACCTCGCCTACCGTAACCCCGCCCAGCTTGACGGCGGCGCCATTGGTCAGGCCGGCAACGGATTCATCGAAGGCAACGGCAACCTCGACCCCGCCGGATCGCGACCGGGCGAACGCCGTGCGTCGGGCAGACGCTTCGTCGGGGTAGATGTCGAAGACCGCGCCGGAACTGACCGGCCTGCCGCCCTCGAACACCGTGTCGAATTCGATGCCGCCTGCAACCAGCGAGGCGATGCTGTCCACGTCCAGCGACAGCCCACCTGCCCCGATTGAGACCGAAAACCCGGACGAATCCCAGAACCGCGTTGCCGAGTTGATGCGGCGGTCGTGCGGGGCCTCGATGAAGGCGTCGACCACGATGCTGTCGCCACTGACCGTCAGACGCGGGCGTTCCAGCCGTCCGACCTCGATCCCGCGAAACAAGACCGGGGCGCCTTCGGAGACCATGCGGCCATCCTCGGTGCGCAGCGTGATCCGCCGGCCGGCCCGACCGGGGTGGGCCAGGGGTGGGCTGTCGGCACCATCGAAGCGGGTGCGCGCCTTGCCGGTGGTCTGATCCCAGGCACCTTCGATATAGACGCCGGACAAGACGGTGCTGAGGCCGGACACGCCGCGCGCGCTGACCTCGGGGCGCACGACCCAAAAGGTCGCGTCCTCATCAAGGTAGGGTGCAATCTCCTTGTCGATGCGGGCCCATACGGACACGCGTGACAGGTCATCGGCAAATCCCACGTCCTCGACCTTGCCGATCACCACGTCCCGATAGCGGACGGTTGTGTCATCCGGGGTGATCCCCGAGGCGTTTTCGAAAGTGATTTCGATCAGGATGCCGCGATCGGCATAGGATTTCCACGCCACACCCAGCGAAACCAGCAAGGCCACCAGCGGCACAAGCCAGATCGGCGACAGGTTGCGCCACATCGACGGGCGCGGTTCCGCAACATCCAGATCGGCAGGTTCAGGGGGGGTCATTCAGCGCTCCGGCTGTTGGCGGCCCAAATTAGCCGCGGATCAAAACTCTGGGCCGCCAGCATGGTAAAAGCAACCGACAATGCGAAACTTACCGCGGCAATACCGGGGCTGATGCTGGCTGCAAAGTCAAGCTGGACCAGCGCGGTCAGGATCGCCACGACAAACACGTCGATCATCGACCAGCGGCCGATGAACTCGACAATCTCGAACAGAACCAGCCGGCTGTGGCTGTCCAGAGTCGACGGGCGGCGCACCGAAATCGCCAGATATCCGATGGCCACGAATTTTGCGATCGGGATGAAGATGCTGGCGAAAAACACGATGAAACCGACCCCGAAAGCGCCATGGGCAAACAGTTCGACAATGCCGCCGATCAGCGTGCTTTCCGAACTGTGCCCCAGCGTGGTCGTGCGCAGCATCGGGTAGACATTGGCTGGGACATAGGCAATCAGCCCGGCAGCCAGCCAGGCCCAAACGGCTTGCAAGCTGGCCGGATCCGGCGGCGCAATCGCGCTGCCGCACAGGGTGCAAACCCCGGAGCCCCCGGGATTGACGGCCCCGCACATCCGGCAGCCTATGAACCCTGCGCGGCTGGCGGTCAGGAATCGCTGCGCGTTTTCAGTGTTTTCCATACCGTCATCCTGCAGATTGCGCTGTCGGTCATCACCGTGACCACCAGCAGCGCCGCAAAGGACCAAAACGCCGGCCCCAAATCGACCCGGGCCAGGCCCGACACTTTGACCAGCGCAACCGCCACCCCGATTATGAAGATCTCGGCCATGGCCCAGGGCTTGATCCATTCCGCCCAGCGATAGACTTCCACCGCGTGTTTGGCGGGACGCCACCCCAAGGCCATCGGCGCCAGCGTGTAGATCAGCGCACAGAACCGCGCCGCCGGCAGCAACACGATCAGGAAGGCCGTGGCAAAAGACAAAATGGCCATCGGCCCCTGCGAGAATGCCAGAACGGCATCGTACACCGACGCGCGATGCGACAGCCCCTGCGCGTTGAGTTCAAGAAACGGAAAGCCTGCCGCGGCCACAAGCAGGATCAACGCGGTCACCGACAGCATTGTGACACGTGTCATCGCACCCGATTTGGGCGCGGCCAGCACCGAGCCGCAGCACGCGCATCTGGCGATCCGGTACTTTGGCACGTCCCGATCACGATGCAGCACATCGCACACGGGACAGGCAATCAGGTCATCAGTGTTCATCGTGCCACCCTGAAACGGTTGCGCCGTCATTCGGGTGGAACCGATCCGTGCAACACGTCCTTGCCCACCCGCCTGTAGTTGACAAACGAATTCGCACTCATGACCACGAAAAAGCTGTCCATATCAATCAGTACATAACCCTTCTCGAGCAATGCGCGAGACAACGCCGTCACGTCGTCCTCGTAGAGACGCCGACGCCCGCACAACTCCCGCAGCAGTTTTTGCGGAATCCGGTATCGACCCGAAGATTTTCCGCCGAATGCCCGCCCATAGAGTTCAGCCAGCTTTTCTGCGACCTGTTCCAGTTCCTGCATGCCATTTAGCCATAATTTTTTGCCTATAGACAAAAATTTATCACCAATATACATCGGGCGCAACAGGCGAGGCAACGAGACGATGACCGATTCAGCAGAAACCGTTCTGGAACCCGAAGATCTGTCCCAGCGGATCAAGGCTGCGGCGGATGACGCGCGCGCCGAAGATCTTGTTGCCTTGCTGGACCCGCTGACCAGCAGCGAGGCGCTGCGCGAGCTGTTGCAGCTGACGCCTGTGGAGCGGGATACGGTTCTGCAGATCCTACCGGTCGAACTGGCAGCCGACCTGATCGAGGAAGCCCCCAACGAGATGGCCGTCGAACTGGTCGAACGGCTGGAACCGGATCGTGCGGCCGAGATCATCGAGCAGCTGGATTCCGACATCCAGGCCGACGTGATCGGCGAACTGGAAGAAGAGGACGCCGAGGCCATCCTGTCCGAAATGGACGAGGAAGAGGCCGCCGATGTCCGTCGCCTGAGCGCCTATGACGACGACACCGCGGGCGGCCTCATGATGTCCGAGGTGTTCAAGTTCCGCGACGATCAGACCGTCGGCAACGTTCTGCGCCAGTTGGCATCGGACGATGAGGATTTCGAGCGGTATCGTGGTCAGCACCCATATATCGTCGATGCGGATGGGCGCGCGGTCGGTGTGGTCTCGCTGCGCAGCCTGCTGACGGCGAAGCGCAGCGACAAGCTGACCACGATCATGGTGCCGCCCTTGACGGTTCCCGTGGATGCACCGCTGGACCAACTTGAGGACGTGTTTGACGAACACCCGTTTCTGGGTGTGCCGGTCGTCGACGAAAACGGCGTCCTGATCGGGGTGGTGTCGCGGACGGCGGTGGCCGACGCGATCCGCGAACGGTCGGAAAGCGAAAGCCTGAAGCGTCAGGGTGTGGTGGGCGACGAGCTGCGCTCGATGCCGCTGATGCTGCGGTCGCGCCGCCGTCTGGCATGGCTGACCGCGAATATCGGGCTGAACATCATCGCGGCCAGCGTGATCTCAGCCTACGAGGAAACCCTGGCGGCCGTCATCGCGCTGGCCATCTTCCTGCCGATGGTCTCGGACATGAGCGGCTGTTCCGGCAACCAGGCGGTGGGCGTCACCATGCGCGAACTCAGCCTTGGCCTGGTGCGCCCGATGGATGCATTCAGGGTCTGGGTCAAGGAAATCTCGGTCGGGGTCATCAACGGAATCGCGCTGGGGATCCTGATCGGGGTGGTCGCGTGGCTTTGGAAGGGCAACCCGGCGCTGGGGATCGTGATCGGCGTCGCGCTGGCCCTGAACACGATGCTGGCCGTGTCGATCGGCGGCGTGGTCCCGTTGATGCTCAAGCGTCTGGGTCAGGACCCGGCCGCCGCCAGCGGGCCGCTGCTGACCACGATCACCGACATGGCCGGGTTCTTCTTCGTGCTCAGCCTGGCGACATTGCTGATGCCGTGGTTGGTGTGACACATGAAACAGAAACAGGACGGGACCATGGACAATACGACGCGGATCATAGGTTGGATGGAATACGTCGATCTACCCGACCTGCCGCTGAACAACATCAAGGCCAAGATCGACACCGGGGCGCTGACCTCGGCCCTGCACGCGATGGAGATCAAACGGTTTCTGCGCGACGGCCATCAATGGGTTTCGTTTCTGACCGAGGACACGGCCGGCGACGGCCTCGTAAAGATCGAAGCGCCCATCAAGGAAAGGAGGGACATCAAGAACACAAGCGGGGTGCCCGAGAACCGGATCGTCATCCGGACGACCATCAGGGTCGGCGATGAAACCTGGCCGCTGGATGTGTCTTTGACCGACCGCAGCAACATGAAGTTTCAAATGATCGTCGGCCGCGCGGCGCTGAAACAACATTCCATCGCCGTGCACACCAATCGCGCGCACCTGCTGCGCAAGAAACCCAGGAAACGCAGAGTAAAGGTAAGCCAATGAAAATTGCCATGCTGGCGCGCAATGCCAAACTGTATACCCACCAGCGCCTGAAGGCCGCCGCCGAAGAGCGTGGGCACGAGCTGGACATCATCGACACGCTGCGATGCTACATGAACATCGCCAGCCGCCGCCCCGAGATCTACTACAACGGGCAGAAGCTCACGGGCTATGACGCGGTGATCCCGCGGATCGGGGCCTCGGTCACGTTCTACGGCACGGCCGTGCTGCGTCAGTTCGAGATGATGGGCGTCTACCCGCTGAACGAAAGCGTGGCGATCGGACGGTCGCGGGACAAACTGCGCTCGATGCAGCTGCTGGCGCGCGACGGTATCGGTCTGCCTGTCACCACCTTCGCCCATGACCCGAAACAGACGGAAGAAGTGCTGAAGCTGGCCGGCGGCGCGCCGATCGTGATCAAGCTGCTGGAAGGCACCCAAGGCATCGGCGTAGTTCTGGCCGACACCAACCGCTCGGCGAAATCCGTGGTCGAGGCGTTTCGCGGCGCCGGCGTGAACATCATGCTGCAGGAATTCATCAAAGAGGCCGGCGGAACCGATATTCGTGCCATCGTGATCGGTGGCAAGGTGGTGGCCGCCATGAAGCGCACCGGGGCCGAGGGCGACTTCCGCTCGAACCTGCACCGAGGCGGATCGGCGCAGGTGGTCAAGCTGACACCCGAGGAACGCGCCACGGCCGTGCGCGCCGCCAAGACCATGGGCCTGAACGCCTGCGGCGTGGACATGCTACGCGCCAATCACGGCCCGGTGGTGATGGAGGTCAACTCGTCGCCCGGCCTGGAGGGCGTTGAAAAGGCGACCGGCCTGGACATCGCCGGCAAAATGATCGAGTTCCTTGAAAAGAACGCCAAAGCCGGGGCGACCAAGACCAAAGGCAAAGGCTGATCCATGAAGACGCGGCCTCATTTCACGATCGGAAAAACCAAGGTGGCGCCGGGGTCCCGGCTCACCGTGGATCTGCCGGTCAGCGTGCTGTCGGATCACACGCCGGTCACCATGTCGGCCCATGTCGTGCATGGCCGGTATGATGGCCCCACGCTGTTCGTCAGCGGCGGCGTGCATGGCGATGAGGTGATCGGCGTCGAGATCATTCGCCGTCTGTTGCGCGCGCCCAACCTGTCCACGCTCAGGGGCACGCTGATCGCGGTTCCGATCGTCAACACATTCGGGTTCATCAGCCACTCGCGCTACCTGCCCGACCGGCGGGACCTGAACCGCGTCTTTCCGGGCAGCGAACATGGATCGCTTGCGTCCCGGCTGGCGCATCTTTTCATGACCGAGATCGCGGCGCGGTCCGATCTGGGGATCGACCTGCACTCGGCCGCGATCCATCGGACGAATTACCCGCAGATCCGGATCTCGCCGGACAACCCACGCACCAAGGAACTGGCCGAGGTTTTCGGCGCACCAATCGTCATGAAATCACCGTTGCGCGATGGTTCACTGCGCGCCGCCGCCAAGGACGCCGGAACGGATGTTCTGCTCTACGAGGCCGGCGAAGGCCTGCGGTTCGACGAGCTGTCGATACGGGCGGGGCTCGCGGGTATCCTGCGCGTGATGCGGCACATGAAGATGGTTCCTGTAAAAGGCATCTCAAAACCCAAGGCCAAGCCGCATTTCTGCAACTCCAGCAAATGGCTGCGCGCACCGATGGGGGGCGTCCTTCGCGTCTACAAAGCCGACGGTGAACTGGTGCGCAAGGGCGACCTGATGGGGTCGGTCTCGGACCCGTTCGGAGAGCAGGAGATGGAAATACTTGCCCCGTTCGACGGGCTGGTTGTCGGCCGGGCAGTGATGCCCGTGGTCAACGAAGGCGACGCCGTGTTCCACCTTGGCCGTGTTGAGTCAGTTGAGCAGGCCGGCGAGTCGGTAGAAGACCTCAGCGCGCAATTGGAAGACGACCCGATGTTCGATGAGGATGAAATTCTCTGACACCGAAGAAACGGGGAGCACCTCAGCAAGACAATGCTTCTTTGAAACAGAAAACCTTGATTTGAACTTACTGTAAAAACGCTTTTCCAGTCGCTAGAACCCCTTTGTATAGAGAAAGCATTTTTCCTCTGGTTCTTATAGCCATTGTCACCTCACTGCCTGGCAAGCAATGTAAAGCAAAATGTATAGAAATTTGTATAGCAGAATTGGCTGATGTAGGGCGGATCGCGTTGCGGATTCGCGCAAAAAACACTCAAATACAATGGCTTGAGCGAATCTCAGAGTGAGGGTGGGTGGCGGTGCTGGGAGACCAATGCGAACCAGTCTCTACTAAAATGGCGGCACGCGAGAGCACCCGGGCAACTCCGGGCGACTTCCTAACTTTCTGAATTTTCTCGGTTTTGATCGAGCGAAGCGACTTCGAACTGAACGTCACTCTACTCAGGAGTGCCGCGCACCTGGCGCGAAACACCGCCTACTCGTTTTCACCAGCCCCTGCCTCGGAAGTTCCGAGAAGGCCGTCCAAGACATTGAGCACCTGAAGAACGCTCTCGCGGGTTTCGTGAAGTCCCGCCCCGATCTTCAACTCACCTCGCCCGGCCAGCGAAAGCACGCCTGCCAACACCTCGTTCGAATTCCGCATGAGCTCGACCAGGTGCTCTCCAGCCGGACCGTGGGAGCCGGCAAGCCAGTTCTTGGCCGTTCGCTCCGAGACACCCGTCCAGCGCATCACGATCTTGATCGCTCGATGAGATCCGCCGAGCTCCCGCTTCAGCGCGGCTGCAATTGCCATTTGGTATTTTAGTCGATCGACCTTCCCTTCGTCGTCATCTGGAAAAGTCTTGCCCATCTTAGGAAACATTTTTCCGAACCTCCGCGTCTATGCTTCGGCCCCATGGAATCACAGGCATTTCCCGTGACTTGCCGAAGGCGAAAAATGAAAGGCTCGGTTCTTGAGCTGGAGGGACGGACATGACGGAGGCGCAATGGCGCCAAAGGGAGCGCAGCCTCGGCGCGCCGCTCAATACGTCCGCATGTCGACCGAGCACCAACGCTATTCGACCGAGAACCAGTCGGACGCGATCGCGCATTACGCTGAGCAGCGCGGGATCGAGATCATCCGTACTTATTCGGATGAGGGAAAGAGCGGTCTAAGGATCCAGGGCCGCGATGGGCTCAAGCAGCTCATCGACGATATTCAATCCGGCAAAGCCGATTTCGAAGCGGTGCTTGTCTATGACATCAGCCGTTGGGGGCGGTTTCAGGATGCGGACGAAAGCGCGTACTACGAGTACATCTGCAAACGCGCCGGTATCTCCGTCATCTACTGCGCCGAGCAGTTCGAGAACGACGGCAGCCCTGTCTCAACGATCGTCAAAGGCGTCAAGCGCGCCATGGCAGGCGAGTATAGCCGCGAGCTGTCGCAGAAGGTCTTCACTGGCCAATGCCGCCTGATTGAACTTGGCTATCGCCAGGGAGGTCCGCCCGGCTTCGGCTTGCGGCGCATGCTGATCGACGAGCATGGGGTCGCGAAAGGTATTCTGGAGCGTGGCGAGCACAAAAGCATTCAGACGGATCGCGTCACCCTTGTCCCGGGGCCAGCCGAAGAGATCGCCATAGTTCGAGAGATTTTCCAAGCCTTTGTTGAAGACCTGAAATCCGAGACCGAAATCGCTGAGGCTCTGAATGCCCGCGGTATTCTAACGGACCTCGACCGCGCCTGGACCCGCGGGACCGTGCATCAAATCCTGATCAACGAGAAGTACATCGGCAACAACGTCTGGAACCGGAGTTCTTTCAAACTGAAGAAGCGGCGCGTCCAAAACGACCCGGAGATCTGGGTCCGCGCCGAGGGCGCCTTCGAGGGGATTGTCGACCCTGATCTCTTTGCCGCCGCCAATGCCATCATCAGTGCCCGATCGAGCAAACTCACTGACGATGAAATGCTCGAAGGCTTGAAGGAGGTATTCGAGGCTGAGGGCTTTCTGTCTGGTCTCGTCATAGATGAAGCCGAAGCGTTGCCATCGAGCAGCGCGTACCGATCACGGTTTGGCAGCCTTCTGCGCGCCTATCAGCTGGTCGGCTTCAAGCCGGATCGGGACTACAGATACATCGAGATCAATCGACGCTTGCGCGAGCTGCATCCGGACATTGTCGCCGAGACGATTGCAGGTATCGAAGCTTCGGGCGGCAGCATCGAACGACATCCCAAAACAGACCTGCTGACCATCAATGGCGAATTCACCGCGTCTCTCGTCATCGTCCGGTGCAGCGAAACCAATGCGGGGTCTCTTCGGTGGAACATCCGCTTCGACATGAGCCTCAAGCCCGACATCACGATTGCGGTTCGCATGGATCGGCCGAACCAGCGTCCGCTCGATTACTACTTGCTCCCCAGCATCGACATGACTCTCCCCCGCATCCGTCTCGCCGAACACAACGGTTTGTCGCTCGATGCCTATCGCTTCGAGACGCTGGATCCGTTGTTCGACATGGCGGTTCACGTCCCAGTACCGGAGGTGGCCTGATGGCAGACCCGCAACCCCAAGCCGCCGAATTGATCCCGATGGATCGCATCACCGTGGTGAACCCGCGCGTGAGGAACCGAAAGGCTTTCCGAGAAATCGTCGACAACATTGCCGAGCTCGGGCTGAAACGGCCAATCACCGTCGCAGCCCGCCAGAGCGATGATGGCTTGCGATACGATCTGGTCTGTGGACAGGGGCGGCTCGAGGCTTTTCAGGAACTTGGTCAAACAGAAATTCCTGCGATTGTTATCGATGCCAGCAGCGAAGACTGCCTGGTGATGAGCCTCGTCGAAAACCTGGCACGCCGTCAGCATCGCGCCCTCGATCTTCTGCGCGATATCAAGGGTTTGAAAGAGCGCGGCTACTCTGGCCCAGAGATCGCGCGAAAAACCCAGCTCTCACTCAAGTATGTCCGCGGCGTCCTTCGGCTCCTCGAGAGCGGTGAGCACAGACTGCTCAGAGCCGTTGAGAGCGGCAAGCTTCCGGTCAGCGTCGCCGTTGATATCGCTGAGGCAAAAGATACGGAAGTTCAGGACGTCCTGCGCCAGGCCTACGAGGACAACCAGCTGCGCGGCGGCCGACTGATGGCCGCGAAACGCCTGGTCGAGGCCCGTCAGCAATACGGGAAAGGACAACCGAGCGCAGACCGAAAGAAGAGACGAACGCTGTCGGTCGAAAGTTTGATCCGAACCTATCAGAACGACGTCGAGAAGAAGCAGGTGCTGCTCCGAAAAGCGACTGCAACGCGCAACGAGCTGATGTTCATCACAGAAGCCCTTCGCAAACTCCTGAATGACGAAAACTTTGTCACGCTTCTCAGGGCCGAAGGGTTGGCGACGATCCCCAAGAACCTCTCCGACCGCTTGGCTGCTCGAACGGGAGACCTCTGATG
>NZ_JBXWRS010000008.1:0-141300 GCF_059612985.1 Ruegeria sp. BHSC043 | reverse complement strand
GGATATCGGCCTGCCAGTCGGACATGGCTCAGTCTTCCACCACATGCGAGGCGAAGACCTCGCGATACCGGTTCCATTTCGCGCGATCGACCCGGCCTGCATCGTCGATGCAATCGGCGGCGCCATAGGCCATGGCAAAGGCATGGTGGGTGTTGTCATGGGCAAACAGGCCCTGCCGCCCGAACACCAGCAGGCCATCGAGCCCCGACAGCCAGCGATCGACGGTGTCGAACCGCGCTTCGTAGCCGATGTCATAGACCGGATAGGCATGGCTGAGCCGACGGGTTTCGCAGCGCCGGACCGGAACCGTGACCGGCAGGCCCAGCTGACCCAGCCACTTGGTGAACTCCTGCCCCAAGGCCTCGTCGGACATGCTCCACCATTTCTCGTCCGGGTCGCAGGGCAGTTCGGCGCACAGGACCGTCACGCCCTTTGGCGAGCCGCTGGCGTTATAGTTCTTGGGTTCTGACATGCGGCTGA
Source organism: Ruegeria sp. BHSC043 (assembly GCF_059612985.1). Classification (NCBI taxonomy): domain Bacteria; kingdom Pseudomonadati; phylum Pseudomonadota; class Alphaproteobacteria; order Rhodobacterales; family Roseobacteraceae; genus Ruegeria; species Ruegeria sp. BHSC043. The sequence continues at coordinate 140,820 of NZ_JBXWRS010000008.1, read as the reverse complement.
TCGGGATCGACAGCTCGGGGAAATAATGTGCGTCGAACTCGGTGAACTGGTCGGTTTCCAGCACCAGATACAGCAGGATCATGCCGCGAAACCGGATGCCGCGGGCCGCTTCTACCACATCGGCGGGCGGGTCGGGTATCAGGCGCGTCAGCGCGGTCAGCGGGATGGTAGACAGGATCAGGTCGCCGGTCAGCTGTCGTTCGCCGCCGGCGTCGCGGACGGTCAGGCCGCAGACGTGGTTTCCCTGCCGCTGGATCGCGGTGATTTCGGTGTCGAACAGAAATTCCGCGCCCTTTGCCCGGGCGCTGTCATGCATCGCGTCCGAGATCTGCCCGAACCCCTTGCGCGGATAAAAAAACCGCCCTGCTGTTTCGCTGCGCAGCCCGGGCAACAGCCGCAGCATCTTCATCAGGATCTTTCCGACCGACCCGCTGCCGACCCGTCGTTCCGCCAGCTTGACCGCCAGCTTCTCGGGCTCCAACCCCCACAGCTTGCGCACATAGGGAAAATAGAAATTGTCGGAAATCGTCGGACCCAGCCCGTCATACAGAACGGTCGAGAAGGTCTGTTGGCCCTGATGTTTCTTGCGGAAGGGTTTCAGCACCATGTCGCCGATCAGCGAGAGGGCGAAGGGTTTGGGCAGACGCAACACCGCATCGGTCAGCTTGAGCGGAAAATGGATCCACTTGCCGCCGAGCCGGATGCGTCCATGGCGGGGGCGCAGCAGCAGATCATCGCCCAACAGGGTCTTCACGTCCTGCAGCACTTCGGGTTCGGCTGCGGGATGGAACCGGTGCGAGCCGTAGTCGCAGACCACGCCTTCGACCGGGAACGAGGCGGAGTTGCCGCCCGCCACCGAGGCCCGTTCGACGACGGTCACGCGCGCCTTGCCCGCCAGCGAATGGGCAGCTGCCAGCCCCGCCGGACCTGCGCCCAGAATGATGATATGGGCCTGATCGCCCGATCGGGGTTGGGAAACATCCGTCACTTGCACTCTTCCTTTCTCGAACGCGTGGGCGCAGCAAGACTCATCCCTGAGACCAACAGAACCAGCGCGCCGATTCCGCCCGCCGAAAACAGAACCACCTGCCAGACCAGCCCTGCGGCAACCACCGCTGGGGCGCTGACTCCAAAGGGCACGAGGAACCCGGCCAGCGTCGCCTCGCGTAGCCCGAGCCCGTTCAGGGACACAGGCAGAACCGCGATGATCTTGGCCAGGGGCCAGGCAAAGACCCACGCGCCGGCCTCCACCGAAACGCCCGCAGCCCGTGCCAGCCACCAGGCCAGAAGGACCAGCGAAAGTTGAATAAGAACCGAAGCCGAGAAGGCGATGGCCAGAAGGCCGGGCCGGGCCGCAAACCCGGCCAGGGCATCGGCCAGCCTCAGGGCAAAGCTGCGCCCCGGTACGGCCGGGAAGGCGCGCCAGATCAGCGGTAGCAACCACGGCAGGGCGACCATTCCGACCATCACGGTCAGCACGATCACGGCCGCGGCCCCGATCGCCGTCGTCCCGGTCGCGCCGTCCCAGACCAGAACCAGACCCAGCCCGGACAGGGTCAGCAGGGCCACCATGTCGATCACCCTGTCCACCGTGGCCGCAGCAACCACTTGGGCCCCGTCGCGCATTGCGGCCTGCGCCATGGCTGCGCGTACGGTGTCGCCGCCGATTGCGCCGGGCAGGCACAGGTTGGCGGCAAGGCCGGCAAAATGGGCGCGGATCGCCAGCAGGGGCGAAATCCGACGATTCAACAACAGCCACCATTTCAACGCTGCGGCGACATGGGCCAGCAGGAACAGAACCAGTACGGCCAGAAACACGGGGGGCGGAATGGCCTTGAGCGCCGCCACGATCGCGTCAGCCGGCAAAAGCCAGAACAGACCGGCCAGCATCACGCCGGACCCGACCAGCCGGATCAACCAGCGGCGCGTGACCGGATCGGAGGGTAGCAGGCGCCCCATGTCACGGCCGCAGGTGGAGGCGCGAAATCATGTCGGCAATCAGCCCCAGCGACCAGATCATGATGGCCGCCAAAAACGAAAACACGGCGGTCTCGCTGAGGTTCCAGTAGAAGATGTCGACGATGAACTTGACCAACCCGAGCGTGAAGAAAGCCAGACCCAGCGGGATGAAAACGCGCAGCGGGTTGAACAGGGTACTGATGCGCAGGATCAGGATGATGAAGTTCAGAAAATCGATCGGACGGATCTTCGATTTGCCGATCCGCTTTCCGTACTCGATCGGAACATAGATCATCCGCTTCCCGTTCGACGTCATGCACAGCGTGATCGTGGTGGTGAACGAGAAATTCTGCGGCAGCAGCGGCAGGAACGGGATCAGCTCGGATTTGCGGAACACCCGCAGCCCGGAATTCAGGTCGTTGATCTTGCGCTCGGCCAGGAACGAGGCGAAGGCGAACAGGAATTTCTTGGCCGGCCGCCGCAGCAGCGGCACGTTTTTCATCGCGGCGCCCCGATCCCCGACCACCATGTCCTGATCGCGGCACAGGGCCAGCATTTCCGGCAGGTAGCGCGCGGGATAGGTGCCGTCGGCATCGAGGATCGCCACGTATTCATGCTGCGCCATGCGTACGCCGCGCTTGAGGCTGGCCCCATAGCCCGAATTGACGTCGTTGAAGGTGACGGTTGCCCCGCTGGCTTCGGCTTCGGCGCGGGTTCCGTCCTCGCTGGCATCATCCACCACGATGATCTCGTAGGGGATGTTCAGCGGCCCGAGATGCGCGCGAACGTCTTCCACGGTCGCGCGAACGGCGTTTTCCTCGTTGTAGGCCGGAATGACCACGCTCAGGCTCATGCCGGTGACATCCGGCGTGCCTGACTCATCCGTGTTGGCGCGATCCGTGCCGATTGGTTCTGCAACTTTGTTCATGAAACCCAAAACCCTGACCTACTCAAAATCAATTCTGTTCATACTCACCCGGGGGGCGTCCATGAAAATGGTCGCGGCCGTCCCGGAAACTTCCCGCCTATGGCAATCCGACACCCGAGCACCGAGCGTATCGGCAAAACAGGGCGAAATTGGACCGTTTCCGCGCCTGGCCGCCATTTTTTCGTATTTTGCGCCCTATGTTCATCACCTCACCAGATCGGCGGCCCGAGGTGAAAGGTGACGACCGTTTCGCTGCCGTCCTCTTTTGCCAGATGCGCAGTGATGTCGTTGGCCTGTTGCGCGGGGTTCAGTCTGAACCGCGCCTTGGCCGGGCCGTCGGCGGCGGTCTGAGGGCCGGTCACCTCGGGGGTCTGGCCGTTGACTTCGACCCGCGCGATCCTGAGCGCGGGGTCCCGCACGCGCAGTTCGACGTCGAGTGGCTTGCCGGCCCTCAGCGGGTCGCGCAGGATCAGCCGGGCGACCGGGGGCATTCCATCGGCCGGGGCGACGCGGCTGGTGCGATGGGCGCCGGGGCCGAAATTGTAGAGGCCGGCGGCCACGACCGCCGGCACCAGCAGAAGGTAGCCCCAGCGGAAGATGCCCAGCCCACGCCAGATCCGCCGCAGCGGACCATATTGCGCGGCCTCGGGGGCTAGCCGTGCGGCAAAAATCACGGCGCCGGTCACGGCCACGCCGGTTGCGATCAGCCCCATGACAAGCCACAGCACCCGCGAAAAGGCGCCCCCCCAGAACCCGTAGTGCAGCTCGTCGACGACGTGGCGCCAGCGTGCAAGGCTGGTGTTGTCATTCGGGGTGAAGGCGCCCGTGATCTCGAGCGTGGTGGGGTCCACCGCCACGGTGCTAAGCCCACGAATATGCGGCATCGACGGCAGATATCCCACGAAGCGGAAGCTTTCGGTGGTCTTGCCCGGCAAAGTCACGCCCGTGGGTTCGAACCCCTGCAGGCCCGTGCGCGCGCGGGCCTCGGCCCGATTTAATAGATCGGGTGTGAATCCGGCGGGCAGCACGGTTTCCCGTGCGGCCGCTGGCTGTGGCTTGGGGCGGTGGCCGTCTATGCCGAAATCACCCAACAGAAAGATGAAGGCGGTGACACCGCTGATCAGCAGCAGGGGCGTGGCCCAAAGAGCGGTCAGCCGGTGCATTCCGCCGGCCCAAGGCCGCAGGCCGTTGGCCGTTGTGGGCCAGCGCAGAAACCCTTTCCAGAACCGCCGATAGGTGATCAGGCCGCTGACGATCTGGAACAGCAGGATGATCGAGGTCGCCGCCACCGCCTTGTAGACGATGCTCTGACCCGACAGCAGTTTGACATGGAGCTCGCGGAGGATTTTCTGAAACCCGGGATAGCCGGTGGTCTCGACAAGCGCGCCGGTGGCGGGATCGGTCCAGAAGACGACCTGTTCGCCCCAGCCGGTGCGGCCTTCGGCCCGGTCGACGAACCACGGGGTGGGACGCTTGGTGATGGTTTGAACGGTGCTGTGAGGATGCGCGTCCTTGATGCCCTTGTAGATCGCTCCAAAACTGGCCGTGCGGTCCTCTTGCGCGGCGGTGGTCCAGATTGCGGGGCGGGTCAGTGCCTGAATTTCATTGCCGAAGACAAGAATGGAACCTGTGAGGAACAGAAAGGCAAAGAAGATCGACAGATGCAGCCCCAGCCAGATGTGAAAGGTGAAAAGGCGGTTGCGTAATTTGCGGTTCATGGAACGGCCCGAAGGTGCACGGTATCAGAAAATGAAAGGTCGTTAGCGGTGCCACTCGGGCCCAGAGCCTGGTTTGCACGGCATAGTCCTTGCCCGACCGGACCTTTTTCAGGTTGGGCAAGGGGCAACCCGTTGGGTTGCAGTTCATTCCAGAACGGCGCCTTTGCCGACACGCTCGGCCCGGGCCGCCTGTCTTTTGGGTTTTGCCTCGAACTCCTCATGATAGGACCTCTCGACATTGACGTCCCAGACATCGTTGTCTTCCCCCAGGATGTTGCGGGCCGCATACATGGCCGAAAGCATCGAGTGATCCTGGTTGTTGTAACGGTGCAGCCCGTTGCGTCCGACGGTCTGGAAGTTTTCCAGCGTCTTCAGCCAGCTGCTGACGGTGTCCAGGGCGTCCTTGTATTCGCTGTCATAGACGGGATAGGCCTTTGGCTGCCGGATCACGGCGTGGTCGATCACGTCCGACGCCTTGGCCAGGCCCAGCTGCTCCAGCTCTTCGCTGGCCAGCTTCCTCAGGTCCTCGTCGCTGGACGACCAAAGCCCGTCGCCCTTCTGGCAGAAATATTCCATACCGATCGAGGCGGTATTCTGGTCGGGCAGCATTTCGGCCGACCAGGCGCGGAAGTTCTGAATGCGCCCGACCTTGACCTTGGGGCTGTGGATGTAGATCCAGTTGTCGGGGAACGGGTCGGCGTGGTTCAGCACCAGCGTCACGATCAGGAAATCCCGGTATTTCAGCCGGTCGGCGGCCTCGATCACCTCGGGCGGCGGCGGCGGGTCGAAGGCATGGATCAGGTCGCGCACGGCCATCGAATTGATGAACTCGTCGGCCTCGACCCGTTCGGTGGTTTTCTCACCTTTTTCGTTCCAGTGGCGGATGTCCACCGAAGTCACCCGGTTGCCTTCGCGGTTGACCCGGAACACCTCGGAATGGGTCTCGACCGAGCCGCCTTGTTCCCGGATCAGGTCGCGGGTCTTTTCCCACATCATGCCGGGGCCTAGGCGGGGGTATTGGAATTCCTCGATCAGGCTGGCCGTGTCATTGGCGCCCGAGATGGCGTTCCAGACAGCCTTGGGCAATGACAGGTTCTTGATCCGCTGCGCGGCCCAGTCGGCCCGGATCTCGGACGGGGGAATCCCCCAGACCTTCTTGGTATAGCTGTGGAAGAAATGCATGTAGAGCCGGCCACCAAAGCGGTTGATCACCCATTCCTCGAACGTGTCTTCCTGCGGCTTCGGCCGGATCTTCCATTTGATGAAGCTGCCGATGATCTTGTAGGTCTCGTACGGCCCGATATTGCCGAGCGCGTTGAAGATGCGCAGCGGATAGTCATAGAACTTGCCGCGATAGAAAATCCGGCTGAGGCGCTGGACGGTGATGAAGTCATCCCCCATCACCTCGTGCCACATGTCTTCGACCTCGCGCACCTTGGTGAAGAACCTGTGCCCGCCGATGTCAAAGCGGTATCCGTTGTGGGTTTCGGTGCGCGAGATGCCGCCCACCATGTCTGAGGCCTCGTAGACCCGCGGGACATGCTTGTCGCTCAGTTTCTGAAGTTCGTATGCAGCGGTCAGACCTGCTGGTCCGCCACCGATGACGACGACCGGAACAGTATCGTTTTTCAATTCACTCACACCAAATCTCACACAAAATAGCTTGGGTCAGGCTACTAGAGGCTGCACCAACTTCGCAACAAATTCCTGTCACACGCTCGCTTCGTGATCCCAGGCCGCTCAAAAAGTGCCCGACGCGCGAAAGTTGCGCCGCGCGCCGCAAGCGATCAATGACCTGGTTCACATCTACCGGCCCCCACGCGATTTGGGCTCGCGGCTGCGCCGTCGAGGAGTTGCCGACGCGTTGCGCCAAAGGCCGGACAGGCTGCAAGCACTTGTTTTACCAGAAAATCATTCGCGCGGGGCGCATCGAAATCACACCGACTTCCGCAGTCTGTGTCCGGCGGGCGGGACGGCTGGCGCCGGCATGACCGCCGCAACGTCGAACGGTTCCAATACGCCCTATTTGAATATGTACCCAAGGTAAACAATGGCCCGGCTGCGGGGGGATTGTTTTGTTTAAGTGGCGCCCGGGGCCGGACTCACCTTCGGGGAGGGCGAATCTTGTGCGTGTTTCAGACCCGCACCGGCCGCTCAGTTCCGCCTGACCTGCAGTTTCTGACGCTGACCCAGAACGTGGTATTCGAACAGGCACCAGACATATACGGCCGCGGAGTAGACATAGTAGACTTGGTGATACAGCAGGCATTTGACGGCAAACCAAAGCCCACCATGCCCGGCCATTGTTCTGAACAGGTCCAGATTGATCGCTAAGGCGATACTCAGCAGGATCAGGGGGAGAGGCCAAAGGCCTGGCCAGAACGGCAGAATCAGAATGGACAGAATCAGCAGCCCCGCGACGGCCGCGCGCGCGCGCTCAGCCATGGAGGTGTTCAGATCGTCCGTCAGCCCCTCGCGCGAGATCATCAGGCGGGACCATGGCAGGGCCCGGCAGAAGATATCGGTGCTCAGGCTGTTGCGGATCGTCCAGATCTTTAGGTGTTTTCCCTGCAGGCGCGGTTCGACCAGAATGCGGCGGCCGGATTCTGCGATGCGATAGCCCAGTTCGATGTCCTCGATCGAGGGGATCTCGTAGGTCTTGACGTCAAAGCCGCCCACCTCGAGGAAGACGTCCCGGCGGATGGCGCCGCACCCGGCCCAGAACGTGCGTGCCTCGCGACGGGCGCGCTGATGGTGATAGCGGTGCAGCAGGTTCTTGTAGCGCGAAAACCACGACTGCCCGTCCGGCGCGTCGTCATAGGATCCGAAAACCGCGCCGACATTGTCCTCGGACATGGCGCGGCGGATGTGTTCGGGGCCGTCCGGCCAGGCGATGACGTCGGAATCGACGAACCACAAGATGTCGCCCGTGGCCTGTTCGGCCGCCAGATTGCGTGCGGCGCCCGGCCCGCCATTGACCGGAGTCGTCAAGACCGTCGCCCCCATTTCGCGGGCCAGCGCGGCCGTGCCGTCCGGGGACTGGTCATCGACCACCAGCACCTCTTGGACCGTGCCGGCCTTCAACATCTCGATCAAAGGGGGCAGCACCCGCGGCAACAGGTGTTCGGCCCTGTAGGCGGGCATCACCACACTGATCGTCGGTCGGTCGTTTTGCATCATTCATCCTCGGTGGGCGTTCGTGGTCTGGAGCGTGGATTTCGCACCAGAACGAGCAGGGTGGCGGCGAAGGGCAGCAGCCACATGACCCGCGCCCCGTAACGGTCGGCTGGCTGGGAAACGCCGCCGCATACCAGCGCGTTTACGGCGATTCCGATCAACAGGAACAGCGTAAACACCCGGTAGGGCGCAGCGACCTGGGCAGGCCACAGCAGCAGAACGGCCACGATCGCCCCCGAGACCGCGTAGATCGCGAAGTGGACCCCCACCAGCGGGTCGATCCAGGTCTGGGATCGTTTCAGGGTCGTTTTGTCCAGGACGGCAAGCTGATCTTCGGACAGGCCCGAGAGCTTTTTGGCGTTGCGTATCGTGGCCGAGTTGGGGATCGTCATCGCCACGCTGTGCGTTCCAAGCTGTCTCAGGGCGTTCTTGCCCAATGCGGTTACCGTCGCGACGGGATAGGCGGACAGGACGCGCAGAAAGAACTGTCGCTGTTCCAAGGCGATGGCCTGCTGATCCTCGGGCGGCAACAACCGGAACGAGCCCAGCTGCGGGGACCGCTCGAAAATGATATGTGACGCGGTCAGGCGGTATGGATCATCCGACCATGTCAGGGCCTCGTGCAGGGCGCATGTCGCCAGGTCCGGCGCAGGGCAGACATCGTCCAGATAGGCCAGCCCCGGCCCGTCGACGATCAAGCGGGCGGTGATGTGAGGCGTATAGACCACGTCTTTGTGGGTGACGGTTTCGACGGCAACTTCGAAAGCCTTACGTTCGGCGATCGCGAACACGGCAAGGCACGTCGCGAACCCCGCCGCCAGCCAGCGCCCCTGGCCGATCCGTAACGCGGCGGCCAGAACGACCAGAGGAACCATCAACACCGCGATGCCCAGATGCGACGGGTGCAGGACCGTAGAAAAGGTGCCGAGCGCCAGTGCTCCCAGTGCCTCGGAAACGTGCATCCGGTGGCCTGCAGCCACCACGGCGGCGACAAGGATCAGCATGACCGGCGTGAAAATGTCGGGCATGACGTAGGCGACATAGAAGGGCAGCGACGTCGTCGAAGCCGCCAGCAGCGGAAGGCAGACCAACTGAGCGGTCGAACGTGCCGTCGGCGCGACGCGTCCAAGCATCCGAATCGCCAGCCAGACGGCCATCAGCACAAGGCCCAGTTGCAGCCACGCCAGACCGGCCAGCCATCCGACGCGCCAGAATGCGGCCACCAAAACGGCGTAGAAGATTGATCGCGATCCGCCCGCAGCCTGGTCGTCGTCAGCCTTGTGCCGGGTTTTCTGGGTTGCTCGGGTTGCGCTGTCCGGTTCACCCGCCGCCGGCAGGATCATCGACAGAACGACATTGCCCTGCCGCACATAGCTGCCGGTATCGAAATACACCAGCGGTCCGCGATTGATTGCAAGGATCGACAGACCGGCGGCGACGGTCACACCCAGCAACAGAAGGGTTATGGACCACCGCGGGCGCATTGCATCGTCAATCCGGGTCATGCCCCGCCGGCAGCGGTTTGGGGCGCTGCGGTGGTCAGGTGCCGGAAATAGGCGATCGTGGCCTCGAGGCCTTGCTCCAGGGGCACCTTGGGGGACCAGCCAAGTTGCTCTTTGGCACGGGTGATGTCGGGTTGACGTTGGATCGGGTCGTCTTGCGGCAGCGGACGGAAATCCAGCCGGGATGTCGAGCCGGTCATGCGGATCACGGTTTCCGCCAAATCGCGGATGCTGAGTTCGACGGGGTTGCCCAGGTTGATCGGCCCGGTCACGTCTTTGGGGGATTCCATGAGGCGGATCAGCCCGTCGATCAGGTCGGACACGAAACAGAACGACCGGGTCTGACCGCCGTCGCCATAGACGGTGATCGGTTCTCCGGCCAGAGCCTGCATGATGAAATTGGACACCACCCGCCCGTCGTCTGGGTGCATGTGCGGGCCGTATGTATTGAATATGCGCGCCACCTTGATCGGCAGGCCGTGCTGCCGGTGGTAATCGAAGAACAGCGTTTCGGCACAGCGCTTGCCTTCGTCATAGCAGGAACGCGGCCCGATCGGGTTCACATGACCCACATAGTCTTCGGTCTGCGGATGGATCTGGGGGTCGCCATAGACTTCGGATGTCGAGGCCTGCAGGATGGTGGCGCCGACCCGTTTGGCCAAGCCCAGCATGTTGATGGCACCATGCACCGCCGTTTTCGTTGTCTGCACCGGATCGTGCTGATAGTGGAACGGAGAGGCCGGGCAGGCCAGATTGTATATCTCGTCGACCTCGACATACAGCGGAAAGGTCACGTCGTGGCGCATGACCTCGAAGCGGGGGTTGTTCAGAAGATGACGCAGATTGCCGCGTCTCCCGGTAAAGAAATTGTCCACGCACAGGACCTCATGCCCCTGATCCAGCAATCGTGCGCACAAGTGCGATCCCAGGAAACCCGCGCCACCGGTGACGAGGATGCGTTTGGCAGTCAGGTGCAGGCCATCGGGGTCGAAATCAGCTGCGTTCATCAAAATACTCTTCAATAACCGACCGGCGCGCAGAATGTCGCCCCGGCCCAGGAAACCGTTCGGATACCTCCGGCGGTCAGGTACCCACACTCGTCATCTTCAGTATGGGCGAGGTTACACGAAGTTCTTGGGCCGACGAAGGACAAAAAAATGGTCCGAGACGCAATTCGGCGCAGCTGGTTCCGCCGACACCGGTCAGCGCAGTGGCGTGCAGACCGGTCCGAACCAATGAGGGCGGTCGGAACCGAGTGGTTGCAAAAACCTTATTCGCAAGGGGCCCGGGCGTTCCGCAGGTGCAGGCGCACAGCACCAATTTACGGCTTTGGGCAGTGTCCGCATCGGAACTTCACGCCGAGGACGCGAAGCCGATTCGAGCCAGAAGGCGGAGGATGCAATGTTGAGCGAAAGGAAACAAAGAGCCGCCCAATGGTTGATTTGGGGGTCAATTGTCGCCAAAAGCCAAAAAATTGCCACAATTATTAAAAAAGTTCTCGCAACAACAACGTGATGGTGTACCTTGGTTTCATCCAATCCACGGCCTGACATCTGTTCGGGTCTTTATGTGTTCAAGTATACGAGGGTGGGAATAGATGTTTAGAACTTTGAAAATGGTCGCGATCGCACTGGCCGCGTCCTTCGTAATGACCGGGACAGCCAAGGCCATCACGACTGTGAGTGCTGGCGGAAGCTATGACATCACCTCGGACAACCTGTTTGTCGGAACGGTGTCCACCACGGGTGGTCCGGGTGTTTATTCGGTGAACTTCACTGCGCCGACCGCGCCGCTGCCTGGTAATGCACAGGCCTCGGTCACCGCAAAAATTCTGGGAACCTTCACCGGCCTGACCATGAGCTGGGTTGATGTGGCGACCAACACCGTGCTGAACTCGGCGGCGCTGGTATCGGGTGTTACCCGTCTGAATACCACTTTCCTGTCGACCGGCGCGCCGGGGCAGAACCTGGTCTTCAGCTGGGCGAACTCGTCGGGGACCACCAATGGCGGCGCCATCACGTTTGACTTCGACGTGGCCGCGGTTCCGCTGCCGGCCGGCGGGTTGCTGCTGTTGACGGCCTTGGGAGGTCTGGCGTTGACCCGTCGTCGCAAGGCGGCATGATCAAACGGTCATAATGATGATTATGTTAAAAGGGCTGCGCAATGCGGCCCTTTTTTCGTTTGGCCCGGCTCAGATCTCGAACCCTGCGGCCTGCCGCAACATCCAGACCATCCGCTGGCATCGCAGCCGATACAGGGTGCCGATAGCCGCACTGACTTCCCGGCCGGAGCCCAGCTTGTCGCTGGTCAGAACCTTCGGCGTATGCACCACCGCGCTGGCTGGCATGGCCAGCCCCCGCATCATCCAGCGCAATCGCGCCCGAATGGTGGTTCCGTTCAACTGAAAAGCCTCTTGAGTGGTTCGCCGCCATTTGGTCTTCAGCGCCGGCCAGTCTTGGCGCGACGGGTGGCTGACGCGGAACCTGTCCTCGTAGATCAGGCTGTACCCGTGCGAGACCGCCCGCATGGTCCATTCCCGATCCTCAGACACGCCGTTCGTGAAACCGCCGATCGCGTCGAACACGTCCCGTCGCGTCAGCAGGTTTCCGGCACCCGAGAAGCCCTGGACCTCGATGTAGCGGCGGAAGTTGAAGGCAAAAACAGCCTCGAATGCCTCGGCCCCGCTGCGCGGTGGCGGGGTTTCGTCAAACACGTCGACCCGCCCGCCAATCAGGTCGGCGGTGTCGGCGACCTGGCGTCCGACCGTCAGCCAGTCGGCGGCGGGAACGCAATCGGCATCCAGAAAGAACAGCCGCGGGGCGCTGGTTTCGGCCACGCCCCTGTTGCGGGCATGGGCGGCGCCTTTTTGCGTTTCGACCAGAAACCGAACCATCGGGAAAGCGCGCTGAATTGCGTCCAGCGACACCGACGAGGCATTGTCCACGACCACGATCTCGGTGCTGGTGGTGTCATTTTCCATCAGTGCCCGCAAACAGCGTTCGAGCCTGGGAAGGTCGTTGTAGTGGGGAATGATGACCGCGTTTTCGGGGGCCGCGTCAGTACGATCCGTATTCATTGCCGAAGGCCCCGCTGACATAGCGACACTTGGTCAGGACGATCCCCATGATCTTGGTCAATTCGGCCAGCTGGCGTTCCGCCACATCTATATGGTCGATGCTGGTTTCTTCTGCCGCAGCCAGCAGCAAGGCGCAATCGACGTTTCTGAGGAACCCGTGGCTGTCGTCGCTGACCATCAGCGGCGGCGTGTCGAACAGCATGATATCGGGCTGGTATTCGGATTCGATCCATTCCAGCAGCTCGATCGTCCTGCGGCTTTGCAGAATTTCGGCGGGATTGCGGGTAGGGCTGAAATTCAGTCCGAAAATCACGTTGTTGCCGTGCCGCTGCGCATGCTCCTGAAACGGTACCGAACCGGATATGATGTCCGCCATGTTGTGCGCGCCGCTCTGCCCCAACACGTCGGCCAGCCCACGGCGCCGTAGGTCGAAATCGATCACGACGGTGCGCAGATCTTCCTGCCGCCCCAGGCTGAAGGCAAGATTTGCGACCGCCGTGCTCTTGCCGCATCCGGCATAGGGCGACGTCAACGCAACCCGGCGCCAGCCATTGGACAGGATCTGTTGCAGCATCTTGGTGCGCAGCATGTCATAGGGCGCGGCGTCCGACCCGCCCTCCAACGACACCAGGCGGTTTTTGGAGGCGACGCGCGGGTTGATCTCGATGGCGGGTAGATCCGACCACAACGTTTCGACATTCGTCACCGAGGGCGCAACAGCCTGATCCGGGTCAAGCCGCAGCGGTTCCGCGGGCACGGTTCTTTGACGGCTTTCCCGTTCCTCTCGGGCCTTTTGAATCGCCTGTTGCAGACGGTCCATCACGCGCTCCCATCGCTGACTTGAACAGAACTCACCAATACACCTCCAGCTTGTCGATCACCTTTTCGGCAATCAGGTCGAGCGGTAAATAATACGTGTGAACCGACCAGACGGCGGCCGGCACGCTGCCCAAAATGGCCAGGATGACAACGGCCCAGGCCAGTCGCGCGCGAATGACCTCGCCGCGCGTGCGGACATAAGGGATTGTCGCGATCGGCCAGACCTGCAACTTGTTGATCAGGTCTTCTGGTCGGCGGACGGATTTGTTCAGCAGTTCCAGCAGAACGACCAGCCCGATCCCCAAGGCGATACCGAAGGCGGTTCCGCCGCCAGCGATCATCAGGCGGTTAGGCTTGGTCGGTGAACTGGGCGCGACCGGATATTCGATCACAGAAATCCGCTGCCCCTGCGAGGTTACCTCGATCCGCTCGCCGGTCGAGGCCGAGGCCAGCCGCGCCACCGCTGTGTTGTACTGTGCCTGGACGTTGTTGTAGTCGCGCTGAAGCTCGGCGAGGGTAATCGCATTCGCCGGGGTCTGGTCGATGGTCCGTGTCACCTCGGCCAGGCGCTTTTCGGCATCGGTTTTCTGATCTTCCAGAGACTCGATCTGCGAATCCAGTTGCGCTAGTTGCAGATCCAGAGTCGAGTTCCCGGTCTGCGCGCCCGATGTTGCGGCGCTGGTGGCCTGCTCCGCGGCTACGACCTCTTCCAGGCGGGCGATCCGCGCGCGCAGGATTTTGATCTTGGGGCTGTTTTCCGAATAGATGCCCAGGTCATTGTCCAGCTGATTGCGCAGCTGCGCCAACTGTTGCTGGGCCTGGGTCTGCGGTTGTTGTCCGATCGTCGAGATCTGACCGGTCGTGGCATAGATCTCCAGCAACTTTTCACGCTGGTTTCGCAGTGAGAAAAGTTGTTGGTCAAGCTGCTGGATGTTGGTTTGCAGCGTCGCCTGCTGGGTCAGTCTGAACTGCAGGCTGGCCGGCAGCGAGTCCGAGTTTTCGTTCTGGAACTCGAGGATCTGCGCGCTGCGCCGGTCCAACTCGTCACTCAGCCGGTCCACCTCCTGTTCGAAGAATTCCAGCGTGTCCGAGGCTCGCTCCTTGCGATAATTCACGTCGAGCTTCTGGATTTCCGTCAGATAGGCGTTCAGAACACCGGCCGCGACCCGACCGGAACGGGCCTCGAAGGTGATGGTCATCAGGTTGGCCTGATTGCGCCCGGTGGCGATCCGGATTTGCGTGTTGGCGCGCATCGTGTCGACGATCTGGTCCGGGCTTGCCTCGTCTTGATTAGGCAGAACGTCGAACTCCTCGGCGATGTCCAGAAGGATCGGACGGGTCAGCAGGCGCTGTTCGATGATCTGCAGTTGCTCGGCCGCCGTGGTGTTGACGGTGCTGGCCGCCAGATTGCCCGGAATCTGCGGGGATTCGACGATCAACCGCATCTGCGACACATAGGTGGGCGGCAGGGTGCGTGCGATGATGATCGACGCAGCGGATACGATCAGGGCAACGACGAGGAAATACGGCAGGCGCCGCAGAAAGATCGAGATGTAGTAGCGAACCGGGCCCATGTCAGTCTGTCAGCTCCTTCTCGAGTGAGTTCCCGCCAAAGAACACGCCGTCGTCGATTACTTGTTGCACTATGTTTTCATCCACGTTTCTGGTCTCGTTGGTCCAGGCGTACAGCAAGGTGAAGTCGCACAGCTGGTTCACAAGCCGGGGAACGCCACGGGTCTTTTCGAAGATCAGCTTGCAGGCCTCTTCGGTGAATTCGTCCCCGGTCCCCCCGGCGACCTTCATCCGATGCCGGATGTAGCTTTCGACCGACGGCGCATCCATCCGCTCCAAGTGAAAGCTCGCGGCCACCCGTTGGGTCAGCTGGCGCATCTTCGGGTCCAGTACCATGTCGCGCAATTCGGGTTGCCCCACCAAGACCAGCTGGATCAGTTCATCGGTGTTGGCATTGATGTTGGTCAACATCCGGATCTCTTCCAACCCTTCGACGGTCAGGTTCTGCGCCTCGTCGAATATCAGCACGACACGCCGGCCCTGCGCGTATTCGGAGACCAGGAATTCCTGCAGCGCCTGAAACAGCTGGACATAGGCCGCGTCCTTTTCAAACGGCAGGCCCAAGGCATGCATGACCCACTGGAGCAGCTCGCCCCGCCCGCCCTGAGCGTTCGAGATCAGCCCGACGGTGATCGACTCCTCCATGTCCTTCAGAAGATGCTGGATCAGCGTGGTCTTGCCGGCGCCGATCTCTCCGGTCAGAACGGTGATCGGCGCGCAGCTCATGATTCCGAACTGCAAGATCGAATAGCCGCGTTTGTGCAGCGGCGACCAGTACATGAAACCGGGATCGGGCAGCAGAGTGAATGGCCGCTGGTCTAGGCCGAAATAATCCAGATAGAACCCGTCGCTGGAGGCCATGGCACCTCGGTCGCCTTCCGACTTGTCGAAAAAAATCCTGGCTCTCCAGAGATTACCCAAACTTGCACCCTGAACCACAGGTAAATCCTAACAAAATAACGAGAAGCCACTATATCGGCCCTCAACATGCACGTCATTGTGCCACAACATCAAGATAGAGAGCATCCCCCATATCTCCAGAGTGACACATTAACCCGCCCAGAAGGTGCAATGGAAACATTTTTCGGTGATTGTTTCCGTCAGGCTGTCGCGCCCAAGCCGGTGCAACGCAGAATCAACGGGCGGGCCCGCAAAGCCAAATCGGGGCAAGATCGGGATTAAAGGGACCCATGCGGCTGCATTGATCCCGAATCATGCACAATGGACGGATGTTTTCTGACCGGGCGACCCGTGCGCTTCGTCACGCCATGCCGTTGAAATTCCGTGCGCTTCCCACTCAAACAGTGCGGTCCGAGCCCATTAATGTTTTGCAAGCCCTTAAGAATTTGTTAGTCTTTTGGACGCAGGCGTTCATCAATTCATGTGAACAATGAAGAAAGGGTGAAGCGTCCCATTTGTATGAAAAAAATTTGAATAGCGCTTTGAGGTCGTGCGAGTAGTTGGTTCCTGAGTGTGTGATTGAGTGTAGGTGTCCGTTGTGTGCTGGGGGTTTAAATAGTGACAATCCATTCCAAGGAGGTAGCCGGGACTGGTTACCGCAGAGTTCCGGTATTGCCGGCCGCAAATCGGTGTTCCGGTTTTTATGGTCGCTTCGGAAAGCGAGCCTTTGACATTGTATTCGTGATCGCTGCCGCGCCCATCGTCGTGCCGCTGGTGGTGGTTTTCTCGGTGCTGCTGGCCTTTCAGGGCGCACAGCCCTTCTATCGTCAAAAGCGTGTCGGCCAAAATGGCAAGACCTTCCACCTGCTGAAGCTTCGCACGATGGTGAAGGACGCCGAAACCGTCCTCGAGGCGCATCTGGCAGCCAACCCTGACGCACGCGCCGAATGGGAGCGCAATCAGAAACTCACAGACGACCCCCGGATCATCCGCTTGGGTACCTTCTTGCGCAAGTCGTCGCTGGATGAACTGCCGCAGTTCTGGAACGTGCTGGTTGGCGAGATGTCCCTGGTTGGACCGCGACCTATGATGGTCAAGCAGCAAAGCATGTATCCCGGGCACCTGTATTATGTGATGCGGCCGGGCATCACCGGCCGGTGGCAGGTATCCGAGCGCAACCAGTCCTCATTCGCCGAGCGGGCGCATCACGATTCGGAATACTGGAAAACGATGTCCTTCGGCACCGATCTTTCGATCATGTTCAAAACGCTCTTCGTGGTCCTTCGCGGCACCGGCTGTTGAGAATGGTCCGGCATCAGGCAGCGACGCTGGCAGTTGCAGGAGTGACGTGATGAACGCATTCGGAAACCTTCTTGGCAGGACCTTCGCGGCATTCCTGCTGACGGCCGCGCTTTTCCTCAGCGCCTGCGACACGGCGGAAGAACGGGCCGAGGCGCATTATCAGGCCGGTCTTGCCCATCTCGAGAACGGCGACGTCGAGCGCGCGCTGATCGAGTTCAAGAACGTTTTCAAACTGAACGGACAACATAAAGAAGCGCGGCTGACCTTCGCCCGGCTCGAGCGCGAACGCGGCAACGTGCCACTGGCCTATCGCCAGTATCTGCTGTTGGTGGAACAGTATCCTGACAACCTCGAAGGCAATCGGGCCTTGGCGGAAATGGCGTTGGAACAGGGGCTGTGGGAAGATCTGCGGCGCTATGTCACCAAGGCCGCGCAGTTGGCCCCGGAAGAGGCCGAGATCGCGTCGTTGCAGAACACGCTGGCCTATACCGACGCGGTGCGGGATGGCAACGATGCCGGCGTCGGACAGTCCGTCGCTGCGGCGCGCGCAATGCTGAATGACCGCCCCGACATGATGACGGCTCGGCACGTGGTGATCGATCACCTCGTGCGCGCCCAGGATTGGTATGATGTGATCGACCAGGTGGATGCCGCATTGGCTTTTGCGCCGACCGAGGGGAACCTTTACACGATCCGGCTCCACGCTCTTCAGCAGCTGGGCAAGACGGACGAGATCGAAAAGCAGCTGCGCCAGATGATCGACGTCTTCCCCGGCGATCAGGGCGTCGAGCAGATGCTGGTAGAACATTTCATCGATCAGCGCCGTTTGGACGATGCCGAAGAGATCCTGCGGGCCAAGGCGGATCCGCTGTCCGAAGACTATTTTCCCGTTCAGCGTCTGATTGCCTTTCTGACCGAGCATCGCGGCCATGATGCCGCCATCGCGGAAATGACCCGGACCATCGCGGCGGGCGGGCCGAATGCCGCGCGATACCGAATGATGCGTGCCGCGCTGCGGTTCCAGTCGGGCGATACCGATGGGGCGCTGTCCGAGATGCGCGCCTTGCTGGATGGTGCTCCGCGCACGGCGCAGACACGTGAGAACGAGGTGGAGTTCGCGCGGATGCTGATTCTGTCCGGCCATCGGGAAGAAGGCCGCGCCGTGATCGAACGCGTCCTGAGCGAAGACCCGACCCAGACCGAGGCCGTCAAGCTCAAGGCGGCGTGGCTGATCGAGGAAGACGCCATTGGAGACGCGATCCTGCTGTTGCGCGCGGCGCTCGAGACGAACGCACGCGACCCGCAGCTCGTGACCTTGATGGCTCAGGCGCATGACCGAAACGGCGACCGCAACCTGAAGGGCGAAATGCTGGCGCTTGCGGTCGAGTTGTCCGGCAACGCGCCGACCGAAACCCTGAACTATGCCCTGCACCTGATCGAAGAGAACGATCTGAAGATCGCCGAAAGTGTCCTGATCGACGCGTTGCGCAAGGCCCCGACCGACCCTCGGCTTCTGTTGACGTTGGGCGATGTTTATGTCGCCTTGCAGGACTGGCCCCGGCTGGACTCCGTGCTGCAGGCGCTCGACCCGCTGGATGATCCCGATACACGCCGCAAAACCAGCGAGCTGAAGGCGCGGATGATGGAAGGGCAGAACCGCACCGGCGATCTGGCGGCGTTTCTGGGCGAACTGGCGGAAGACCCGGAATTCGGATTGCCAGCCGATCTCGCCCTGATCCGTCTG
Organism: Ruegeria sp. BHSC043; assembly: GCF_059612985.1. Classification (NCBI taxonomy): domain Bacteria; kingdom Pseudomonadati; phylum Pseudomonadota; class Alphaproteobacteria; order Rhodobacterales; family Roseobacteraceae; genus Ruegeria; species Ruegeria sp. BHSC043. The sequence goes on along the minus strand of NZ_JBXWRS010000008.1, from coordinate 122,123 downwards.
ATGGTGGTTCAAAACGACTTTGCCGGAGCCGAAGCCCGCCTGGATTCACTGCTGGCTGAGGAGCCGGAGTCGAACATCCTGCGGATCGTCAAGGCGCATGTGCTCGAAAAGAAGGGAGAGCCGGAAGCGGCCGCGCGGCTGTACCGCGCAATCGTGGCCGATGACCCGGAATCGGCGCGGGCCTGGCTGGGGCTGATCGCGTTGCAAAAACGCCATGAAGATCCGCAGCAGGTCCGGGCCACGGTGCAGCAGGCACTGACCGCCTTGCCCGACAACGCGGACCTGCTGATGTTGCAGGCCGAAGGCTATGAGTGGGCCGGCGAATGGGAAGCGGCGATTGCAGCATATGAAAAGGCTTATACCGCTAGCAACCGCTCGCCGGTCGTGGCGAACAATCTGGCCAGCCTTTTGACGACCCGCCGCGATGACGACGAAAGCCTGCAGCGGGCGCAAGTTCTTGTGCGGAGCCTGCGTGGCAGCCGCATTCCGGCCTTTCAGGACACATATGGCTGGGTCGCCTATCGCTTGGGCAACTATGACGAGGCGCTGACATATCTGGAAAGTGCGGCAAAGGGGTTGCCGGATCATCCCGTGGTCCTGCAGCATCTGGGCAAAGCCTATGAGGCCGTCGGGCGTAGAGAGGACGCCCTGCGTGTCTATCAGGCTGCGCAATCGAGGGAAGCGGCCCCGGATGTGGTGACAAACATCGAAGCCGAGATCGAACGGCTGCAGATCGAGTTGAGCGGCGGTCAATAGAAGGTCCGCGGCAATTCTGCCGCACCGATCCCGTTTGCTGCGTCAGGCCGATTGTGACGAATGGAGAAAATGGGCATACTTTGGGAAAATGAGAGAATTGAACATGCGGACAGTCATCGGATCATTGATCACTTTCGTGACGGCCTTGGTGCTGTCGACCGGCGCCTTCGCGCAGGGTTCCTATCAGATCCAGCCGGGAGATGCGCTCAAAATCGAGGTTCTCGAGGACCCGACCCTGAACCGAACCGTGCTGGTTTTGCCTGACGGCTCCATCAACTTCCCGCTTGCGGGAACGATCCGGGCGGCCGGTAAGTCGACCAGCGGGTTGCAGACCGCGCTGGCGTCGGCACTGGCGAACAACTTCAACACACCTCCGACCGTCTATGCGTCGATCGCAGCCCTTGCGGCCCCGGCCCTTCCCGGCCTGACGCCGACAGGGCCAACGATTGACGTCTTCGTCATGGGCGAGGTCAACATTCCCGGAAAGCTTCCGGCGACGGAAGGCACGACAATTCTTCAGGTTCTGGCCCAGGCCGGCGGCCTGACCAACTTCGCGGCCCGCAAACGCATCGAATTGCGACGGGTGGACAGCAAAACAGGCGTGATGAACAAATACCTCTACAACTATGATGGCGCGGGCGGTGGCATTCAGGGCAATACGGTGCTCAAACCCGGAGACGTCGTGGTCGTACCCTCGCGCCGCTTGTTCGAATAGGGGCAGATACAGGTGGGGAAATTCAGGAAGAGGCAGGGCCTGACGCTTTTGGGCAGCGTCGCTTTCGTGGCGGCAGTGTCGCCCGCCACGGGCCAACAGGTGTCGGGGCAGCAGACAACGACGCAGCCGGCCACCACGCAGCAAGCGCCCAGCCAGCAGCTGATCGTGCAGCAGGCGCAGCGCAACCCTGCGCGACGGGTGGGCCAAGCCGCAGGTGCAGCGGGTACCGGCACCGGTCTAACCGTGACGCTGGACTATCTGTCGTCGCTGCGGCACGACGACAACCTGCGTCTGACGGATCCGTCTTTGGGCTCGACCACCTGGTGGGAAAATACGCTGGCCCTGGGGATTCTGAACCAGACTCCGAACTCGACCCTGCAATTCGACCTGTCGGGGTTGTATCGCATCGCGAACGAGCCGATCATCGGGACCGATGGCAGCTTTTCCGACCCGTTTACCCAGCTGAACTATCAGCGCAGAAACGCCAACAGCAACTTCAGTCTGCTGGCTTCGTATCGAGAACGGGATCTGGCCTTCAACCGGTCGCTGACCGACGTCAACCTGGATGGGGTGATCGATGCTGCCGATGTGATCGGCACGATCGGCGATCAGGTCGATACCCGCGGCAATCTGAATTGGCAGACGGGACTGAACGACCCCCTTGGGTTCCGGTTTTCCTACAACTATCGTGAACGCAGCTATTCCGGCACCGTTGATCCCGGGCTGTTCGACAACAACGCCAATGACTTCTTCGGAAGCGTGCTGATGCGGATCTCGCCGGTCTTGCAGACCAACGTCAGCCTGAACTACCGCGAATTCCAGGCCGATGACGCCGTGCAGACGGATCGCAACACCACTGTTCTGTCAACTGGCGCCACTTATGATGTTTCGGCCACCACGACCGTCAGTGCGAATATCGGCTACAGCAAGGTTGACGACACCCAGCGCGTTTCGAACACCAGCAACGTGACCGAGGATTTCGTCTGGGACTTTTCCTGGAACAAGACGCTGCCGGACGGGTCCGCCGATATTCTGATCGACCAGACCTTCGGCGTGAACGGCTCGCGCATCAATGCGACCTTCGGGCGTGATTTCCAGCGGGCCAACGGGACTTATGGGTTTGATATCGGATTCACCCGAGGACCGTTCGACGAGGTGACGCCGATCGGACAACTGGACTATAGCTACAGGTTGGCCAGTTCCCGGATCGGGGCAACCATCCAGCGCCGGGTCGGCACCAGCACACAGAGTGTGGAAACGCGGCAGACGCTGGCTTTTCTGACCTATGACTACATCATCAATCCGGTGTCGGCCCTGTCGTTCAGCGTGAATTTCATCGACCAGGAAAACGAAGGGTCAGGCCCTAAAAATCCGCGCCAGCGTAGTGTGTTCAACGCCTCCTATTCCCGTGCGATCACCCGGGACTGGGCGGTCAACATGGGTTATCAGTACGAATACGACGACCAGAACGGGTTCCGGGCAACATCCAACGGCGTGTTCGTGACACTGGGGCGGCGGTTCACCCTCAAGCCGTGATCGGCGCGATGCGTCGCAGGTGGCGATCACGATTTCGGGATTTCGATCTGCGAGGATGCTTGCGCCGCAGTTTCGATGCAATATGAGGGTTGATGCAACAGCTTGAGTCGAAATCCGGTCAATCCGGCGGACCTCTGGGAGCGGTCTGGCCACGGATCAACGTGGCCGGATTTGGCTGGTTCGTGCTGTTGCTGGCCGGATCGGTCCCGGTGTTCTGGATCGGGATCGTGTCGCTGGGCACTGCCTGGAGCACGCCTGAATACAGCCACGGCCCGCTGATCCCGATCATTTCGCTGTATCTGTTCCTGCGGGAATTGCGCAACGCGCCGGCGACGCTCCCCGAAGTTCAAGACCGCTGGCCCGGGGTTGCGGTCATCGCCCTGGCGCTTGCGGTGGCGGTTCTGGGCAATTTGGCGCGGATTCCGGACATCGTGACCTATGCCATGATCATCTGGACCGGCGGAGTCGTGCTGACCGTGTTCGGCTGGCAGCGCGGCCGCCACCACCAATTGCCGGTCTTCCACCTGGTTTTCATGCTGCCCCTGCCCCAGTTCGTGTACTGGAAGCTGACGATCTTCCTTCAGTGGATCTCGTCCGAACTGGGCGTATGGTTCGTGCAACTGGCTGGTGTGTCGGTCTTCATCGAAGGCAATGTCATCGATCTGGGTGTCTACAAGCTGCAAGTGGCCGAGGCCTGCTCGGGCCTGCGCTATCTGTTTCCCATTCTCAGTTTCTCGTACCTGTTCGCCCTGCTCTATCGCGGCCCGATCTGGCACAAGGTCGTGCTGCTGCTGGCGGCCGCTCCGCTGACCGTTCTGATGAATTCGATCCGCATCGGCGTGATCGGCATTTTGGTCAATCAATACGGCATCGAACAGGCCGAAGGATTCATGCATTTCTTCGAGGGCTGGATTATCTTCCTGCTATGCGTGGGGGTCCTGTTCCTGATGGCCATCGGGCTGCAGCGCATGGCCCCCGATCCCAAGCCCTTTGCACAAGCGATCGATCTGGATGTCGATGGGTTCGGCCCCATCGCGCTGCGCATTTTTGGTCTGAAGCCTTCGCTGCAACTGGCTGCCGCGGCCCTTCTGACGCTGTCGGTATCCGCGGCTTGGGTGCTGCGCCCCGCGGCCGATGTTCAGCCGGTGGAACGCGATCCCTTTGTTCTGTATCCGCGGCAACTCGGAAACTGGTCGGGGTCGACGGCCAGCCTCGACCCGAAGGTCGAGCGGACCCTGGGCGCCAGCGACTATCTGAACGCGACCTATGCCGACACCACGTCCGGCGAATTCGTGAACCTGTTCGTGGCCTTTTACGACAAGCAGACCGACGGCGACGGAATCCATTCCCCCGAGGTCTGTCTGCCTGTCGGCGGGTGGGAAATATTCAGCCTGGAGCCGTATCAAATTACCTTGGACAAGACGCCCTATGGCAGTTTCACCGTCAACCGGGCGGTGATCCAGAAGGAACTGTCGAAACAGCTGGTCTACTACTGGTTCGAACAGCGCGGAAAGCGGATGGTCAACGATTTTCGGGCCAAGCTGAGCGTCATCCAGGATGGCTTTGTCATGGGGCGGACGGATGGCGCCCTTGTCCGTTTCGTCACGCCCATCCTGCCCGGTGAAACCGAGGCGGATGCCGACGCGCGGTTGCGGCGGTTCATGGTGCCCAGCCTGAACCGCATGCCGCGTTTCGTACCATTCTAGCTAGTTTGGTGATGAAAATGTATCAACGGACTCTCGCAAAAGTTCTGGGTAGCAGCCCCTGTATTGCGGATCGCTCGAACGGTCGAGACAACCATTTCAACCTGATCCGAATCCTCGCGGCAACAGGCGTTCTGGTCTCACACGCATATCCTCTCAGCCTCGGCAAGGCGGCAGTTCAACCGCTTGAAGCCCAATTGCACGGATTGTCCCTTGGAACAGTCAGTGTCTGGATATTTTTCGCAATTTCGGGTTTTTTCATTACCCGTAGCTTCGATCGGAAGCGATCTGTACCATCCTTTCTTGCGTCTCGGGTTTTAAGACTCTTTCCAGCGCTAACCATTGTCCTGATAATTACCATTTTCGTTTCGGGATTGTTTTTGACCGCTGCGTCCGCCGGTGTATTTTGGCCTGCAACAATCGAGTATTTTTTCCGTAACATGACCTTGTTTGACTTGTTGTATACACTGCCAGGTGTTTTTGTTGGAAACCCACATGGGCCGGCAATCAACGGCTCTCTTTGGTCACTGTCCTATGAGGTCACTTGTTACGCCGGAGTCCTGATTTGCGGGACGTTGGGTCTATTGCAACGGCGTAAGCCGTTTGCGTTTCTGGTTTTGTTGTTCTTGGGTGTCTACGCCACTACAATGGCGTTGGAGTTGAACACACGAATTGAGCAGATGGCGCGGCTTGGACTGCCATTTCTGACCGGGATGTGTTTCTATCTCTGGCGCCATGAAATTCCTTTGTCCTTGGTTGCTCTCGTCGGAGCAGCATGTATTGCGTTCGTCACTTGGTTCACTCCGGTGTTCTTGCCCGTTTTCTCCATCACATTATCTTACGCAGTTTTTTTTGTGGGATACTCAAGATGCGAAAAGTTGTTGAAATTCAATAATTTGGGCGACTATTCATATGGACTCTATATTTATGCTTTCCCCATCCAGCAGATTGCAGCCCAGTCCGGTATGACGACACCAGTGTCCAATATGGTGTTTTCCTTGCCTCTCACACTCGTCTTTGCTGTTTTGTCTTGGCACTTGATTGAGAAGCCAGCCATGGGATTGCGGAATCGGCCGAGCGTATCCGCTAGACCAAATGCACACCGGGCCACGGAATAAGTTGCAATATTTCAGCCTTTCCACACCCGTTCGTAGGCCGCGATCAGGGCGCGCACCTGATGAGGCCAGGCCATTTCAGACTCGACCCGCGCGCGGCCATAGCAGCCCATTCGGGCCCGACGCTCTTCATCTTCAAGCAGTTCGGCAATCTTGGCCGCCATGTCCACCGGATCATTCGGCCGCGCGTACAGAGACGCGTCCTGCGCCGAGAACCGGCCCTCGGTCACGTCGAACTGGACGATCGGTTTTTCGAAGGCCATGTATTCAAGGATCTTGTTCATGGTGGATTTGTCGTTCATCTCGTTCACCCGGTCCGGGTTCACGCAGACATCCGCCGTCGACAGGATCTCGAACAGGTCCCGATCCGGTGCCCGCCCAGTGAAGGTGACGTAGTCCGACAGGCCCATCGCGGCGGATTGTTCGCGCAGTTTCTCGAGGCTGGGTCCGCCGCCGACCAGGCAGAACTGGATGTCGTCCCGGCCCTGCCCCTGCACCAGGTGGGCTACGGATTCAAGCAGCAGGTCGATCCCCTCCTGATCGCCCATCACGCCGACATAGCCCACCATGTATTTTCGACCGTTCCGCCAGGCCGGGTTGGGCGGGACGCGCTCCAGACGGCTTAGGTCCGGGCCCGAGCGCACAATGAATACATCCTCGGGCGCCATGCCCCCGCGTTCGATGGCGATCCGGCGATAGCTTTCATTGGTCGCGATCGACACCCGGGCCGACGCGAAGGTCAAACGTTCGAAGGTCCTCATCAGTTTCCAGAAGAACCCGCGCCGGCCGAATTTGGCCTCGTAGAGTTCGGGATTGATGTCGTGATGATCGAACAGGTACCGCACGCCGAACAGTTTGAAGGGCAACGCCACCAGAAAGATCAGGTCAGGCGGGTTGCAGCCGTGGATGACGTGAAAGCCCCGGCTGAGCTTGATCCGCAACGCCAGCCAGGATTCCCAGAACAGCGCCGCGCCGTATTCCAGCAGATAGCCAAGCGCGCCGCTTGCATCCAGTGGCAGCGGGTGGCGATAGACCTTAATGCCTTCTTCTTCCCAGATACGCTCTTCGTGGCCCTTTCCGGTCGGGCAGATCACCGAAACGACGGCGCCGGCGGCGGCCAGCGTGCGCGCCTCCATCCAGACGCGCCGGTCGAAGGGAACGGGCAGGTTTTCGACCACGATCAGAACTTTCAGCCCCTGCAGCGGTCGGACCCGCCGCAATTCATCCATCGAGACCGGCTGAACGGCCAGGGTGGTGTCAGTCATATTCATAGGTTCGCACCACCGGAAAATCGCCAAGGTTCAAATCGTTCACGATCGCATTCGATCCGATCACCAGATCCCAAGGCCCCTCTTCGGCCGTGGCCCGATCGACCAGCAGGCTGCCGACCGAAGGCAGATGCGTGAAGGCATAGCCCAGGTTCTGCCCGCGCAGGTCGGCAGGGCGGATGGCCGGGTCGTAGACCGACAGCTTGTACCCGCCCTGAAGCAGACGGCGCGCGATGTCGACATTCGGGCTTTCACGCAGGTCGTCGGTGCCGGCCTTGAAGGCCACGCCCACCATCAGCACCCTGCCCCCATCGGGCAGACGGGCCATGATGTCCTGGGCCTGGTAGGTCTTGTGCGCCTCGTTGGTGCGCAGCAGGCTGTCGATCAGATGCGTATGCGCACCGATCTCGCCCGCGATATGTTGCAGGGCCCGCACGTCCTTGGGCAGGCAAGACCCCCCGAAGGCGCCGCCCGGCCGCGTGTAGTAAGGCGAAATGTTCAGCTTGGTGTCCGAGACAAAGATCTGGTGCATGGTTTTTGCGGATACGCCCATGCGATGGCAGATGCGGCCGATTTCGTTGGCAAAGGCCACCTTGGTGGCATGCCAGGTGTTGTCCACGAACTTGGTGATCTCGGCCTCTTCGTACGAGGTGTAGAAAACTGGCGCGTCAAGGCCCTCGTGCAGCGCGTCCATTACATCGGAGCGGCAGCCATCTTTCGTGCCGACGACGATCTTGGGTGGGTGAAAGAAGTCATGCACGGCCGAGACTTCGCGCAGGAATTCCGGATTGTAGACGATTTCGACCGCTTGCGCGACCCGATCGCCCAGAAAGCTTCGAAAGATCGGCTCGACCAGTTGCGCGACGGTTCCGGGCCGAAAGGTGGACCGGTAGGCAACCGTCAACGGACGCGCCCGGTCGTCGGATATGGTTTCGGCAATCTGCCGGGTGACTTCGGCCACATAGCTCATGTTGTGGGAGCCGTCGGTCGAACTGGGCGTTCCGACACAGACGATGGCCAAATCGCAGGTTGAAAGATCGGGGCATTCGACGACCGCACGGATCAGTCCCCTGTCCAGTGCGTGGGTCAGCAGTTCGCCAACCTGCGGTTCCTTGATGGGCGGTTTGCCGGAGTTGATCTCGGACACCTTGTCGGCATTGACGTCGATGCCCAACACTTCGTGCCCATGATGGGCCAGACAGCAGGCCGCAGTGAACCCAACATACCCCAAGCCAAAAATCGCGATTTTCATAAGGTCATACCACTACTCACACAACATACTCTCAACTGCGAAAATCGCGGGCGACGTACTTCGCTGCAGACTTGGCTTCGTAATACATTTCGTGTCCAATTCATGACACGAATAGAGATTACACTTCGGAAAAAGATGCAACAGGTCGGCTGGCGATGAAAATATGCAGAAACCACGCAGATACCAAGGTTTAATACATCTGAAACAGACCGAGACACCGAGATTGGGCGGTCAGGCCTGTGCGGCGTAGCCCTAGCTCGAACGCATTAACATGTCTCACTGCAACATGGATTTGGAAACATAGTTGCTGTAAACCACTGTTTGTAGCGAGTTTGGAAAGTATAGAAATTTGAAACAACCTACGAATTCTAATCGGCACAGGCGCTCAACATCCCGAACGTCAGCGCTTGCAGTGGGTGCGACCACATTGCTGGCCTCAAGCCTGTTTAGACAAGTGTTGGGCATGATCACTTTGATAGTGACGGCTCGTCTATTGACACCCACAGACTTCGGCATTGCCGCCTACTTCTTGGTCGCAACAGCCTTTCTTGAGATGATTCAACGGCAGATCGCCATCGTTCTCATCCGAGTCGAAGAAGTGACCCCGGAACATCTGAGAACTGTCTTCACCTTTCAGATTATTGTTGGTGCCGCGGCCGCAGCATTCTTTTTCTCAACTCGTCAATTTCCTGTTCTGCTTGGTCTTCCTGAATTGTCTGAACTTGCCTTTGTTCTTTGCGTGCTGTCTTTCGTAATAGCCTTCAAGAGCCCCCGCTTTGTTCTTTTCGAGCGCGATCTGAGCTTCATCTATGCAGCAGGAGAAGAGACAGTTAGCCGAGTGGTTTATTCCGTCATAGCGGTTAGCTTAGCTTGGTTCTGGCGGGACTATTGGGCTATTATTGCTGCTAGTTTCGGTGCCATGTTGACGCGCAGCATTTGGACATTCGGCTTGGCACCAATGACGATCCGTCCTTCGCTGGCGCGCTGGCATGATTGCTTGTCTTTTTCTATTTGGTCGACTGGAGCTCAAATCGCTCAGTTCTTTTCAAAAAACATGCCCCAGTTAATTATCGGCGCAACTCTGGGATACTCGGATGCTGGTATATTTCGACTTGGCAACAGGCTCAGCACACTTGTTACAACTCAGCTTTTTGCCCCGCTTCAACGCGTTTTTTACCCTGGACTTGCGGAAATTTCCAGGAACACCGACCGAAAAGATGAAGCATTCACCCGCCTGAACGAATTTCTTCTTGCGATCGTCTTGCCGATTTCCATTGGTATGGCTCTGGTCGCTAATCATATCGTTATCGTCGTGATCGGATGGAATTGGTTGGCAGCCGTACAGGTCATTTGGATTTTGGCCCCACTAAAGGCACTTGAAACGCTCCAAGAAAACGTCCGCTCGGCTGCCTATGTCGAAGGGTCGACAAAGGTATTGTTTGTTAGAAATGTTTTTCTGTTGGCATTTGTTTGCTTGTCGATGTCTGTTGGCGTGCAGTTTGGGTTCTCTGGCGCTTTGGTTGCAGCTGCAACCTCGAGCGCGGCAGCTATCCTGACTACGCTGGCGGTTGCCAAGAGGTTTGGAACGCAGAGTTTTTTCGGCCCACTGACGGTTGGTTGGAGGTCGTTTGTGTCAACGTTGACCATGATCGCAGCAGTTCTCTTAGTAGGCGGCGCGATGGGCAACCCCGACCACATTGGATGGGCCTTTGACACCTCCGATGACCTACCATTGTTGCGCTATCGTTTTGCCACGAAGGTGCTGGTTGGTGCGACAGTCTATGTAGGAACACATTATTTGCTATGGAATATGGTGAAGCGCCCCGTAGGAGTTGAGAGTCTGTTTTTGGGCTTGGTTAAAAATGCTTTCGGGCACCCCAAAGGCTCAAAGACCCGAGCGCGTGGATCTATCGAATCCTGATTTTAGAGGTTGATCATGAATTTGGAAAATCAAAAGGTCTTTTGACGTATGGGCGACTGTTCGGTCTTGAATGGCAAAAACGAACTGACTTGCGTGTCGCGTGGAGAGGAACTCGATCTTAGTGTAATAATTGTAAACTACAAGACTTGCGAGGTAACCGCACAAGCGGTCCAGTCTGTTCTGGAACACTCCGGCACCTTGAAGCTGGAAATAATCGTGGTCGATAACGATTCACGCGATGGTAGTGTCCATAAGCTTCGTACCGATTTCCCGGAGATTACGGTCGTGGAAGCCGGCCACAACGGCGGCTATGCTTGGGGTAACAATATCGGCATGCGTATGGCGCGTGGTCGCATATTTTTAATTCTCAATCCCGATGCACAGGTTTTCAACGGCACTTTGGAACACGCCGTTGCCTATCTTCGGGACCATCCCGAAGTTGGAATTCTTGGTGGGCATGTCTCTTTGGAGGATGGGAGCCAGCAATCAACCCTTTTCCGAGAAATATCACTGCGCAGCCTCTTCTGGAGCATGTTTGTACCTAACACGATACTTCGCAATAGCCGCTACTTCGGCGATCAACGCTACGCATCCTTGCCTCGCGACACGATGCAAGATGTTGATGTCGTGGCAGGGTGTTTCATGATGATTTCGCGCACGGTTGTAGACAAGATCGGCACGATGGATGAACGGTTCTTCATGTACAGCGAAGAATCGGAATGGTGTTGGCGGGTTCGACAGGCGGGCCTAGCGGTGCGCTACAATCCGGATATTCGCTTGATGCATATTGGCGCTGTCTCGACAGGGCAGACGTCTCCTTGGAAATCCGTTGAGATCGCGAAAGGCCACATCCTTTTTCTGCGCTTTACCCGCGGGCCTTTAGTTGCTTGGTTAGGGACTTTGATGATGCTTGTTGGTGACCTGCTAAGGGCCGCGTGGTTTTTGCCAATAAGTGTTTTTCGACCCGAGCAGCCAGCAGCTAGTGCTTGGCGGGCGAGGCTTGTTTTTCTGGCTGGAGCCCTGTTCAAGCAATCCAAAGGGCAAATGCCGCCGAAGTATCGTGCAGGGACAGCATAATGGAAGCCAGGTTCAAATCCGCGCTGCGGGGGGCAGTCCATACAGTTCTTGCCCCGGCTGAGGCGCGAATGCTTGAAAGTCAGCCGAAAGCTAACTGGCCACATATCTTCATTGTTGGCGCGCCACGCTCTGGAACATCCTTGATTTATGAGGTGGTGGTCACAGCGTTCAATCTCGCTTATTTCACGAACTTGTCACATCGTTTCTACATGACCCCTCTGGCGGTTACTAAACTAGGCCAATTGTTTTTACGGCCTCGCAAGCCTGCCTTTCAAAGCGACTACGGTCATATCGCCGGATGGGCGGCACCAAACGAAGGTGGCTGGATTTGGCGGCGTTGGTTTGAGGACAGAGCGTGGACTGACGAAAGCGCGTTGTCCAGTTTGCCCGTGCAAGAAATCAAGGCAACTCTGTCGGGGATGTCAAACTTGTTTCATGCGCCTTTTATTAACAAGAATGTGATGCATTCAAATCGGATCAGGTTGTTAGACGCGCTGTTTCCTGGCTGCCTATTCATCGAAGTTCGGCGCGACCCCAAGGACACAGTCAGGTCCATTCTCAGGGCGCAACGACGCCAAAAAGGCCCAGAACCAGACCGCGAGCAATGGTGGTCTGTTCGCCCATCCATGGCTGGAGGCGCCACTGACATCGAGCGAGCTTGCCGGCAAGTTGTGGGCGTAGCGCACGATATTGATCTCGATTGTTCACATATCGGGGCGAACAGGTTGATCAGGATAAACTACGAGACAGTGTGTGAAGACCCCAGAGGTGCCTTGGAGGACATCCGCGCATTTTTTGGCCAACACGCAGTTCCCGCCAGCTGGTTTGCCCAGGACTTGATCCCCATGCAGTTCACGATCAATCCCTCCAAGCGGTTACCAGACCAAGAAGAAGAGCTAATTGACAAGATTTTGGAAAATAGTAAGTGTGGAGCCGGAGTACGTTGGCGAACCAGCAAATAGAATTGCGAAAACTGTCGCCAGATCAGTGGCCCGAGATCAGCCGCCGCTTTGATGACCTGACTTATGAGCAAACACTAACTTACGCATTGGCTGCCGCGGACCGTATCGGCGCCTCCGCCGAGTTTTTGGGGATGTTCGATCGCAACGGCATGCCGGTTGCTGCTGCGTGTCTTAGAGTCAAGAAAGTCCCGATTCTAGGGCGGGGAGTTGCATGGATAGCCTCCGGACCGCTGACATGCACGGGACATGGCCAGCGCACGGTTCCCGAGACTTTGGGCTCAGTGTTGTCCGGTTTGCGAAAATACACACACGGTGCTGGGCATGTCCTGCGCTTTCGCATGCCTGTCAGTGCAACTCCGCATCTCGATGTGATAACCGAGGCGGGATTTGTGCCGTCAGAAAGGTCCAGCACATATAGGACGGTTTTGATCGACCTGAACCAATCAGAGGCTAACCTAATGAAGGCCCTGCACGGGAAGTGGCGAAACTCTTTGCGAAATGCCCTGAAGGCCGATCTGGATATTCAAAAAGGGCCGATTACCGAATTGTCGGATCGGTTCTCTAGGCTGTATCATCAGGTCCGTTCCTCAAAAGGCTTCCAGCCTGACATACCGCCTGAGTTTTATTATCACCTGTCAGGATCTGATTTCGAACATGACGTTCTGGTCGCTCGCAAGGGCGGTGAAGACGTTGGTGCGATGACCATTGGGTATGCCGGTACCACTGCAACATACCTGTTCGGGGCGACTTCTGAGGCCGGACGGCGATTGAACGCTGGGCACTACCTCATGTGGCAAGCTATGCTTCATTGCCGTCGCCGTGGCGCCAGGTGGTTCGATCTGGGCGGCATCGATCCAGAAGGGAACCCCAGTGTCACGCGGTTTAAAGTGCGGACAGGCGGGACAGATGTAACGGCAGCAGGCCCGTTCGAGTCGCGGCCATCGGGAATGACGCCTGCGCTGATCAAGCTGGCCGAATCCGTACACAGAAAGGTCAGGTTGTGAAATGGCCCGGCGGATAGGACTCAACTTTCATGGGATCGGAGATCCAAAGCGCGTGCTTGACCCGGGAGAAGCCCCTTTTTGGCTTTCTGAGAAGCAATTCTTGGATGTTCTAGATCGCGTTGCGGGCGCGCCTGAGCCTGCACGTTATTTTCTGACTTTCGATGATGGGAATATTTCTGATTTTGAAGTTGCCCTTCCTGCTCTGGAGCAACGGGGTTTATCAGCCACGTTCTTCGTCCTCACAGGAAGGGTTGGTCAGCCTGGATCTTTGGAGCGATGTCACATTTCCGCTCTGGTCGCAAAAGGTATGGGAATAGGCAGCCACGGGATCAACCATGTCGCGTGGGATACCCTAGATACGAAGACCCTCAGTCGAGAACTGTTGGAATCGCAAGCCGTATTGGAGGATGTCTGTGGGCTCCCTGTGATGCGCGCCGGTATACCTTTCGGCTCATACAATGCGCGCGTACTCCGTGTGCTTCGCCAGTGTGGATACCAAGTGGCGTTTTCCAGTGATGGTGGGTATATGAACGACTCTTCGTTCGTGCGGCCACGTACGTCCCTACGCGGAGATATGGGGATGGCAGAGCTTGATGCCATAATGAACGGGCTTCTGCCAGTTCGTAAGAAAATACGTCGCGCGGTGGCAATGACAAAAAAAAAGCTACTACCCCTAGGCTAAGCCCCACGTGGGACTGAATTGCCTGAGCATATCAGCCGGGAGTATCATAAACTTTGTGTATCCGTCCCGGTCCATGCGATTTCAGATACTCAAGCTGACCCTCCCCCACTGTAGTGGTCCGCCGTTATGTTGAGGAAAACGGAGGATCAGAATGGGAACGAAACGATACAAGCCGGAAGAGATTGTCACGAAGCTGCGGCAGGTTGAGGTGCTTGTCGGGCAAGGAATGGCGCGGGTGGATGCGATCCGTGAGGTTCGCATTACCGAACAGACTTACTATCGCTGGCGCAAGCAGTATGGCGGGCTGGGAACCGACCAGCTCAGAGAGCTCAAACGGCTTCAGAAGGAGAATGAGCGGCTAAGGAAGGCCGTGTCGGACCTGACGCTGGACAAGCTGATCCTGGCGGAGGCGGCAAAGGGAAACTTCTGAGCCCCGCCCGTCGTCGAGCTTGTATCGAACTTGTCCGCAACGAACTGGGCGTCTCGGCGCGTCGTGCTTGCCGGGTGCTGCGCCAGCACCGCTCGACACAGCGCAAGCTGCCGAGGGGCCGGGCTGTCGAAGAGCGCCTGATAGCGGACATGATTGAGCTTGCGCGCCAATATGGTCGCTATGGATACCGTCGGATCGCAGCCTTGCTGAGAGATGCCGGCTGGCAGGTCAACGACAAGCGCGTGGAACGGCTGTGGCGACGGGAGGGACTGAAAGTGCCATCGAGGCAGCCGAGGAAAGGGCGGCTCTGGCTGAATGACGGATCCTGCGTACGGCTGCGGCCGGAGTACCGCAACCATGTCTGGTCCTTTGACTTCGTGCACTGCCGGATGGACGACGGAAAGGCATTCAGGACGTTGAACATCATCGACGCGTACAGCCGGGAATGCCTCGCGATCAAGGTGAAGCGCAAGCTGAACTCCATAGATGTCATCGACGCCCTAAGCGATCTATTCATCCTACGTGGTGTGCCGGCCTGCATCCGGTCGGACAATGGCCCGGAGTTCGTGGCACAGGCTGTCCGGGACTGGACTTCCGCGGTCGGCGCCAGGACCGCCTACATAGAACCCGGCTCACCCTGGGAGAATGGCTATTGCGAAAGCTTCAACGCCCGGTTCCGCGATGAGCTGCTCGATGGCGAGATATTATATACCCTGCGCGAGGCACAGATCCTGATCAAACAATGGAGGAGGCACTACAACACGAAACGACCGCACAGCGCCTTGGGTTACCGCCCACCGGCCCCGGAAACCGTCGTCCGGATGGACCAGAGGCCGACTATGCACTAACAATCAAACTGGACCACTTAGGTGGGGCTGATCACTTCCTTTCGGTGAAGCATGAACCGGATCAGTCATACACAGAAGATTTGCCACTCTCTATCAGGCCCGAGCATATCCAAATTTTTCCAAGATGTGCCCAAGCTCCTGGTCGATGAAAGCCAAGTGTTCGGGTTCCAGTTCATCTTTCCATTGGCCGCTGCGCCCGCTGCGGATATGCGCACGCTCATTGACCTTTGACGCTGATAGCTTGCTGCGTTTACCCGCTTCGAACAAGCGCATCAAGCGGACCCCCAATTCGTGCGCCTCTGCGGTCAAACCCAGAAAAGAAAAGATTTCGCTGTAAAGCGCATCGCGCCGGCTGCCCATCAACTCATCATATGACACTTCAAGGATGTTCGGGTCATCCAGATTCCAGTTTTCAAGAGTTTCGCGACTGAAAAAGATGAAGTGGCGGATTGTCATGAACAAGCCCTCTGTCTTGTCGACAGCGCGGAGCTTCTCCTGGTAAGTTCTTCCATTTTCATCCGGAATGTGAGCCCAAAGCTCGTTCGTCCACAGATGGTAATGATACGAGGACACAATCATGTCTCGCGGATCTCGCATGACATGTATCCCACGATAGGGACCAATTTCGGCAAATGGCGTGCGACTGTGCATTGACAGGAAAACCCTAGTATTCGGCTTTGGGATCTCTTTGGAAATATCCTCGAAACGTACACCGAGACCAAAGGACAAAAGTTTGAGCACCGCCTTAAAATAGGTGGTCATTGCCTTGTGATGAGTGGCAACAAATATCTTAGTCTGTCCATTTGAAAAATCGCGTTCATGGATTCTGCAACGCAACAAATAAGGGATCAGTTTCCAGAACTCTTGGTTCGTCGCCAAACCATAGTTCTTGCGCACAGAGATCGGAATTTGTGCCAGCAGATTTTGTTGTCGTGACCGTTTCGGCCTTCGTCCTGTGCTGGCATCTGTCTCGATTCTGGATTTCGACATAGTCACTTCGTTTTCCCTGTTAAAACGGCGGCTTTCTTCCGGTCAGCCACCAGATTTCCAAAGTATTGGCAGCACTTTTCCTCAACCAAATCGTGTATATCGAATTGTTCGACGTTCGTGTGACGCAGAAGATGCATTCTTCTCTACAGCTTCATCTTCGGCATCTACCATCCATAGTCCTGCACCGAGCATAAACATGAACAAGCAGAAAGTTGCATCCCACACATGCACAGTTATCGCTGCTACACAAAAACCGGAAAGAGAAAACAAATACCCGTACCGATAACTTGCCAGCCGCCCATTAAGCTTGGCACGCCCTATGCTCCTGAACACAAAAAAGACTATAAGAAGAAGAAATATCAAAGAAGGAAATCCGTGACGCATTGTCACGAGCAGCCAATAGTTGTCTACGCTTGGGACCATCCATCTCGGCCTGCTCCAATCTTTCAAACCGATCCCAAACACGGGATTGCGCAATATATCGTCTGATGCGTAGGTGAAGATGTGAATCCGGTTCCAAGCCGTCGATTTCTTCAATGTCAGGTACGCAGCAAACAACTGAGCCGGCGGCCGATTAGAAAACACTTCGATAAACGCGTATAAACCGACAAAGAGGTACAGCAATAAGTTCCATTTCTTCTTAATGGCCGAAAAAACCGTTTTCCATCCCATCAGTCCAATTTGCACGGCAATGGCAAGCCAAGCGCCAGAGGACAGCGATGTAATGGTAGCAAACACGACAATTCCGACCCGGGAAAGCTTGTAGCTCAGACTTTTACCATACCCCAAAACGTACCAAGACATTGCGAATGCTGTGCTGCAAAACAACCCGAACAAAATAGGGTGAGGCATCGAGCCCTGTGCCCGGTAGAACCCAAGACGCGGCTGATCTAGGACAGTCTTGTAGACCTGCCCGAAATTGCTAAAAAAATTGAGAAGCAACGAGGTGTTGGTTACAGATTGATAAACACTGAATGGCAACATGATTGCAACCACCGCAAAGAGCCAAATGGCGAAGCTGCGAAATGCATCGGCATCCCGGATCATCCAACGTGCGATAAAGTAGGGCGATAGGGTTTCGATTAGAGCGATGCCCACATACTCCCATCGCGCAAACCCATGATTTGCGATTATCGCCAACCCATTCCAAATGGCAAAACACAGAATCAGAATGTCGGGGGTTTGAACTCTTGTCGATCGGTCCAGCCAGTGCACAACCGCAGGAACAAAAAAAATAATAAGAACCAACCGATAGCCGTTGATCTGCATTCCGAGGACGTCGAAGTAAAATGGTAAGATGAAACCAACGAACAAAAAGGGGATCAAAAACGGCTTAGATCTGGGCAGCCCAGCTTTGCTGACAGTTCCAATCGAATGCCTTGATTCTGTCGAAGTAACCAATAGACTCACCGCTTTGACTAAACAACAACCGATCTCATTCTGGGTTCGGACGCTGCACACTGAATGCAGCAACGTCGGAAACACCCTGATCGACAGAATAGAAGCAAGTACGCACGTTGGCTAGTAAACAGGTCTTCTTAGGGTCAGGACCCCTTGGGTTCTGGGTGACGGCGTGTTTCATGGTTCAAAAACGAGCGGTGAACATGTCTGATCTTTTTTGGCTGACGGATGCACAGATGGCGCGTCTTGAGCCTCTCTTTCCGAAGCCCCACGGCAAACCCCGCGTCGATGATCGGCGTGTTTGAAGCGGTATTATTTTCATCAATCGCAATGGGTTAAGATGGTGCTATGCGCCTGCAGCTTATGGTCCGCACAAGACACTCTACAATCGCTGGAAGCGTAGGAGCGACAAGGGCATCTTCGGCCGGATGATGTCTGGTTTGGCCGCCGAACATGGCGAGACGAAGACCGTGATGATCGATGCCACCTATCTGAAGGCACACCGCACCGCGACCGGCATGGGCGTCAAAAAGGAGGGTGTGGACGCCTGATCCGTTGTCCGGCAGGCGATTGCAAAGCAATCTGCCGAGAGGGGCCGAACCAAGGGCGGCATGAACACCAAGCTGCATGCCATCTGCGACAGCCAGGGACGACCAATTGACCTATTCGTCACCACCGGTCAAGTCAGCGACTACGTCGGCGTGTGGGCGCTGCTCAGCTGCCTGCCGAATGTGGATTGGCTGCTTGGCTACCGCGGCTATGACGCGGATTGGTTCAGAGAAGCGTTGAAAGACAAAGGGATACGCGCATGCATCCCTGGCCGGAAACAGCGAAAGAAACCGATCAAGTACGACAAGCGCCGCTACAAACGACGCACCAGGATCGAGATCATGTTCGGCCGGCTCAAGGACTGGTGGCGCGTCGCGACCCGATATAACAGATGCCCGAAAGTATTCCTGTAAGCTATCGCACTCGCCGCACTTGTCATTTACTGGCTTTGTGTCCTGACCCTAAGTACTAATCGTTTCAAGGGCCGAGTTATGTAAAATAATGTCACGGGCATAGTATTGTTCAACAAAGTCACGAATCTGCCGTGTGACGAAAATGGAAGAGGATGTGCTACTCGGTTTCATAACTATTTGTCGCGCCGATCGCCTTAGCCCTTCATACACTGGAACGGGAAGTACCCGTTTGGCCAGCGCACTGCCGCTATACATTGTGCTCTTCAGTATTGGGAACCGAAAAACAGTTGTCCGGTTGGCGTGCCCAATGTCCAAGGCGTTAGTGTCAAGCTGATTTGCGAGATCCGTCATAAAACAATCAATATGTTCGACGGGATACAGGTTCCTGACCAGTTGCTTGCCTTCAAACTCTACGAAGTCCGACTGACGAGCGAAGTGGATATACTCCGCCGTAAAAACCTCTGGTTCTGATTGGAGATACGTGATGACCTTGTCTATTTCTGCGCACAATTCCCTTTCCTCAAATCTGGCGAACTCTTTTCCCAAGTACATTTTAGCGCGCTGAGACATGGCGGAGCCAAATCGTTGAAACGGGTCCCGCAAGAGCGCGTAGCTTTCATAGCTCTGAAGCTTTCGAAACGCATCCGGGTCGATCATACGGAGCAGTGGCAGCGGCAAGTGTCGGTAGTCGATTGTGCCCAGACCAGGAAGATAACCAACGGTTTGCAAGAATCGTTCATCAGCGTCGTGAAACGGTAGGATAGCATTTCGCACCGATGTGCCGGCGCACTTGGGGATGTGCACAAAAACAAATTTATGACGATCAGATAAGATCATAGCGGAAGTACCAAGAACACCAAAATTTGCACTGCTAGCTTTGTTCGAAAACAAGCGCAAAAACAAGGTGTCTGAGCTGCTCCCCAATCCTTGGACAGTTTCCAGCGTAAATTAAGCTACTGCACGCTCCTGCTGACCGGGTCGGGTTTCGTTGTTCTCAGCCAATAGACCACGGCTAGAGGTTGGCCGCCAAGGGCTGAATGGGGGCGCTTGCGGTTGTATAACTCGATGCATCTCCCGACGCCGGCCTTTGCCTCTGATCCGACCTCCTAGGCGTGCAGATAGACGCACTCATATTTCAGGCTCCGCCAGAGCGGCTAAACGAAGATGTTGTCGAGGAACCGGCCCTTGCCATCCATTGCCGGCAAGCGATTGCGCGCAATCGCCGAGAGTGAGATACGGATACCAGAGCGCCGCAACCGATCAGTTCAGGCAAAGGACGTGAACAACGATCACTGGTCGGTGTTCATGATCTCGGGTGGGCCGCACCTGGCGATAGCCTCGTTCAGCGCATCGACGCAGAAGTCTGCCTGCAGCGTGTTCGAGATGCGCCAGGCCAGCACCTTTCGGGTGTGCCAGTCCATGATCGCCACCAGATACAGGAACCCACGCCGCATCCATGGCCCGTCAGGCGATTTGCAAAGCAAATCTGCCGAGAGGGGGCAGGTAGGTGATGTCGGCCGCCCAGACCTGGCTGGGCCGCTCCACCCGCAATCCACGCAGATAAGGGTAGATTGGGTGGCCCTTCGCGGCTTTGCCGCCTTTCGTACATGCTATGCATTTGCTACCGGACAGCGGGTATTGCGCAGCAATGTCCCGAAAGGCTGCCGCCCGCCAAAGAACGGTGTCTCAAGGAATTGTTCATCAATTTGGCGCATGAGCGCGAGGTTCAGCGCAATCTTGCCCTTGGGCGTGTAATAGAACGACGACCGCGAGATCGAAAGTAGCCTGCATTGCTTACCGGTGGACGGCTTCAGATTGGCTGGTTCGATTATTTTTCCGCCTCACTTGCCGGTCCACGGCTTGAGCTTTCTGGAAAAAAATCGTTGGCAACGGTCAACTCCCCGATCTTGGCATGCAGTTCTTTCAACTGCTCTTCGTCGATCTCGGGCTTCTTGGAGCAGCCGCGCTTGAACACGCCTGACGCGCCTGATAGCAGGGCGTTCCTCCAAGCGTGGATCATCGTCGGATGAACCCCGAACCGGCTCGCGCGCTCCGCCACCGTCTGCTCACCCTTCAGCGCTTCCAGCGCCACCTTTGCCTTGAACTCAGGCAAATGTTGCTTCCGTTTCGACATCTCTGATCTCCGTCTCATCAAAGATCAGCAGACAGCAAATCGTAGCTCACGTAAGTGTCCGATTTTCGGAGGGGCAGCTCAGAATGCGAGGCTCTACATGACGACGAAAAGGATGATCGACGCGCGGAAGACCCGCTCCGAAAGCGGGCTCCGTGCCCGAGCACGCTAATTGGGAACGACGCGTGCGGAACTCATCATGGCCTGGCCGGACAACCAGCCCACTCGCGAAAGGCCTGATACACTTATGCTATACTGAACGTCATCAGGAAGAACCTTGCGCAGGCGGGGCGAACCACACATTTCGCTAGATGACGTCCTGTCACCTGCGACATCTCCTTGTCCAGCAACAGGTCAGCCACGATCTTCTTCAGCCACGCATTCTCCTGCTCCAGCTCCCTAAGCCGCTTCATCTCTGACGGCATCAGCCCGGCATTCGTCTTCTTCCAATTGAAGAACGCCGCCGAGCTGATCCTAGCCTTTCTGCAGATTTTCGCGACAGCCGTTCTGTCCTCCGCCTGCTTGGCGAGAACGCCTACTGGGTGCCCGTGAACTTCGATGCTTTCATGCGTTTCCGCTCCTCTCTCAGCCAGGGAAATCTATGCAGAAAACTCTAACGGGGATCGAGGGCGTCTCCTGGGGTCACATCAGCGGTCAGCCGAGCAGACTATCGTCGTAGACCGTGGTATCTACAAATTGGACTTCATCGTCGATAGCAAACTTGCTGATCTTTCCTTCCACATCACGCCCCCATGGTGTCCCAAGTGTCCAGCCGTACTCTCGGCCTCCGGAAAAGTCGAAGTCAACATCACTTCTGTCGATGACGACCTGCCCATCTACGAGCACCTGCAGTCGGTCCGAACTCTGGTCAACCAGAACCATGATTTCGTGCGTTTCCGTGTCGTTCAAACCGATGTTTGTGGCCTTGAAGCCTTTGTGAAACTTGGCGTCATTGTTGGCGACGTGAGCAATGAGACCGTCGTCCGTGAGCGTTAAGCCTATCTTCTTGTGGTTCCAGACGAGTCGTTGTGCGCTTCCGTCAGCGACATCCCGTGCAAACTCTACTGTGAATGCCAACTGATCCGACGCCTCAAATTCGTTCAAACGCCCAAGCTTCACGTAGTCGTCAGAGCCGTCAAGATGAATAGCGGGCCCATTTTGTGTATCTACGACGATAGCGTCACCTTTGAAAACCGCTTGGCCACTATTCGCCGCCCCGGCGATGTCCAGCACAAAGTCATCAAAGACCATTATCGGCGCTTGATCTGCATCGAGCTGAACTGTGCCCGGATCTAGAAGCGTTTCTCCGGGAGCCGGTTGTTGCATCCCATCGTCGGGTGCTGTTGTCCCGTCATCAGGTGCGGTTGAGCCAGCGCTTGGTTGGATGACTCCTGCCGTAATTCCTGAAGACGGCGGAGCGGTAACGGCCGTGGTTCCTACCCACGCATCGTAGGAGATAGGGGATTGAATCGCCGTCATATCAGAGCCGGCGTCATAATTGTCGGCGATGCTTCCGGTTTTGACACTGAACTGATTGTAACCGTCCTGTGCAGCGATCGCATTGTACGAAAACACATTGTCGTAGTACCCGGCACCGCTGGGATCGGAATTTTGCACAAAAGCATTGCTGCTGACACTCCAGTCCGGTTGCCCACTGTAGCCGACGACGGTCGAAACGATGTTTTGGTCGATCGTAACGTTCTGAGACCCGCTCGAAACGTTGATTTTCGGAACGGATACGCCGCCGGTCAAGCTTCCGGAAACTGCAAGAACCGAATTGTCGGTAATCGTCAGGTCCTTCGCGCCCGACACAGTGATCCCGTGCGTATGACCGTTGTAAATCGTATTGTTGTCGATCAAAACATTCGTGTAGAACATTGAGGGGTCGCTTGGGCTGGATTTCCCGTTGCCCATAAAGATCGACTGGGCGTAGTCTCCCGACCCCATGTCAAGCACATTGCCTTGGATAGTGATATCCCCGCTGGGTCCGAGAAGCTTTGAAAACTGAATGAAGTCTCCGTGGTCGCCCGAATTCAGAGATCTGTTGAAATCATGGATATAGTTATTTTCGATCACGACCCGCTGAACGCCGTCGAAATACATTCCGTCTGAGCGAATAGAATGGATGTTGTTTCCAGATACCGTGATGTCGGTGCTGGATCCGACATTCATAGCCTTGTACCAGTTCAGAAATTCGCTGTTGGTAACTGAAATCTGCGAACTGCCACGAATGTGCAGCCCCATACCCGTTCCATATCCGTCAGCCGTCGCGGACACGCCTTGCGGCAAGTCTCCCGAGAATACGGACCCAGTGATATCGATGTTGGTGCTGTTGCTGATCTGGAAGGGTTTGTAACTCTGCGATTGACCATTGAAGGTATAGTCAAACACCACGCCATCAAAGGCGACATTTGAGGCGCCATTCAAACGCATCTCCGAAATTTCGGCAGGATTATTTGCGTCGGCCGACTTGATAGTGACGGTTGATGCATATTTTGTGCTGATATCCAACCTGCCATAATCACCGGCGGCAAGAAGGATCGTTTCTCCGCCCGAAGCCTGAGAGAGTGCCTGCTTCAACTCCGCAGCGGAGGTTACTGTTATTGTCATCGACATCCTACACCTATGTTTCCAGAAGCGCTTCGTTGCAAAGCGCCCGACATCCCGCTCACCCAGGTCGGATGGAACTGCCGCATGGCGGCAACACGTTGGCCGAATTGAGGCCTTGTTTGGAAATTACTGCCGAATTGAGGACAATATCGTCCTCCTGCCTTCATTTCCGAGCAAATTGGATACTCGTTACCAGGAATTGTTCCACTTCCCTTTGCGGTTGTGCGTCTTTTCCACAATTGATTCGCCTGGCGCAACAATGGACACAAAATCGCCATATTGCCGGCAGCTATTTGCAAATCATCTGCACTCCTCGGCGGTGAGTTGCCGGATGCCCCAACGTCAATATGCCTCTGAGCCGGTTGAATCCAAATTTCGCTCTACGGCGATACCCGAAAGCCCGGGTTCGTCCAGAGGCATGAAAACCTGCGGATCAGCAGCTGGTCCTTAGAACGAACGGGCGCGTTGGACATGATCGTTCCTTGAAACTAAACTCGCCGCAATCAGCGAAGAGTTCGAAGTCATGCCCATTAAACAAAAGTCAACGATCGCCCTTTGGCGGTTACGCTATCTCTGTATTATATTCTTTGTGATACCCGAATTTCTGTCGGCCGCGCCGGCGTGCACGGGCGCGAAGATGACTGCCTTCGGCTCGGAGGCTCGAGCAGGGAAAACCGTGAAGGACGCGGCAGGGCTTTCCGCCGCTGTGGCAAGCGCAGAGGGTGGCGAAGTATTTTTGCTATCGGGCGGGAGGTTTGGCGCTTTGACAATTGGCAAAGTTTTTCCAAAACCTGTCACAATTCGTTCGGCCGATCCGTCATCTCCCGCTTGTTTTTCGGAACTGCGTCTTGAGGGAGCCGCAAACGTCACTCTCTCAGGGTTGGTTTTCGACTATGCGTTCGAGCCGGGTGACAAAGATTCGATCAGCCGATTCACCATCAACAACAGCCGCAATATAGATGTTTCAAAATCGGTATTTGACGGAGATTATAAGCTTGGCATAGGGCATGGCCGCGGCCTGCACATCAAAAACAGCGTTGGTGTTGCTATCACAGACAGTGTCTTCCGAAAATGGTGGAAGGCCATAACCGGTTCGAATGACGTCAACGTGACGCTGCTTCGCAACCAGATATACGACATACGGGCCGACGGGATGATGTTTACCGGCATTGATGGCTTAAGGATCGAAGGTAATAGGGTGCACAACTTTCGAGCCAGTTCGGGGAGGGATCACCGAGATATGCTCCAAATTACGCGCAGTTCCGGCAGGCGCAGCACGGACATAGTGATCCGGGACAACATATTCGACATGGGCGCGGGAGACTACACACAAACGATCTTTATGGGGAAAAGCGGAAAAAACCTGAATGATCCCCTGCTGCGCCACCAGAACGTCATGATCGAAAACAATGTCATTTACAATGCGCATATCCACGGCATTTCAGTAGCAGGGGCCGACGGACTATCAATTCGCAGGAACACGGTAATACGCGTGCCGTTGCCGAAAAGCGGGAAAAACACGATACCGCGGATCAACGTGTGGGCGTCTACTTCTGTCGTTATTGAGCAGAATGCGGCGAACCAGATTAACGGCGATACAGGGAAACCCGACTGGGTCGTTCTGAACAACGCCCTCATTCAGGATCAATCCCCCTCGGCGCCCGGATACTACGACCGTGAGTTCATCTACTATGCCACCGGAGCAACCGACGGCTACAATGAATACGGCGTGCGCCCCGGTGGCCTGATCGACCAGCTCGACGCAGGGTCAACGCTGGTAGAGACCTATCCGACCCGCTAGTTCGGCCGATTTCGTCACGGCTGTTCGAGTTCAGAGGCGGAGATCGGGCCTCGGGTGAAGACCACATGATCCTGATCGCTGGATCGCCCTTTCAGGAAATAGATCGCACGTCCTGGATAGGCAGCGGCAACGGTCCGGTTGCTTTCCGGCCCCAAGTCCATCGCAAACAACGGGCTGTCTGCGCCCGGGGTGAAATCGTTCAGCCAGAAGGCGCTACCGTATTCCCGGTCTGCATCGGTCGAAATAAACATAAGGCTGTTGCGGTATGCATCCTGACGGGCCAGCGTTTCGTATTCGTCGTGATACCCGTTGATTTCGGGATACCGGTTGAAGCCCAGCCAGCTTTCGAACACCAGAACCGAGCACAGGCAGAGAAACGCGACGCCCGCGCCGATCCGCTGCTGCGCCAGCCCGTCGGGGTACAGTTGCGAAAACCTGCGCGCAGCCGTCGTGATCCCCAATGCCGTCAGGATCAACAGCGGGACGCTGGTCATGAACCAGTATCGCGGCCCGGCGAAATAGCCGCCATAGAACCAGAACAGCGCGTACAGGCAGATCGTGGTCACGACGATCAACGCCATCCCGCCGGCAAATCTGCTCCAACGGCCCCACAAGACGAAGAACAGCACAAAGGCCAGCGAGGCTCCACCCCAACCGAACAGCGAAAAGTTCAGTTCATAGAGGTTTTGCTGGCTGTTGATCAGCCCCTCAAGCGGGCTGTGCCCGGGAAAGACATCGACATTGCCCCAGTCCGGCGCGCCGATATCCGGCCCGAAGCCAAGCGCGTTGGATCCCGGCCCCCAATATTCTTCGTAATAGGCGTTCAACGGCGTGGTCAGCGGGTCGCCGGTCAGATAGGCGTTGTAGGGAAAAATCAGCCCGCCCACGACGATACAGCCCAACCCATAGGCCAGAACCGTGCGCCAATGCCGCCGGTCCGCAAGGAATGTCAGCGTCCAAAGCCCGGTCAGAACCCCCATGAACAACCCTTCCAACGGCCGTGTCATCAGCAGCCACCCCATCAGCGCGCCGGCGATGAACGGAAAAATCACAGACGGCTTTTCCCGGGCCTTCAGCAGAAGGACCCAGGCCCCCAGAACCAGTGCGTAAGTAAAGGTGTGGATCAACTGAGTGGCCGCCATCGAGATGATCCAGGGCGATACGGCCATGAGCAGAACCACCAGGTTGGCCGTGCCCCGGTCGGTCATCTTGCGGGTAAAGACGTGCAGCAGCAGAACGCTGATGCCAGCCAGAACCGGATTGACCAGCCAAGGCGCCCCCAGCTTGACCCCCAGCGCCAGGGCTGCCGCCCAGCCCGGGAAGGTCGTGACGAACCAGCGGTCCTGATAGGTATCCATCAGATAGTGGTCGAAAGCCTGGGTCGATGGCGGCACCGGCAGGGTCAGCAGCCCATCCGCAAGATAGCGGGCGTGGAACTGGTACAGAATATCGTCCAGGTGCGGGACGCCCTCCAAAGCGGCCAGACTGACCAGAAGGGACATCAGCAACAGAAAGACCGCCCCACAGATCGGGACAGCCCTGTCGAGCCTTCGGACCTGATCGCCGCTGCCCGGCAGGCTGAGGTTTCGCGCGACCCGCTGGGACAGGTCGCGCAACCTATGCGCTGGCAGGGACATCATGATAGCGAGGAAGCTGGCCAGGTTGATGCCGATGAAGGCCGAACCGATGACGACATGTTTGACCAGCCGGGGATAGTTTTCGGTCGCTACGAAGCCCATCGCGCCCTTTGCAGCGATCACCAGAATGGCCAGGAAGATCGCCACCCGAAAAACGCCCAGATCGCGCAGCACTCGTGGCGCCTCGGCCAGCGCGCGATGTTTGAACAGGACCAGGGCCGCAACGGCGGACTGCGCCAACACGGCCCCCATCATTGCCACGGAAAAGACGTCGGACCGGAAGCGGACGTTCTGAAACCACGTCGGCTCTCGGACTGCAAGCTGAGCGCCAAACCCCACAAGGAAGGTTGCCGCAGTCAACCCGGCCGTCTGCCAGGGCGTGCCCAGCGTCAACGCGACCCCGAACAGCGCCACGGCCGCGACCATGAGCCACCAGCATTCCACGCCTCGGAGCACGGATAGGTCCACCGCACCCCAAAGAGCAAAGGCAAACAAGCCCAGGGCCAGCATCGCCACGACAACCCGGATCGCCCCGAATGGCCAGGCCTCGGCCCGGCTCGAAGCTTGCATGTTGTCTTCCATTGCACCCCTCCCGTTTTGCGCAACCGGTTTGTCAGAATCCCTGGGCCAGAGCACCCGGAGCCCCGTCAACTTGCTCCGACGTCGACGACCAGAAACAGCTTGCGGATCAACGGCGGTTCGCCCCAGGAAAACAGCTGGGCGCATTTCACGTCGTATTTTTCGACGATCTCCTTGTGGGCCCGGCTTTCGCCAGCGGTCCAAAGATCGGTGTCGCCCCAGTCGTCATAGCCGATCAGCGTTCCCGGGCGGATCAGGCGGTGTTCGAACATGAAGTCCAGAACATCCATCGTGCTGTTGTAGAGGTCGGCATCGATATCGACATAGGCCGCGGGCTGAAAGACGCCGCTTTCCACCAGTTCGGGGCGCAGCGTTTCGGAAAACCACCCCTGGTGGATCGTGCATCGATCGTCGGTCATGTCCATGGCGGCCAGTTTTTTCTTCAGCTCGGGCAGCGGCGCGGAGAAGGCACCGACATTCCACACCGCCGGAACCTGGATACCCGGGTCTTCCTGGGGCAGACCTTCGAACGAGTCGAACAGGTGCATGAACGGAATCTCCATGCCGCGGTTCTGCAGGCCCATGACCAGCCCTTCTACTGTGCTGCCATGGGCAACGCCGAAACAGTAGAACTGACGCTTGTCTTTCAGCGTATCAAATCGCGCAAGATACCAGGGAATCAGCTGCCGCCACGAATGGATGCCCCATTTCATCTCGGCGATTTCATCATCAGTGAGGTCCAGATCGGTCGTGGCCATCAGCCGTTCGACTGGCCATTTGCGCGCCACGCGGCCCCATTTCACCAGAAACAGCTTTTTCTTGATCCAATCGATCATCACGTCCTCACACTCATACCAAAACCTTACCAAAACGAATTCAAACAAGCTTAGGGCACAATCCGGCGAACTGCACCCTTTCCTTTATGGCGGGCTCTGCAGAAACGCCCGCAACCGGTCCACCGCACGCGGCATGAAGCCCAGCAGAATAACCCCTGTCGATACCACGCCGATCCCGATGGCCGCGGCGACATAGATCGCATCGGGGATACGCCCCAGCATGGCCAGCCGCCAGCCGCCCACGACAACGGCCATCCCCGCCGCCAACAGCAACGGCGCGACCAGCATCTTGCAGAACTGAATGGGTCTGATTGCCTCGGGGGCGTGCGCGGCCCGCATCCGCAGCGGAAACGCCAGAAGCGCGCGCAGCGCCACCGCTGCCGCGGCCGTGACCGGCCCGAATTGGCTGGCCAGTCCGATCAAGACGAGGCCCAGCACCGCCTCGGCCCAAGCAGCCCAAAGAAGCGGCTGCACCCTGTCGAGCGCCAGCAGGTAAGCCTCCTGGATCGAACTCAGCGCAATGATTGCATAGGCCAGGCACAGGAACGGCAGGATGCGGCTGGCTTCATGCCATTCGGGACCCAGCAAAAGATCGACCAGCGGAAAGGCGATCAAAGCCAGCCCGGTATAGGCGACAAAACCGCTGAGTGCGGCCAGCTCGATCAGGTCGAGGTAGAAATCCGCCGTCGACTGCCGGCTCCGCCGCAGCGCCGCGATTGCCGGTTGCCCGACCCCCTGCAGGCTTTTGACGAACACGGTCAAAACGATCTCGGACAGTCGGGCCGCAAAGGCGAACAGGCCGACGGCTCGCGGATCGGCCATGTATCCCAGCATCACAGTGGGTGTCTGAAGAATCACAAGGGTGATAAACCGCAGCCGCAGAACTTGCGCCCCCAGCCCCTTCACCATGGCGAAATCGGATCGCGACGGCCATTTCTTGGGCACCCAACCCGCCGCGAGGAATGCCAGCAGACTGTTCACACCGATTTCCGTCAGCCGTTGGCCAACAAGGCTCCAGGCACCAAAACCCTTGGCCGCCATGGTGATGCCCACCACTCCGCCGGCCGCCACGCCGGCGATGGTGCGAATGGCCAGCGCCTTGAAGGCCAGCTGGCGCCGGAGCAAGGCTGTCGGCACCCCGGCGGCGGCTATCATCAAGACTGTCGGACTGGCGGCCATCAACAAGGGTTTGACGATGGGCTCTTGGTAAACAAACGCCGCGATGCTGGCGATTGTTGTCAAAATCAGAACGATCGCGACGGCCAGCCCCAGCAGAACAACCCATGTGGCCTCAAGCCGCCCGGGCTCGATGACCTCGCGTGCGACGATGCCTTCGGTGATCGTATCGCGCACCAGAAATTCGCCCAGAAACAGGAAGGCAAAAGCCATGGACACCACGCCAAAGCTTTCCACGCCGATGAGCTTGGCAATCACCAGAAAAATAAGCGCTGCCGCAATTTGTTCGAGCCAGCTGGCGACCGTGCTCCATGCCACGTTCTGGGTGAACTGCCGTTTCATTGGTTTCCCGCTGCCGCCGATCGCTTTCTTGGTCCCTGCCCCGCAGCCGTCAAAACCGGGCGGGCCAGAGACCTGAAGCAAATGCGTGCATACCGGTCCGAACCTGTCAATCGCCCGTGTTGACGGGTGAATGATTTGCGGTCAGAGTTTTAAGGTGCGTCTCGGACGTTTCGGCCTTTCTGTCGCGGCCCTGCAGGCAGAGAGACCCTTGGTGAGTATACTGATTGAATTGGTTTGAAAGGATTTGAAAATGGATTGGTCTAAGAAGAACGTGCTCGTCACCGGCGGGTGTTCTTTCATCGGATCCCACCTTGTGGAAAGCCTGGTCGAGCGCGGCGCATATGTTCGGGCGGTCGATGACCTGTCCAGCGGCATCCGGGAAAACCTGGATGACGTCCTGAACAGCGGCCGCGTCGAATTTCGCGAGGCCGACCTGCTGGACCCGACCACCGCAGCCGAGGCCGTCGCTGACATGAATGTCGTGTTCCACCTAGCCGCGACCCATGGCGGGCGGGGATATATCAGCACCCACCAGGCCGCCTGTTCGACCAACCTGGCGCTGGACAGCATCATGATCCGCGAAGCCCACAAGGCGGGGGTAGAGCAGTTTACCTTTGCCTCGTCGGGTTGCGTCTATCCGACCAGCATCCAGGCCGATCCGAGTGAAACCCTGTACCTGACCGAAGATCTGGTCAAACCGCCTTACGAGGCCGACGATCTGTATGGCTGGGCCAAGCTCATGGCCGAGCTGTCGCTGAAAGCCTATCACGAGGAGCATGGCTTCAAATGCGCCTCGGTGCGGTATTTCACGGCCTATGGCGAACGTTGCCCGGCCAACCATGCGGTCGTGGCGATGATCGGGCGGGCGTTTCTGCAGCAGAACCCATTTGTCGTTTGGGGCACCGGCGAACAGATTCGCAACTGGACCTATGTATCGGACATCGTCGAAGGCACGATCCGCGCGGCTGAACGGATCGAGGACGGCACCGCGGTCAATCTCGGCACGATGGAGCGTACCTCGGTTCTGCAGGCGGCCAAAATGATCCTCGAACGGACGCAGCTCGACGCCGAGATCCAGCGAGACCTGAGCAAACCCACCGGCCCCTACAACCGTGTGGCCGACAACAGCCTGGCCAAAAAGCTGCTGGATTGGGAGCCCAAGGTCAGCTTCTCGGACGGGCTCGACCGCACGATCCGCTGGTATTTCGCATCGCATGACCGCGATGCCCTGGCCAAGGATTTCGAAGAGTCATTGACCGAGCGCGGCTTGGAAAAGCCCGGACTGAAAACCGCGGCCGCAAACTGAACGCGCGTCCGGGTCGGGCACCTGGGGGGCGATCCGGCCTTGGCCCGCAGAGGGTGATATCAGTCATTCAGCAAGGCCGACAGCCGCTCGGACCCGTCGCGCAGCACGTCCAGAAACCCCAGCAGGCCGGACAGATCGTGGCGCTGGGTCGGGGCGTGAACCGACAGGGTGGCCACCAGGCGCTGGCGCCTGTCCCGGACCGGTACGGCCACTGCCGCCATTCCGGTCATGAATTCTTCATCGTCGGTCGAATACCCTTGGCTGCGGATTTTCTCCATCTCGGCCCGCAAGGCATTCGGGTCGGTCATGGTCCGCTGGGTCCGGGGCTGCAGCGGGCGTCCGGACAGGACCCCATTCAGCGGCTTCTGCCGCAGGGTGGACAGGTACATCTTGCCGCTGGCAGTGCAATGAAACGGCACTTGCGTCCCGATCGGCAACTGAATGCGCAGGGGCCACTTGGTCTCGACCCTATCCAGATAGATCATCCCCTCGCGGTCGGGGATGGCCAGGTTGCAGGTTTCTCCGATTTCGTCCGCCACCCCCCGCAGTATCGCAAGCCGCGCGGTGCGCAGATGTTCGGCCGAGATGGTATTGACCGCAAGGCGCCGCACCCTTGGCCCCGGACCGTATGAACGGCCATCGAGGTCGCGCTGCAGAAACCCCTCGGCCTCGGCCGTCTGCAGCAGCCGGTGAACGGTTGGCTTGGCTAGGCCGAGCGTCTCGATCAGGTCGGCCGGCCGCACCGCCACTCCGCGCCGGGCCACCTCCTCTAGAATGACCAGCAGGCGCAGGTTGGGGGGAATCTGCGTGTCGCGTTCGGTTGCCTCGGGGTCTGTCATCCGGCCACTGTTCAGTTGTTCGGCAGCAGGATCAAGGCCAAATCGGGAACCATCGCCACTAGGAACCAGACCGAAAGCAAGGCCACCAGATAAGGCACCGTATAGCGCAGAAGGCGGAAATACGGCACCCCGGTCACGCCCGAGGCCACATAGAGGTTCAGCCCATAGGGCGGCGTGATGAAGCCGATCGACGCGCCGACGAGGAAAATGACAGAGAAATGGATCGGGTCCACACCCACCGACGCTGCGATCGGGGCCAGGATCGGAGCCAGAATGATTGTCACCGGCAGGCTTTCGAGGACCATCCCCGAAAAGAACACGATCACCATCGAGGTGAACAGCACCGCGTGATAGCCGCCCATCGAGGTCACGAAATCTCCGATCGTCTGCTGAGCCCCCAGCAGAGACAGGATCTGCTGCATCACGACGGAAATCGCGATCAGGGGGGCCAGGATGCCGGTGATCTGCGCCGACCGGATCACGATCGAGGGGATCTCGGGGATGGTGAAGCCTTCGACCACGATCATCTCGGCAAAGCTTTTTTCGGTGGGGGAAATGTCGCCACGCGCGCCCATGATCCGGTTGATCGGGTGGCTGACCAGACCGGCGATCACGCAGAACCCGACGGTAACCCCCGCGGCCTCGGTCGGAGAGAACTTGCCCGTGTAGATCCCCCACAGAACCAGCCCTATGGCAAAGAACCCCAGCCAGGCGCCAAAGGCGGTTTTCAGGATGCGGTTCATCTGCAGCGGAATCAGATGGCCCCAACCGTTCATGCGGCAGATGACCCAGCAGGCAAACTGCATCCCGATCACCATCAGCGCGCCGGGCAGGATGCCAGCCACGAACAGCTCGGAAATCGGCAGGTTCATCAGAAACCCATAGACGATGAAGATGATCGACGGCGGGATGATGATGCCGACCGTGCCGCCGGCCGCGGCGGTGGCGGCGCTGAACCGCTCGTCATAGCCGCCCTTGACCATCTCGGGGTGCAGCATGGACCCGATCGTCGCGGTGGTGGCCGAGTTCGACCCCGATATGGCGGCAAACAGACCACAGGCCCCCAACGAGGCCATGGCCAGACCGCCGCGTATCCATCCCAGACAGGCATAGGCGAAATCGCTCAGCCTTCGGGCGATGCCGGATTTGTTGATCAGGTCACCCGTCAGGATGAACAGCGGCATCGCCAGCAGCGCAAAGCCCTTGTTGAACACGTTGAGCAGCTCGGCCCCCATGTTGTCGAGCGTCAGCCCCAGCACGAAGGAACAGCCGACCACCCAATAGCCTATGACCAGCAGCACGGGCACGCCCAGCATGAACAGGAACGTCACCCCAAGCGAAATCAGTGTAACCCAGGTTCCATCGGTCATCAGTCTGCTCCGATCACGGCTTGCTGGATCAGCGGCTGCCCGGTTTTCCAGTTGTGCAGATCGTCGGCAAGGTTTTGGAACACCCTGCCGACCATCAGGAAGAAGGACAGCGGCGCAGTCAGCAGAAACCACCACTGCATCACGTTGTCGGTGCCCAGCACGATCTGGAAATTCGACGCCGACAACGCCACCAGACGCGAGGTCGTCACGATGACGATCACGGCAAACCCGTACCACAGAACAGCATCCAAGATCAGGCAGGCCAACTGCCCACCGCGCGGCATGGCCGACCGGAATTCGCTGAAGCTCAGATGGGTACGCAGCCGCACGTTGTACGAGGCGCCGAACCACGCCATCACCATGAACAGCAGCGGCGGAATGGTGGTCGACCAAGGCTCCTGATCGTTAAACACGAAACGGTCGATCACGCCCCAGAAAATGATCAATGCGATCGCAAGATAGGAATACACCATGACCGACCGCTCGAAATGGCGTTCGATGAATGGAACCTTGCGATAGACGAACATGACCAACAGCCCCCCCAACGCCGCCGCCACCGCGCCCACGGCCCAGGCGGCATCTGATCGCAAGGCTGATTGAATCTCGAATGAATCCCTGCTGAGCAAGGCACCGAAAATCGCGCCGACATCTGCCCAAAACGACATGAACCCCGTCCTCCCAATCGGTCCCCGATAAAACCGGCCCGCCGATGCAGGCCGGTCCTGTCAGCCCTGGTCAGGCTTCGCCCTTCCACCAACGGCGCGGTTCGACATTTTCCGGCAGCGTGTCGGCCGGGATCTCGCGCGCGATATCGTAGATCTCTTGATAGGTGTCGATGCCGCCGGCCCATTTGTTCAGCCGCTCGCGCCATTCGGCCCAGGGTTCAGGATTGTAGTTCGGAGCACACATTTCCTCGGCCAGCTTCAGCTGATCGTCCGGCAGGAAGGCCGGGCGCACACCGTTCTCGGCAAAAATCGTGTTGGGCAGTTGCGGGTCCGAGAATCCCACGGTATTGACCAGCGCGGCTTCGTTCGCCCCTTGGATCAGGGCCTGCGTGAAATAGGCCGACTCCATGACCGCGTCCTGCAACTCGCCGCCCAGACTGTCGAACACCTTGGCCGACATCGAGGTGTGTTCGGTGCCGCAGAAGAACTGCAGGTTGACCGACTGCGACACGACCGGCGCCATGTTGGCATAGGCCACAGCCGAAGCCCAGGTCTCGGCCCCGTCGATCAGGCCGGTTTTCAGTGCATCCAACGTTTCCTCCCATGCGACGGGCACCGGGTTCAGATTCAGAAGCTGCATGGCGATCCGGCCCAGTTGGGTGCCGGTCACGCGGTTCTTGGTGCCGAACAGCTCCTCGAGCTTGGTAACCGTCGGCTTGTCGGCGAAGGTCGATCCCATCTGCAGGCCCCGCAGTTCGCAATGGGTGAACAGGAATTTCAGCCCGTGGCGCTTTTCAAGCGGGTCGCGCAGGATGCGCTGGCTGGCCGGGCTATAGAAGAAATGATATTGCGCAGCCCGGCTGGGGAACATGTAGGCATAATCCAGAACGTTCAGATAAGGCGCTCCGCCGGCCGAATTCTGGGTCGAGGCCGCATAGATGTCGACGATTCCCTGCTGGGTCTTCTCGACACAGCTCAGCTGCCCGCAGATCTGGTTGTCGCCGATGAACTCGATGCGAATCTCGCCATCCGTGCGCTCTTCCAGATCGCGCGCGAATTCGATCGCTCCGGCGCGCTCGATCAGCAGGTTGCGCGTGTTGAACCCCGCCGCACCAAATTTCAGCGTGTGCTTGGGTTCTTTCGAGAACCTCTTCTCATATGTAGATTCAGCCGCTTGGGCTAGGTTGGCCAAGCTCATCGCCCCTCCGAATCCGCCTGCGGCCAAAAGGGTCGAGCTCATCCCGTAGCGTCCAGCGACGCGGAAAAAATCCCTCCGGGAAATTCCACTCAGTTTCCGTCCGATCTCCATTGCCATCCTCCCTATCGCAATTTTTGAGACGTTATGTATCAAAAAATGCTAGTTTAGTTGATGCGTTTTGCATAGAGTTTTTTTCATCGGCAGCAAAAGGAGGCGATGATGGAGGTTGATTACGCGATTGTCGGGGCTGGATCTTCGGGCTGTGTCATCGCCAATCGCCTTAGCGCCGATCCCGGTACGCGCGTCGCGTTGCTCGAGGCCGGCGGTCCGGACACCAACCCGTGGATTCACATCCCTGTCGGCTATTTCAAGACGATGCACAACCCGTCGGTCGACTGGTGTTACCGCACCGAACCCGATCCGGGCCTGAACGGTCGTTCGATCGACTGGCCGCGCGGCAAGGTCTTGGGTGGTTCGTCATCGCTGAACGGGCTGCTGTATGTGCGCGGGCAGAAACAGGATTATGACCGCTGGCGCCAGATGGGTAACGCGGGCTGGGGCTGGGAGGACGTTCTGCCCCTGTTCAAACGCAGCGAGGATCAGGAACGGGGTGCTGACGACTATCACGGAACGGGCGGCCCGCTGTCGGTGTCCAACATGCGCATCCAGCGCCCGATCTGCGATGCCTGGGTCGCCTCGGCGCAGGCGGCGGGCTATCCGTTCAACCCCGACTACAACGGCGCCACGCAAGAGGGCGTCGGCTATTTCCAGCTGACCACCCGCAACGGGCGGCGGTGCAGCGCGGCCGTGGCCTATCTGAAGCCGATCCGCAAGCGGCCGAACCTGAACATCATCACCCACGCCCTGGTGACGCGGATCCTGCTGGAGGGCAAACAGGCCGTGGGTCTGACTTATCGCGACCGGACCGGCGCCGAACAAAAGTTGCGGGTCCGGCGCGAGGTCATCCTGTCGGGCGGCGCGATCAACTCGCCCCAAATCCTGATGCTGTCCGGAATCGGTGATCCCGAACACCTGAAGGACAACGGGATCGAACCGATCCACGCCCTGCCCGGCGTCGGCAAGGGTCTGCAGGATCACCTGCAGGCCCGGCTGGTGCTCAAATGCAACGAACCCACGTTGAACGACGAGGTGCGCAGCCTGTTCAACCAGGCCCGGATCGCCCTGAAATACGCCCTGTTCCGCACCGGCCCCATGACCATGGCGGCCAGCCTGGCCACCGGTTTCCTGAAGACCCGCCCCGAGATCGAAACCCCCGACATCCAGTTCCATGTCCAGCCCTGGTCGGCCGACAGCCCGGGCGAGGGCGTGCATCCGTTCTCGGCTTTCACGATGTCGGTGTGCCAACTGCGCCCCGAAAGCCGCGGAGAGCTGCGGCTCGACGGGCCGGACCCGACGTCATACGTCAAGATCGTTCCGAACTATCTGTCAACTGAAACCGATTGCCGAACCATCGTCGACGGCATCAAGATCGCGCGCAGGATAGCACGGCACAATCCGCTGGCTTCGAAGATTTCCGAGGAGTTCAGACCCAGGTCGGACCTACCGATGGACGATTACGAGGGCACGCTGGACTGGGCCCGGTCGAATTCCGTCTCGATCTATCACCCGACCGGAACCTGTGCGATGGGGTCGACGCCGCAAGCGGTGGTGGACGCCCGGCTGCGGGTGCACGGAATCGGCGGTCTGCGGGTGGCCGATTGTTCGATCATGCCGGAAATCGTCAGCGGAAACACCAACGCCCCGGCCATTATGATCGGCGAAAAAGCCAGCGACCTGGTGCTGGGAAAAAGCTAGGCGCCACACCCCCTAGCGCGAGGACGGGCGCTCGGCATAGGCATAGCACTGCGCCGCAAGTGTCCGCAGCGCCCAGTCGAACCCGTCCGAGACGAAGCGTCGCGAAAACACCGGCGGCCGCGGGGCCTTTTGGCCTTCTTCGCGCTTGGTGTTCAGCGGCCGCGGCGTCCGGCCCACCATGACGACCTCGTCCCGGACCGAGACCACCCGCTCGAGCGCCATTCCGTTTTCAGACAACACCCGCCAAAGCGTGCTCAGCGCCCGGATGCAAGGCACGGCCACCGCGCGCAGGGGCTTGGGACGGGCCACCATCGGCTGGTGGGCATAGTTCAGGTCGACGAAGTCGACGTCGGGGTTGAGGGTCACCGCCATTTCGCCCACAGCCGCGTGGCATTTGACGATGTAGTCGCAGCGGGACAACAGCAGCAGATCCATCAGCACCTCGGCGCCACGCGCGGCCTTCTCTTCGGCGTCATGGAACCGGTTGGCATCGGAGTCGCTCAGGGATTTCTCGGAATACGAGATGATCTTGCCCGGATAGGCTTCCTCGAGAACCTTCAGCCACTGCCGCTGATCCGTGGCGACGAAGATACCCCCGCAATCGGGATGGTCCGCAAGGTAGCGATCGATCACCGGAAAATACTCCTCGGGCACGACCTTGCGCGACAGATTCGGTCCGACTCCGAAATCGAACTTGTCCGAGCCGCGCAACTGCAGCCCAAGCGTATGTTCCGGGAACTTGGCGCGGGCAAAGCGCTCGGCCTGGCTCAGCAACGACGACCGGAACCGCACGGTCCCGTCGTCCAGCAAGGTTCGCATCTTCTGGCGTTCCTCGTGCCACCAGGCGGCCGGATATGTACCGTCGGCACGGTTTTCCACGCTGCGGAAATAGCCATAGGGGTTCATGAACCAGCTTCTGGGCTCCCATCGGTACAGCCGCATGAGTTCGGAGGCCGTTGACAGGGTGCAGACCTTGCCGGAGCGCACCAGCGCCTGCAGGTCAGAGCCCGACGCGCCAACGGGTTCGTAGTAGTAATCCCACACGTTGGGGCCGGTCTCGGCATCGAAATAGGGGTTGGGGCCCCCGAACATATAACTGCGTTCGTGCAGATGGATGATCGGCTTCAGGCCCATCCGGCGGGCGAACTGCAATTGCACGACCACCCCGTTGAGCTGCGCCACCAACCCGTCAGAGGTGTTGCAGATCAACAGGTACTCAAATTCACCAGATTTCATCGGCCAACACTCAACCTTTTCAACAATACAACAAACGGAACGGATATTGCCGCGTCCACCGCAGGTGGAACCCGCGCACCAGCCAACCCAGAGACCGCACCAAAAACATTTTCATTTCAACAACCTGTCCAGATAGGCCCCATAGTCATTCTTGGCGAACATCTCGGCGCGCCGGCGCAGCTGTTCTTCGTTGATCCACCCCAGTTGCCAAGCGATCTCTTCGGGGCAGCCGGTCTGCAGGCCTTGGCGTTCTTCCAGCGTGCGGACGAAATTGCCCGCATCCAGCAGGCTGGCATGGGTGCCCGTGTCCAGCCAGGCATAGCCCCGCCCCATCGTCTCGACCCGCAGCCGCCCCTCGGCCAGATACATCTGCAAAAGGTCGGTGATCTCGAACTCTCCGCGTGCCGAGGGCCGGACCCGACGCGCCCGTTCGGGGGCGGTACCATCCAGGAAATACAGCCCGGTCACCGCATAGTTCGAAGGCGGGTCGGCGGGTTTTTCGATGATTTCGCGCGCCTGCCCGTCCGAGTCGAAGGCAACCACGCCGTATCGCGACGGATCGGCCACGTGGTACCCAAAAACCGTCCCGCCCTCGGCCTGACGGTCCGCGGCCGCCAGCAGTCTGGGCAGACCATGTCCGAAAAAGATGTTGTCTCCCAGAACCAGGGCCGAGGGTGCGCCGTCCAGGAAATCTTCGGCCAGAATGAACGCCTGCGCCAGACCGTCGGGGCTCGGCTGCACGACATAGGTCAGGGATACGCCCCACTGGCTGCCGTCGCCCAAGGTGCGTATGAATTGGCCCTGGTCCTGCGGGGTGGTGATGACGCAGATATCGCGGATACCCGCCAACATCAGAACCGTCAGCGGGTAATAGATCATGGGTTTGTCATACAGCGGCAACAGCTGCTTGGACACGGCCATCGTGATCGGATAAAGCCGCGTGCCCGATCCGCCCGCAAGAATGATGCCTTTTCGCCCGCTCGTCATACCATTTCCAAATCGTTCAGAATATCTTTCAGACCCGCCCGCCAATCGGGGCGGGGAATGGAAAAACACGCCTCGAGTGAGGAACAATCCAGCCGGGAATTCAACGGCCGCCGCGCCGGTGTCGGATATTCGGACGTGGGGATGTCAACGACGTCACAGGTTAGACCCGCGGTGTGGAAAATCGCCCGTGCGAACCCGGCCCAGCTGATATCGGGCGCGCCCGCAAAGTGATAGATGCCGGCCTTGCCCGGATCGTCGGCCAGCTGCCGCGCCATCTCGAGACAGGCGCGTGCGATGTCACGGGCCGGGGTCGGCCCGCCGATCTGGTCGGAAACGACATTCAGCCGGCTTCGGTCGGCCCCCAGGCGCAGCATCGTCTTTACGAAGTTGTCGCCATGGGCCGAGACCACCCAGGAGGTGCGCAGAATGCCGTACGCCCCCCCTGCCCGCGCGATGCCCCGTTCACCCGCCAGCTTTGACCGGCCATAGGCCCCCAACGGGCCGGTCGGATCGCTGGGCTTGCGCGGCGACATGCCCGATCCGTCAAACACATAGTCCGTCGAGATCGAAATGAAGGGGATACCCAACTCCGCACATTCCCGCGCCATGGCGGCGGGTGCGCTGGCGTTGATCACCGTGGCGCGTGCCTCGTCTTCCTCGGCCCGATCGACTGCGGTGTAGGCCGCGGCGTTGATGACGGCCCGAGGTGCGGCCGCGCGGATCGCCGCGGCGCATTGGTCGGGGTGTTCCAGATCGGCCGTCATGCGATCGAGGCAGGTCACGCCGGTGTGACGGGCGAGTTCACGCGCCACCTGCCCGGTTCTGCCAAAGACCAGCACGGTCATGCGCGCACCCCCAACCGCTGCCCGACGCCGTTGCGGTCTTGCAGCGCCGTCCACCAGGCTTCGTTTTCCAGATACCAGCGGACGGTACGCTCCAGCCCCTCAGCCAGCGTCACCGACGGTTGCCAGCCCAACTCGGTGCGGATTCGGGTCGCATCGATGGCATAGCGTGCGTCATGTCCCGGCCGGTCGGCGACGAAGGTCATCAGCTCGGCATAAGGGCGCGACGCCGGGCGCAGCCGGTCCAATATGCCGCATAACATCCGCACCAGCTCGAGATTGGTGCATTCGCTGTCGCCACCGATGTTGTAGCTGCGCCCGACCCGGCCTTTTTCCACGACCAGCAGCAGGGCTTCGGCGTGGTCTTCCACAAAAAGCCAGTCCCTGACATTCGACCCGTCGCCATAGATGGGCAAGGGCCTGCCCGCCAGCGCATTGAGGATCACCACCGGGATCAGCTTTTCGGGGAAGTGAAACGGCCCGTAGTTGTTCGAGCAATTCGTCAGCACCACGGGCAGGCCGTAGGTTTCGTGCCAGGCGCGCACCAAGTGATCGCTGGCCGCCTTGCTGGCCGAATAGGGCGAACGCGGATCATAGGGCGTCTGTTCGGTGAACCGACCCGCGGGACCAAGCGAGCCATAGACCTCGTCGGTCGAGATATGGTGGAACCGGAACCCTTCGGGCCGACCTTGCCCGTCCCAATATGCCAGGGCGGCCTCGAGCAAGGTGTAGGTGCCGGTGATATTGGTGTCGATGAAAGCCCCCGGCCCGTCTATCGACCGGTCGACATGGCTTTCGGCGGCGAGGTGCATGATCGCATCAGGGCGGTGTGCGTCCAGGGCCGCATCCAGCGCACCCCGGTCGCGAATATCGGCCCTCACGAAGCTATAGCGCGGGTCCTGGGCGACCTCGGCCAAGTTGTCCAGGCAAGCCGCATAGGTCAACGCGTCCAGATTGACGACCTTGTGTCCGTCTCGAATGGCGCGGCGCACCACGGCCGATCCGATGAACCCCGCGCCACCGGTTACCAACAGCTTCATGGCGCTCCCTCCCAGACGAACGGGCTGTCGAACCGGGAAAAGGCCGGCGCATCCCTGTCCTTGTCCGACACGATCGGTTCGGTGGGCAGGCCCCAGTCAATGCCGCAACTGTTCCAATGCACGGCTCCGTCACATGCGGGCGCATAATAGTCGGTGCATTTATAGCAGATTTCGGTGTCGGGTTCGCGCGTCACGAAACCGTGCAGAAACCCTTTGGGAACCAGCAATTGCTTTGCGTTCTGGGCCGTCAATTCAACCCCCGTCCACCGGCCATAGGTCGGCGACCCCTTGCGGATGTCCACGGCGACATCGAACAGCGCGCCACGTCCGCAGCGCACCAGCTTGTCCTGCGCATGCGGCGGCGACTGAAAGTGCAGCCCTCGCAACGTACCGGCCGCGGCGGAAACCGAATGATTGTCCTGAACAAATTCCAGATCGATCCCGTACCCGGTCAGAACCCGGCGGTTCCAGGTCTCGGAAAAGAAACCCCGCGCATCGCCAAACCGCCGGGGCGTCAGGATCAGGACACCGGGCAAGGCGGTTTCTTCAATCTGCATGTACTCAAAACCCATTCAACACAGCGCGTTCATACCAATATGGGCCCTGCCTGTCACGAAACAGATGTCGTGGGAAAGTTCCAGAATCCGGCGCGTTTCGTGCTGAAGGTGCGCAAGCAATGCTGCCAAACCGCTGTCTGTCATTGTGCCGATGGCTTTGGAACACTCGCGTCGCGCCCAAACAATTCACGAAAAGCATACCAAATGTGCGGAATACAGAAACAATATCCCAGTGAGCGCGGCGGCATCGGTGGGATGTCGGCCGGAGCCATGGAATAGTAAGGGTTGATGCACCAAAGCACCCATTGTGGCCAAGGAAAAGCCATAGCGACGAAATTATTGTTCTTTGCACCGTGTCGCGACATTCCTACCATGAATGCCAAGCGAAACGGGGCGCCGTTTGGCGCGACATCCATTGGTTTGTTCGCTTGTGTCAGTGATTGAAGAGGTAACGGGTTGGATAAGTTTCTTTTCAAGAAGATCGAGATGTGGGTCGTTGCCCTGATCGTCGTCTTTCTTTTGCTAGTGACATTCGCATTCGGGGTCATCGTCCGCGATGCCGTCTATGGCAACAACCGACTTGGCGCCATCAGCCGTGTCTCACTGAAAATCGCGGCCCTTCCAGCCGAAGCCGCCAAGGCGGTTCGTATGGCGGCCGGAGGCGACCTGGCGGGCATGGCCACAAACAATTCGGGTCGGTTTCCCGACAAAAGCGGGTGGACCTTTTTCGATGAACGACTGGACAGCGGGCTGGACGCTTACCTGTTCTTCAGCCGTCACGACGGCGATGTCGGACATCACGTTTTGGAACTGGTGGATCTGAAGGCCGGTGCGGTCGTGCATCGCATCGATTTCGACTTCGAGAATACTTTTCGCAATGCGAGCCGCGACTCGCGACTGATCAACTATGACGATTGGCGCAATGAACGCTTTCAGGTCGTCCATCCCCTTGCGCTGGAGAACGGCGACATTCTGGTGAAAAGCATGTTCAGCCCCATGGTGCGCATGAGCCCGTGCGGCGAACCGGTTTGGACACTGGAAAACGGCGTCTATCATCACACGACGGAACCGGGCCTCGACGGCACGATCTGGTCCTCGGCCTATGTCGAGCCTCCGCGCATCGAGGGGCTGAACAAATACTACCTCGATCCAGGCATCACCCAGTTTTCGGCAGATGGAGAGGTTCTGTATGATCGTTCGCTGACCAAGGTCATGCTGGAACAGGGGCTGGGCTACATGATCCTGGCCAAGCAATTCGACCCGGATCCCATCCACCTGAACGATGTGGAACCCATATTCGAAGATGGCCCATACTGGAAACGCGGCGACGTCCTGCTGAGCTTGCGCAACATTTCGACCATCATGCTTTTTCGCCCGTCCGAAGACCGGATCATCTGGTGGTATCAAGGCCCGTGGGCGGCCCAACATGACGTTGACGTCATCGACGAGAAGACATTTGCGGTCTACAACAACAACTCGCTGG
The DNA here is from genome assembly GCF_059612985.1 of Ruegeria sp. BHSC043. NCBI lineage: Bacteria > Pseudomonadati > Pseudomonadota > Alphaproteobacteria > Rhodobacterales > Roseobacteraceae > Ruegeria > Ruegeria sp. BHSC043. The sequence continues at coordinate 79,051 of NZ_JBXWRS010000008.1, read as the reverse complement.
ATATCGGAGACGGGCGCGAACTGGTCGTGAACGGAACCAGCCAGATCGTCTATTTCGACCTCGAAACCGAAACCGCGTATCGGCCCTTCCAGGCGGTTCTGGATGCACAGGACTTCAAGAACGAGGCCGCCGGCCTATTCACACTGCTGCCAGATGGTCATCTGTATGTCGATGAATCCGAGTCTGGCCGCAGCATGATCTTCACCCCTGACGGCAAGTTGGCTGTCGAGCATGTGAACCGCGCCGAAAACGAACTGATTTACCATTTGGGTTGGAGCCGGATCATGGACCGCGAATCCGGTGACCGGTTTCTGGCTCAACTCAAGGAAAGATCCTGCGATGGTTGATGCCGTGACCGATGATCCGGTTGCCGACCTCGGTTTTGAGACTGCGACGCAGCTGCGGGCCCGCAAACTATCACTCTTCCAAGTGGAGGACCGCCTTTGAAACAGCGCTCACCGGAAATCGGCCGCAGCGATCTGGGCATCCTTCTGTTCATTCTTTTGTTGGCCACCGTTCTCAGAACCGCAGGGTTGAACGGGCCGCTGTGGTACGATGAAATCTGGACCGTCGATACGCATGTCCGCCAGCCCTGGGGCGACATGATGCGCGAGTATTCGATGAACCATCACTATTTCTTCAGCATGAAGGCCAAGCTGTCGGCACAGCTGTTCGGGGAAACCCCGTGGGCCTATCGGTTTCCCGCCCTGGTATTCGGGGTTGGCACCGTGGCTGCGATCTGGTGGCTGGCCCGCGAGGTCGCAAATACCCGCGTTGCGCATGTGTCGGCCCTGCTTGTGGCGCTGTCCTATCACCAGGTCTGGTTTTCACAGAACGCCCGCGGATACACCGAGCTTGCTTTCTGGAGCGTTCTGGGCCTCATCCTGTTCCTGCGCGGGGTGCGCCGCCCGACATACGGCACATGGATCGCCTTTGGCCTGACCGCCGCAGCCGCCGTGTTCACGCATCTGACCGGGGCGTTCTTTTTCGTGGCGCTCGGGTTGGTATGGCTGCTGTCTTTGGCCACCGGTATCGGCCGGGATGCGCTAACCCGTGCATGGGTCCTGCGTCCTCTGGTCGGGGTCGCGATCGCGCTTGCGCTGACCACCTTGGCCTATCTGCCGATTTTCCCGAGCCTATTGGAAGCCATGGGCGAGGTCTCGGCGTCGTCAGCCGTCGACCCGATGCAGGAATACCAGAACCCGCTCTGGACGGTGGCCGAAGGTCTGCGGACGGCCTTGGGCAATACCGGTGGATTGACCCTGCTGATCGCCGTCGGCGGGCTCTTGGCCATCATCTTCGGAGCGATCGGGTCGCACACCCGGCAACCACTGTTCTTTCCGGTTGTCGCAGCCCATGTCGCCGTTACCCTGCTGTTGCTTTCGGCGCTGGACATGCGGATCTGGCCTCGGTTCTTCTTCGTCGATATCGGCCTCATCATCGTGCTCGTCGTGGTCGGGTGCCAGTGGGCCGCCGGACTCATTTCACGCATCGTTGGACGCGCCGGCCTTGCTCGGCCCTTGTTCAACCTGGGCGCCCTGATCATGATCGCCCTGTCGGTTTTTCTGGTCCAGAAGAACTATGCCGCGCCGAAACAGGATCTGGCTGGCGCTTTTGCATTGGTCGAAAGCCAGCGCAGCCCCACCGAGCGCGTCTATGCCATCAATCCGGGCGGCCCGATCTTTCAAAGCCACTTCCAGGCCGACTGGGGCACCATCGACACTGCTGCGAATTATGATGCGGCGATGTCCCAACCCGGTCCGGTGACGTTGGTCGTTCTGTTCCCGAACCGGATGTTCCGCGCCATTCCGCAACTGGGCCAGGATGCCGAAACCGGCCTGGAGCTGGTCAAGGAATTCCCCGGCACCCTGGGAGACGGCGCGGTTCTGGTTTTCCGACGCCCATAGACAGACCGAACGGCCAGTTTCAGCACCCGCTTTGTTCGATCGCCGCCAAAGCCTTGTCTCCGTGGGCCTGGGGGATGTAGCGCGACCAGCCCATCGTATAGAGCTCGCCATTTTCCGCTCTGTTTACATATGTTGCCACGAGGTCGCCAATCCTGTTGAGAACCAGTATTCGGCCCCGGTTTTCCTCTTCAACGATCAAGTGGCCAGAAGGTGTGAAATCCTGCAGACCTTCTGTCATCGTTGCCGTTTTCAATTCCATGAATGCGTCATGAAAGGGCCTGGACACAGCGCCGGTCTCGAAATCGTAGATAACAGGCTCACTGGCACCGTCGACGCGCGACCCAAAACCGCGATCGAACGCAGCATTGTCAAAAACAGCTATTCGGCGATCACTAACTATGTCTACATCGTGTTGCGATTGCCATGGTCCGGCCTTCCACCAAACGAATTTTTGGATTGATGGGCGATACAGCGCGACAAGAGACGGACTTCTAAAGCTCAGAAAGAGGTCTCCTTTCTTCCAGAATGGCCCGTCCTTTAAAACTGGTTCTATGTCGTTAAGATGCATAGGATCTTTCCAGAAATGGGACGCCGGAAAAATCAGGTGCTTCAGCCCGCTGTTCTCGAATATTGGGGCCAAGGGTTCCTCGAAATCAACTTGGCCGTCCGCGGTTACATGCACAAGCGAGTCGCGCACAAATCGTTCTGACAGATCGCTTGGTCTGGACTTCAACGCCAGACCCGGCAGCCAATAGCCTCCCGCACCGTCTGAATTGGTGGAATGGTGGACCAGCACGTCGTTTTGCGCCCAACGGACGTCACCGCAGGCCGTCAGCATGATCAACGGCGAGTGATGACTCTTGACCAGCAACTCTCCTGCTTCGGTCAGGTATGGGTGTATGTAGCGAAAGTAGCCATCGTTCCAGTACTCATACGGAGCCCACCCTTCAAATTCGGGCTTGCGTTCAAAGCTTGCCAGGACCGTCTCGGCATCCGGCATCCAAGTTCGAAGCGTTTCGCCAGTTTGCAACGACACAAGCTCGACCACGTGCCGCGTCCGGTCACCGTCATAGCGACTGAGCAACAGATATCCGTCCAACCCGCCCGAACCCGGCGGTTGCAACCAAGACCATTTTGCCGGAGCGGTGCTTCCCGGAGGAAGCTTCAGAAATGAAATCATCGTCGGGTCCGGTCCGATCACAGTTTTCAACGACTGGCGCGCGTTTTCCGGCAGTTCGGCCAAGGCCAAGGCTGCGTCGCCGATCACGCCGAAATGGTCACCGCCCAACTCCTCCTCGCCACGTTCCTCATCCAGAACGATTGCACCGAACAGAACCATGCCGAAAAAACCGAAAACGGCCAACACCCCCAAGACCCAGAGTTCGATCTTCTTGAAGAGGATTTTTTCCATCCGATTACCTCCGATTTGGTTCCCGGGTCCGCGCTTCAATTGGCCCGTTGCACCGGGCTGCGGGCCGGTCTTAGCCGGCCGGTGACGGCTTGCGCCGCCAAATCCTGAAAGATGTCCTCGGCCTGCTTCAATAATGTGTCGGAAAACCCGTCCTGCCGCCGCGCGTCGGGCTCAGCCCGGAAGAACCCGCGGAAGTCCATATCTGCGACGTCGATATCCAGGCGTTCACCGAGGTCGGCCAGAACCTCGTTCGGACGGGCCCTCAGGTCGTCCTGGACTACGAAATGGCACCGATCCCCCTGTGCGGCGATGTCGCGGAAGGCTGCAATCCAATAGGCCAGCCAATAATTCGGGTCCTCGAGGTGATAGCCTTCGACCGCAAGTTCGGGAAAATCCAGCGGGCGGTGGAGGAGCCCGAACTCAAAATGCCCGATATCGCGCATGTAGCGCAGCACGAACGGATCCTCGGCCTGTCGTACAAGGAAATTCCGATGCTGGCGCAGCATCGACCAGGCATGTGCGCCGGGATGCCGGATTGGCACGACGACCGCACAGCCCGGAAACAGATCGTGCAGCAGACGAAGACGGGCGATGTTGGCGTTGTTCTTGGACAGGTAGCGCGGCGGCGCCGTGGCGCCGCCGCCGGATCCTCCAGTGCGCAGATGGCAAATCTTGCGAAAATGTGTGTCGAAAAAGCTCTGGGCCTCGCTGTGCAGATCCGTCGCGTACCAAAGCTCGATCCGGTCGTCGCGATATTTTGCCGGCCAGAACAGATGCCAGAAAATTTCATCAAAGGCCTCGGGGCTGTCCAGCCCGATCGTCAGACCATCGCCATGCGCCCGTTCCACCTGCGCCACATCCCGCCTGAGCGCGCCGCCTAGCCCGTTCCACAAATAGGGGGCGGAAATGAACGGCATGTCTCTGTATCGGTGCGTTGCCATTCCCTCGACATGAGACAGGGCGTTCAACACCGAGGTGGTTCCGCCGCGCGCCAGCGAGGTGACGAAAATAGGCGGGCGGGTTTCAGCCTCGGGCACCCGGCGCCGGAAGGCATAATCATCGACTTTCGCCGATACCTTGTGAAATTTCGGACCGGAAAAGGCCAGCATATGTGCAAACCGGTCCGCCGAACTGTACGGGCCTGGTGCATTGGCATCGCTTTCCACCCGGCCCTTCCGACGTAGGAAAAAGCGGCCAACCAGAATGGCGGCCAGCGACACACCCACGATATAGTCGAGGCGCAGCATCAGGGAAAAGACCGCGTCCGCCGTGGTCAGGCCGATGGCGTCAGCAACCATGATAGGCAGAGCAGCCGCCGCCAGAGCTACACCAAACCGCCAGAACAGGCGCCACGCCCCCTGGAGCAGAGTGACCCCGGCCTGCCGGACCCGCACTTCCTTGACCTCGTCACTCAGCTCGCTGTCAAGCATCGCCGAGATGCCTTGCATGGCATCCTCGCCCAGACCTTTCGACAGACTGATGATATTCAGCGCCCAGATGCCGAACCCGAAACCGGCCACGGCAAACAGGGACACGATGAAGGCAACGATCATTGGGACAGGTCGGCTTCTTCGCCTTTCGCCTCAGAGTTTTTCCTTTTGCGCAGCGCCCGTTTGATTGGGTACCAGAGGAAACCGACGACCAGCAGAAAGCCGCCGACCACGATCGCCAGCAGAGTAAACAGGGCGCCCAAGCCCGCGCCCGGTCCGATATAGGCATGCGCCGGCGTTGTCAGGGCCAGAAACAAAAGGGCCGCGTTGATCCAAATCCGCATGGGTACCTCACTCGCAACAAACGAAACCGACCGTGTGGTACAGGCCAACAGTCAATCATATTCAAGAAACGGTACCACGAACCGATGAAAATCCAAAAAAGAAACCCAGCCTCCGACGATTTCGTTGGTCTTCTGTGCAACAATCGCAGAATTCGCCATTCATTATCTAGGGTGCGTGCCGGACCAGCAGGCGCTTAGAAATCAAGGCCCAGATCGACTGTCCGATAGGAATGGGTCAGAGCCCCGGACGAGATATAATCGACCCTGGTGGCCGCGATCGCCGCTACCGTACCCACGGTGACATTGCCCGACGCCTCGGTCACCAGACGCCCATCCACCATCGCCACGGCCTCGGCCAGCATGTCCGGCGTCATGTTGTCCAGCAGCACGACATCAGCGCCACCAGTGTCCAGAACCTCGGCCAGCTGGTCCAACCGGTCCACTTCGATCTCGACCTTCATCATGTGCGACGCACGCGCCTTGACCGCCCCCAACACCGCACGCACCCCGCCGGCGGCGGCAATATGGTTGTCCTTGATCAGGATCGCATCCGACAGCGAATGGCGGTGGTTGAACCCGCCGCCATGCAGCACGGCCAGCTTCTCGACGATCCGCAGGCCCGGCGTGGTCTTGCGGGTGCAGGTGATGCGCGCCTTGGTCCCGGCGGTCTGCGCCACCAGCTCGGCTGTCAGAGTGGCTACCCCTGTCAGACGACCAGCAAAGTTCAGCGCAACACGTTCCCCCGACAGGATCGAAGCCGCGCTGCCGGTGATCTCCATGAGGGTTTGGCCCTTGGTGCAACGGTCCCCGTCGGCCACAAGCGGATCGATCTTCAGCGTCGGGTCCACCAGCCGGAACGCCAAGGCCGCCACCTGCATACCTGACACAACCGCATCCTCGCGCGCGTTCAGCCGCGCGGCATAGGTCACGCCCGCCGGGATTACGGTGCGGGTGGTGATGTCGCCGCTGGTGCCGAGATCTTCGGTCAGCGCGGCGCGGACCATTGGTTCAAGGATCAGGTCGGGGACAGTGGCATGATGCATGTTGCGGTTTCCTTGAAGATTTTCGACCGCAGTGCCACGGCCTCGTCCAGTGTCAGATCAGACCGCCGCCCCGGCCCCGTGGCCGAAGCAGGACAATCGGATCGGTAATGCGCGCCGCGGCTTTCGGTGCGCATCAGGGCGGCCGCCGCGATCAGCGTGGCGGTTGCGGTCATGTTACGGAACAAGTGAGACTGACCGTGCAGCGACTCCAACACGGCGATCCGGCCCAAGGCGCGGCGCAGCCCATCGGCGCCGCGGACCACACCCACGCTATCGGTCATGACCTGGCGCAGTTCGGCCACTCCCTGCAGGTCGGGCTCGGTACCGCCCGATGGCAGGCGCAGCCGCACCTCGGGCGCGTCGACAACCGTCAGGGTGCCGGCAATGTCACGGGCGCAGGCGCGGGCAAAGACCAACGCCTCAAGCAGACCGTTCGACGCCAGCCGGTTCGCCCCGTGCAACCCGGTTGACGCCGCTTCGCCACAGGCCCAGAGCCCGGCCAGAGAGCTGCGGCCATTCAGGTCGGTGGCCACGCCGCCCATGTGGTAATGCGCCGCCGCCGCCACCGGGATCGGTTGGGTCACGGGGTCGACACCGTTGCGCAAGCAGGCCTCGGTCACCGCCGGAAACTGACTGCGGATCGCCGCGCCGATCGCTGCGCGCGTATCCAGCGCGGGGCGGTTGCCGGCCTTGGTTTCCAAATAGACGGCGCGCGCCACGACATCACGCGGGGCCAGCTCGGCATCCGGGTGGATGCCTTGCATGAACCTTTCGCCGTGGCGGTTGATCAGTATAGCGCCCTCGCCACGCAAAGCCTCGGTGGCCAGAGGCATCGGGTCCTCGCCCACGTCGATCGCGGTGGGGTGAAACTGAATGAACTCAGCATCGGCGATCCGAGCCCCGGCCGTTGCGGCCATACCGATCCCCTGCCCGCGGATCCGCGCCGGGTTGGTGGTGCGGGCATAGAGCCCCGCCGACCCGCCCGTGGCCAGTACATGCGCAGCCCCGCGCAGCAGCACCGGTTCGGCCCCCGGCGCATCGGTCGGCGCCAGATATACGCCCGAGACCTTGGCCCCGTCGCTTTCCAGCCCGACCGCCAGCGCCCCTTCGATCACTTGGACCGAAGCACGCCGCCGCAGCTCGGCGATCAGGGCGCGCATGATCTCGGCACCGGCCTGGTCGCCCTTGACGCGCACCACGCGGGCCACCGAATGGGCCGCTTCCTGCGATTGGATGAACCCGCCATCGGCGTCCCGATCGAACCCGGTGCCCAGATCGGACAGGTCCAGAATATGATCCCGCGCCGCGCGGGTGACGAACTCGGCCACCTCATGCAAGACCGACCCTGCGCCGGCGCGCATCGTATCGCGAGCATGGGCTTCGGGGCTGTCGGACGGGTCCATCGCCGCCGCCACCCCGCCCTGCGCCCAAGCCGAACTGGCACCCGAGCCCAGCGGCTCGGGCGAGATCATCACCACTGGGTGCGGGTCGAGCTTGAGCGCGGTATAGACCGCTGCCAGACCGCCGCCGATAATGACCACCCGAGGGGTCGAGACCGTCTGCATCGCCCCGGTCAAATTCCCAGCTTGCGCGACAGATCGATCATCCGCTGAACCGAAAGGCGCGCTTTTTCCGCCACTTCGGGGTCAACCTCAACCTGTCCGGTCATGGTATCGAGCGCATACAGCACTTTTTCCAGCGTGATCTTCTTCATGTAGGGGCACATGTTGCAGGGGCCGACGAAATCGACCTGCGGCAGCGCGTCGGCGATGTTCGACGCCATCGAACACTCGGTGATCAGCATCGCCTTTTCGGGCTGTTCGTCAGTGACGTATTTGATGATGCCGCTGGTCGACCCCGAGAAATCGGCCTCGGCCACAACGTCGGGCGGGCATTCGGGATGCGCGATCAGGCGGGTGCCCGGGTTCCATTCGCGGAACTCGCGCAGGTCCTGCGCCGTGTATTGCTCGTGCACGATACACGATCCTTCCCACCAGACCACGTTCTTCTGCGGCACGTCGCGGGCCACGTTCTGCGCCAGGTACTGGTCGGGGGTCATGATGACCGTGTCGCTGTCCATCGCTGCCACGATCTGCGCCGCGTTCGAGGAGGTGCAGCAGATGTCGGATGCCGCCTTCACCTCGGCCGTGGTGTTCACATAGGACACGACCGGCGCACCGGGATAGCGGCGGCGCATCTCGGCGATGCCCTCGGCGGTGATCGACTCGGCCAGCGAACAGCCGGCCTCCATGTCGGGCATCAGAACAGTCTTTTCGGGGCTGAGAATCTTCGAGGTCTCCGCCATGAAATGCACGCCGCATTGCACGATCACGTCGGCCTCGACCTCGGTCGCCTTGATGGCCAGCTGCAGGCTGTCACCGACGAAATCCGAAATCCCATGATAGATCTCGGGCGTCATGTAGTTGTGGCCCAGTATCAACGCGTTGCGCTCGGTCTTCAGATCGTTGATCGCCTTCACATAGGGCGCGTAGATCGCCCAGTCCGCCGGCGAGACGACGCGCGACATAAGGTCGTAAATGTCGCTCATGCTGGCGGCCAACTCGGGCGAGGGGGTCAGGTCGTATTTCTCGGCTAGATGCGCGCGCTGCGCGGGATGGTCGAACACTTGGTCTGATTTCCGCCTGGTGAGTTCCTGTGCCGCTTCATATGGGGATTCCGTCCCGTTGGCCACAACCTGCCAACGGAAAATATGCCGCATCACCAAGCGTTATGCCCCGCGCGGCTGTGGAACTCTGGGCCGATGGGGCGGGTCAGAGCTCGACCCGGCACCACACGCAATCATGATCCGACAGCGGCTTGCCCTCGGCCGTCAGCGAGGGCAGCAGCCCTCGGTCCAGGCATGTCAGCCCCCTGCCCGCGAACCAGTCCAGCTTCATCACCCGGTCCGGGTGCGGCGTGATCAGGCTGGGGCGTGTGGTGTGACCTTCGGCAGTGAACGCCCAGCTGTATCCGCGGCGCTCGGCCAGGGAAAACAGCGTTTCCCGGCGCCAGTCGAAATCGGGCGGCAGGTGGTTGCCGGTGTTCAGGTCTCCCCCGATCAGCACCGGCATGTCTGGCGCAAACGCCTCGACGGCATCCAGCAGTTTTTCGAACTGCGCGTGCCGGTGGTCCGAGGCGGCGTTGCTTTCCAGATGCGTCGACACCACGCAGAGCGGCCCGGCCTTTGTCGGAACTTCGGCCAAGATCGCCATGCGCCCGCCCAGTCGCGGCTGATCGGGGTCGGCCGCGCCGCTGTCGGCGGCGAACCAGTGGCCGTGATCGTCCAGCCGAAGCAGCGAGGTCCGGCTGAACGGCACCGCCGACAGGATCGCATTGCCGTGCCAACCCAGCGTGTTGAAATCGTCGCTGCAAAATGCGCGTTCGGTCGGACCACCCATACCCAACTCGTGGAACTCGACGCCAAAGACATAGGCCATATTCAGATGGGCGGCCATCTCCTCGGTCGTGTGGCGCTGTGCGGTGCGGGCCATGCCGTGATCGACCTCGGACAGCAGAACGATATCCGGCGCGACCGGCGCCAGATGCGCGGCGGTCTCAGCCGGAAAAAGGCAACGCTCGACGTTCCAGGCCGCAACCGTCAGCGTCGGGTCAAGCACGTCACGCGACGCCCGCCCGCCCAGTTGCAGCGCGTTCATGGCCGGCGTTTCCGCCATCAGGGCACGATGCGCTTCGGCGGTGCGCGGCGCGGACAGAATGCGCGCGCGCGCGGCTTCGGAAACAGGCGGCAAGGCCGCGACGGTCTTGGTGATCACAGGGCTTTTCCGGTTTCCGGGTGGAACAGAGTGATGGCGTCGGACTTCAGCGCGATCCGGGTCTCGCCCGGCGCGGCCTCGACATCCTTGCCGACATGGATGGTGAACTCCTGATCGGCCAGCCGCCCGTGCAGCAGCCGATGCGCGCCCAGCTCCTCGATGATGTCGACATGGAAGGAAATCGAGCCTCCGGCGCCCAACATCACGTCCTCGGGGCGGATGCCCAGAGTGACCGGGCCAGACCCTTCGGCCGCACCCAGCACCGTCTCACCGTTGATCATGACATTGCCACCGTCCAGCCGGGCCTGGATCAGGTTCATCGGCGGCGCGCCCATGAAGCTGGCCACGAAGGTCGAGGCCGGGCGGTGGTAGATCTCGGACGGGGTACCGATCTGTTCGATCCGGCCCGCGTTCATCACGATGATCCGATCAGCCATGGTCATCGCCTCGACCTGGTCATGGGTCACATAGATCGAGGTCACGCCCAGACGCCGCTGCAGCGCCTTGATCTCGATCCGCATCTGGTTGCGCAGCTTGGCGTCCAGGTTCGACAGCGGCTCGTCGAACAGGAACAGCGCCGGGTCGCGGACGATGGCCCGGCCCATGGCGACCCGCTGGCGCTGACCGCCCGACAGCTGCGAGGGCTTGCGGTCGAGGTACTCGTCCAGGTTCAGCATGGCGGCGGCCTCGGCCACCTTCCGCTCGATCACGTCCTTGGGCGTTTTGCGGTTTTTCAGACCATAGGCGATGTTCTTGCGTACCGTCATGTGCGGGTACAGAGCATAGTTCTGGAACACCATGGCGATGTCGCGATCGGCCGGATCGACGTCATTCATGACGCGGCCATTGATCGTCAGTTCGCCTTCGGTGATCTCTTCCAGCCCGGCCACCATGCGCAGCAGGGTGGACTTGCCGCAGCCGGACGGGCCGACAAGAACCACGAACTCGCCATCACCGATATCGAAACTGGACGGGGTCAGCGCCTCGGCGCCGTTGGGATAGATTTTTCGGATGTTCTTCAGGGATACCTGAGCCATTTGCTTTCCTGCCTTACTTGTCGGATTCCGTCAGGCCCTTGACGAACCAGCTTTGGAAGAAGATGACGACCATGACCGGGGGGATGATGGCGATGATCGCCAGCAGGTTGGCCCGGCCGTATTCGGGAATGCGGTTGCCCTCCAGCACCTGCGTGATCTGCTTGATCCCGCGCACCAGGGTGAACATGTCCTCTTCGGTGGTGATCATGGTGGGCCACAGATACTGGTTCCAGCCATAGACAAACATGATGATGAACATCGCCGCGATCATCGTACGCGACAGCGGCACCAGGATGTCGATGAAGAATTTCACAGGACCGGCGCCGTCGATGCGCGCGGCCTCGACCAGTTCTTCGGGGACTGAGCGGAAGAATTGCCGGAAAAAGAACGTGGCCGTGGCCGAGGCGATCAGCGGAATGATAAGGCCCTGATAGGTGTTAAGCATCCCCAGCTTCTGCACCACCTCGTACGAGGGCAGAATGCGCACTTCGAGCGGCAGCAGCAGCGTGGTGAAGATCACCCAGAAGGCCAGCGTGGCAAACCGCATCCGGAAATAGACGATCGCATAGGCGGCCATCATCCCGATGAGGATCTTGCCCAGGGCAAAGCCGATGCCCAGGATGAACGAGTTCTTGAGCATGTTCAGGCCGGTATTCTGCCCTGAGAAGCCCGAGGCCTGGAACATAGCCTTGTCGAAATTTTCGGGCAGCTGATCGCCGATCGTCAGGCTGGGGCCGGTCTTGATCACCTCGACATCCGGAACGGTGGTCATTTGCAGGACCATCAGCAGCGGCAGCATCATGAACAGCGAGCCCACGATCAGAACCGCGTGATCGCCCATGGCGCCCCACCGGATGCGGCGCTTGCGTGGCGGCGTTTGCGAGGCGGCGTAGTCGATCACACCTGCATTTGCTTCGGTCATCGTCTGCCCTCCTCAGGTATAGTGAATGCGGCGTTCGACCAGCCGGAACTGGAACACCGTCAGCGCCAGGACCAGTACCATCAGAACCACCGACTGCGCCGAGCTGCCGCCCAGGTCATTGCCGCGGAAGCCGTCCACATAGACCTTGTAGACCAGCGTCATCGGGTTGTTCCCCGGCTCGCCCTTGACCATGGTGTCGATCACGCCGAACGTGTCGAACAGCGAATAGGTGATGTTCGTGATCAGCAGGAAGAACCCGGTCGGCGCCAGCAGCGGGAAGGTCACGTCCCAGAACCGTCCAGAGGCCGAGCGGTTGTCGATCAACGCCGCCTCGCGCACCGATTTTGGGATCGATTGCAGCCCGGACAGGAAAAAGATGAAATTCACCGGCACCTGCTTCCAGACCGACACGATCACCATCGCGGTGGCGGTGTCATTGAAATTGACGCCCAGTTTGAAATCCCATCCGATCGAACGCGCCAGTTCGGTCAACGGTCCCCAGCTTTGGTGGAACATGATCAGACCGATGAAGCCCGCCACCGGCGGCGCCACGGCATAGACCCACATCAACAGCGTGCGATAGGTCTTGGCCCCGCGCAGAACGTTGTCGGCCTTGACCGCCAGCAACAGCGCGATGGACAGCGACAGAAAGGTGACCAGAACGGTGAAGATCACCGTGAACCAGGCAATGCTGAGGTATTCGCCGTTGCCTGCAAGGTCCCTGTAATTGTCCAGCCCGACAAAGGTCGATCCGAATCCGAACGGATCCTGCAGGAAGAATGACGACTGAACCGCATGCGCGGCGGGCCAATAGAAAAAGACCGAAATGATCACAAGCTGCGGCATCAGCAGCAGGATCGGCAGCCAGCGGGCGGTAAAACCAGCGCGTTTCATGAATTCTCCGTATAACGGAGGGCGGCCGCAGGACCTGCGGCCGCCCGTTTTGCGTCAGTGGGTCAGTTCTGGGTTTTCGCGAACCGATCCAACAGGGCGTTGGCTTCGGTTTCGATGTTGTTGAACGCGTCCTCGACCGAGGTCTCGCCGGTCAGGATGCGGCCGTATTCACGGTTCATCACGTCGCGGATCTGGACGTAGAAACCCATACGGTAACCCTTGGTATGCTCACCGGCCGGCAACGACAGCTGCTTGATGCCAACCTCGGCCGCGGGGGCGCGGTCATAGTGGCCATCGGCCTTAGCCATTTCATAGGCGGCGGTGGTGATCGGAACGTAACCGGTCTCGCGGTGCCACATGTACTGGGTTTCCGGCTTGGTCAGGAACTCGAAGAACGCGGCCGTAGCCTTGTTTTCCTCTTCGCTCTTGCCGGCCATCGCGAACAGGGCCGCGCCACCGATGAAGGTCTGCTTGGGCTCTTTCGTCACGGCTTCCCAATAGGGCAGGAAGGTGGCTGAAAACTCGAACGGCAGGTCCTTCTTGGACAGGCCGCCGAACGAACCGGACGACCCCAGCCAAATGGCAACCTTGCCTTCTTCAAACGGGGTCTGGTTGTCGCTCCAGCCGGTGCCGTACCATTCGAAGAACCCGTTGTCTTTCCAGTCTTTGACGGCGCTGAAATGTGCCTTGATCGCGTCGTTGTTGACAAGAATATTGGTGCCGTCAGCGCCTTCATAGCCGTTGTCGTTGGTGGCGAACGGCAGGTCGTGACGCGAGTGGAAGTTCTCGGTGAAGATCCACGGCAGGTGCGATTGCGACAGACCGATATAACCGGCCTCTTTCAGCGCGGGCGCGGTGACGGTCTGGAACTCTTCCCAGGTCTTCGGCGGGGTCACGCCAGCTTTTTCCAGCGCATCCACGTTGTAATACATGATGGGCGAGGACGAGTTGAACGGCATGCCGATCATCTTGCCGTCACTGTCGGCATAGAAATAGCGCACGCCCGAAATATAGTCTTCGATGTCGAACGCAACGCCGTTCTGTTCCAACAGGTCCTGAACCGGAACGGTTGCACCCTTGGCACCGATCACGGTGGCGGCGCCGGCGTCGAATACCTGCAGGATGTTGGGCTGTTCACCCGCGCGGAAGGCGGCGATGCCTGCGGTCAGGGTTTCCTCGTAGGTGCCCTTGAAGACCGGAGTGATCTTGTAGTCGTCCTGCGAAGCGTTGAAGTCCTCGGCAATCTGGTTGACGGTATCGCCCAGTGCGCCGCCCATGGCGTGCCACCATGTGATTTCAACCTCGGCCATGGCGGCGCTGGCCACCATCGCGATCGCTGCGGCCGACGCGCCCAACTTGAATTTCTGCATGTGAATCCTCCGGTTCGTGTTTGGCCCTTTCGGGCGGGCAAAGCCCATGAAGCTGTGCGGGCGCAAGGCCCCGAGAACGCGTGAACATTGTTCAAAATTTTTTTCTGGCCAATGTGCACACGTGTTCACTAACTTCTAAGCATGACATTTTGGTGAAAGAATCGATTCAATTCAACAAATTCCTGCACCTCGCATCTGGTGCCGATCAGACATGACCGACACATCGAAAAAACCACCCTCGCGCCCCCGTCGGGTCACCGCCAAGACAGTTGCCGATCTGGCCGGGGTTTCGCGTTCGGCGGTGTCGCGCGCCTTCACGCCAGGCGCCTATGTTGATTCGGAGAAACGCAGGCGCATCCTGCAGATCGCCGCCGAAACCGGGTATCAACCCAACGCCTTGGCGGCGGGACTGAAGGGCGGCCAGTCGAACCTGGTCGCGGTCTTTGTCGGCGACATGCGCAGCCCCTACGACGCCGCCTTCGTCGGACAACTGACGCGGCGGTTGATCGGCATGCGGAAATGGCCGATCTTGGTCGATCAGGCGAACGGCCAACCCGAAGCCGCCTTGGACGACCTTCTGCGGTTTCCCCTGGATGCGCTGATCCTGCGCGGAGGCAGCATGTCGCAGCAGATCGTCGAACGCTGTGCCCGGTTTAACGTGTCCACGATTTCGTCGGGACGACCGGTCGAGGGGCCGGGTATCGACACCGTGTGCTGCCGTAATGCCGATGGCCTGCGCCGGTTGACCGAGTTGCTGATTCAGCGTGGCTATCGAAGGTTCGGATTTCTCAATGGTCCGAGCGAGTTCTACTCGTCATCACGGCGGCGCGCCGGGGTGTTGCAAGCTCTGAACACGGCCGGGCTGCCGCTGGTGGCCGAAGCCGGGGGCGACTATACGGTGCAGGGCGGGCACTCGGCCGCGGTTGAGCTTCTGAACCAGCACCGCATCGATGCGTTGATCTGTGCCAATGACGCAATGGCGATCGGCGCGCTGGCGGCGGCGCAGGCATTGTCGCTGGACGTGCCCGGCGACCTTGCCGTCACGGGATTCGACGATATCGACATGGCCGGTTGGCCGATCTTCGACCTGACGACGGTGCGCAACCCAATCGACGAGGCTGTCGATGCGATCATCCACCTTCTGGATCTGCGCCAGGCCGAGCCGAAGAAGGCCCCGGACCGTATCGACATCGATCCGGTCGTGATCGAGCGCGGCACGCATTGAGCTGCGGCGCACAGCTCGGCCTTCTAGGGTCAGGCCGGACCGCCGGCGAATTGCCTGAGCTCCACACCGCTCTTCTGCAGGGCCTGGCGCACTTGGGCTGCGATCTTCACGGCCGTCGGCGTGTCTCCGTGCAGGCAGATCGTGTCGATGCGGGTGGGAATATGCTTGCCGCTTTCAGTGATGATTGCCCCGGCCTTGACCATCTCGACCATGCGCGCGGCGGCACGGTCGGGGTCATGGATCACCGCGCCGGGCAGGCTGCGGTCGACCAGCGTGGCATCATCGTTGTAGGCACGATCGGCAAAGATCTCGCAGGCTACGGTGCAGCCCAGGTCGCGCGCGGCGCGTTGCTGGGCGGTTCCGGCCAGAACCATGATGATCAGATCCGGAGCCACCGACAGCGCCGCCTCGTAACAGGCCCGCGCCATCGCCTGATCTTCGGACGCCATGTTGGCCAGCGCGCCGTGCAACTTCAGATGACGCACCTGCCCGCCGGCCGCCCGCGCCATCGCCTGCGCCGCGCCGACCTGATAGCGGATAAGGTTCTGCAGCGACGGCAGGGGATAGTGCATTCGCTGACGCCCGAAGCCGTGCAGATCGGCAAACCCGGGATGCGCGCCGATGCCCACGCCGTTCTCCACCGCCTGCGCCATCGTCGCGGCCATCACGTCCCAGTCGCCCGCATGAAACCCGCAGGCCACGTTGGCCGACGTCACGATCTTCAACAGCGCCGCGTCATCGCCCATTTTCCAGGGGCCAAAGCTTTCGCCCATATCGGCGTTCAGATCGACTTGATGTGCCATGGCACAGGCTCCTTATCTACAAAACGTCCTCTTCGCGGGCGATGGCGCCGCTGATCAGTTGATAGGATAGCAGGTCGGACATACTGCGCGGATCACGGATCAGCGGGCGCAGCGCCCGAGGTAGCGCGACCCTGACCTGGGCGGCGGCCCGCTCGGCGGCCACCGCTTCGTCCAGCGACACGAAGCGGAACCGCAGGTCGGCCCCGGCCGGGGCCTGCGCCACCTTGGGCAGGTCGCAGGGCAGAACGGTGCCGATGCGGGGATAGCCGCCGGTGGTCTGGCACTCGGCCAACAGCACGAAGGGCGTGCCGTCGCCGGTGACCTGGATGTCACCCGGCACGATGGTTTCCGACAGCACGCTGCGCCCGCCCGAGACATGAAAGCCCGGTCCGTTGCTCTCCAGCCGCACGCCCATGCGATTGGCGCGCGCGTCCCGACGGAACGCGGTGGCTTGCAACCGCTCCAGAACGTCTGGGGCGAACAGGTCGGTCTGGAAACTTGCCACGATACGGATTTCTCCGCCCGAGAACCGGTCCTCGGGGTCGAAGGTCATGCCGGTTGCACCGCCCGAATCCGCGCCGATCGCCAGCCGGTCCCCCGCCTTCAGCAGGGCACCGATCCCCGCCGTCAGATGGGCCGAACAGGCGCCCAAAAGCGGGCCGCCCTTCACCCCGCCGCCGATGCTGAGATAACCATAGCTGCCGGCGACGGCGGGCCCGATGCTTAGCCGGGCGCCCGCAGGTAGAAGGTGCGAGGCGTTCCAGACTGCGGTCGCGCCATCGATCTGCGCCCGCATCCGCGCGCCAGTCAGGGCGATGCGTAGATCCTGATCGGCCTGAAATTCTCCGCCCATGCCGGCCATTTCCACGGCGGCAAGACTGTCGGCCTGTCCCAGCAACGCTGCGCCCTCGGCCAATGCACGCCGGTCCACCGCACCCCCGCGCGACAGGCCCATGTCCAGATATCCGGGCCGCCCCAAGTCCTGCACCATCAGGCCGGGCCCGGCGCGCAGTATGGTCAGATGCGCGCTCATGCCAGCGCCTCGCAACTGGCGCCGCCGCGCGGATCGCTGCGCATCCGCGCCAGCGTTTCCGGGTCGGTGGGGGTGAACTGCACTTCATCCCCGGGGCGCAAAAGGAAGGGGTCGGGCACATCGGGCTGGAACAGACGGATGGCGGTCTGGCCCACATGCTGCCATCCGGTCGGCGTGGTGACAGAGAACAGCACAAGCTGCCGCAGCGCCACCACCAGAGCGCCCTCGGGCACGCGCGGGGTCAATTCCTTTTGCCGGGGGATGTCCCAGGCGGGCGGCAATTCACCTAGATAAGGCTGACCCGGGGCAAAGCCGATGGTCTGCACCCGCACCCGCGCTTCGGAAAGCGACCGGATCGCCTCGGCCTCGGACAGGCCCGCCGCCTGCGCCGCCTGCCCCAGCCGCGGCGCCAGATCCGTGCCGAAGACGGTGGGTACCCGCCAGAACCTGCGCCCGCCGGGCAGGTCGGCCGCGTACCAGTCGCGCTGGTCCAGCAGCGCCTGCACCTGCTGGTGCAACGCGGCATGCGACAAGTGCAGCGGATCGAACCGGACGAAGGCCGACACCAGCGAGGACGAGGTTTCCTCGACCCCCGCCCAGCTTTCCGCCTCGAGCGCGGCGCGAAAGGCCAGGGCAGCGCGGTTGGCCGGTTCGCTCAGCGCGGCTGCAAAGCTGATCAGCAGCCCGTCCACCCCGGCGGTTCGTATGATTGGAAAATCCTGCATCGCCCCCGTCACATCTGGTTCGGCAGATAGGTCACGATGCCGGGGAAAATCACGATGATCACCAGCGCCACGATCATCAGGAAGAAGAACGGTAGCGCCGCATGGGCCACCCGCAGGATGTCGCGCCCGGTCAGCGATTGCAGCACGAACAGGTTGAAGCCGACGGGCGGGGTGATCTGCGACATCTCGACCACGATCACGAGGAAGATGCCGAACCACAGCGGGTCGATCCCCGCCTGCATCACCATCGGCATGATGACCGAAGCCGTCAGCACCACGACCGAGATCCCGTCCAGAAAACATCCCATGATCACGAAGAACACGGTCAGCGCCGCCAGCAGCGTGAAGGTCGACAGGCCCAGCGACGCGATCCATTCCGCCAGCACGCGCGGAATGCCGGTGAAGCCCATCGCCACGGTCAGGAACGAGGCCCCTGCAAGGATGAAGGCGATCATGCACGAGGTCACCGTGGCCCCCATCAGCCCGTCGACAAAGCTGGCGCGGGTCAACGTGCCCTCGCGCCAGGACAGCAGCAGCGCCAGCACCACGCCCACAGCGGCCGCATCGGTGGGCGAAGCGATCCCGGCATAGATCGAGCCGATCACACCGACGATCAGCAGGATCACCGGCACCAACCGGCGAGAACGTCGCAGCTTTTCCCCGAAACTCGCGCGGATGTCCTCGGTGGGTAGGTTGGCGCGGTTGATCAGTGCCCAGATCGCCACATAACCCACGAACAGCCCCACGAGAAGCAGTCCCGGCAGAACTCCGGCCACGAACAGGCGGGCGATGGACTGCTCGGTTGCCACGCCATAGACGATCAGGATGATCGACGGCGGGATCAGCAGGCCCAGCGTAGCCGACCCGGCCAGCGTGCCGATGATCATCTTCTCGGGATAGCCGCGGCGCGAAAGCTCTGGAATCGACAGCTTTCCGATCGTGGCCGCCGTGGCCGCGGACGACCCGGACACCGCCGCAAAGATCCCGCAGGCAAAGACGTTCACATGCAACAACTGCCCCGGCAGCCGGTTCATCCAGGGCGACAAGCCCGTGAACATGTCCTCGGACAGGCGCGAGCGGAACAGGATCTCGCCCATCCAGATGAACAGCGGCAGCGCCGCCAACGCCCAGGAATTGCTGTGCCCCCATAATGTGGTCGCCATGACCAGCCCCAGCGGCGCATCGGAAAACAGCGCCATCGCCGCAATCCCGACCCCCAGCAGCGAAAACGCCACCCACAGGCCCGACCCCAGAAAAGCGAACAGCAGAACAAGAAGAATGATGGAAAGCGTGGCAATCGACATCTGCTGGCCCTATTCGTTCAGAAGGTTTTCGCCCTTGCCGTCCCAGCTGGGCGCGCGGCCCGCCAGCAGGCCGACCAGCTCGTCGACCAGGGCAAGAGTCAGAATGGCCAGCCCCAGCAGGACCGGCATCTGCACGATCCACAACGGCACCGAGACCATGCCCGGGCTGCGGTCGCCATATTCCAGCGACTCCAGAACCAGCAGGCCCAGATACCAGGTGGCATAGGCGCTCATGGCCAGGGCAATTGTCACCACGCAGATCTCGGTCAGGCGGCGCGGCCCCTTGGGCATCCGTCCGATCAGCAGCGTGACCCGGATATGCCCGCCGGCGCGCAGCGCATAGGCCAGCGCCAGAAAGCTGGATGCGGCCAGAAAGAATCCGGTGAAATCGGCATAGGAGGGGATGGTCAGGCCCACGCCCTGCCCGGTCAGCGCGGCCCAGATCTTGTCGGCCAGATTCAGCCCGACCTGCGCAAAGACCAGCACGACGATGGCCAGAATGAACAGCGCCGCCAATCCGCCGGCTGCACGATAGATGAAATCAAGACTGCGCCGCAGCATCGCCATCCCCTCCCCTTGTTGTCGAACCCGGCCGGACGTTTGGCACCCGGCCAGGTCGGATCGTTTACTGCTGATAGGCCTGCAGCAACGCGGCGCCTTCTTCGCCGGCCTCAGCGGTCCAGTTCTCGAGCATCTGCGCGCCGATCGCGCGCAAGCCGGCCATCAACTCTTCGGATGGCTGCACCACGGTGATGCCGTTTTCCTGCAGGACCGCGGTCTGCTTGGCGGTCTCGGCCTGGCTCATCTCCCAGCCGCGGGCTTCGGCGGCGGCGGCCGCCTCCAACACGGCGGCCTGGGTCGCGTCATCCAGACGGCGGAAGGCGCGCTTGTTCACCACGACCACGTTCTTGGGAATCCAGGCCTGGATGTCGGTGTAGTGGGTCAAAAAGTCCCACGCCTTAGAGTTCACCCCGGTCGAGGGCGAGGTGATCATCGCTTCGACCCGGCCGGTGCTGAAGGCCTGCGGAATGTCCGGCACCTCGACCTGCGTGGGTGCGGCGCCCGCCAAGTTGGCGAATTCTTCCAGCGTAGCGTTGTAGGTGCGGAACTTCAGGCCCGCCAAGTCATCCACGCTGTTGATTTCCTTGGTGGTGTACAGACCCTGCGGTGGCCACGGCACGGCGTACAGTACCATCATGCCCTGTTCATCCAGCAGACCGCTGATCACGTCCTTCTGAGCCGCCCAGAGCTTTTGGGCGTCGTCATAGTTGGTGGCCAGGAACGGAAGCGAGTCCGCACCGAAGGCTGGGTTGTCATTGGCCAGCAGCGACAGGAAAAACTCTCCGATCGGAACCTGACCGCTGCGCACGGCCTTGCTGATCTCGGGGTGCTTGAACAGAGATCCGGCGGAATGGACCTTGATTTCAAGGGCACCATCGGTGGCCGCGGTGACGTCCTTGGCGAATTCGTGGATGTTGACCGTGTGGAAAGTGGCATCCGGATAGGGGGTCGGCATGTCCCAGGTCTCGGCCTGCACCTGCATGGCCAACCCGGCCAGCGCGGCCACCGCGCCACCGGCAATCTGCATCAGTTTCATTTTGGCTCTCCCTGCTTGAGTACTGGCGCCGAAGCTGACTCAACGTTAGCGATTTGTCAACGTTTTGTTATTGTTTTGGCCGAAACGCTGCAGGTTCCAAAGGTCAGGACGTTGAAAACGCACGCACTCCATGCCAAAACACTGATAATTTCTAAGCGTTTTGCACATCAAAAGGCCGCAACATGACCGATTCTTCCCCCGACACGCGCCGCATCGTTTCCTCTCGCCACCTGGCCGAGGGCGAAGGCTGGGAACTGTCCGAACTCGAATTCGGCCTGATCATCGTCTACAACGCGTTCTCACGCTGGATGACCCGCTGCATGGCCGCAGCCGGGCAGGCCGATCTGGGACCGCTCGACATTCTGATCCTGCACAACGTCAACCACCGCGGCCGCGACAAACGCCTGACCGACATCTGCTTTCTTCTGAACATCGAAGACAGCCACACCGTTAACTACGCCCTGCGCAAACTTCTGAAGGCCGGGCTGCTGACGTCGGAAAAGCGCGGCAAAGAGGTGTTCTACCGCACCTCGCCCGAGGGCGTGGAGCTATGCGACGCCTATCGCAAGGTGCGCCAACAATGCCTGCTGGAAGGGCTGCCTGCCACCGACCTGTCCGGCGACGATCTGCGCGAGTTGGCCCGCAACCTGCGCGCTCTGTCCGGTCACTACGATCAGGCGAGCCGCGCTGCGGCGTCGCTCTGACCGTCGTCGCTTGTGCCATTCACCCTGTGATCTGACGACCTGAGGCTGGCAGCGCAGGTTGTATCCCGCCCTGCAGCCAAAAGCGCGACAAAGACCGATACCCGCGCCCACCCGGCCTATTTGCACCGTTAGCCCGCTTTCCCAAAAAGCACACCTGGCCAAGCGCAAAGCGTTAGGGCTCTATCCGGCAATTCTTGCCCCTCGGGAGATATTCATTCATATTCCGATGTGAGCATTTAGGGAGTTGGACATGAATATCTCACGGCGCAGGATGATGCAGGTCATGGCGGCCATTCCGCTTGCAGGCGGGCTGCCGGTCTTGGCACGGGCCGACATTTCGTTGGGTTCGGCCAGGCTGACGACGGTCAGCGACGGCCATCTGATCCTGCCCGCCAGTTTTATTTTTGAACCCATGCCCAAAGATGAGCTTGGTCAGATTCTGGCGGACTTCGGGATATCCAATGAAACGCTGGAACCCGAGTGCAACCTGACCCTATATCGCGACGGCGAAAACACTGTTCTGTTCGACGTCGGCGCGGGGCCGGATTTCGTTCCGACTGCAGGCACCGTTCTTGATAGCCTCGACGCGGCCGGTGTCACCCCCGAAGACGTCACCCATGTCGTGTTCACTCATGCACATCCCGACCACATCTGGGGGCTGTTGGATGATTTCGACGAGATCGTCTTCCCCGATGCAATCTTCATGATGGGCCGAGCCGAGTGGGATTATTGGTGGA
Source organism: Ruegeria sp. BHSC043 (assembly GCF_059612985.1). Taxonomy (NCBI): domain Bacteria; kingdom Pseudomonadati; phylum Pseudomonadota; class Alphaproteobacteria; order Rhodobacterales; family Roseobacteraceae; genus Ruegeria; species Ruegeria sp. BHSC043. The sequence goes on along the minus strand of NZ_JBXWRS010000008.1, from coordinate 56,792 downwards.
ATCCCGAGACCGTCAACACCATCGGCGAGACCCGTGCCGCTCATGCCGTCGGCGCAAAAAGAAGAATGACCGCGATCGAAGACCGCGTTCAGCTTTTCGACGCCGATCAGGAAATCCTGCCCGGAATCGCTGCGGTTTCGACCCCGGGCCATACACCCGGACACATGGCGTTCGAGATCCGGAAGGGCAACTCGGCCGCACTGGTCGTCGGCGATGCCATCGGCAATCACCACGTCGCCTTCCGCCGGCCCGCGTGGCACAGTGGTGCGGATCAGGACGCAGAGACGGCGGCCGCCACGCGGCTGGTTTTGTTCGACCGCCTGACGCACGAGGACCTGGCCCTGATCGGCTTCCATCTTCCCGGCGGCGGCATCGGCCGCGCCGAAAAGGCCGGTGACGGTTATCGGTTCGTGGAGGCATGAATATGCGTATCGTCCTGTTTGCGGCGCTGCTTGCGTCTCCGGCCCTGGCCAGCGAAGACATCGCGGATCAGTACCCGGCCTCACCCCTGTATTCGAAACCGGTGGAGTTCATTCCGAATGTCTGGTCCGCGATCGGTGCGACAGCTCCGCCGACCTATGAAAACTCCGGCCACAACAACAACCTCAGCTTCATCGTCACCGGCGATGGGGTCGTGGTGATCAATGGCGGCGCGGCCTATGTCCTGGCCAAGGCGCTACACGAAGAGATCAAGGCCATCACCGACCAGCCGGTGAAGCTAGTGATTGACGAGAACGGCCAGGGGCACGCGATGCTGGGCAACTCCTACTGGGCCGAGCAAGGCGTTCCGATTCTAGCCCATGTGGATGCCGCGCATGAAATCGAAGAGCGCGGCCATCAGTTGCTGGAGGAGATGAAACGGTACAACCGCGACAAGGCCGAAGGCACGTTCGTCGCGCCGCCCACCGAAACCTTCGAGGACACACGCGTCGTCGAGATGGGCGATTACCGGATCGAGGTGCTGCATCTGGGCCCGGCACACGGGCCAGGCGACACGCAGGTCTGGCTGCCCGAGCAGAGTCTGGTCATTGCCGGTGACATGGCCTTTCACGAACGGATGCTGCCCATCTTTGAGGATACCATCGTGGCGGACTGGATCGAAACCTGGGAAACCAGGTTCGAGCCTCTGGGCGCCACCTATGTCATTCCCGGTCACGGACATCCCACCAACATGGACCAGGTGCGGCGCTATACCCGCGATTATCTGGTCTATCTTCGGGAAAAAATCGGCGCGCATCTTGAAGAAGGCGGCGATCTGGCCGATGCCTACTACATCGACCAAAGCCCCTACGCGCATCTCGACACGTTCGAGGAACTGGCCACGAAGAATGCCGGGCGCGTCTATGAGCAGATGGAGTTCGAGTGACCGACCACCCAGCCGAACCGTTTCTGACCGAGGGCAACAGAATCCACGTTCCGGATGGCACCTGCCTGTTCCGGCCCGGCGACGAGAGCCGGGCCTTTCTGTTTGTCCTGTCTGGCTCGGTTCGGGTGGAACAAACCAACGCCGCCGGTCGTACTGTCGTCCTGTACAGGGTCGAGGCTGGGGATAGCTGCGTTCTGACCACCACCGGGCTTTTGTCCGGGCGTCCCTATTCGGGCTATGGCTACGCCGAGGGCAATGTCACCGCAGTCTCAATTCCCGCCCAGCGGTTCCGCTCGCTGCTGAGTTCGGAACCAAAATTCCAAGAGATCGTGTTCCGCAATTTCGCCGCCCGTGTGGGGGAATTGACCGATGTTATTGACGATCTGCTTATTCACCGGACCGACCAACGCATTGCCCGCTGGCTGGCCAATCGTGCAGGACCGACCATCCACGTCACGCAGCAAGAGCTGGCTCAGGAATTGGGAACTGTGCGCGAGGTCGTCTCGCGAACACTGAAGTCCTTTGAAAGGCGGGGCTGGATCAATTCTGGCCGCGGGACGATCACGGTTCTTCAGGTCGCTGCCCTCGCAGAGCATGCCGAGCATGCCTGACCGTGATTGAGTCACATACGACCCGGTGGTTTTCCGGCTACATAGGTGGCACAGAAATGAAGGAGACCCGCTATGACTCGCAATCTTGGACAATTTGACCGCCTCGCCCGCCTGGTTCTGGGGGCTGCACTGATCATCCTGGCGGCCATGGGCACCATCGGTATCTGGGGCTATTTTGGCGTTATCTTCGTTGGTACTGCATTCCTGAACTTTTGTCCTATCTACCGAATTCTGGGAATCAAAACTTGCAGAGATTGCTGAAACAACATTTTCCGGTGCCGCGCACCCTTCTGGCCAGCCTGCTGCTGTACTTGTTGTCTGTTGCTCAGCCAGCTGGTGCAGCAGGTCAGGACATGTCAGCTCCGGAAGCTGCCGGCCTGGTGGAGGCGGGACGCCTTGTTCTGCTGGACATCCGCTCTCCGCAGGAATGGGAAGAGTCGGGCGTTGCCCGTGGGGCCTTGCCCATTTCAATGCACGAGCCGGATTTTCCGAAGCGCCTGCAAGAAATTCTGTCCCGTGTTCCACCGGAACGCGTCGGCCTGATCTGTGCGACCGGCGGTCGCTCGAACTATGTGGCCGAAATTCTTGAGAAGAACGGCGTGACCGATGTCGTAGACGTTTCCGAAGGGATGTTCGGGAATGGAAAATCCCCCGGCTGGATCGCCCGCGGCCTGCCTGTCGTTCGGGCCCGCGAGGCGCTGAACAACTATACCCTGTGGCGCTTGAGCGAAATCAAGGCAGACTAAAATAGTCCCACCCTATATTGCCACGCAACAAGGACTGCTGGTGAACACGGATGGAACAACTAATTGATCAGTTCGGCGAGCCCACACTTCTGATGATGTCAGGGGCACTGGTGGGGCTTTTGTTCGGGGCCGCCGCCTATCATTCCCGGTTTTGCCTGCGGGCGGCGACCGTCGAAGTGGCCGAGCGTACGCTTGGGCCAAAACTGGCAATTTGGCTGATCGCATTCTGCACGGGTCTGGCGCTGGTCCAGCTTTCGATCCTGACTGGGCATCTTGACGTCAGCATGGCCCGGCAAATCGCCGGCACAGGCAGTCTTTCTGGGGCGATCATCGGCGGGTTGATGTTTGGCATAGGCATGATCCTGGCGCGGGGCTGTGCCAGCCGTCTGCTGGTACTGTCTGCTTCGGGGAACTTGAGGGCCATCGTGACAGGGCTGGTTCTGACCCTGACGGCGCAGGCATCGTATCGCGGGGTGCTGGCACCTCTTCGCGAGAGGCTGGCCAGCCTGTGGACAATTCCGGGCGGGTCTGAACGGATGCTGTTCGACTCCTCGGTCGTGGTTGGCGCTGTCGGCGTTCTGGGTCTTGTCGCAGCCGTCTCCTACGGAATATCCCGAAACCTGCGCTGGTCCGAGCTGGTCTCGGCGGCCTTGGTAGGTGTCGCTGTTTTTGCTGGTTGGAGCGTGACCTACGCGATCGCCTCGGCCTCGTTCGATGTGGTACAGGTGCAATCAGTTACCTTTACCGGGCCATCAGCGGACACGCTCATGGCATTGGTCAACGAACGGAACCTCCCGCTTAGCTTCGGAGTGGGTTTGGTCCCCGGCGTATTCCTTGGTGCCCTGATGCTCGCCCTGCTACGGGGCGAAGCCAGGATACAGCGGTTCGAGCCGAACACACCAATGGAAAGATACCTGATCGGGGGCGTTCTGATGGGGTTCGGCAGCATGTTGGCTGGCGGTTGCGCCGTGGGCGCCGGAATGTCAGGCGGGGCAATCCTTGCCCTGACAGCCTGGGTGGCCGTGTTTTGCATGTGGGTCGGCGCCGTTGCGACGCACACTTTGCTGCAAATGCGAGGTGGCCAGATGTCGGCCACCGCCTGACCCTATCGGGCGTTACTGCGCGGCCAGCGGTTGACGCCCTAGTTGACACTGTGACCAGAGCATTTCGAGTGCAGAAATCAAACGATCGATGTCCCGATCGGTGTGAACCGGTGAAGGTGTGATCCTAAGCCGCTCGGTTCCTTTCGGCACCGTTGGATAATTGATCGGTTGGATGTATAGACCGTGCTCTTTCAAAAGCATGTCCGAGATGAACTTGCATTTGACAGGGTCGCCGACCATCACCGGAATGATGTGGCTGGGGTTTTCGATATGCGGAAGGCCGATTTCGTCCAGCCGCGCCCGAACCTGCGCCACACGCGCCTTGTGGGCTTCGCGTTCCGACGCGCTGTTTTTAAGATGCCGGATAGAGGCCGCCGCTCCGGCTGCAAGTGCCGGGGGCAACGCCGTGGTAAAGATGAATCCGCTGGCAAATGAGCGTACGAAGTCGCAGATCTCGGCCGAGGCGGCAATGTATCCGCCCATCACGCCAAAGGCCTTGCCCAGCGTGCCTTCGATGATGGTCAGCCGGTCCATCAAACCTTCGCGTTCGGCAATGCCACCACCACGCGGGCCGTATAGTCCAACAGCATGTACCTCGTCTAAATAGGTCATGGCGTTGTATCGATCAGCCAGATCGCAGATCTCGCGGATCGGGGCGATATCGCCGTCCATCGAATAGACACTCTCGAAAGCGATCAGCTTGGGCTGGTCGGGCGGCAAGGCAGCCAGCTTTGCCTCGAGATCAACCAGATCGTTATGTTTCCAGATTACCTTCTGCGCCCGCGAGTGGCGGATGCCTTCGATCATCGAGGCGTGGTTCAACGCATCCGAAAGGACGACACAATTGGGAATCCGCGCCGCCAAAGTGCCCAGTGCCGCCCAGTTTGATACATAGCCCGAGGTAAACAACAGGGCGGCTTCCTTGTTGTGCAGATCCGCCAGTTCGGATTCCAGAAGAACATGGTCATGGGTGGTGCCGGATATGTTGCGCGTACCACCTGCGCCTGCACCGGTCCGGTCCAGCGCCGCGTGCATGGCCGACAGAACTTTCGGGTGTTGGCCCATGCCCAGGTAGTCATTCGAACACCAGATCGTCACCTCGCCTGGCCCGTTGTGGCAGTTTGCGGCCGGAAAACGACCGCAATGCCGCTCGAGCTCGGCGAATTCGCGGTAATTGCCTTCCTCGCGCAATTTGGCCAGTTCAGACCGGAAAAACCCCTGGTAATCCATCAGTTGCCAACAGCCTCCGAGACGATATCGTCCAACAGAGCCTGAACCTTCTGCATCGGCCCTTCAGGATAGGGGCGATATCCGACCATCACCTCTCCGTCACGGTCGGTGACGAAGATGCCATAGGGACAGTGCTGGATATTCATCGGATCGGCCTCCATCACTTCGCGCGACAAAACCGCCGAGCAGAACAGGAAAATATCTGCGTTTTCGAAGACTTTTTCAGAGCTTCCAACATCTTCGCCAGTACGGTTCAGCATGTCGCCCACATGGCTGACGTAGTCAATCACCAGCCCCTTTCCAACGATCGCGCTTTCAACGGCAAAGGTCGCTTCATCGAAACTGCCATCGAAAGGAACAAGGATGGGGTCTGCTCCTGCTGCACCAGCAGTCAGAACAAATGCCATAAATGCGTTTTTCATCTTCCTAGTCCTTTCATTTATCAAGGGCGAATAACCGTCCAGCCCGCTTCGCTGAGAGTCATCAGATCGACTACTCCGGCCGGGACATGCTCGGCGATTTCGACGATAGGTGGCTCTTTGCCTTCTTTCTTGGTCATGCCGGCAATCGTATTTCCGCAGGCTGCGAACGTGACGTTCGGCATCGAGGCACCGAACGCATCCAGACGTTCGAGAACCGGCGATGTATCCTTGCGCAGCATGTGAAGCCCCGCATTGAACGCTACAATCCGAACTTCGACGGTTTCGCCCTGGCTTTCATAGTACCGCGTCACATTTGCCGCCACGTTCAGGACCGTGTTCATTTTCTGCGGGTTGTTGTCGCTGATTTGCAGAGCCAGTTTGTGGTCTGCAAGACCGTCTTGCGCCACGGCTGCGGACGTCCACAGCGCCATGACGCAGACCGCGATCATTCCCATTATTTTTCTCATTTTTTTTCCTCCCACTGGATTACTGATCGCCCCGAAACCCGCTTTGCCAGTCGGGGCGCCCTATAACATCAACCGAACATGTCGGACGTGATACCAGTGTACCAGCCTTCAGACTCTTCGTAAGTCGTCTTGCGCACTTCCGCGCTTTCGCCGGTCTGTGAAATAAACCCGTCCACCTTGGCGATCTTTTCCGGCGTCGCCTCATAGGTGGCTCCGACCTTGACACCGTCGTCGGTGTCGATCAGCGACCAGCAGGTGTTCGAGAACTTGGCCGGGAAAACCTTGGACCCGGTCAGCGCCCCACGCACGGCATTGGCACAGACTTTTGCCTGACTGTTGGCCGAGAACCCGGATTTCGGCATGTCGCCTTGCTGCGATGCATCGCCCAAAACGTAAATGTCCGCATCAGCCTTCGACGACATGTCAGCCGCGTTCACCGGAGCCCAATTGCCATCGGTCACGCCTGCCAGTTCGGCGATCCGACCGGCCTTCATCGCGGGGATGACGTTGCACACATCCACTTTGGTTTCCTCGCCGTCGATGGTCAGCGTCATCGCGGCCGGGTCCACGCTGACATTGCCGCCCCCGAATTCTTCGCCAATCCAATCGATCATGCCGTCATAGTGATTGGCCCATCCTTCCTGGAACAGCGCCATTTTCGAGAATTTTGGCTTGGGATCGGCCACGATGATCTTGGCCGTCGGATTGTTGGCCTTCAGGAAGTGGGCGACCATGGACACGCGCTCGTACGGTCCCGGCGGGCAGCGATACGGGTTGGGTGGCGCAACCATGGCAAAGGTGCCGCCTTCGGGCATTGCCATCAACTGCGCTTTCAGCAGCTCGGTCTGCGACCCGGCCTTGTAGGCGTGCGGCATGGCGTTCTGTGCCGAGATGTCCCATCCTGGCACCGCGCCATCGACAAAATCAATGCCGGGGCTGAGGATCAGCTTGTCATAGGGAAGGCTTCCGCCCCCGGCCAGCGCCACCGTCTTGGCATCGCGGTCCACCCCGATGGCCCAGTCATGCACCACGTTGACGCCGCCGGCCGCCAGCCCGCCATAGCTGTGGCCAAGGTCTTTCATATCCTTGAACCCGCCCAGATAAAGGTTCGAGAAAAAGCAGGTATAGTAACGGCGCGTCGGCTCGACCAAGGTGACGTCGATGGCGCCCTTGCTGTCCTTGGCGATGTAGCGCGCAGCGGTGGCCCCGCCGGCCCCGCCACCGATCACGACGACCCGCGGCTTGCCGTGACCATCGGCAAGAACCGCCGGGGCGGCCAACGAGGCCGTGACCAGCGCCGTCTTTCCCAGAAATGCGCGTCTGTTCATCGTCATGTGCAGTCTCCTCCCTGCAGTGCTCAGTGTTCGAGGCGGTTGAAATACGCCGCAAGCGCGGCGATTTCCTCGTCATTGAGACGCCCGGCCATCATCTGCATGACCGGATGCTGACGCTGTTTGTTCTTGTATGCGTGCATCGCAATGACAAAGTCTTCTTCGGGCCACAGCACGATTGACGGAATACCGTCATCGCCTCCGTCCGCCTGGTGACAGGTCGTGCATTCGCTACTCAGGTATTCGCCGTATTCCGGATCACCCTGGATCGCCAGGATCGCCGGGTCCAGGTCATGATCGGTGGCCGTGGCCGTGGGATCCGCCTCGGGGATGTTCGCAGGATCGTCGGAAAACAGCCGAAGATAGGCGATCACGTCGTGACGATCCTTGGCGTTCTTGATCCCCCGAAAACTCATGCGCGTTCCCGAGGCATAGGACCGTGGATTTTCCAAAAACGCATCCAGCGTATCCGCATGCCATTCCAGCCCGCTGGCCGCGGCGCGCCGGAAACTTTTGGAATACTTGAACCCTTCAATGCCGGCCGCCGGCCGGCCAAACAGTCCGTTCAGATACGGGCCGATCCGGTTCTTTGCCCCCTTGCCTACCTGATGGCATCCCTTGCACTGGTCGAACACCACCTTTCCGGCCTCGGCATCGCCCAAAACATCGGCAGCCACGGCGGTTGAAACCACCGTGGCACAAGCCGAAAGGATCACCCCCAGCGCCCGTTGCATCATCTACTCGCCGAATGTCGCAAGATAGGCATTGAGCGCCGCGCGGTCCTGCTCGTCCTTAAGACCGGCAAAACTCATCTTGGTGCCCTTCATGTAGGTTTTCGGCTTGGCCAGAAACGCGTCCAGCGCGGCCTGGTCCCAGATCCGGCCTTCTTCGTTGGCTTGCTTGAAAACTGACGAGTAACCGAACCCGTCCACCGATCCGAAGGTCCGCCCGAACAGACCGTTGAGATGCGGACCGGTCTTGTTCTTGGCGCCGTCCCCCACTTGGTGGCAGGCCGAGCACTTCCTGAACACCTTCTTGCCGGCGGCGATCAGCTCGGCATCACCGGCTTCGGCCGCATCTCCGGAAGCGGCTTCTTCCACCGTCGCGGTGGCAGCCGCAAACGTGGGCGTTTCGGATGTGTCGGCGGAATTCATAACCGAGTCGCCGCCATGGTCCGGCGTCACATCCAGGAACGTCGCGCGCTTGGTGATCTCGACACTGTCCTTGCAGTTTTCCATGCAGGGCTCGGTGCGCCATTCCGCGTATTCCAACTGAGGCCGGTCGTCGATCACGAACCCGTCCTGGTTGGGCATTTCGAACGTCGCCAGATTGTCGTGGTTCAGCTCGAACTCGTCATCGACCAAGTCGTTGGAATACAGGATGTAGGCCACGATCGCATAGGTCTCATCGGCGCTGAGTGTTCCGGCCTCGCCGAAGGGCATCGACCGGTGCACATAGTCCCAGGCCGTGGTCAGGTAGGGCCAATAGGACCCGACCGTCTTGACGGGGTCTTCGTCGGCCAGCGTGCCAAAGCCACCGGCCAGAACCGGCCAGTTGTCCACGCCTTCGGCAAAGTCACCGTGGCAGGCCGCGCATTTTTCGGCAAAAACTTCCTCACCCGTAAACACATCGCCCGACCCCTCGGGCAGCCCGCGCCCATCGGGCAGCACGTCCACGTCCCAGGCCGCGATCTCTTCGGGCAAGGCCGGACGGCCCAGACCGAAGGTTCCGTCATGCGCCGAAACCGGCTCACCCCCGGCAACCGCGTTGCCGGCCTTGCTTTCCAGTTCGGAAAGGCGAGTCTCCAATTCCGCCAAACGGGCCGCGCTTGCTTCGGCCTCGGTCAGCGCCGAGGCCTTTTGCGCCTCGACCTGTGCAAGTCGCGTCTGCAGCGTCTCGATCTGGCTGTCACCATATCCGCGGTTCGCGACCGCAACCGCGACACTGCACACCAAGGCGATCCCGCCAAAAACGGGAAGATAGATGCCACTAAGAGACTTCGACATTTTCGGCGATCCCTTCTGCGTTGACGTACCAGGTCTGGATACAGTTGTTGTGATAGACCGAGTTTTCGCCGCGCTTCTCGCGCAGTTGGTCTTTGGTCGGCTGGACATAGCCGGTTTCGTCCATGGCGCGGCTTTGCAGCAGCATCGGAGAACCGTCCCACTCGGTATCCAAATAGAAGCGGGTCAGCGCCTTGGTATCAAGCTGCTTGCCCAGCCGCGCGGTCTCCCAGGTGATACCGCCATCCTTCGAGACATCGACCCGCGTGATGCGTCCGTGACCGGACCACGCCAGGCCGGAAATTACCAGCGGCCCCTTGCCGTGCTTGATCGGCATCTGCGGACTGGGCGAAGTGATGACCGACTTGGCATCCATCACCCAGGTCCATTTCCGGGCGGTGCCATCGGCGTAGACATCCGTGTATTTCGAGGTCTCCTCACGGCTTTCCACGGCCGCATCGGTCACTTCGATCCGGCGCAGCCACTTGACCCACATGTTGCCCTCCCAGCCCGGAACCACCAGCCGGACCGGATAGCCATGCTCCATCCGCAGCGCCTCGCCATTGGCCTTGAAGGCGACCAGAACGTCGTCCAGCGCCTTTTCCATCGGGATCGAACGGCCGTTCGACGAAGCGTCGGCGCCCTCGACATAGACCCATTTGTCCGACAGGTCTCCGGCGGCGTCCAATCCGGCCTCTTGCAGCAGGACGCGCAGTGGGACACCGGCATATTCCATGTTGTGGATCATGCCATGGGTGAACTGGACGCCGTTCAACTGGGCGCCGGCCCATTCCATGCCCGTATTGGCCGCGCATTCGCAGAAATAGACGTGGTTTTCGCGCGGGAACCGTTCAAGATCATCGTAGGTAAAGACCAGCGGCCGATCGACCAACCCGTTGATCATCAGCCGGTAATCCTGCTTGCTCAATTCGATCGCGCCGGAATGGTGCCGCTCGAAGGCGCAGCCTTGTGGGGTAATGGTGCCGTCCAGCGCGTGGATCGGCGTGAAGTTGATCGACGAGATCGGCGAGGCGGTCAGCCATTCGACATTACGCCGCACGACGTCGCTTTCAAAACGGATCGGCATACCATAGGGCGTTTCATCGACACCGGCGCCGGTGTACGAGGCCCAGTCCTGCAATTGGGTGATCAACGGGTCCGCCTCCTGCGCCGCGACCGACCCCGCGACCGATCCTGCGGCGATCGCGGCGCCGCCTCGCAGAAAGGCGCGGCGGGAAGGCTTGAACATATCATCCATGTCTCAAGTGCTCCGGGTAGTGTCAGACGCCCACGACGTCGACGTTGGTGTTTTCCTGAACCGTGACGGTTCCAAGCTTGCGGATATGGCTTTCGACCACGTCCCAGATCGGCGGTCCCTCGGTGCCCTCGTTGACCGAGGCCCAGCCAGCCACGACATAGGCCCTGGATGCGTCGATCGGCTCACCGGTCTTCAGCAGGGTCATGTTCGAGATCCGCTCGCCCTGCGGCTTGGACACGTCGATCCGATAGCCGAGCCCACCGGTGCGCACCATGTCGCCGCCCTGCTGATAATAGGGATCAGGGTTGAAGATGTTGTCGGCCACGTCTTCCAGGACCACCTTCAGGAATTCGCCTGTCATCTCGGTCCGGTAGGCCTGGCCGTAGGTCATCGAGGTGACACCGAAGATATCCTCGCGGGTGATGTCCTGCCCCGGTATCAGCGACGGCCCCCAGCGCACGCCCGGGCTGAGCGCGATTTCCGCTTCGCGCTCGCTGAGCAACGCGTCGCAGATCAGGTCATCCCAGGTGCCGTTGAAATTGCCCCGTCGATACAGCAGGCCGTCGGTCTGGCCGATCACCTCGGACATCTCGTCCAGATAGGGCGCGCGCTGTTCGTCGATCAAGGCGGAAACTTCGGGATCGGGGGCGATCACGTCCGAAAAGATCGGGATCAGCTTGGTGCGATAGCCCATCATCCGGCCATCGCGGATATCCAGATCCACCCGGCTGACGAATTTGCCGTTCGAGCCCGACGCAACGATGATCGTTTCACCCACCAGCACCGGCTCGGGCAGAGCGTCATGAGTATGGCCCGACAGGATCACGTCGATCCCCGGCACCACGCTGGCCATCTTCTTGTCGACGTCAAAGCCGTTGTGGCTGAGAACCACGACGCATTCCGCACCGGCGGCGCGGACCTCTTCAACCATCTGCGCCATGTGTTCGTCGCGGATGCCGAACGCGTATTCGGGGAACATCCAGCCGGGATTGGCAATCGGCATGTAAGGGAACGCTTGGCCAATCACGGCGATCTTGGTGCCGCCGCGCTCGAACATCTGGTAGGGCGGGAACAGCTCGGCCGGCTCGTCCCATTCCGCGTCGAAGATGTTCTGTCCCAAGGCCGCAAAGGGCAGTTGTTCGACCAGTTCGGCCACGCGGTCGCTGCCCAGGGTGAATTCCCAATGGAATGTCATCGCGTCCGGCCGCAAGGCGTTCATCACGTTGACCATGTCCTGACCCTGGGTCTTCAGGCAAGTATAGGATCCGTGCCAGGTGTCGCCCCCGTCCAGGAGGATCGCATCGGGACGATCGGCGCGAATGGCGTTGATCACCGTGGCCACGCGATCCAGACCGCCAACCCGGCCATAGGCCTTGGCCAGCGCGGCAAAATCGTCGGACGTCAGGGCATAGTGGCTGGGGCTGCCATCCTCGATCCCGTAGAGCCTGCGGAAATCGGCCCCGGTAACATGCGGCACGACCCCCTTGTTGGCCCCCACCCCGATATTAATCGACGGTTCGCGGAAATAGATTGGCTTGAGCTGTGCGTGAATGTCGGTGATATGGATCAGCGACACATTGCCGAAGGTCTCGAACTCCAGCAGCTGGTCCTGGGTCAGAGACTGCTGCGCCGCCAGCCGGGCCCAGTTGCCGAAGCCGGACGCGCCCACCAGCGCCGAGGCTGCCATTGAAACCTGCAGAAAGTCACGTCTTGAGATCATCTGATGCGCCCTTGATTCACATTTAAATTCGTGAATGTTTTAGGAAAGAAATACCCGCACCAGACGATCCGGCGCGGGTGTTCGATTACTGGCGGACCGCCGGGGTTTCGACCGACAGACCATTTCCGCGCGAAGCCACATAAAGTTCGAGCGCGCGGAACTCATCCGAGCCTTCGGCAAAGGTTTCGGCGCGCGTATCGCGGATGCAGCCGCGGAACCGGTTGTGGCGCGAAATCAGCTTGGCCTGTTTCAGGCGATAGGTCGGAAAGCCGTTGATCATGCCCTGGCTCAGGTGGTCGGCCCGGATCATGTTGCCGTAATTGTCTTCGTGGCAATTGGCGCAGCTCAGCTCAAGCTGGCCATACCGGGTATAGTACATCTCCTTGCCCTGCTCCCAATAGGGCGCGGCGGGTCCGTCAATGGCTACGTTCATCGGCATGCCCCGCGACTGCAGGCCGATCAGCGCGACCATGCCCTGCATGTCGGCGCCCGACCATTTCCAAGCGTCAGCCTCCATGCGCTCGGTCCGGCATTCGTTGATCAGGTCTTCCATCACCACCAGCTTGCCGGTTTCAGGGTCAACCTTCGGCATCTGAGCGGCAAGACCGGCAAAGCTTTCGGCACCGTCATGGCACGAGGCGCAGCTCTTGCCGGCGGCGCCGTCCACTGCTTCAAAAGTGTCAGCGGCCTGATCCACGAAAATCATGGCCGGGTTGTCGAAGTCGTCAACCTGCAGCGCCTGCGTCTCGTCGGTGCGGAAATGCCAGCCGGAATAGATCGTGTCGAAGTTTTCCAGATGTTCGGGCGCTTTGGCGACCGAAATCATCTCGGTCTCGCCATTGATGATCAGCTTGTCGTCATCGGGGCCGGCCAGAACCACAGTCGGCATCGCCGCCATTGCAACAACAGCCGTCAAAGCCTTCAATTTCATTCCGTTTCCTCCCTTGGTCGATCGGCGCCCAGATACACCCGGGCACCGCTCTGCCGATTTGCCGAGCCGTCAAGCGATCTCGATCTTCTTGTTGGTGTCATAGACCGACCCGTCATCGTCGTACCAGGTGAAGACGAATTCCCCGGCCTCGGGCACGGTGGCTTCGAACTGGAAATACGGGTTGGTCGAAATCGCCGGCTCGAGGGTCACGTCGATGACCATCTGGCCGTTGAATTCGCAGGTAAAACGGTTGATGATCGAACGCGGAATGACATTGCCTTCCTTGTCCTTGCGCTGACCGCTTTCCATCGTGTGGCTAATAAGGCTCTTGATCGTCACCGCCTCGCCGGCCGCTGCCGTTTTTGGGACCTTAACGCGGGGTTTCACTCCGGATGCCATGGGGTTTCTCCTGTTGTTCTAAGGGGAGCGCGGGCGATCAGCCGCCGCAGCCGCCGATTGTGACCTTGACCGTTGCCGACGCCTTGGCAAAGCTGCCATCGGCCATCTTGGCCACGGCGATGACGTCCTGTGTTCCGGCCAGTCGAATCCGGGTCGATGCCGACTGCGACGCGGCCAGTGGTCCGAAGTTGAACGTGGCAACATCCGGCGTCGGGTTGCCTGCGGCGAACACTGCGATGGCCACGGCCCCCGGGGCGCTGACTTCGATCGGTACGGTGTTGCCGTTTTCGGCGATTTCCGGCGCGGTCAGGGTGACGCCACCGTCGGCGATGTCAGCCCCACCGGTGAAAGCCGAGATCGAATCCTCGACCGCCGCATTCACCCGGAACGGCAGCATCGTCAGAACCGCAGCCCCCAGACCCAAGGCCAGGGTTTCGCGTCGCGAAATTTCCATTTTACATCTCCTTTGAGTGTGTGCCCCTCGGACAGGCGAAGGCGACTATTGTTCGTTGAGTGTCATCAGGAACGCGACCACGTCCTCGACGTCCTGTGCGCTCAGGATCGGCTCAAGCGGCCCGCTGGGCGCCTTGCCGGTATAGGCATCGCCAGGTCGGATATAGCCATCGGCCTTGAAGAAGGCCGGCATCACGGTACCTTCGAAGGTCATCTTGGCATTTGCCACCAGACCGCGCAGCTCGGCCTCGGTCCAGCGGTCCCCCGCCCCATCCAGCGGCGGGCCGACCTCGCCCTGAAACGGCACGTCCGCCAGCGCCGCCACCTGATGGCAGGCCACGCAGTTGCCCATGGATTTCTCACCCACGATCATCGCGCCTTTTTCAGGGTCGCCCGGAGTACCGGTCAGCGACTGTTCGATGGCGCCGTCGGCAAACGACACATCTTTCGGCTTGATCTCACCCGCCATCGCCGTCGATGCACACAGCATTCCGGCCAGGCCAAGTTTCAACGCTTTTGTCATGCCTCCTCCCAAAGACGATTCCCTGCTTTGTCTTTGCACACTAGTGCACACCAACACCGACTCGCAACAATAAATTCGTCTAATTGAATTTTTGTATTTTTACGCAGGGAAGGCGGGGTTCAAACTATTGTTGCGCGGAGCCAAGGGTGCTTAGCCTTTGCGCGCCTCGATCATGCGGGCATGATATTTCTGGAACGGCTCGTCCCCGTCGTAACCTTTTTCCAGCACCCAGTTCAGCATGTCGAACGTTGTCCCGCGACCGAAAGCGCCCGGCATTGTGGCCACCACTGCCTGTGTCGCCGCTGCACCCTCCGGCACCTCTTGGGGGAAAAAATAGACAGTTGGAGTGAACAAGGCTCCCCAGCGTTTGACCATGTCTTTCTCGGGCAGGACCGTACCGTCGAAATCAGTCACTTCGACATCGCCGAACATGTTGATCTGAACGACGAAGAACCGGTCTTCCAACAGGCTTTCGATCTCCGGATCGACAAAAACCTCTTCATGCATCTTCTTGCAATATATACAGCCGCGCTGCTCAACGATGACCATCAGCCGCCTTCCCTCGGCATTGGCTTCCTCAAGGTCTTCGCGCAGATCCTTGAAAGTATCGCGCATCCACGAGGCCTTGTGCAGGCCGTCGTCACCCAGTTCCGCTGCCAGAGTCATCGGTGCCATCAAAATCGTGGCGAACAGGAGAAGCATTCTGATCATGGTGAGAGTCCTTTCGAGTTTCATCCGATTGCGCTGAACCAGGGAATGGTCTCAAGCATCCATTGCGCAATGTAGTTGATCGAATTCGTGGCGATCAGAACGCCGAAAAGGACCAGCATCAGCCCCATCAGCTTCTCGATCAGCCCAAGATGTTTGCGGAACCGCGCCATCCACGTCATGAACGGACCGATGAACATGGCGGCCACGATGAAGGGCAATGTCATGCCCAGACCGTAGGCAAGCAACAAAGCGGCCCCTTCGTTGGCCGTTTCCTGCCCGGCCGCAGTGAATAGAATCGCAGCCAGGACTGGCCCGACGCAAGGGGTCCATCCAAAGGCGAAGGCCAGCCCGATCACATAGGCCCCGATCAGACTTACATTCGATATATCCCCTGCGTCCGCCCGGAACTGACGGTACAGGAATCCGATTTTGACCACGCCAAGAAAGTGCAAACCCATCGCAATGATGATCGCCGCCGCGACCCAGCGCAGCACGTCAAAATACTCGCGCACCAAGCTGCCGAACACAGTCGCGGTGGCGCCGAGGCCAACGAAAATTGTTATCACTCCCAACGCAAAGCAACTCGCTGCCAGTACGGCACGGAAACGGACTGCGGGCGAAATCTCGGACCCGGCGGAAATCTGGTTCATACCCGCTCCGGCCAGATAGCTCAGGTAAAACGGTACGATCGGCAAGATGCAGGGCGACATGAAAGAAAGTAGCCCGGCGACAGTTGCACCCCAAAAAGTGACATCAAACACTTGGTCGCCGCTCCACCGCTTGAGATATTCAAAAATACTATTATGATAGAAACATGGCCTACGTCAATTTGGGAGCGTATCAACTTGGGACAACGTCGATGATGAAAACACTGGCTTTCGTCTTGGCCATGTTGCTTCCAACGGCTGTCTTGGCGGATACTTACCTGCTGATGGCCGAGGAAAAAGGGTGCAGTTGGTGTGCCCGCTGGAACGCCGAAATTGCCCCCATCTATCCTAAGACCCTCGAAGGCCAGGCCGCGCCATTGCGCCGATACGACCTGCACACAACGACGCCAGACGTACAACTGCAGCGCGGCGTGCGGTTTACCCCGACTTTCATTCTGATTGAAGACGGGCTCGAGGTCGGTCGAATCGAGGGCTATCCGGGTGAAGATTTCTTTTGGGGTCTCTTAGGAATGATGCTTGACCGGGCGGGTATTGATTGGAAGCAAGCTGGGTAAGGAAAACAGTTTCGTGACAACCAATCCTGAAACCCCAGCGTCACGTCTGCCGGTGTTCGACAAGAACATTTGCGCCGAAGACATGCAAAAGATGGTGAACAACGCTCAGCGGGCGTCGAACTTCCTGAAGGCGATCAGCCACGAAGGGCGGCTGATGATCCTGTGCCATCTGGCATCCGGCGAAAAATCAGTGACCGAACTGGAAGAACTTTTGTCCGCGCGCCAGGCTGCAGTGTCCCAGCAGCTGTCCCGCTTGCGCTTCGAGGGGTTGGTAACCCCGCGCCGAGAAGGCAAGGCGATCTACTACAGCTTGACAGACGACCGCCCGAAACAAATCATGGAGGTTGTGTACGACTTGTTCTGTCGTGCCGACTGAGCGGCCCTGCCCTGTTGTGGCATCCGGCCGAGGGAGGATACCGTGCTGGAACTCATCGGAGAGGCGAACTCCGCAGCCCTGATCGGGTTGATCGGGGGCGTGGCGCTTGGGTTGGCGGCTCGGATTGGCCGCTTTTGCACATTGGGCGCCATTGAGGACGCTCTGTACGGATCTGACAACCGGCGCCTCAAGATGTGGGCCATCGCCATCGGTGTGGCAGTGATCGGTGTGCATTTGGCTATTGCGGCGGGCAAGTTCAACAGCCTTGAAACGGCCTATCTGGATCGCGCATGGAACCCGCTGGGAACGATCATCGGCGGCCTCATGTTCGGCTACGGCATGGCACTTAGCGGAAATTGCGGATACGGCGCGTTGGCTCGGTTGGGTGGAGGCGACTTGCGGTCTTTTCTCATCGTTGTCGTGATGGGTCTGTCGGCCTATTTCGTCATGTCCGGACCCCTGGCACAAGCGCGCGTCTGGCTGTTTCCCGAAATCATGGGCGCTGAGTCACCTCAAGGTTTCACCCAACTTTTTGAAACAGTTGGGATCGAACCTTTGGCAACCGGTTTGGTCGCAGGGGCGGTTCTTATCGGCGCAGCTCTTGTTCGGGCGGGGCAGCGCCCGTCGGCAAGCCAGATCATTTGGGCCAGCGTGGTGGGACTTGCCATCGTATCAGGCTGGGTCGGCACATATTGGGTTCTTTATACCGGTTTTGACGCCGAACCCGTCCGGACCCACACGTTTGCAGCCCCGATCGGAGATACAATCATCTATGCCATGACCGCGTCGGGCAATACATTGTCGTTCAGCGTCGGTTCAGTTGTAGGTGTGGTATTAGGGGCGGCACTTGGGTCGTATTCCAAGGGGCATTTCCGGTGGGAAGCCTGCGAAGACCCGCGCGAATTGCGACGTCAAATCATGGGGGCCGCGATCATGGGCCCGGGTGCGATCCTTGCAGTAGGATGCAGTGTCGGCCAAGGAATTTCAGCTTTTTCGGTTCTTGCCTTCAGCGCGCCTGTCGCCTTCGGTTCGATCTTTGTCGGTGCAGCCATCGGTTTACGTCAGCTGATTACGGGATTTGCTCCGGCGGAATGATTTTGCGTGCCCGGGTATGGAGTTGCGTAGGTGTTGTCTGGGGTCTGTAGCCTAAAACCTGTAACCGCGGAGTGATAGCCGCAGCGACTCCCGTCACGCAGCTTCGGGGAAGAGATCCGCAACGAAGGCCGTTTCCCTGGCAACCCCTGTCTGACAGTCCTCGAACTGGCCCTTTCGGATCGTGCGGAAGGTCTCGTTTCCCGGCGAGCGCTGCGATGGCTCCGGCCAAGGTCTGGAACCCGCGGACCGGGCGCAATCGCTGCATCGGCGCTGCATGATCGATGGGCACCATAGACACGCCCGCGGATTTTGGGGCCGAACTTCCTGACGCAACGGTGGATCGCCGAGGCATCGACTGTCATCCCGCGCTCGCCCACCATATCGCGAACGTCGCGACACGACAGCGGATAGCGACAGTACCAGCGCACCGTGCCAGTTTCCTATTCTTTGACGGAAAACCTCTTTTCGCAAACGCCCACCGGCGGGCTTCGAACCGGCGACCGGACTGACCCAGCTGAAGCCACCGGGTTTGAACGTTCGTCAGTTCGTACAAAAACGCACCCGAACGGACTGGCCCAGTCGTGGTGCTTGCGCTGCGCGATAGCGACACGGCGGAACACCTGAATGACCAGCACTTCTTTTGCGCTGACCATATCCACCCTGATGGCATGCGCCCTTGCGACCGCCGCCGCCGCTGGCGATGCCCCGGTCCTGACCGGGAAACTGGGTGATCAGACCTTTCTGATGGATGCCAACAAGATGACGCTGTACACGTTCGACAAGGACGAAACGGGCAAGTCCAACTGCTATGACCAATACGCCGTGAACTGGTCGCCGCTGGCCGCCGCCGGAACCGACCTGCCCAAGAACTATTCGTTGCTCCAGCGCGATGACGGTACGATGCAGGTCGCCTACAAGGGCCAACCCCTGTATCTGTGGATCAAGAACAAGCAACCCAGAGACATGACCGGCGACGGCGTCAAGGGTGTCTGGCACACTGCGCGACTCTGGCCCCGGACCTGAAGGGCGACCGGATCCGGTCGCCTTTCGTCAACGCGATAAGACAGACATTCGACAAGCAAATCGAAGACGCTCTGCCCGATCTTTGGCGGTTTGCGTTCGCGCTGACCCGAAGCCACGACCAGGCCGATGACCTAGTGCAGGATGCCGTTCTGTGTGCGATACGAAAAAAGGGGCTTAGATTGCCGGACCACCCGTTCAAACCTTGGGCGATGAAGATCCTGCTCAACTGCTATCGCAACGACAGCAGGCGCGCCGCCGGCGTCCCGGCCTCTGACCGCCAAGCGCTGGATCAGCTGGCCTCGCCCGAGGCCGCCGCCGAAGAGCGTTTGAAACTGCGCTAGCTGAGGCGTCAGATCGGTGCCTTGCCGGAGGATTAGAAACTTGTACTGCTGGCGGTCAAGGTCGCGGAGCAGACCTATGCCGAGAGCGCCCGATTGCTGGGGATCCCGTAGGGCACCGTCACGTCACGTCTGTCGCGCGCGGGCACGACTGCAAGCCGCCGAAGAACCGCCGAAAACGTCACGATTGCGGAGCGTGAAATGACGACCGAACCGACCATTGAAACCCTGCTGCAGGCCGCTTTCGACGGCCAGTTGACGCCATCTCAGCAGGACCGTCAGGAGCGGCACCTGGCTGCACATCCGGCCGACCGTGCGCGGCTTGCGGCAATGATCCGGCAGCCGGGATGATACGCGCCTCGGTGCCGCAGCCTGATCCCGCGCAACTGGACCGACTGATGCGCGGGGCACGTCAGAGTACCGGTCATGCCGGGTGCAGGCGGCTGGGCGCACCCGTGATCGCGCCGGAACTGGGGGACACCGGTTACCGGCTGATCGGTGGGGGGGGTGTTGCCTCTGGGTCATGGCCCGGCACCAGTCTTCCATTATGAAAACGAATCCGGCGACCGCCTCAGCCTGTTTGCCGACCTGGCCACGGGCCCGGCTCAACCCTCGTTTCAATACCGGCGCGACGGGGATTTGGGCATCGTGATCTGGCAGGATGGGCGGTGGGAATACTCCATGGTAGGCCGCTCCGGTCACCAGGTCATCGAAACCATCCCGCGCAAGGCCCATGAAGAACTGATCTGACCGGATTATTCCGCCGCGCGCACCCGGTCAGGCGCGGTCAGTCTTTGCCACGCGTCGTATTGTGACAGGAAGACCTGCCCGTTCAGTTCGTCTAGGAAGTGGGACTGTTTCAAGCGGTCCATGACGGGGCCCTTGACCTCGCTCAGATGCAGGCCGACGCCCATGTCGCGCAGGCGGTAATTGATCGCCTCGAGGCTTTCGAGCGCCGAGAAGTCGACCTCGTTCACCGCCGAGAACATCAGCACCACGTTGCGGATCTCGCAGCCCTCGGTCACGCGCGACTGGATTAGGTCCTCGAGGAACCGGGCGTTCACGAAATACAGGCTTTCATCCACCCGCAGCGTGACCAGCGTGGGGTCGGTTTCGACCTTGTGGCGCTTGATGTTGCGGAAGTGCTGGGTGCCCGGCACCAGCCCCACCTCGGCCACATGTGGGCGCGAGGTCTTGTACAGATGCAGCAGGATCGAGATTGCCACACCGCTGGCCACGCCGGTCTCGACCCCGGCCAGCAGGGTCAGCACGATGGTGGCGGCGACGGCAGCAAAATCGGCCCGCGAATAGCCCCAGGTCTTTTTCAGGATCGACAGGTCCACCAGGCTGAGCACCGCCACGATGATCGTCGCGGCCAGCGTCGCCTTGGGCAGGAAATAGACCAGCGGGGTCAGGAACAGCGCGGCGATCGCCAGCCCGCCGGCGGTGTAGATGCCCGCCGCCGGGGTCTCGGCGCCCGCGTCGAAGTTCACCACCGAGCGCGAGAACCCGCCGGTGACCGGAAAGCCCCCGGTGAATGCCGCGCCCAGGTTGGCCGCGCCCAAGCCGATCAGTTCCTGATCGGGGTCGACGCGCTGGCGTTTCTTGGCGGCCAGCGTCTGCGCGACCGAGATACTTTCGACAAACCCGATGATCGAGATCAAGATGGCGGGCACCAGCAGCGCGCCGATCAGATCCGAGGACACCCCCGGCAGGGTCAGCGGCGGCAGGCTCTGGGGCACCTCGCCCACGATCTTGACGCCTCGCGCGTCCAGCCCGAAGGCCCAGACCGACAGGGTTGTGGCCACCACCGCCGCCACCGGCCCGGCCTTGGTCAGCACATCCGCCAGCAGCGGTGGCACCCCCATACGCCGCAGCGCGGGTTTGAGATTTTTGCGCACCCAGAACAGGAACGCCGTGGCCAACACGCCAATCACCACGGTGATCGGGTTGGTCTGGTTCAGATGCGCAAGGATCGAGCCCAGCATCTCCGGCAGGGTATGCCCATGCGCGCTGACCCCCAGGATATGTTTCAGCTGGCTGGTGGCGATCAGGATGCCTGAGGCGGTGATGAAGCCGGCGATCACCGGATGGCTGAGGAAGTTGGCCAGAAAGCCCAGCCGCAACACGCCCAGCAGCACCAGGAACCCGCCCGACAGAAAGGCCAGCGTCAGCGCCGCCACCGCATATCCGGCGGTGCCCTGTTCAGCCACCTGCCCCACCGCACTTGCCGTCAGCAGCGACACCACCGCGACCGGACCCACCGCCAGCGCCCGGCTGGTGCCAAAGATTGCATAGAGGATGATCGGCAAGATCGAGGCGTAGATCCCCGCCTCGGGCGGCAGCCCCGCCAGCAGCGCATAGGCCAGCGATTGCGGGATCAACATGATCGTCACGATCACCGCCGCGATCATGTCATTGGACAGCGCCGCCCGGTCGTACCGGCGGCCCCAGTCGAGAATGGGAAGGTAGCGAAAAAGGCTCTGCATGGGGTCTCGTCCTGGAAAGGCGGCGGTCAGAGCGAGGAGGCTCTGACCGCCAGGTCTCGGCCGGACATCCGCAGCGTCAGGCCAGAACTTGCACCGGTTCAGCCGGCATCGGGTTCGGAGGCGGCAGGTTGTTTATTCGGCCGCCACCTTCAGCGGTTCGGGCTTGGCCATCCATTCCTTGCCCTTCAGCATCGCCGACCAATAGACCGGCGGCAGCAGCTTTTCCTTCAAGAACCAGGCCGCGCGGCTAGGTTTGGTGCCGTCAATAAGGAACTTTGGGAAGCTGGGCTTCAGGACACCGCCATAGCCGAACTCGGCCAGCACGATCTTGCCGCGTTCCACTGTCAACGGGCACGAGCCGTATCCGTCATAGGCCGCCACCGGGGCGCGGCCCTCGATATCGGCCACGATGTTGTCGGCCACCACCGGCGCCTGCTTGCGCGCCGCCGCCGCGGTCTTGGCGTTTGGCGCGTTCATCACGTCGCCCAGCGACCAGATGTTGTCATAGCTCTTATGGCGCAGCGTCGCCTGATCGACATCGACCCAGCCCACCGCATCCGCCAGCGGCGAGACCCGGATGAAGTCTGGCGCCACCTGCGGCGGGCAGACATGCATCATGTCGAATTCGACCGTCACCTGCTCGGGCTGCTCGTTGGGCTTGGCCACCTTGAACGTGGCGGTCTTCGCCGCCCCGTCCACCGCCACCAGATTGTGGAAGAAATTGAGCGTGGCGTCATATTTCTTTACGTATTCCATCAACGCCGGGACATAGTCGTTGACCCCGAACAGCACTCCGCCCGCGTTCATGAACTGGATGTCGATATCCTTGAGAACCCCGCGCCGGACCCACGCATCTCCCGACAGATACATCGCCTTCTGCGGCGCGCCCGCGCATTTGATCGGCATCGGCGGCTGGGTGAACAGAGCCCGGCCCGCCTTCAGCCCTTCGACCAACTGCCAGGTATAGGGCGCCAAGTCATAGCGATAATTCGAGGTCACGCCGTTGCGGCCCAGCGTTTCTTCCAGCCCTTCGACCGCGCCCCAGTCCAGCTTGAGCCCCGGAGACACCACCAGACGGTCGTATTTGACCACCCGGCAGCCATCCAGAATGACGGCATTGTTCTGCGGCTCGAACGCGGCAACGGCGGCCTTGATCCATTTGACCCCGCGTGGGATCAGCGAACCCATGGTCTTGGCCGTCTGTTCCGGCGTGAACACGCCGCCGCCCACCAGGGTCCAGCCGGGTTGATAATAGTGCACGTCCGACGGGTCGATGATGGCGATCGACAGGTCGGATTTGCGCGCATGCAGGCTAGCGGCGGTGGCGATGCCCCCTGCCCCGCCGCCCACGATCACCACGTCAAAGGACGCATCGCCGGTGTCGGTGGGCGTCTTGCCGCCATTGGCGATACGGCGGGCGACACCGCTCATGTCGTACCCGGCAACCTTGGTCGCGGTCAGGATCTCCGAAACAGGGCGTTTGTGCGCGGCCTCGTGCAGCGACCACAGGGTGGCCGAGCGCGTGCCCGTCCGGCAATAGGCCAGGATCGGACCCGGCAGCTCGGTCAGGGCCTGACCGAAGGCGCGGGCATCTTCGTCGCGGACCAGGCCAGATTGGACCGGAACGTACCGGGCTTCGATACCCAGCCTTTCTGCAGCGGCCTCGATTTCCTCGAAAGTGGGCTGGTCGGCGCCTTCACCGTCGGGCCGGTTGCAGATAATGGCGCGGAACCCCGCCGCCTTGATGGCGGCAAGGTCGTCCGACGTGATCTGCGGCGAGACCGACAACTTGTCGGAGATTTTCCTGATTTCCATCGTCGCCTCCCGCGATCAGAGCTTGTTGACCGGCACCTTCAGCATCTGATTGCCGTCTTGGTCGGTCGGAATTTCGCCCGCCCGGATATTGACCTGGATCGACGGGATGATCAGCGTCGGCATCGCCAGCGTCGCGTCACGCTCGGTGCGCATCTTGATGAACTCGTCCCGCGACTTGCCGCCGCCCACATGGATGTTGTGCGCCTTTTCCTCGGCCACCGTGGTCTCCCACTTCACCTCGCGCCCGCCGGGCATGTAGTCGTGGCACATGAACAGCCGGGTCTCGTCCGGCAGGCTCAGCACCTTCTGGATCGAGTCATAGAGCGTACCGGCATCCCCGCCCGGGAAATCGGCGCGCGCCGAGCCACCATCGGGCATGAACAGTGTATCACCCACAAAGGCCCCATCGCCGATCACATGGGTCATGCAGGCCGGCGTATGGCCCGGCGTGTGCATGGCAAAAGCGGTCATGTTGCCGATCTTGTAGGTCATGCCATCGGTGAACAGCGCATCAAACTGGCTGCCGTCGCGCTGGAACTCGGTGCCTTCGTTGAAGATTTTGCCGAAGACCTCCTGCACGATCTTGATGTTCTCGCCGATACCGATCTTGCCGCCCAGCTTCTGCTGGATGTAGGGCGCCGCCGACAGGTGGTCGGCATGCGCATGCGTCTCGATGATCCACTCCAACTTCAGCCCCTGCTTTTCGATCTCGGCGATCAGCAGATCGGCATGTTCAAAGGTGATCCGGCCGGCGGCATAGTCGATGTCCATCACGCTGTCGATGATCGCGCAAGCGTTCGACGTGGGGTCCTTGACGATATAGCTGATCGTCGCCGTCGCCTCGTCGTAGAAGCCCTGAACCTCGGGCTTGACGCTCAGATCGACCGGATACTCGGCAATCGGCGTTGCAATCGCATCCGCCATCCGCTGGTTGTGGGCGTCGATTGATTTCTGATCGTTCATGATTGTGTCTCCTCTTGGGCGCTCAGGCCTTGGCCGAGCGCGAAAACAATGGTTTGCCCTGCAGGATCCGGGCCAGGACCAGGCCCACGGCGACGGCCCCCAGGAACAACACCACCTCCCACCGTCCGGTACCCAGGGCCGGGAGGGCCGCTCCAGGGCAGAACCCGGCAATACCCCACCCGATGCCGAACAGGGCCGAACCACCGATCAGCTTGCCGTCGATGACGGTCGAGGTCGGAATCTGGAACCGCGCGGCGAACAGGGGCGCGTCCCGGCGCCAAATCAGCCGATAGCCGATGAAGGTCACCACAAGCGCACCGCCCATCACGAAGGCCAGGCTGGGGTCCCAGGTGCCGGCAATGTCAAAGAAGTTCAGGACCTTGGCCGGGTTCATCATGCCCGAGATGGCAATCCCCACGCCGAAGACGAGGCCGGTCAGGAAGGTATGAAACAGTTTCATCGGCTTACCCTCCGATCACATGGCGAATGATGAAAACGGTGATGGCCGCGGTCGCCATGAAGGTCGGTACCGCCACCAGCGACCGCACCGACAGGCGCGACAGGCCGCAGACACCGTGGCCCGACGTACACCCGGACCCGAGGCTGGCACCGAGTCCGACGATGACACCTCCGACGGCAATCATCAGCGGGCTGACCGGTACGTCAATCGCGGGCATCGTGCCGGTGACCGCGAAGATCAGCCCCGGCGCCACGATCATGCCTGCCACCAGAGCCAGACGCCATGAGAACTCCGAGACGTTCTCGGGAAAAACCAGCCCCGACATGATCCCGGTCGCCCCCATGATGCGACCCAGCCCTAGCATCAGAAGAACGGCCCCCAGGCCGATCAGCAAACCGCCCCCGAAAGAAGCGAAAGGTGTAATTACAGTCTCCATGTCAGGTCCTCTTACAGGTTTTGATGCCGAAGGCACCGTAAAGCGGGCAGATCCGCAGCGCCGAAGTGATCAGCATCACTACGCCGACAATTACTGCACCCCATTTTCCGATGCCGCCGTCGAAAAACGGCAGTTTGCTGGCAAATGCCAAGTACAACAGGACCAGCCCCAGCGTAGCACGCAGAATTCGGTCGAGCGTTCCCACATTGGTGGCCATTATGCCCTCTACATTCCAAGTCTTGAATGACACATAGGGCAGGTTTCCGGCCCCTTCAGTGACAATGTCACGAAAGCCGGTGGATTTCAGGAAAAACTCAGCCGCTTTGCGCCAGCGACTGCAATGCAGCCTTGTCGGCAAGGGTGACTCGCCCGCGCGACTGGGTGATCAACTCGCGCTTCTGAAAATCGTTCAGGACACGAGAGATCACTTCACGGGCGGTTCCAAGCTCGTCGGCCAGTTGCTGGTGGGTCACCTGTATCTCGGACGCCTCGCCTGCCAGCGCCAGCAACCGTTCCGCCAACCGCACATCGATGCGCCCGAAGGCGACATCATCAACCACCCGCAACAGATCGATCAACCGGCGCGAATAGGCCTCGAAGACAAAGCTGCGAAACGCGTCTTCTTCGGCCGCCAGCCGGTCGAACTCGGCCTTTGGCAGAACAACGGCCGTCACGTCCGTTTCCGCGATCCCCTGGGCATTGTATGCCTCCTCGGCCAGCATGCAGGCCGTGGTCAGAACGCAGCTGTCGCCGGCCTCGACGCGATACAGCACGATTTCGCGCCCCGTATCGGACCGCTGGGACACCCGAATTCGACCAGCGTAAAGAAACAACAGGCTTTCGGGCACATTGTCCGGGCCAAACACCTGCGCACCCTTCGCAACCCGCACCATACGCGCCGCCTTGCGCAGCCGGTCGCGGACCCGGTCCGGCAAGCGGCGAGTTCCATTGAACCGGTCGGTCCAGTCCGGCTGCGTCATGTTGGCGTTCGCATCTATATACCGATGCTCCTATCCATCGTTGGCCCCACCGGCCACCATGTTGCGGACCCAACTTGCGGGCCGCATCCGCGAACGTCAAGCAATCGCCGCCGGGGTTTCAAGTGGCCCGGCGTTGCGCTTACAGCGCCGCGCGGAACAGCTGGGTCAGGTTGTCCTCGGTCAACTCGATCGGGTTTCCGCCGCAGGACGGATCGACGATCGCACCCTTGACCAGGTCGGGGATCGCATCCTCGGTCACGCCCAGATCGGACAGGTTGCGCGGGATGCCCAGCGAGTCGTTGAATTCCTGCACGAAGGCCCGAAATCCGTCGAACCCACCCGAAATGCCCAGATAGGCTGCGGCCGCGTCGAACCGGTCGGCAATCGCAGCGGCATTGAACTCCAGAACCGCGGGCATGCAGACCGCGTTGGTGGTGCCATGATGGGTGTTGAACACCGCGCCGATCGGGTGGCTCATGGCGTGGACAGCACCCAGCCCCTTCTGGAAAGCCGTCGCTCCCATGGCGGCCGCACTCATCATCTGGGCGCGGGCCTCAATGTCGGTGCCGTCCGCATAGGCGCGCGGCAGATAGTCCTTGACCAACCGCATCCCCTCCAGCGCGATGCCCTGGCTCATCGGATGGTAATGCGGGCTGGAATAGGCCTCGACACAATGCGCAAAGGCATCCAGGCCGGTGCCGGCGGTGATGAATTTCGGCATGCCCACGGTCAGTTCAGGGTCGCAGATCACCACGGTCGGCAGCACCTTGGGGTGGAAGATGATCTTCTTGGCATGGGTTTCCGAGTTGGTGATGACGCTGGCTCGGCCCACTTCCGAGCCGGTGCCGGCCGTCGTCGGCACCGCGATGATCGGCGCGATCGCGTCGGCGTCCGCGCGGGTCCACCAATCGCCAATATCCTCGAAATCCCAGACCGGCCGGATCTGACCGGCCATGAAGGCGACCATTTTGCCCAGATCCAGCCCCGAGCCGCCACCAAACGCGATCACACCGTCATGTTCCCCCGCCTTGTAGGCGGCCACACCGGCCTCGAGATTCTTTTCGTTCGGGTTCGGGTCGACCTCGCTGAACAGGCCCCGGCCCAGGCCTGCGGCCTCGAGAATGTCCAGCGTTGTCGCGGTGATCGGCAGATCGGCCAGACCGCGGTCGGTCACCAACAGCGGGCGCTTGATCCCCGCCGCCGCGCAGGCCTCGGGCAGTTCCTTGATGCGGCCAGCACCGAATTTGATCGTGGTCGGATAGGACCAGTTTCCAACAAGACTCATGTCAGCTTTCCTTGTGTCTAAGGCCTGTCCCGGCGAGGGGGTCGGTCCGGGGCAGGCAAATCGCCCTCAGCCCGTCACCTTCTTCAGGTGGTAGGATTTGGGACGTGTCAGGTTGTGATATCCGATGACCGACAAGCCGCCGCCACGGCCGGTATTCTTGCACCCGGTCCAGCACAGGCCCGGGTCCAGATAGTCGGCCCGGTTCATAAACACGGTTCCGGTCTCGATCCGGTCGCCGATGCGTTCGGCCCGCGCCACGTCGCGCGTCCACAGCGAGGCGGTCAGGCCGAATTCGCTGTCATTCATCAGGGCAATGGCCTCATCATCCGAGGACACTTTCATGATCCCCACGACCGGGCCAAAGCTTTCGTCGCGCATCACGCGCATGTCGTGGGTGACGTTGGTCAGGATCTGCGGCGTCAAATAGGCGCCGCCATCATCCTCGGCAAATTTCTCGATATGCGCCACGGCACCGGCGGCCACGGCCTCGGCGATCTGGGCGCGCACCTCGTCGGCAAAACGCACGTTGGCCATCGGCCCCAGCGTCGTCTCCGGATCCAGCGGATTGCCCAGCTTGTAGGCCTTGACGATCTCGACCGCCTTGGCGACGAAATCGTCATACAGGCTTTCATGCACATAGATCCGCTCGATCCCGCAACAGCACTGGCCCGAATTGAACATGGCCCCGTCGATCAGCGTTTCGACCGCCGCATCCAGATCGGCGTCGTCCATGACATAGCCAGGATCCTTGCCGCCCAACTCGGTGCTGACGGGGGTAAAGGTGCCGGCCGCCGCCCGCTCCATCGCCTGCCCCCCAGCGACCGAGCCAGTGAAGTTTACGAAATCGAACGCCTTGCCGGCAATCAGACCGTTGGTCACGTCATGGCTCAGGAACAGGTTCTGGAACACGTCCTCGGGCACACCTGCCGAGTGGAAGGCCCGCGCCATCCGTTCGCCCACCAACAGGGTCTGCGTGGCGTGTTTCAGCACAACCGTATTGCCCGCGATCAAGGCAGGCGCCACCGTGTTGATCGCCGTCATGTACGGATAGTTCCAGGGCGCCACGACGAACACCACACCATGCGGCGCGCGCTTGATGTACCTCTTGAACGTCTCGTCCTCGCCCACGGCAATGTCGGCCAGCGCATCGCACGCGATGCTCGCCATATAGGTCGCGCGTTCGTTGAAACCGCCGAACTCGCCGCCATACCGTACCGGCCGACCCATCATCCGCGCCAGTTCCGGTACGATCTCGTCATTCATCGCCCCCACGGCCGCGACGCCGGCCATCACCAGATCGATCCGCTCCTGCAGGGGTCGCGCCGCCCAATCCGCCTGCGCCGCCCGCGCCCGGCCCGCTGCGGCGAATGCCGCGTCGCGATCCAGCGTGTCCCGCTCGGCTAACACCGATCCGTCGATCGGCGAGATACATTTCAATACCTGACCCATTGGTCACTCCATCCTCAAGCAAAGCAGGCCCGCTGCTTCATCTGGCCAAAAATATCCCGGAGAGCGTGAGGGGCTGGCCCCTCACATCCGCCCTCTACGCCCGCTCGAACCCGCGGGCAATCTCCCAATCGGTCACCACGCGCTCGAATTCCTCGATTTCGACCTCGGCGGCGCGGACATAGTGGTCGACCACGTCATCGCCCATGGCCGCCCGCAGCATGGCCGAGCCATGCAGCGCATCCCGCGCCGCGCGCAGGTTGCCCGGAATCATGCCGGTATCCCCCTGATAGACATCGCCCTTGGTCGGCGGCTGCAGCTCCAGCCCTTCCTCGATGCCCGCGATCCCTGCGGCCAGCATGCCCGCGATGGCCAGATTGGGGTTCATGTCCGAACCCGGAATCCGGCACTCCACGCGCACCGCCTTGGTGCCATCCCCACACAGCCGGAACCCCGCAGTGCGGTTGTCCACCGACCAGATGATGCGCGTCGGCGCAAAGGTGCCCTTCATGAACCGCTTGTAGCTGTTGATGTAAGGCGCCATGAAATAGGTATAGTCGGGCGCGTATTTCAGCAGGCCCGCCATGTAGTTTTTCATCAGGGCCGACATGCCCAGCGGATCGGCCTTGTCAAAAAATGCCGGTTGCCCGTCCGCCCACAGCGACTGATGTACATGCGACGAACTCCCGACCCGGTCGTGATGCCATTTCGGCAGGAAGGTCGCCGCATGGCCGTGCTGCCACGCGATCTCCTTGACCGCGTTCTTGGCGATCGAATGATACTCGGCCGTCTGCATCGCCGGGGCGTATTTGATGTTCAGCTCTTCCTGCCCGGCCTCGGCCTCACCCTTGGAATTTTCGACCGGAATGCCCGCATTCCACAGGTGATTGCGGATCGGCCGCATCACATGCTCTTCTTTGGTGGTCTGCAGGATGTGGTAATCCTCGTTGTAGCCCGAGATCGGTTCCAGATCGCGGAAACCTTCCTTGCGTATCTGGTCAAAACTTTTCTCGAACAGGAAAAACTCCAGCTCGGTCGCGCACATCGCCTCAAAGCCCATGGCCTTCAGGCGATTGACCTGCTTCTTCAGAATGGCGCGCGGAGAATGCGGCACCTCTTCATGCGTGTGGTGATCCAGCACGTCGCACATCACCATCACCGTGCCCTCCAGCCACGGAACCGGGCGCAGGGTGCTGAGGTCGGGCTTCATGACATAGTCGCCATAGCCGCGCTCCCAGCTGGTCGAGGCATAGCCATCCGGCGTCGCCATCTCGAGATCGGTGGCCAGCAGGTAGTTGCAGCAATGGGTTTCTTCCCAGGCCCCGGCCACGAAATGCCCCGCGTGGAATCGTTTGCCCATCAAGCGGCCCTGCATGTCCACCATGCAGACCAGAACCGTATCGACCGAGCCTTCGGCAACCTGGGTCTTGAGCGTGTCGAAGTTGAGCATGAGCCACCTATTTCTGCGCCGGCGCCACCTGCCGGACTGACGTTTTCAACGGCCTGCCCCCGGTATGAGGGCAGGCCGGTTTCACCTTAGCCGTACCGGTAGGGACGGCCAGCCTTTTGCATGTCGGCATTGTACTTCTTGATGATCTCGACAACCTTCGCCTTGGTCTCGGACTCGGCTGCAATCTCATCCCAGAACGCCACTGCGGCGGCTTCGACCTGCGCCCATTCTTCATCCGGGATCGAGGTCAGCTTCAGCTTGTCACCATTCACGCGAAGCGATGCCTCGCCGCCCCAATACCACCACTGACGGTAGTAATGCGACTGGTCGGTGCAGACGCGGAACAGGGTCTGCAGGTCTTCGGGCAGTTCGTTCCAGCGGTCCATGTTGGCAAAGAACGACCCGGCCCAGGCGCCCGAGATGTTGTTGGTCAGGAAGTAGTTGGTCACATCCGCCCAGCCGACGGTGTAATCCTCGGTGATGCCCGACCAAGCGATGCCGTCCAACTCGCCGGTCTGCACGGCAACCTCGATGTCCTCCCACGGCAGAGTCACCGGGACCACGCCGAACTGCGACAGGAACCGGCCCGCCGTCGGGAAGGTGAAGACCCGCTTGCCCTGAAGGTCCGCCAGGCTGTTGATCGGGTCCTTGGTGGCAAAATGGCACGGATCCCAGGCGCCGGCCGAGATGTGCTTGACGCCCACTTTGGAATACTCTTCGTCCCAGATCTCGTTCAGACCGTACTGGTTGAACAGGACCGGAACATCCAGCGAGTAGCGCGAGGCAAAGGGGAAATAGCCGCCGAACACGGTTACTTCGGTGGGCGATGCCATCGAGTCGTCATCCGACTGCACCGCGTCGATCGTGCCGCGCTGCATGGCGCGGAACAGCTCGCCCGTGGGCACCAGCTGGTCGGCATAGAACAGCTCGATCTGCATCCGGTCGCCGGCGATCTGGTTGAACATCTTGATGGCCGGATCGATCACATGCTCTGCCAGCGCGGGGCCGGCATATGTCTGCATGCGCCAGCGGATCGTGGATTGCGCCAGTGCGGGCGTGGCCAGGGCGGCCGCCGGGGCCGCTGCGGCCCCTTTCAGGAATGTGCGTCTGTTCGTCATCTTCTCTCTCCGTTGTCGGTTTCGATGGGCGAGAGACCATCCTCTCGCATGTGCCCCGGTGTGTCCGGGGTCATTTGTTGTAGATGTAATCGGGCAGCCACAGCGCGATCTGCGGGAAGGTCATGATGATGGCCAGCGCCAGCGTCATCACCATCACGAAGGGCAGGATCGAGCCGTAGATGTCGCGAAGCGAAATCTCGGGCGGGGCCATGGCCCGCATCAGGAACAGGTTATAGCCGAAGGGCGGCGTCATATAAGCGATCTGCGTGGTGATCGTGTACAGTACCCCGTACCAGATCAGGTCGAACCCCAGTTCCCCCACCAGCGGCACGTACAGCGGCGCAACGATCACCAGCATCGCGGTGTCGTCCAGGAAGGTGCCCATCATGATGAAGCTTAGCTGCATCAGGATCAGGATCACCCACGGGTTCAGGCCCAGCCGTTCGGTGAACAGCGTCTCGATCGCGCGCACGGCGCCCAGCCCATCGAACACCGCGCCAAAGGCCAAGGCGGCCAGGATGATCCACATGAACATGCAGGTGATGCCCAGGGTCGAACGGACCGAGACCTCGAACACTTTGCGCGTCATCCGACCTTTCAGCACCGCGGCGGCAAAAGCCGTCAGCGCACCGATGGCCGAGCTTTCGACCAGCGAGGTCCAGCCATTGACGAAGGGCACCATCATCGCCGCGAATATCGCCAGCGGCAGCAGACCCGCGCGCAGCAGCCGTAGCTTCTCCGCCATTGGCACGTCGCGTTCTTCCTTGGACAGGGCCGGGCCGAGTTCCGGGTTTATCCGGCAGCGGATCACGATGTACAGGATGAACATCCCCGCCATCATCAGGCCCGGCAGGATGCCTGCCAGCCACAGCTGCCCCACCGGCTGACGCGCGATCATCGCATAGAGAACCAGCACCACCGACGGCGGCACGAGAATGCCCAGCGATGACCCGGCCTGGATAACCCCGGTCACCATCTTCTTATCATAGCCGCGTTTGAGCAGCTCGGGCAGCGCAATCGTGGCCCCGATCGCCATGCCTGCCACGCTCAGCCCGTTCATTGCCGAAATCAGCACCATCAACCCGATCGTGCCAATGGCCAGCCCGCCATTCAGCCCGCCCATCCAGACATGGAACATCTTGTACAGGTCGTCGGCGATTTTGGACTCGGCCAAAACGTAACCCATGAAGATGAACATCGGCAGCGTCAGCAGCGGGTACCATTTCATCAGCTTCATCGCGGCCGAAAACCCGATATCATAGCCGCCGCGGTCTCCCCACAGCAGCAGCGCAGCCACCACGGCCACAAAGCCGATGGCACCGAACACGCGCTGACCGGTCAGCAGCATCAGCATCATGGTCGAGAACATCAGAATGGCGATCAATTCATACGACATCAGATCACCTCGCGCGGGATGTCATCGCCCTTGAGGCGCAGAATATCTTTGAAAAGCTCGCAAATGGCCTGCAGCAGCATCAGGATCAGCCCCACGACCATGATCACCTTGATTGGCCACAAATAGGGGCGCCACGCGGTCGGGCTGCGCTCACCATACTGCAGGGAATAGCTGAGCGAGTCGAAGCCGCCATAGATCATCACACCCAGGTAGAAGATCAGGAACAGCACGGTGATGGCGTCGGTCCAGGCCCGGCGCCGGTGCGACCATTCGCTGTAGAGAAGGTCCATCCGCACGTTCGAGCCCATCTGGATCGAATACGGCCCGCCCAGGATGTAATAGGCCACCATCGCGAACTGCGCGACTTCGAGCGTCCAGAGCGACGGAAGGAAAAAGGTCTTCGAGATCGACGACCACAACAGGATACCCATCATCACGAAGATGCCGTACATCACGACCCGCCCGATCCAGCGGTTCATGCGGTCGATGACCGCAACATATCCCCGCATGAAATTCATACCTGCTCCTCTGTTCCGGTTGGCGAAAATGCCGCGATGGTCCGGGTCAGAACCGGGGACAGAATGCCAGCCATACGGTTGACCCCGGCGGGCGTGTCGATCAGGTCGTTGCGGACCTCGATCATCACGTTCGGAAGGCCGCGGGCGACGCCGTGCTCGCTCAGGGTGTGGGTCACGCCATCGGCGGCCGAATAGGGTTCGTTCAAAGCGGTCCTCAGGCCGCAGCCTGCGACATGGTCCAGCATCACCCGAGCCGCGCGCTCGTCCTGATCGTGCAGGATGCCCAGTTCGACGTCGCGCCTTTGTCCTTTGTAGACCGGGGTGAAACTGTGGATCGTGATCAGAACCGGTGGTTCCGGGCGCGCGTCTAGCGTCTTGGACAACAGATCCCGGAACGGTTCGTAGATTTCACGCACCCGTTGGGCACGTTGGGCCGGGGTCAGGTTCCGGTTGCCCGGCACCTCGAACACTTCGCTGACCTCGGGCATGGAATCGGCGCGTTCGGGCGGGCGGTTGCAGTCATAGACCAGCCGGCTGACCCGGGCCTGCACCAGCGGCGCATCCAGGGCGCCCATCAACTCGACCGCAAGCTCCAACGCGCCGATATCCCAGGCAGCGTGAGAGCGGGCCGCATCCGCTTCGAGCCCCAGACCGTCCAGCGCCGCCGGAATGAACCGGCTGGCATGCTCGCACACCAGCACTGCCGGGGCGCAGCCAAGCGCGTTCAACACCCGTGCGGCGGGTGCTTCGATCGTTGACAGCAAAGGAGACTCGGGTGCAGCAATCATGAGTAGCATTTGTTACAGCGAAATTCAGCCTGTCAAGAAAATTTCTGTAGACAAAATTACATTCGATCATATTCTGTAACGAATTGAATAATACGAGGGCGCCGATGGCCTCTGTCGCCAAGACCGTCAAGCAACGCATCCAGGACGAGCTTGATGACCTGACCCGATCCGAACGTCAGCTGGGCTCGGTCCTGCTGCAGGATTATCCGATGGCCGGGTTGCAATCGATCACCAAGCTGGCCGCGGCGGCGCAGGTCTCGACCCCGACGGTGATCCGCATGGCGCGCAAACTGGGCTTTGACGGCTTTCCCGCCCTTCAGGACGCCCTGCGCGAGGAGGTCGCCGCGCAGATCAAGAAGCCGATCTCGAAACGCGACGCCTGGATCGTCGACGACGAGACCGAGCACCCGATCACCCGTTTCGCGCAGGCCGTCTGGACCAACATGCGGCACACGCTGGAGCGGCTGGACAAGTCCATGTTCGACGCCGTGGCCCAGTTGCTGGCCGATACCGAGCGGCATCTCTATGTCGTGGGCGGCCGCATCACCCGCTCGAACGCCGACTATCTGTTCAACCACATGCAGATCATCCGGCCCAACGTGACGATGCTGGGCAACTCGGCCAACGTGTGGCCGCAATACCTGCTGGACATGGATGACAGCTCGGTCCTGGTGATCTTCGACATCCGTCGCTACGAAGCGCATCTGGAGAAGCTGGCGCAGGTGGCGTCGGATCGGGGTGTGACGGTCGTTCTGTTCACCGACCAGTGGGGCTCACCCATCGGGCGGACGGCGGATTACACGTTCCACGCACTGGTCGAGGCCCCGTCGAGCTGGGATTCCACCATCGCATTGCAGTTGATCTCCGAGACCCTGATCGCCGAGGTGCAAGAAGCCCGCTGGGAAGAAAGCAAGGAACGGATCGAAGAACTGGAGCGGTATTTCTCGACCACGCGGATTTTCCGTAGCCTCGACAACTGACCGTTCACGAGCCTTGGCAACCGGTGGACAAAACTGTTGTTCCACCGATGTCACCCATATATCGTAGCTGCGACGAGGCTCGCTGCAACATCGGGTAGCCGCACCCCCAGAGTGCCTGAGTGAGGCGGAATCCGGCCGGTCAATCTGGCAAGAAACCGCCGCACATTGCACTCCGGCGCCCCTTGCGACTTCAGAAGGCCGGGCGAGGCTGGTAAATCCCGGGTTTGGCTGCGGCCCAAGCTTGTCACAGCCCCGGATCCGCGCATGAATGACAAAGGTTGACCGATCGTGAGCCCGAAGCACCCTGAAAATCTCCGCCCGGACCCCGAGCTTCAATCCGCACGCAGGCAGGGATCGACCTTCCTGTTGCTGACCTTCCTGTTCAGCGTCTTCGTCAACATCCTGATGTTGACCGGGCCGCTGTTCATGCTTCAGGTCTATGACCGCGTCCTGTCCTCGCGCGCGGTCGAGACGCTGACGGCGCTGTTTCTGCTGGTCGCCCTGCTCTATGGCCTGATGGCAATGCTGGACTATGCCCGCGGGCGGATCATTGCCCGGTTCGGCGCCAGGTTTCAGTCCGACCTGGACGAACGTGTGTTCGACGCGACCCTGCGCCATGCTCTTTATCCTCAAGCCCGGGCCACACCCGCCCGGTCGCTGCGCGACCTCGAGACCATTCAGGCCCTGTGTGCCTCGCCCGTATTTCTGGCGATAATGGACCTGCCTTGGACGCCGGTGTTTCTGGCCGCCATCTTCATTTTCCACCCTCTTCTGGGCTGGCTCGCGGTGGGGGGCGGGATTCTTCTGATCGTCATTGCGGTCGTGAACCAGATCCTGACCCACCATAAGGTCGCCGAAGCCCAGGTCGCGTCGGCCAAGGCCAACGCCTTTTCCGAAAGTGCCCGTCAGGCGGTCGAAGTGGTGCGATCGCAGGGCATGCAGCGGGACGTTACCGACCGGTGGCTGCAACAGAGATCGCAGGCCTTGTCGCAGAGCATTTCGGCCAGCGACTGGACCGGCAGCTTCAGCGCGCTGACGAAATCCCTGCGGCTGTTTTTGCAGTCGGCCATGCTGGCACTGGGCGCCTGGCTGGTGCTGCAGAACGAGATGACGGCGGGCGCGATGATCGCGGGGTCAATTCTGCTGGGACGGGCGCTGGCACCTGTGGAACAGATCGTGGGCCAATGGGCGATGGTCGAACGGGCGCGCATGGCGTGGAAGGGCCTGAACCAGTTTTTGGCCCGAACACCCAGGGAGCCGTCGCGCACCAAGTTGCCGGTTCCCGCCGCGCGGCTGGTGGCCAAGAACCTGACGGTGATCCCTCCGGGCACCAAGACACCGACCCTGCGTGGGGCGTCTCTGGTGCTGGAGCCCGGCAAGGCGCTTGGCGTGATCGGCAAGAGCGGATCGGGCAAGACCACTCTGGCCAAGGCGCTGCTGGGACTGTGGGCGCCGGCGGCGGGCGAGGTTCGCCTGGGCGGCGCAACCCTCAGCCAGTATGACCCGGACGATCTGGGCCGTCACATCGGGTATCTGCCGCAGCAGGTCACCCTGTTCAACGGAACCGTGGCCGAGAATATCGCTCGGATGTCCCTGTCGCCTGACGCCGAGGCCGTCGTGGCCGCCGCCAAGAAGGCCAATGCCCATGAACTGATCCTGAGCCTCGAGAAAGGGTATGACACGTTTTTGGAAGGCAATGACAGCCAACTGTCGGGCGGTCAGAAACAGCGGATCGCCCTGGCGCGCGCTCTGTATGGCGACCCGGTCGTGCTGATCCTTGACGAGCCCAATTCGGCGTTGGATGCCGACGGAACGGACGCGCTGAACGCGGCCATCCGCAATCTCAAAGCCGAAGGCAAGGCGGCCATCATCATGACGCACCGGCCCCAGGCCATTTCAGAATGCGACGACCTGGCTGTGGTCGAACGAGGCCAGATCGTTAAATTCGGACCGCGCGACGATGTTCTGAGCGCAATGGTGCAGAACGCGGGCGTCATCAAGCGACAGCTCAAGAAGGTGGGTGAATAGACATGGCCAACCAAGTTTCGCGCCCGGCCTGGCGGATCACCGTTCCGGCCCTAGTGGGTTTTGCCGCACTGACGATCCTGATCGGCGGCGTCGGCGTTTGGAGCACGCGGACCAGACTGGCCGGGGCGATCGTCTCGCCCGGCGTCGTCGAAGTCCAGAGCAACCGGCAGGTGATCGAGCACCCTGACGGCGGGGTCGTGGGCGAATTGTACGCCCGCGATGGCGACCATGTCGCCCAGGGGGACCTTCTGTTGCAGTTGGACGGCACCTTCCTGACGTCCGAGAAGGCCATCATCGAATCTCAGTTGTTCGAGTTGCTGGCGCGGAAGGTGCGGCTGGAAGCGGAACGCGATGGCGCCAAGGTCGACGAACTGGACGCGCGCATGCGCGATCTTGCGCGGATGGAACCGATCGACCCGGATTTGATCGCCGGACAAAGAAGCCTGTTCCTGGCGCGGTCCGATACCTTGGCCCAGAAGATCGACCAGCTGGGCAAGCAACGGAATCAAATCGAAAGCGAAATCGCAGGAACCGACGCCCAATGGGTGTCGCTGACCAAACAGGTCGATCTGATCCGGCAAGAGCTGGAGGATCAGAACGACCTTCTGGCCAAGGGCCTGACCCAGGCCAGCCGGGTGCTGGCCCTGCAGCGCGAAGAGGCCAGCCTGACCGGTGAAATCGGGCGGCTGGAGGCAACGGTGGCCCGCCTGAAGGGACAGATCGCCGCGACCGAAATCCAAATCGTCGAGCTGGCGTCCGCACGGCGCGAGCAGGCGATCACAGAGTTGCGGGAAGTGCAGGCGCAGATCGTGGAGCTGTCGCAGCGTCGCCTGTCGCTGACCGAGCGCCTGTCGCGCCTGGACATTCGCGCCCCGGTCGCTGGTACGGTCTTCGGCAGCCAGGTCTTTGCAGCGCAATCCGTGGTTCAGCCCGGCGAACCCATGATGTACATCGTCCCCGACGATACGCCCTTGCTGGTGGCCGCGCGCGTGGACGCGATCCATGTCGACCAGCTGCACGTGGGACAACCCGTCACCCTGCGGTTTCCGGCCTTCAACCAGAGGGAAACCCCCCAGATCGACGGCCATGTAATCAACGTGTCAGCCGACGCGCTGACCAATGAAAAGACCGGGCAGGCCTATTATCGGACCGAGGTGGCCCTGGACGATGGCCAGACCGAACGGCTGAATGGCCAGACGCTGCTGCCCGGCATGCCGGTCGAAACTCTGATCAAGACCGACGAGCGCACGCCGCTGTCCTATCTGGTCAAGCCCATGACCGACTATTTCAACCGGGCCTTCCGCGAATAGCGCGTCACGGGCCTTCGAGGTTGCCCAGCAAGATGGATGTCATGTCAGTGGCGATCACGCCATCGACGGCCGCCACGGAAACTCCGGTGTCATACGAAACGTTGTGCCGCGTGATGCCGGACAGGTCGGCGTTCTGATCCAGAAAGACCCACTCGGGCTCGTGCAATGACGGCATGCCGACGGCCACTTGCAGGATCACCAGTGCATCCATAGCCGTCACCTTGCCATCACCCGTGATATCGGCGGCGATCAGATCTTCGGGGCTTGCTGGACCCCATGTCGGATCCATGCCGACCGAGATTCGCAGAACCTGCAGGGAATCCAGCGCGGTGATTTCGCGCGTGGCATTGGAGTAGGTTTTGATGATGTCCAGATGGCCGTTCAGGGTTCCGTCCGGAAGGCCCAGATCGAACTGCCCCTGCCCGTCCGCCTGCGCCGTGATCGTCGCGTTGCCGGAGGGCGTGAACCGGATTTCGGCATCGGTGAGGCCCGGATTCGCGGTTCGCGAGTCGATCGAAACGAGACCGACCACCCCACCCGAGGATTGCGGGCTGGCAAACACGCCGTAGTCGACCGGCATGTGATCGGGACCCTGAAACCCCGCACCGAATATAGCCGCACCGTCCAGCGGCGACCCGTCGGCCGAGACGACATGAATCGTCTCGTTGCGATAGTCAATCTGCGCACCCTGCGCGGTCGAGGCCACGGTCAACTGGCCGGGATTGCGCAGCAGCAGATAGTCGAACAGGTCCAGGCGGTCGGTGCCAGCCTGGAAATCGGTGATCGTGGTTGGCCCGCTGCCGGACCGCATGACGAAGATGTCGGCACCCGATCCGCCAGTCAGGGTTGTCGCGCCACGCCCGGCAATCAGGATGTCGTCTCCGGCCCCGCCCTGCACGACAGTATCCAGAACGCCACCGCTCAGCATGTCGTCCTGCGCGGTGCCGGTCACGGTGCCATAGCCTTCGGCAACCACGCCCAAATCCTGCAGAGACACGCTCAGTTGGGTCAAGCCCGGCTCCTGCTGCGAGCCGGCAAAGATCTGCAACTCGTTCCCGACATGGGCAACTTCGATCACCTCGACATTCTGAAGGCCGCTGGCCAGCGTATCGGCAAAGCTGTCCAGATAGACCAGCTTGCCATCCGGCGTCATCGTCAGCAGCGTGACCCCGTCGTCGCCGCCACCGGCCACCACGAAAACATGGCCGCCCGCTTCGACGACCTTCATGTCCTGAACCGATCCGAACCGGGTGCCAAGCGTGTCGAGGGCTTGGTCGGTTGGAACCAGGCTGCCATCCGCGCCCAACCGCATGACGCTGATCGAGTTGCTGCCCGACCCCGCAACCAGAACCCAGGTCTGGCCATGGGCCTGCACGATCTCGAGCGCCGTGGGGGTATGGATGCCCAACGTTGCGAGCGATGCGCCCGTATCGGTCAGGCTCAGACTGCCCGTCATCGGGTCGACTCCGAAGACCTGAACCGTGCTGTCGGCTGCATTGGCCGCAACCACGAATGAACTCGGGCCAACCTGTGCAGCCTGCATCGAATCAGCCTGACCGGCGAGGGACCCAACCTCGAAAAGCGTTCCGTTCGTTTCGATCCGGTATGTCGTGACCTGCGCAGTATCTTGATGGGAAACCGTCACGAATTCGCTTGCCCCGGCGGAGTACTGAACCAGGCTCGTCACGTCCCCACCTCCCGAAACCGCGGCGGCTTCGCCCAAGGCCCCGATCGTGCCGTTCCCGTTCAGCTGATAGCCGACAAGCCCCGTCGCGGTGTCGATATCCAGCACGATCCAGTCTTGGGCGCCAAAGGTTACGGGCTGCCCGAACCGCCCGGCCTGAAGGGCAATCGTACTGCCGAAATACTGATCATCATGGAACACGGGCGCGCCGCCCGCTGTCAGTTCCCAAACCGAAATCCCGCCTGTCGCGCCAGTCACGCCGTATAGGTACGTGACACCGTTAAACGTTTTTAAAGCCGTATCGCCGATACCGGAATCGAGCGCCGGGCTTCCCGTTGCCACCACTCTTTCGAACTGAAGATTCACTTTCGATTTCCCCCACGCCACTTGCGGCACACGTCAAGGGTCATCCGAAAGAGAAGCAGGGATCAGAACGAAAATGTGGTGAAAACGAGGATTTCGGTTCCAGTTTTAAACAACTTTTTGGGTTCGACCGCATGAGAAAACAGGCGACAGGAACGAAGATCGAAACACGCTGCGTCTCTGCCTGCCGACCTGCTGTTTGTGGCCGCCGATCGTGAGGGCATCATGACGATGAAACAAGGTTCGCAAAAGGCCTCTTTGGCTGACAAGGCACCGGAAACGGGCAACGATATCACAGCCCGCCACCTGATTGAAAAACAGCTGCGCAAATGGGCCGGTCGCGGCTTTGCGGGCGGTCTCGTTTCGACCTTGCTGGCCCTCCCTGCATTGGCCCAGGCCAGCCGAGAAGACCTGGACTCGTTTCAGTTCGCCGAAGTGTTGCCCGGCGTCCGGTCGGTAAAACTGCTTGAGAATGGCGACGTCCAACTCAAGATGCTTGACGGCCGAACTGTTGTCGTGGCGGCCGAAGACGTGCGCGTACTGGACGGC
This sequence comes from Ruegeria sp. BHSC043, assembly GCF_059612985.1. Taxonomy (NCBI): domain Bacteria; kingdom Pseudomonadati; phylum Pseudomonadota; class Alphaproteobacteria; order Rhodobacterales; family Roseobacteraceae; genus Ruegeria; species Ruegeria sp. BHSC043. Next base: position 15,406 of record NZ_JBXWRS010000008.1, on the reverse strand, counting down.
GGCGCGATCATGATCGCCGAGGGCGTCGCCGTCGAGATTGCCCAGTTCGCCGCCGCAGCCGAAGCCGCAGCCGCTGGGGCCGCAGCCGGAGGCGGAGTCGGCGCAGCCGGCGCGGTGTTAGGCGGCATAGGCCTTGCCGGCGCGGCTGCCGCCGGCGGGGGTGGCGGCGGGGATGAATCGCCCGAGCCAAGCCCGATCCCGCCCCCCGAACCGGCACCCGTCACACCTTCTGTTCCTGCGCCCCCCAGCCTGAACCTTGCCGAGCTTCAAGGCACGTCGCTCAACAGTGTCAGCACAGGGGCAGAGGCAGCGGCGGGGGCTGCCGCCGTGGAGGTGACAATCGGCTCGGTCACCACAATCGCCGCGCCCGCGCCCGATGGCACATGGAGCGTATCGCTGACGCAGGCGGAGGCCGCGGGGCTGCCACAGGGGGTGACGACCGTTTCGGTCCGCAGCTTGGACAGTGACGGAAACGAAATATCGGTCGCCACGGCGGATTTCACGGTCGACACGATTGCCCCGACGATCTCGATCACCGGGTTTTCAGACGGTGCGGTCATGAACGCCGCCGAAAGCGGTACGGACCTGACTGTCACCGGAATCACTGACGCCGAAAACGGGCAGACCGTCACCGTGAACCTCAATGGCCAGACCTATTCCGGAACGGCGTCAGGCGGCACCTGGAGCGTCACAATCCCGGCCCCGGATCTTACGTCCTTGCCCGACGGAGCGGTCATTTCCGTAACTGCAGATGTCGAAGATCGCGCCGGGAACCCAGCTCTTCAGGCGACAGGCAGTTTCAACACCGACTTCACCGATCCCACAGTGACCCTTGACCCCGTGGCCGGTGGGCAGATCGACCTTGCCGATGTCGGCGCGGACCTGACCCTGACCGGCACGTCTACGGCGGAAGACGGACAGGCCGTCACGGTCACCTTCGCCGGAAACACGTATTCCGGCACCGTCTCTGGCGGTGCGTGGTCAGTTACCGTCCCCGTCGCGGATCTGGCGACCTTGTCGACCGGCGTTCCGGTAGACATCAGCGTCGCCGTCGACGACGCCGCCGGCAATCCGGCACCGCCGGTGTCGGCCTCGGTTCCAGTCGATTTGACCGGCCCGTCCATATCCATCGCTCCTCTGTCGGTCGGAGCAGTCATAAATGCCACGGAAGCCGGCTCGGATCTTGTGATCTCGGGAACCACGGGCAACGTGACCGACGGCCAAACCGTAACGGTGACCCTGGACGGACAACCCTATGTCGGTACGGTCGCGTCCGGAAGTTGGAGCGTCACCGTCCCAAGCACTGATCTGATGGCGCTGGCGGATGGTGGCAGTTTCACCATCACCGCCGACGTGATTGATGCGGACGGCCTGTCTGCGCCTCAGGCCAGCATCGGATTGTCCAAGGACGCCACCGCGCCCGTGGTCACCATCGACGCGCTTTCCGACGGCGCCGTCATGAATGCGGCCGAGCAGGCCACGGACCTCACCGTCTCCGGATCGACGACCGCCGAGGATGGGCAGGCCGTGACCGTCAACCTGAACGGAAAGAGTTATTCCGCGTCCGCAACCGGTGGAAGCTGGGCAGTGACCGTTCCGATGGCTGACCTGGCCGCGCTCGCCGACGGGTCCACGATCTCTGTCACGGCGGACGTCTCGGATGCTGCCGGCAACCCTGCTACTCAGGCATCTACCAGTTTCGACACGGATTTCACGGCCCCGACGCTGGCGATTTCGGGCATTTCGACCGGAGCGGTGATGAATGCAACCGAACGGGCTGGCGGTCTTTCGGTCAACGGAACGACGGATGCGCCGGACGGATCGATCGTATCCATCAGCATCGCCCGGGCCGATGGCACGGTCGACGCGACCGGCTCCGCAACCGTCAGCGGCGGCGCCTGGAGCTTCGTGGCGACCAGTATGGACATCTCCTCGTTGCAGGACGCCGAAGCGTACAACGTTACCGCGACAGTAACCGATCCAGCCGGAAACACCCAAAGCGCGACCACCGGCTTCGCAACCGACTATTCGGCGCCGACGATCACGTTGGACCCGCTACTTGTGGGCGCGACACTTGATGTCGTCGAGAGAGGTTCAGACCTGCCGGTTTCGGGTTCGACCACAGCCGAAGACGGGCAGACGGTCACTGTATCGTTGAACGGTCAGACCTACACGGCCACCGCCAATGGTGGAAGCTGGACAGCGACGATTCCGGCGTCGGACCTTTTAGGTCTTTCGGATGGCGGAAACTATACGATCACGGCCACGGTCGCAGACGCTGCAGGGAACCCGGCCTCGGCCACGCCCGCGAATTTCGCGACCGATTTCCGTCCGCTCCTTTTGCTGGACCCGATGGGCACAAACGACAGCATCGCTCTGGCCGACGCGCAAGCGAACGGCACTGTGATCAGCGGAAAGTCGTACGGCCTCGCCCCCGGCCAGTCGGTGGATGTGACCGTCAACTCCAACGCGGTGGGGGCCGCGACCGTCGCAGCAGACGGGTCATGGAGCATCTCAGTACCAGCCGCGACTTTCGCAGGGCTCGACGGCGGCGACGCCATCGACGTTCAGGCTACGGCAAGCGTCGCAACAGGGCCTGACCCCGTGCCCGTCAGTGACCAGGTTTTTGCGCATGTGCCCTCGGCTTACACGATCGCCGAATTCGGCCGAACCGGGTCCGAAGTCACACTGGCCGTCTACGCCGACGCAGACCGCGATATCTCCAGCGGCATCGATTACAATGTCGACGCGACCTTCGACCCGACGGTCGTCACCTTCAACGCCGGATCGACGGTTCCAAACCCCGAACTCTTTTCGGAGCTCACTTATTCACCCGGTCCGGGCGCCGTCAACTTTGCCGGTACGGCCCTGACCTTCACCGACCTGTCGCAACCGCTGTTCACCTTCACGATCACGGTGCAAGATCCTTCTCAGCCCATCTCTCTGGCAATAACGACACCGAATGGCGGACCAGCCAAATGGCAAATGGGAACCGATGGCGCCGATATCCTGTCGACCTCGAATGTGGACGACGTCGTTCGAGGCGGCGGCGGCGACGACGCAATTAACCTGACGGGCGCCGGGCGCGATCTGGTCGTGTTTGAAGCGAACCCCGCGATCAACGGCACGGATACAATCACCGGCTTCAATATTGGTCCGGCGACGGATGTGACCGATGCATTGCTCTTCAGCGGGCTTGATGCTTCGACCTTGCGCGGAAGCGGGACAGATATCGAGATTTTGGGGCTGGGAGGTTCTCTTGGCGCGAACACTGGCTTTGTCGGACTGAACACCCAACTGGCCGATCTCGATGTGGGAACCTTGACGACCGCAGCCGAAGGCTTGGGTGGCGCTCAGTCTGGCGATGAGATCTATCTGATGGCCACCGACGGAACCGACAGCGTGCTGGCCAAGGTGGACTATACCGCCTCGGGAACGGCCTCTGTCGACATGATCGCGCACTTTCAGGGGGTTGGCGATCTCGGAAGCCTCAGCAGCGACAACATCCTGCACACGGATCCCACCGGCGCGACCGCCTGATCCAGCGAAGGAACATGCAACATCCCCAAGGGGGTGTTGCCCATAGCGAGCATCGAGAGGGAAAATGGTTCAGAACGACCGGGTCGCAGTGACCACACAGAGACATTCCAAATGCTCTTGGCATCGGTTCACATCCTACGATTTCGCCCGAACCATGGCAGTTTGCGAGGTTGTTGCCTCAGAAATCCCGATCGTCGCAGCTTCGTTCCCGATCGGGTTTCTCTCCAACGGCGAATCGCTGCGACCGGTCTGCATCATGTCTGTCTTGGAAGGGGAACCAAACGTCTTCGTCGCAAACGACGGCCGATGGTTGGCACCCTATGTGCCGTCTGTCCTGCGGTGTCACCCCTTTTTCGCGGCGCCGGCCGACCGTCGGCAAGCCGGGCACGAGAGCACCTTTACCTTGCTTGTGGACGAAACGACGGGCCTTGTCACACCAGATTCGACAGGACTGCCGTTTTTCACGTCCGACAAGGCGCCCTCGCAAGAGCTTGGGACAGTCGTCGACTTCATGCGACACTATGTGGCGGAGCAGAGAGCGGCTGAGTCCGCCTGCGCCGTCCTTGCCGAGCTCAAGCTGTTTGCACCCTTGCAATCAGGTGTGCCGCTGAGCTTGGATTTGCCTCTTTGCGGCATCGATTTCACGCGTTTGGCCGAGTTGTCACCGCCCGAAACCTCGCTGATGATGACGAGTGGCGCAATGCAGATCGCATACAGCCATCGGGTTTCGCTCGCTCATTTTGAATGGTTGGGCAAGTTGCAGATGGCCGCCGGCCGAACTCAATCCGCTTGCGCAACCTCCCAGCCGTCGGAACTGGACGGGTTTCTCACTGCGCTCGCTACGGCACAATCCAAGGCCGAAAACGAGGCTTCCCATGCATTTGTTTGAACGGTCTGCGCAGAAAGTACTTGGCTGCATTCTTTTGTCTCTTGTCTCCGCGTGCGAACCCGTGCCGGATCTGGCGCCAGTCGAAATGGCCTTCTCGGCCGGCACGGCCGGAGCGGGCGCTACCGAACCGTCTGAGCGACTGACCAGCAGCGAGTTCGGCCGCCGCATCCGCCAGGCGGTGGAATCCAGTCCGACGCTTGCGAAGTCAAATACGGAAATCGACCTGGCACGCGCGAACCGGGACGTCGCCGAAGGTGCATTTCTGCCGCAGCTGTCCTTGGGATTGAATGCGCGTTCCGAGCGCGTGGATTCGAATGTTTCTGACCTATCGCCCTATCTACGCGTCTCTCAATTAGTCTATGACGGCGGCGCGGCCTCTGGCAATCTGGCCGCTGCTCGGGCCAGGATTTTGGAAAGCCGCGGCAGCCAATTGCAGACGGCTTCCGCGACCGCATTGGCCGCAATCGAGGCTTATGTTTCGGTTCTGAACCGGCGCGAGCTTGTTGACATTGCTCGGCAGAATGTAGCGGCGCACGAACAGATCGAACGACAGATTTCCGAGAGGACCGACATCGGAGCCGGATCGACTGCTGATCTTCTGACCGCCCGGTCCAGGATCGCGGATGCCCGCACGAAACTGGCCGACGCGCAGGCGCAGGCTGATCGGTCCATCGCCCGTTTCCGGGAGATATTCGGCTATGACCCCGGTGCTCTACCCGCTCCGCTTCCCGCGCCCGTATTGAACAGAAGCGACAGCCAGATCGTGCTGAACAGCCCACAGGTTCGACGCGCGGATGCGGCGCTTCTTGCCGCTAGGGCCGAGCAGTCGGCGGCCTTGGCCAGGCGCCAACCGGATATTCGCGTATCCGCATTCGCCAACCAGGACGACAACCATGACGCGAATTTCGGAGTGGACCTGTCCGTCAATTACGAGATTGACAGCACCGGCAAACGGCGAGCCCAAATCGCCGCTGCCTCGGCGCGCATCAAGCAGGCGGAATTCGAGCGGGAAACGCTGATCCGCGAAATCGGCCGCGAACTTGGCTTCATTCGGTCAGACCAGAAAGCCGGCGCCGAACGACTGAAAGAGGCGCGCCGCGCCGTTCAGGCAAACATCCAGAATGTTTCGGCGATGCAAGAGCAGTTCAAGATCGGCCGCAGCAGCCTGATCGAAATTCTGGATGCACAACGCGATCTGGTCGCCGCGCAGGAGCGGATGATCCTCGCCGAGCAGAACTTTTTCCTGACCAATTACGCCGCCATCAGCCTGGCCGGCGACATCCTCGACCTGTTTGATATCCAACTGGAAAACTGGAACGGCATGCCATGACCTCGGAGCGCCCGGAACCCACAAAGCCGAACTTCAAAGCACTGGAGCGTTGCCTTCTGCACGTCGCAGCCGAATTGGGGCGGCCACTGACGCCATCGCGGGTCATTGCGGCCCAGCACAACCCGGAAAAGGGGTTGAACGTCAAAGAGACATTGGCTCTCGCTCAGGATGCCGGCCTGCAGGCCGGTTTTGGTGCACGTCGACTGGAAGACTTCGACGATGTGCTGGCACCTGCTGTTCTTTTGATGCAGGGCGACAAGGCGGTCGTCTATCATGGACGGGGTCACGGCGGAGACCTGTTGATCTTTGACCCTGAACTGGACAATGGCGTTTCGGAAATGCCCCAAGAGAAGGTTGCCTCGCTTTATTCCGGTTATGCCATATTGTTCCGTAAGGCCCACAGGGACGGTCCGAAGCCGGACACCAGGGACGACGGTCACTGGTTCTGGTCGGCCCTGATGGCGAACCGCTGGTCCTATGCGCAAGTCGCTCTGGCTGCCGCCATGACCAACTTTCTGGGTCTGGCCACATCGGTCTTCATCATGGTCGTCTACGACCGGGTACTTCCCAACGAGGCGACGGAATCCCTTGTCGCGCTGACGGTCGGCGTCGGTCTTGCGTTGCTGTTTGATTTCATCCTCAAGATCTTGCGGGCCGGGTTCATCGACAGGGCCGGCCAGAGGGCCGACATGCTGATGGGGCGACGGATCTTCAACCAGATTCTGAACATCCGGATGCAATCGCGCCCCGGGTCGATTGGCGCCATGGCGAGCACCGTCCGCGAATTCGAAACCCTGCGCGAGTTCTTTACGTCAGCCACGCTGGTTGCCGTCGTCGACCTGCCCTTCATCGCGTTGTTCATTTTCGCGATCTACATGGTGGGCGGTCAATTGGCGGCCATTCCGGCGCTGGCGGTGCCTGCGGTCCTGCTGGCGGGCTTGGTGGTGCAACCCTTTCTTTCCCGGCTCGCGGCACGGAATTTTGACGAAGGGCAGTCCAAGCAATCAGTATTGGTGGAAACTCTGGCCGGTCTAGAGACGATCAAGACCACGACGGCCTCGAACCGGATGCGCAAGCGCTGGGAAGAGGCGGTCGAGCGGCATTCGCAAAACGGGATCAAGAGCCGGGCGATCACCCAGTTCGCGCTTAACCTGACCGGATTCGTGCAACAGGCCGCGCAGGTTCTCATCGTCTTCTACGGGGTATTCCTGATTGCCGACGGTCACGCCAGCATGGGTGCCCTCGTTGCATCGGTCATGTTGACCGGTCGGGCCTTGGCCCCGCTGGGGCAGGTTGCGCAAACACTGACGCGGGTCAATCAGGCGCGCAGCGCCTATCGCAACCTGCAATCTCTGATGTCGGCAGACTGCGAACAGCCAGCAGGACGAACCTGGATCAGCCGGCCCGGCTTTGCAGGCCGCGTTTCCTTCAATAACGTCTGCTTCGCCTATCCCGGTCAGGAAGAAGATACGCTGCGAAACGTGACCTTCACCATCGAACCCGGGGAAAAGGTCGCAATTCTTGGGCAGATCGGCTCGGGCAAGAGCACAATTGCCCGGTTGCTTCTGGGACTGTACCAGCCGCGATCGGGGTCGGTTCTTCTGGACAATATCGACATCCGGCAGATTGACCCGGGCGACCTGCGGAGAAGCATTGGATCGGTTCTGCAGGACATATGGCTGTTTTCAGGATCCGTGCGTGACAACATAGTCAGCGGCGCCTATCGGCCCAGCGAGGAAGACCTGATCCGCGCCGGCCACATCGCCGGAGTCGAAGATTTCGTGAACCGACACCCCAGCGGCTACGACCTGCAACTGGCAGAGCGCGGCGAAGGTCTGTCAGGGGGTCAGAGACAGGCCATCGCCCTGGCACGGGCCTTGATCGGGCGACCACCGGTCCTGATCCTGGATGAACCGACAAGCGCAATGGACGTAAAGTCAGAAGCCGAGATTATCCAGCGCCTCAAGACGGCCACAAAAGGAACCACGACCATCGTCGTCACCCACAGAACCAGCCTTCTAGAGATGGTGGAGCGGGTGATCGTCATCGAGAACGGCAGGATCGCCGCCGACGGCCCCAAGTCGATACTGACCCATCGCGCCCGCAGTACACGGAGGCATCTGAATGTCGCGGCATCCTGATTTTGCTTCCCTTGAGCGGGAACTGCGCGGCCGCCCGGGCGCGCGAGGTTCGGTTCTGCTGCTGGTGACCTTGAGCTGCATCCTGGTTGCGGGTGTCTGGGCGTATACCACCGAACTGGATGATGTCGTACGCGCCGATGGGCGCATTGTACCGTCGGCCGATGTTCAAGTCATCGAGGCCACCGAACCCGGCGTTCTGTTGGCCCTGCATGTTCGCGAGGGTCAGGTCGTCGACAAGAATGAGCTGTTGATGGAATTCGACGCCACGCAACTTGACAGCGACCTGGACCGCGAACGGCAAAAGGCCTTTGGGTTGATGGCAAAGGCACAAAGGCTACAGGCCGAGATCGATGGAACCGATCTGAGGTTTGAGGACGATCTGGTCCGGCAGGCGCCCGAAGTCGTCCAGTCCGAGACGGCCTTGTATCTGGGGCGGCAGGCGGAATTGGCCGATGAGATCGCGATTCTGGAGCGACAACGCGAACAACGCCAGCGCGAGTATGAAGAAGGTCTGGTCGACAAGGTCACGGCGGAGGAAACGCTCAAGGTCCTGGCGGAGGAACGTGCCCTGATCGAACCCCTGGTTAAACGCCAGATGGAGCCGGCGACGACCTTGATGGCCCTGCGCCGCAGCGAAGCCGAATGGAAAGGGCGCAAGGTCAGAGCCGAGGCGGCCACATTGCGGCTGAACACCGGGTTGAGCGAAATCGATGATCGGATCAAGGCCGCCCGCAGCCGGTTTCGTACGTCGGCCTTGACCGACCTTGCCTTGGTCACGGCCGAATTGGCCGCACTGGAGCCGACGCTGCCCGCGCTGGAAAACAGAGCTTCGCGGGCGCAGGTCCGGGCACCGGTCAAAGGAATCGTCAACCGATTGCACCGCAGCACACTAGGCGGCTTGGCCCGCAGCGGAGAGGAGCTGGTCGAGATCGTCCCCTTGGATGACAGCCTGCTGGTCGAAGCCTATGTCCGGCCCGAGGACATTGCGTTTCTGCGTGCAGGCCAGAAGGTCAGGGTCAAGATAACGGCCTATGATTTCGCGCGCTATGGCGCACTTGACGGTGAAATCATCCGCATCGGTGCCGACACGATCACCCGATCCGAGCGCAACGACGAAGAGGTTTTCGTGGTCGAGGTGCGGACCGAAGACAAGCTGCTGGACGCGGCCGGGAACCCTGTCGAGATCATTCCGGGCATGATCGCCGAGGTCGATATTCTGTCCGGGCGGAAAACCGTCCTGGAGTATCTGTTGCAGCCGGTTCTGAAGATCAAGAACCGCGCGTTCAGGGACTAGGGCACGCCAACTGCGTCAATTGGAGGACGTCTTGAACTGTTGGTCGAACAAACCCCGGAATCTGCCGTTCATTTCCAGCAATTCATCCAGATTGCCTTGTTCGACCACCTGCCCGTCTTGCACCACCATGATTTTGTCCGCGCCCAGCACCGTCGACAGCCGGTGCGCGATGACGATCGTGGTGACGTTTTCGGTCAATCTGTCCAAGGCGTCCTTGACCAGGGATTCGGAATCCGCATCCAAAGCACTGGTGGCTTCGTCCAGCAACAGGATCTCGGCCTTGCGCAGAATGGCCCGGGCGATGGCCAGGCGCTGTTTTTGCCCACCCGACAGGAAGGCTCCGTTTTCGCCAACCTGCGTATCATAACCTTTGGGCAGCGCCATGATGAAGTCATGCGCATGCGCAGCACGCGCCGCCTCGATGACCTCTTCGTCGGTGGCATCCGGTCGGGCAAAGCGCAAATTCTCCATCACGGATGTCGAAAACAGGAACGTGTCCTGGCCCACAAACGAGATTTTGCGCCGCAACGAGGCAAAGCTGACATCCTGCAAGTTCTGCCCGTCGATTTCGACGGAACCACTTTTGGGATCGTAGAACCGCATGATCAGGCCGAAGATGGTCGATTTTCCGCCGCCGGATTGCCCCACCAGCGCGGTCGTCTTGCCAGCCTCGAAAGTCGCGCTCAGATTTCGGATGACCGGGTGCGAACCGCGATACCCGAACGTGACGTCCTTCAGGCGAATTTCACCGGGCCCGGGAGCAAGGTCGATTGCCCCCGGCTTTTCGCGCATCGGGTCTTCCTGATCCAGCAGCTGAAACATCATGCCGATCGGCACCAACGTGGTTTCGATCGCCACACGCATGCGTGACAGCCGTTTGGCCGGCTCGTAGGCCATCAGAAGAGCCGTGATGAACGACATCAACTGACCCGCCGATGGCGGCTCGCTGCCGGCGAGTCCCATCGTCGAAACCACGAGAACGCCCGCCACCGCCAATCCGGCCAGAAGCTCCATCAAGGGGCTTGCGATCGCCTGCAGCTTGGCGATCGAGTTGGCGCGGCGTTCGACCGAGCGAATGGCGCCGTGCATCCGGTCGACCATCATGTCCTCGAGCGCAAAAACCTTGATCACCTTGATGCCGGCCGAAGTTTCCTGAAGCACCTTGATGATCTCTGCCAGCGATTTCAGCTCGGATTCCATGATGACGCGCACGCTTTTCAAAAGCGCCCGCACGCCCCACAGGGCCAATGGCCCCACCACAAAGAACATAACCGACAGAACCGGTTGCTGGTAGACCATCACAAAGACCAGGCCGACCAGCGTCAGGGCGTCTCGAACGAAACTGGTGACGATGACATCCACAAGACGCCGCGCGGCCTGGGCCCCATTGGTCACGCGCATCAAAAGACTAGACGACTCGGTCTTGGCAAAAAACCCGACACCGCGGGTGATAAGCTTGTCGTACAGCTTTTCCTGCTGCTCGGCGATGATGCGGTTACCGGCGCGTGCCAGAAACACGGCCTGAGCATAGGAGGCCACCGCCTTGGTGAAAAACAGCGCAACGACCCCAAGCGCAATCCAGTAAACCTGCGATTGCATTTCGGGGGTGGTCATCGCGTCGACGATGCTTTCCATCATCCACGCGGTTCCGGCTGTCGTCGCGGCCACGATCGCCATGGCGACCATTGCGATGGCATAAAGCCGCCACTGCGCCCGCAGACTATCGCCCACCAGCCGGCCGATATGGCCGGAGCGCCACTTGGCCCAGGTCTTTCCGATCATCAGGGTCTCCAAACGTTCTGACGCCTTGTTGCGTGTCAGAACCGGATTTGCAAGTTGTCAAAGCGCCGACCGGCAAAGCCGTGCCACGACGCGCAGAAGCCTTCAGTTAGGGGCTGAGCTCGAAAATACCAGTGCCAATGCGGGTTTTCGTCAAAGCATTGGGTGACCAAGACCTGTCGGGCCGTTCGCTCCGAAACTCTATCACCGCCACTCGACGTCGCCCAGAAAGATGTAACCGGCGCCGTAGATGGTCTTGATCAGGCGCGGGTTCTTGGGGTCTTCTCCCAGTTTGGTACGCAGCCGCGATATGCGCACGTCCATCGCCCGGTCAAAGCTTTCGCCCGCAGCCCCGCCCAAAGCCTCCTGCATCTGCGCTCGACTGATCAGGCGTTTGGGGCTTTCCAGGAACAGCCGCAGAACTTCGCCCTCGGCATGGCTGAATGCGGCTTCCTCACCGGTATCAGACAGCAGAACATAGCGGTCGAAACACGCCGTCCAGCCATGGAACCTGGCCACCTGCGATTGCTGCACCTGGGATCTGGGCGCACGCAGACGGGCGCGGATGCGGGCCACCACCTCAGCTGGGTCAAAGGGTTTGGTGATGTAGTCATCGGCCCCCAACTCCAGCCCCGTCACCCGGTCCTGCACCTGTGCCCGACCCGAAATGATGATGACCGCCGCACCCTGTTCAAGCGCCAGCCGGTGCACCAGCGCCAATCCGTCGGTGTCGGGCAGCGACAGGTCCACGAGGCACACATCCGGCGTGACCCGTTTCAGAGACGCTTCGAATTCGCGGGCGCGGGCAAAGCTCTGGGTTCGAAATCCAGCGTCTTCAAGCGCTTCGGTCAGAATCCGGCGGATTTCCGGCTCGTCGTCCAGAATGGTCACCAGGGGTTGCGTCATGAGGCGGCCTCGGTTCGGATCAGCGCGGACAATTGCGCGCGGGTGAAGGGTTTGCGCAGGACCGGCGCCTTGGCAAGAGCTTGACGGTGCAGCGGGTCATCATAGGGCAACGAGGTCATCAGGATCACCGGAATTGGTAGAGCAAGTCGTTCGATCAGATCAATGCCGGTGGCAGTGCCCTCCAGCCGAATATCGGACAAGATCAGCGAGATGTCATTCAAACTGGCGGTCAGTACCAGCGCCTCATCCGCCGAGGTCGCCTCGATCACCGAAAGACCCAGATCAACCAGCATGTCGCGGAACTGGTGGCGCAGATCGTCGCTGTCTTCGACCAGCAACGCCAGGCCCGACTGGACAGGCGGCGCGGGCCGATAGGGCAGCCGCAGCATTACGGATGCGCCCGAGGGCGTATTGCGCAGTTGCAGGTCTCCACCCGCCAGCTTGACCGTGTCATAGACCATCGGCAGGCCCAGCCCCGACCCCTTGCTGCCCTTGGTGGTGAAAAACGGGTTTAACGCCTTGTCCAGCGCATCGGGTGAAAACCCCGGGCCTGTATCGGACACGGTAATTTCCACCCAGATCCGACCGATCGCATGGGCGCTGATGGTGATCTGCCCGCTACTGCCGCAGGCGTCGCGGGCGTTCAGCACAAGATTCAACAACGCGTCCTGAACCATGCCCGGGTCCAACATCAGCGCTTCATCCGGCAGAGTATTGACCACCGACAGCCCCACACCACGCGGCAAAGAAGGCGAGGCCAGCACCCGCAGATCCTCGAGCAGGCCACGCATGTCGGTGGCCTGCGGCTGCGGGGTGCGGTTGCCGGTCATGTCGGCGATGCGGTTCAGCAGCTGCCCGCCGCGCCGCGCGGTCTGCTGGGTTGCGACCACAAGCTCGGCGGCGTCTTCGGGCAGGTCCATCTTTTCCAGCTTGGCCTGCATCCCCAGGATGATGGTCAGCAGGTTCGAGAAATCATGCGCCAGCCCGCTGGTCATCTGCGCGGCCATCGCCCGGCGTCTGGTCTGCTGCAGGGCCACGCGGGCCTGAGTTTCCTCGGTGATGTCCACCGACATGATATAGACGCCGCCCGCGCCATCGGGCGTGAACGAGACACGGATACGGCGTGAATCCTGATCCTCGGTGAATTCGAACACCGAGGCCTGCCCGTCATAGGCCTGTTTCAGGTGCGGCCGGACCCGCTCGTAAGCGTGCGCGCCGAGGGCCTGCGAGATGTGCAGATCCAGGATGTCCGACGGCCGCCCCGGCAGGACCGAACTGAGCCGCCGGTTGGAATAATCATACCGCCCCTCGGCATCCAGATGGGCGATATGTGCGGGCATCATCTCGGTGGTCATGCGGGTGCGCGCTTCGATCTCGGTCAGCTGGCGCTTGGCCTCTTCCAGCGCGCTGATCGTGGCGGCCAGTTGCCGGTTGGTGGCCGAAAGCTCTTCGGCATGGCTCAGCAACTGGTCCGACAGTTCTTCGGACCGGCTGCGCAGAAGCTCTTCGACCCGTTTGGTGCTGGTTATGTCGGTATAGACGGCAACCCAGCCACCGGTGGGCAGGGGTGCACCCTCGATCGCGATCACCTGCCCGTTGGGGCGCACGCGTTCCATGTAGTGCGGCTCGAACGCCAAGGCCTGTTCGACCCGGACACTGACCAGATCCTCGACCGATTGGTCGTGACCATATTCCCCGCGGCTGGCCAGAAAATGGATCGTGTCGCTGAACAGCGCGCCCGGCTGCACCAGGCGTTCGGGCAGGTCGAACATTTCCTGAAAACGCTTGTTGCTGACCACAAGGCGCAACTGGTCGTCATAGATCGACAACGCCTGACCAATCAGGTTCAGCCCTGCGGTTGTCATCTCTTTGATGCGCTGTTCAGATATGTCCACGCCGATCCTCCCCTGGGCACAGGCCTATCACCAGTTTTCGGGCAGGTGTAGAGGGGCCGGATGCGACCGGTTGGCCCCTAGCCGGGTTTGCGGGCGATGATCCAGACGGGGTGATAGGTCAGGCGCACGCCTTCGGGGCCGGAAAACGCGGCGCGATAGCGCGTGCTGAAATCGGTCAGGTCGGAGCGGGTCCAGACCTGCGCCGCGCGGCCGTTCACCCCGGTATCACGCAGGTGGCGCAGCACGTCCAACGGCGTGTCGAACCACAGCGGTTGCCGATCCTGCCACAGGTCGAGGATTTTAACATCGGGGCCGATCCCCGCGGCCAGATCCTCGGGGCCGCACAAACCGGGCGCGCGGGCGGCCGACCCCAGCGCGGAAAGTTCTGCGTACTGGTCGGGGCCAAATCCCGAAATGGCAACCCACCCGCCGGGTGCGACCTGATGCATCGCGCGGCGAACCACGGCCGCCGGATCGTCCAGCCATTGGACCGTCGAGGCCGAGGCAATCAGGTCGGGCCGCGCGGGCCATGTCACATTGCGGATATCGCCCGGCAGGAAATCCGCGCCCCATCGCCGCGCAGTCTCCTGGGCCTCGGCCATCAGGTCGTTGAGCGTGGACCGGGTGAACGAAAACTGCTGATGCAGCGCCTCGGTCAGATGGCCGGTTCCGCAGCCGATTTCGAACAAAGTGCCAAATTGCAGGGGCGCCCCGAGATCGACCAGCCGATGCGCCAATGCGCGGGCGATCCGGGCCTGCGGGCCAGCGGCGCAATGATAGCTGCCGAAGCTGCGGCTGAAACTGCGCCGGATGCGGTCCGTGGGCATGGCGTTCATGCGAACCACTCCGCCCAGGTCTGCCCCGCCACGAAAGGCTGGTGCGGGCCAGGGATGCGTCGCACGGTGTCCGATTGGCCCCAGGCCACCTCCTGCGCCGCCGTCGGCACGATGCGGTCCGAGGCAGAAATCCAGACCCGGTCGAACCCGGGATCGGGCGCAGGTCCACGCGCCGCGATGGCCCGGAGTTCCTCGGCCGCGACGGCAAAATCGATCCCGGGTGCGGGGCCTTCCAGCCCGGCCCGGCGGCAGAACCGTGCAAAGCTGGCCGCGCTCAGGCCATCGGCCGTGGCCGCGACCGTCTCGGGCGCGATGCCCCGGTCTGCATCCGCCGGAAACAGCGTGCCGTTGACCGCAACCTTGCGGACACAGGTCAGCCTGTGACCCGACAGCCAATGCGCGGCCGACGCGACCCCGAAGGAATAGGCCAGCAGCCGGACCGTGTCATAGTCGCCGGTTTCGGGCAGGGCGTCGTCGAGGTTGCGATAGTCGTCAACCACCAGAACATCCGCCGCCGCGGTCAGGCGCGTAAACGGCGCAGGCCCCAGCGCCCACCCGCCGAACACAAGCGTCAACTGCGCTCCGCCGTCACGGGTCAGCCAGTGCCGCCTCATGCGTCGCCTCGCGCCAGTTCGACCATGGCCGCCGTCACCTGGCTCAGCTCGTCGCCCGAGATCACATAGGGCGGCATGCAATAGATGTTGCGCGCGAAGGGTCGCAGCCAGACCCCGCTTTCCGAAGCCCGCCGATGGGCGATGCGCGGATCGACCGTGTGCTCCATCTCGATCACGCCGAT
>NZ_JBXWRS010000007.1:0-148724 GCF_059612985.1 Ruegeria sp. BHSC043 | reverse complement strand
CCGCAAGGCCAAGACCGACCCCGACGCCCTGCCCTCGGACGTGGACGGGCTGGAAGGGCGCCCCGAGGCGCGCAACCTGGTCAACATCTATGCCGCGCTCAGCGATCAGACGGTCGAGCAGGTTTTGGCCGAGGTCGGTGGCAAGCAGTTTGGTGAATTCAAGCCGATGCTGGCCGATCTTGCAGTCGCAAAGCTGTCGCCGATCTCGACCGAGATGGCGCGGCTGATGGGCGATCAGGCCGAGATCGACAGGATCCTGGACCGTGGCGCGGAACGGGCGCGGGAGATCGCGGCTCCGATCCTCAGCCGCACCTACGAGATCGTGGGGATGGTGGGCGCCGGCCGCGCCTGAGAACCAGATGGAAACAGCAACGCCGCCCCGGATCCGGGGCGGCGTTTTTCGTTGCAGATCAGGCAGCCTGCGGGTGAAGTTTTTCCTCGACGATGGATTCAGCCACCACATGGGGGCTGACGCCATCCACCTTGGCGCGGGTCAGGATGCGGTCCATCGTCCGCTCCAACGCCTCGAGCCGCTGACCGACCCAAGCTTCGCGGTCCTTGATCTTCAGGATTTCGGTCGCCACGTTCACGATCCCGCCGCCATTGGCCACGAAATCCGGGGCGTAAAGGATGCCGCGGTCATGCAGTCGCTGCGCGTCGACATCGGTTGCCAGCTGGTTGTTGGCCCCTCCGGCCACTGCGCCGACCTTCAGCAGCGGAATGCTGGTTTCGTTCAGGATGCCGCCGATCGCGCAGGGCGCGAAAATATCCGCCTCGGCTGCATAGACCGCATCGGGCGCGACGGCCTGCGCCGCGAACCGGTCCGCCAGCCGGGCAGTCTGGCCCGCATCGATGTCGGTAATCACCAGTTTCGCCCCTGCGTCATTCAGCAGCGCACACAGGTGTTCGCCCACATGGCCCAGCCCTTGCACCGAGACGGTCTTGCCGCTCAGGTCGTCGGACCCGAACCGATGCCGCGCAGTCACGCGGATGGCGTTGAAGATCCCGCGGGCGGTGATGGGCGACGGGTCGCCGCTGGCGAACGGGCCATCGGGCAGACCGGCGACATATTCGGTTTCGGTGCCGATCTGGGCCATGTCGGCCGGGGTCATCCCCATGTCCTCGGCCGTCCAGTACCGGCCACCAAGGCTTTGCACAACGCGCCCGAAGGCCTGCAACAGCCGGGGCGTCTTGTCCGCGCTCGGGTCGCCAATGATAACGGCCTTGCCCCCGCCCAGCGGCAGATCGGCCGCTGCGTTCTTGTAGGTCATGCCCCGCGACAGGCGCAGCGCATCGTCCAGCGCCTCGGACGGGTGACCATAGGTGCGCATCCGCACGCCGCCCGCTGCAGGCCCCAATTGCGTGGAATGGATCGCCACAAAGCCCGAAAGCCCGCTAGCGGCGTCTTTGAATTCGACCACACGCTCGTGATCTGGCGCGTCAATCGTGGTTATTTCCATTTTGCTCCTCCGGAAAGACAGATAGAGTTTGCCACATCGGACCGAGCGATTTTCGCCAATAGATGCTGGTCAGAACATACCTCTTGGCGATAATAATAATCTAAGCCGACTATTTTAGGGATTTTCTCCATGGACCAGATCGACCGCAAGATCGTGCGCGCGCTACAACAGGACGGGCGCATGACCGTTCTGGACCTGGCCGAAAAGGTGGGCCTGTCGCCCACACCCTGCGCGCGACGCCTGGAGCGCCTGCGCCGCGACGGGGTGATCACCGGATATTCGGCGCAGGTCGACCCCGAGAAGTTGGGCTTTGGCGTCACGATTTTCGTGTCTGTCGAACTGGAGAAACAGGACCGCAACGCCATCGACGCATTCGAACGCGCCATCCTGCGCTGTGACGAGGTGATGGAGTGTTACCTCATGACCGGCTCGCGCGACATCCTGCTGCGCGTCGTGGCGCGTGACCTGACCGCCTTCGACGCGTTTCTGGAGAACCGGCTGATGCAGATTCCGGGCATCCGCAACCTACGCTCCAACTTCGCCCTGCGCGCGATGGTCAAGCGCGACGTGTTGCCATCGTCGGCCGGATAATCTGCTGGACCTCGGGCGCGCGCGCTCCTACGGTTCGGCGGAATTGACGGAGGGCACAATGGCAGTCGGCAAGAATATCCGCACCTATTTCGATGGAACATGGCACGATGGCGATGCCCCGATCATGCGGGCCGCGGACCACGGGGCCTGGCTGGGATCATCGGTGTTTGACGGCGCGCGCTATTTTGACGGAATGGCGCCCGATCTGGCGGCGCATTGCGACCGGGTGAACCGCTCGGCCGAGGCGCTGATGCTGACCCCAACGGTGTCAACGGAACGGATGGGCGAGCTGGTCCAGGAAGGGCTGGCGACCTATCCCAAGGATGCCGCGGTTTACATCCGCCCAATGTACTGGGGCATCGACGGCGACGCGACCGCGATCGTGCCGCAGGCCGGAAGTACCGGGTTCGCGATCTGCCTGGAAGAGATCCCGATGGCCCCCGAAACCGCCTCGGCCACCCTGACCACCACGCGGTTCCGCCGGCCGGTCCTGGAAAACGCCGTGGTCAACGCCAAGGCCGGGTGCCTGTATCCCAACAACGCGCGCATGCTGACCGAGGCCCGCTCCAAGGGGTTTTCCAACGCGCTGGTGGCCGATGCCCTTGGCAACGTGGCCGAAACTGCAACCGCCAACATCTTCATGGTTAGGGATGGCGAGGTCTTTACCCCCATTCCCAACGGCACCTTCCTTGCCGGCATCACCCGCGCGCGGCACATCGACAACCTGCGCCGCGACGGGGTGACCGTGCATGAAACGGTGCTGTCCTTCGACGATTTCCGTGCGGCGGACGAGGTGTTCATGTCCGGCAACATGAACAAGGTCACACCGGTGACGGCCTTTGACGACACCCAGTACCAAGTCGGCCCCGTCACGCGCCGGGTGCGATCCTTGTACTGGGACTGGGCCGCAAGCGCCCGTTAGTCGGCCCGACCGAGTTGCCAGACTGCGAAGGCTCGGGCATGATCGCCAAAATCTTGAGAGGACAGTCATGCGCAAGTTCCTTGTAGTTCTGGATGACAGCCGCGAATGCCTGAATGCCATGCGCTTTGCTGCCATGCGGGCGGCGCATACGGGCGGCGGCGTGACCATCCTGTCGGTCATTCCGCCGGATGAGTTCAATCACTGGATCGGCGTGTCCGAAGTGATGCGCGAAGAGGCCCGCGAACGCATCCACGCCCATTTCGAGGTGTTCGCGAAATGGATGCGCGACAAGCAGGGGATCGAACCCGAACTGGCGATCCGCGAAGGCGAGCCGGTGGCCCAGATCATCGAACATATCCGCTCGGACCCGGAAATCGGGGTTCTGGTTCTGGGGGCCGGCACGGGCAAGAAGGGGCCCGGGCCGCTGGTCACACAACTGACCCGCAACGCCGGCGGCTTGCCGATTCCGATCACCATCGTGCCGGGCGACCTGAGCAAAGAAAAGCTCGAAGAGATCACCTGATGCCCGCCACCCTGCACTTCTGGTTCGATTTCGCCTCGACCTATTCTTACCTAAGCGCCATGCGTGTAGAACGGGAGGCGGCGCGGCGCGGGGTGCGCGTGGAATGGCAGCCATTTCTGCTGGGTCCGATTTTTGCCGAACAGGGCTGGACCACCTCGCCTTTCAACATCTACCCGACCAAAGGCCGGTACATGTGGCGCGACATGGAGCGGCTGTGCGCCTTGCGCGGCCTGCCGCTGACCCGTCCGGACCCGTTTCCGCAGAACAGCCTGAAAGCGGCGCGCCTGGCGCTGGCGCTTCCAGACTCCGGCCCACGGGCCGCGTTCGCGCGGGCCGTCTTCTCGGCCGAATTCGGAGATGGCCGCAACATATCCGACGACACAGTCCTGCAGGATGCGCTGTCCCAGGCAGGCGCCGCACCCGAGATGCTGGACCAGCTGTCAGATCCGGCCATCAAGGCCGCCCTGTTCGAACAGGTCGACCGCGCCAAGGCATTGGGCCTGTTCGGCGCGCCCAGCTTCGTGGCCGGCTCGGACCTGTTCTGGGGTGACGACCGCCTGGACATGGCGATCGAGCATGCAGCCCTGGATTAGAATCGTTCCAAATCTTGACTTCCCCGCGCCCGGCGCGCATATCAGACGCAAGCGATACGGAGCGCCGCCATGTTCATCCAGACCGAATCCACGCCGAACCCGGCAACTCTGAAATTCTTGCCCGGCCAGACCGTGCTCGAGGCGGGCACAGCGGATTTCCCGACGGCCGAGGCCGCCGAAAACTCGCCGCTGGCCAAACGCATCTTTGCGGTAAAGGGCGTAACGGGTGTGTTCTTCGGCAACGACTTCGTGACCGTAACCAAGGATGACGACGTTCAGTGGGACCACATCAAACCCGCGATCCTGGGCGCGGTGATGGAGCATTACCAATCCGGCCAGCCGGTCATGGGGGCCGGGGCGGATGCGGCCTCGGGTCACGCGGAACACACCGGCGAAGATTCTGAAATCGTCAATCAAATCAAGGAACTGCTTGACAGCCGTGTCCGCCCCGCCGTGGCGCAGGACGGTGGCGACATCACGTTCCACGGATTTGATCGTGGCGTTGTCTATCTGCACATGCAGGGGGCCTGCGCGGGCTGTCCGTCTTCGACCCTGACTCTGAAGATGGGGATCGAGAACCTGCTGCGCCACTACATTCCCGAAGTGACCGAGGTTCGCCCCGTTGCCGTCTGAGCCCAAGGTTCTGGCCTTTGACACATCGGCCGCGCATTGCGCGGCCGCTTTGATTTGCGGCCCGGACATCATCGCCAGCCGTGCCGAACCCATGGCCCGCGGTCAGGCCGAGCGATTGATGCCCTTGCTGCAGGACATCCTGACCGAGGCCGGGCTGGACTGGTCCGGGCTGGACGCGATCGGCGTCGGAACCGGGCCAGGAAACTTCACCGGCATCCGCATTTCGGTCTCGGCCGCGCGTGGTCTGGCGCTGGGCCTGAACAAACCCGCAGTCGGGGTGTCGGGGCTCGAAGCCCTGGCCGCGCTGGCCCCTTCGGGCCACATTCCGGCCATCCCCGCCCCGCGGGACCAGGTCTATTTGCAGAAGCCGGGCGCCGCACCGCAAGTTCTGCCTCGGGATCAGGCAGAATCACTGGGGCCGCTGTTTACCAACGACGACCCGGAGCAGCTGGCCTGCGCGATCGCGCGCATCGCCGCGCAACGCCGGACCCTGCCGCAAACACCGCCCGCGCCGTTGTATCTGCGCCCGGCCGATGCCGCGCCGTCGCGCGACGCGCCGCCGGTCCTACTGGATCCATGACGCCACAGGAGATGGCCGAAACCCATGCCGCGGCCTTTACCCAGTCGCGCCCCTGGACCGCGTCGGAGTTTGCCGATCTGACTGCAGGCCGTTTCACGCATGTGCTCGGAAACAAATCTGCTTTTGCCCTGTTCCAGGTCATTGGCGACGAGGCCGAGCTGCTGACCATTGCAACCCATCCCGACCGCCAGAGGCAGGGACTGGCGCGGGCGCTCATGCAGGGCTGGCAGACGCGCGCCAGCGCTCTGGGCGCGTGCCGCGCCGTTCTGGACGTCGCGGCCGACAACATTCCGGCCATTGCACTCTATCAAAGTTGCGGTTATGCGCCCTGCGGTCTGCGCCGGGCCTATTACAGGCGTCCCGGGGCGAACAATGTCGATGCAATTGTGATGGAGCGCACGCTGCCCTGACGAAAGCCGAGCGATTCCGAGACCAATTGGTCAAAAAGCGGTTGACCATGTCAGTTTCAGACGGCCTTAATTGCCGCTATCACAGCAGTTCTGCTCGCTCTGAGCGGGGCTGGGCGTAAGACCCGGTCCCGAAGTCATAATAAACAACGGGAGTATATGATGACCCTGATGAAATCCTTGATGGGCGCAGCCGCCGCCTTTGCACTGACGGCAGGCGCAGCCATCGCCGAACCGGCAATCATCTTCGATCTTGGCGGCAAGTTCGACAAATCGTTCAACGAAGCGGCCTATAACGGCGCCAAGCGCTGGGCCGACCAGACCGGCAAATCCTTCCGTGAAATCGAGCTGCAGTCGGAAGCGCAGCGCGAACAGGCCTTGCGCCGTTTTGCCGAAGCTGGTTCCAACCCGATCATCACCATGGGCTTTGCCATGGCCGATCCGCTGGCCGCTGTCGCGCCCGATTACCCGGACACCAAGTTCGTCGCTGTTGACGTAACCTGGCTGGACGCGCCCAATATCCGCCAGATCGGTTTTGCCGAGCATGAAGGTTCGTACCTGGTAGGCATCCTGGCGGCCATGGCCTCGAAAAACGGCACCGTTGGCTTCATCGGCGGTATGGATATCCCGCTGATCCGTCATTTCGGGTGCGGCTACGCCCAGGGCGCCAAATCGGTGAACCCCGATATCAACGTCGTCGCCAACATGACCGGCACCACCCCGGCCGCATGGAACGACCCGGTGAAGGGCTCGGAGCTGACCAAGGCGCAGATCAGCCAAGGCGCTGACGTGATCTATGCCGCGGCCGGCGGCACCGGCGTGGGTGTCCTGCAGACCGCTGCAGACGAAGGCATCCTGTCGATCGGCGTAGACAGCAACCAGAACCACCTGCACCCGGGCAAGGTTCTGACCTCGATGCTCAAGCGCGTGGACGTCGCCGTGTATGACGCCATGAAAGCAGGCGAGGACGTCGAAACTGGCGTGTTCACCATGGGTCTGGCCGAAGACGGCGTGGGCGTGGCCATGGACGAGAACAACGCGCCGCTGGTGACCGACGAGATGATGGCCGCCGTTGAGAAGGCGCGCCGCGACATCATCGACGGCAATGTCACCGTCGTCAGCTACTACGAGAACGACAGCTGCCCGGCACTGCAGTTCTGATATCGCACGGGGCGGGGGAGGGCCTCCCGTCCCGCATCCACTCATGCCGCTGTTTCGCAACGACCCGATGATCGCGAGTTCAGCGCAGCTTTTTCGGCAATCGAGGACAAGACATGACAGTCCCCGCCATCGAGCTCAAAGGGATTTCCAAAGCCTTTGGGCCAGTTCAAGCGAACAAGGACATCTCGATCAGCGTCGCCCCCGGCACGATCCACGGGATCATCGGTGAAAACGGTGCGGGCAAATCCACGCTGATGAGCATTCTTTACGGCTTCTACAAGGCCGACAAAGGTGAAATCTGGATCAACGGCAAAAAGACCGACATTCCCGACAGCCAGGCCGCGATCGCCGCGGGTATCGGCATGGTCTTTCAGCATTTCAAGCTGGTTGAAAATTTCACCGTTCTGGAAAACATCGTTCTGGGCGCCGAAGATGGCGGGCTGCTGGCCCCCTCGCTGGCCAAGGCCCGCAAAGAACTGAAAGAGCTCGAGCAGGAATACGAGCTCTTCGTAGACCCCGACAAGCGCATCGACGAGATCGGCGTGGGCATGCAGCAGCGGGTTGAGATCCTCAAGGCGCTGTATCGCAAGGCGGAGATCCTGATTTTGGACGAACCCACCGGGGTGCTGACCCCGGCCGAGGCCGACCAGCTGTTTCGCATCCTCGATCGGCTGCGCGCCGAAGGGAAGACCATCATCCTGATTACCCACAAGCTGCGCGAGATCATGGAGGCCACCGATACGGTGTCGGTGATGCGCCGCGGCCAAATGACCGCCACGGTCAAGACCGCCGAGACCAACCCCGAGGAGCTGGCCGAGCTGATGGTCGGGCGCAAGGTTCTGCTGCGCGTCGACAAGGTGCCGGCCAAACCCGGCAAGCCCATTCTGGAAATCGAGAACCTGCGGGTGACGGATTCAACCGGTGTCGAGCGCGTCAAGGGCATCGACCTGACGGTTCGCGCGGGCGAGATCGTAGGCATCGCGGGCGTCGCCGGAAACGGGCAGTCCGAGCTGCTCGAGGTGTTGGGCGGAATGCGCCCCGGATCGGGGACGATCAGGATGAACGGCGTTCCTCTGGCGTTGAGCGGGCCAGGGTCGGACGGGCAAGCGCGCCGCTCCCAGGGCATCGCCCATGTGCCCGAGGACCGGCAGCGGGAAGGCTTGATCATGGATTTCCACGCCTGGGAAAACGTGGCGTTCGGCTATCACCGCGACCCGGCCTATCAGCGCGGGATCTTCATGGACAACGCCGCCCTGCGCGCCGACACCGAACGCAAGATCGAGAAATTCGATGTGCGTCCGCCGAATGGCTGGCTGTCGGCCAAGAATTTCTCGGGCGGGAACCAGCAGAAGATCGTCGTGGCGCGCGAAATCGAGCGAAACCCCGACCTGCTGCTGGTGGGTCAGCCGACCCGCGGTGTGGACATCGGGGCGATCGAGTTCATTCACAAGCAGATCGTCGCCCTGCGCGACCAAGGTAAGGCGATCCTGCTGGTCTCGGTCGAACTGGAAGAGATTTTCTCTCTGTCTGACCGGATTGCCGTGATGTTCGACGGACATATCATGGGCGAGCGCCTGCCCCATGAAACGGATGAAAAAGAACTGGGCCTGTTGATGGCCGGTGTTGCGGGGGAGGCCGCGTAACATGGACAAGATGCCAAAATGGGCCGACGTCATTCTGATCCCGCTGATCAGTCTGATCCTGGCCGCGATCCTGTCGACCCTGGTCATTCTGGCCATCGGCGAAAACCCGGTCGAGGCGGTGAACCTGATGGTCACCGGCGCGCTTGGGTCGACCTATGGCTGGGGCTACACCCTGTATTATGCCACCAACTTCATGTTCACCGGTCTGGCGGTCGCGGTGGCATTCCACGCGCGTCTGTTCAACATCGGCGGCGAAGGCCAGGCAATGTTGGGCGGACTGGGCGTCGCCATGGTTTGCCTGTATGTGCCGTGGCCGCACTGGAGCATCGCCCTGCTGGCGGCCATGGCCGCCGCGATGCTGTTCGGGGCGGCCTGGGCGGCGATTCCGGCCTATCTGCAGGCCAAGCGCGGAAGCCATATCGTGATCACCACGATCATGTTCAACTTCATCGCTGCGGCATTGCTGAACTACATGCTGGTCAACGTGATGCGGCCAGCCGGTTCGCAAGACCCGGCAACCGCCCGCTTTGCCGAGGCGGTACATCTGCCCACGCTGCACGAGATGCTGGCACCGATAGGAATCAACTTCTCCAAGGCCGCCCCGGCCAACATTTCGCTGATCGTGGCGCTGTTGGCCTGTGTCGTGGTCTGGGCGCTGATCTGGCGCACCCGTCTGGGCTATGAAATCCGGGCCTATGGGCATTCGGAGACCGGTGCGGTCTATGCCGGTATCTCGCCGGTGCGCATCACCATCGTGGCGATGCTGATCTCGGGCGCTTTGGCGGGTCTGATGGCGATCAACAACGTCATGGGCGAGGCCGAGCGGCTGGTTCTGAACTCGACCGAGGGCGCAGGCTTCATCGGCATCGCCGTGGCCCTGATGGGCCGCTCGCACCCGTTCGGCGTGTTCCTGGCGGCCATCCTGTTCGGCTTTCTGTACCAGGGCGGCGCGGAACTGGCGCTGTGGACCTCGATCCCGCGCGAACTGATCGTGGTGATCCAGGCGCTGGTGATCCTGTTCACTGGGGCGCTGGACAACATGGTGCGCATGCCGCTTGAAAAGCTGTTCCTGGCCCTGCGCAAGGAGGCGAACTAATGGACTCCTTCCTGACACTGATTCAAGTTCTGGATTCGACCGTCCGCTTGGCCACGCCGCTGCTGCTGGCCTGTCTGGCAGGGCTGTATTCGGAACGCGCGGGCATTTTCGACATCGGCCTCGAGGGCAAGATGCTGATGGCTGCGTTCTTCTCGGCGGCGGTTGCGGCCGTCACCGGATCGGTCTGGCTGGGCCTGCTGGCCGGGATCGCAGCGTCGCTGGTGTTGTCGGCCCTGCACGGGCTGGCCTCGATCACCTTCCGCGGCAATCAACTGATTTCGGGCGTGGCGATCAACTTTCTGGCGGCAGGCCTGACCGTGCTGATCGCACAGGACTGGTTCCAGCAGGGCGGCCGCACGCCCTCGCTGTTCGGAGGCGGCCGGTTCGAACCGATCACATTCCCCTTTGCCGAGGCGCTGAGCGGCGTCCCGATCATCGGGCCCATCTACTCCGAACTGCTGTCGGGCCATTCGATTCTTGTATATGTGGCGTTTCTGATGGTTCCTGCCACGTGGTGGGTGCTGTTCCGCACCCGTTTTGGGCTGCGGCTGCGCGCGGTCGGGGAAAACCCCGCCGCCGTTGATACCGCAGGGGTTTCGGTGGTCGGCCTGCGCTATGCCGCCGTGGCCATCTGCGGTGTTCTGTGCGGGATCGCCGGGGCCTATCTGGCAACCGGGTTGCAGGCCGGTTTTGTCAAGGACATGACCGCCGGCCGCGGGTTTATCGCACTGGCAGCCCTGATCTTCGCCAAGTGGCGCCCATGGCACGCCATGTGGGCCTGCCTGCTGTTCGGGCTGCTGCAGGCGGTGGCGCTGCGGTTCCAGAATATCGATCTGGGAGGCATCGTGATCCCGGTGCAGGCCATGGACGCGCTGCCCTATATCCTGACGGTCGTGATCCTGGCCGGTTTCGTCGGCAAGGCCATTCCCCCGAAGGCAGGGGGCGAGCCGTACATCAAGGAGCGATAAGGCCAGTTCGGGACTGATTGGCAGTCCTGTTCGCTGCACAGCGGCATGCAGAGTTGATTTTGCATGCCGCAACCGCTCTAAAGGGGTATGCACGTCTACCATCCCATTGCCGAAGTGTCCGTGAGCCCCTTCCTTTTGCTGGGGACCGGAATCACGGTCGGATTCCTGTCGGGAATGTTCGGCGTGGGCGGCGGCTTCCTGATAACCCCGCTGTTGTTCCTGATCGGCATTCCGTCGGCCGTCGCCGTGGCGACCTCGGCCAATCAGGTGGTGGCATCTTCGTTTTCGGGTCTACTGGCCCATCTGAAAAGACGCACCGTCGATCTGAAGATAGGATCGATTCTGCTGGGCGGCGGCCTGCTGGGCGCCACGATCGGAATGATCGCTTTCAACGCCCTCAAGCATCTGGGACAGGTCGATCTGGCGGTCCAGCTTTGCTATGTGGTGTTCCTGGGCCTGATCGGCAGCATGATGTTCGTTGAAAGCGTGCTTTCCATCCGTCGGGCTCGGCAGGCAGGCGGTACCGTTTCCGCGGGCCGCCATCGGCGCGGATGGATTCATGGCATGCCGTTCAAGACCCGGTTCAGGGCCTCGAACCTTTATGTCTCGATCATCCCGCCGGTGATGGTGGGCTTTGGCGTCGGGGTCTTGTCGGCCGTCATGGGCGTGGGCGGTGGGTTCATCATGGTGCCGGCCATGATCTATATCCTGGGGATGCCGACCAAGGTCGTAATCGGGACTTCTCTATTCCAGATCATCTTCGTCGCCGGCTTCACGACGATAATCCATGCCTCGACCAATTTCAGCGTCGATATCATCCTTGCCCTTTTCCTGTTGATCGGAGGCGTCGTCGGCGCCCATTTCGGAACCGGTTTGGGCGCCCGCCTGAAGTCCGAGCAGCTGCGCATCCTTCTGGCGGTGATGGTCATGATCGTCGCCGCCAAGGTTGGGCTGGACCTGACCATCGATCCTGTCGAACACTACAACCTGTCTGAATTTCTTGGATAGAACTTATGGTCCGGCACCGCTTCGACACTCACTCACGACCGCCCCGAGAATCCACTGGGCTTGGGCCGGCACTGTCTCCGGCCCCCGCGTTCAGCCCTGCCCCCGCAGATTCAGGAGCGTGTTGACAGCATGTATATTTACCTTCCCATTGCCGAAGTCTCCGTAAATGCCTTTCTTCTGTTGGGGCTGGGCGGAATGGTGGGCATCCTGTCGGGCATGTTCGGCGTCGGCGGAGGCTTTCTGATGACCCCGCTGTTGTTTTTCATCGGCATCCCGCCGGCCGTCGCGGTCGCCACCGAGGCCAACCAGATCGTGGCGTCGTCATTCTCGGGGGTGCTGGCGCATTTCCGACGAAAGACTGTCGATCTGAAAATGGGCTGCGTTCTGCTGGTGGGCGGCCTGTTAGGGGCTGCGCTGGGTGTCCTGGTGTTCAACTACCTCAAAAGCCTCGGCCAGGTCGATCTGCTGGTCAAGCTTTGTTACGTGGTATTCTTGGGCGTCGTCGGCGGCCTGATGTTCATCGAAAGCCTGAACGCGCTGCGCAAATCCCGCCGGGCCGGAGGGCCGGTGGCCAAACGCCGTCAGCGCGGATGGATCCATGCCCTGCCCTTCAAGATGCGGTTCCGGACCTCGGGCCTGTATATTTCGGTGATCCCGCCGGTTCTGGTGGGTCTGTGCGTCGGCGTACTGTCGGCCATCATGGGGGTCGGCGGTGGCTTCATCATGGTGCCTGCAATGATCTATCTGCTGGGCATGCCGACCAAGGTGGTCGTAGGGACATCGCTGTTTCAGATCATCTTCGTCACCGCCTTCACCACAATGTTGCATGCCACCACGAACTATACCGTGGATATCGTGCTGGCGGTGCTGCTGCTGGTCGGAGGTGTGATCGGCGCGCAAATCGGCACCGTCATCGGATCACGCATGCCCGCCGAACAGTTGCGCGTGCTGCTGGCCGCGCTTGTTCTCGCGGTCTGCGCCAAACTGGCACTGGATCTGCTTCTCCAACCGGCCGAGCTCTATTCGCTCGGCACCGACGGAGGGCACTGACGTGTTGCGCTGGATTCTAGCCATGGTGTTGCTGTCCCTGCCCGCTGCGGCAGCGCAGGAACAGGTCGTTCTGGGCCTCAGCCAAGACCGGGTCGCCATCACCGCCGATTTCGACGGTTCCGAAATTCTGATTTTCGGCGCCGTCAAGCGCGAGTCGCCCATTCCCGACGGGCCGCCGCTGGAGGTGATCGTGGCCGTGGCCGGCCCGTCCGAACCGGTCATGGTCCGCCGGAAGGAAAAGAAATTCGGCATCTGGGTCAACACCGACAGCGTCCTGGTCGATTCCGCGCCCAGCTTTTATGCCGTGGCGACCAGCGCCCCGTTCAACGAGATCATCAGCGACACCGAGGACCTGCGCTATCGGATCTCGATCAAGCGCGCGATCCGCTCGGTCGGGGCCGCGATGCATATCCGGCAGGCGCAGGACTTTGCCGAGGCGGTCGTCAGAATCCGCGAGGACGAAGGCCTGTACTCGATTCGTGAAAACACCGTTGCCGTGGATGAACAGACGCTGTTCCGCACCTCGATCGACATGCCCGCTGACCTGACCGAAGGCGACTATCTGACCCGCATCTTCCTGATGCGCGGCGGTCAGGTGATTTCGGAATTCGAAACCACTATCGACGTACGCAAGGTCGGGCTGGAGCGGTTCCTGTACAACATGTCCCGCCAGCAGCCTGTCTGGTACGGGCTGATGTCGCTGGTGATCGCGATCGCGGCGGGATGGGGGGCATCCACGGCCTTCCGGCTGCTGCGTGAAAGTTGAGGCCTAGCCGCGGCCGATATAGGGCATCGTGGTCGCCATGACGGTCATGAACTGAACATTCGCCTCGGGCGGCAAGCTGGCCATGTGCAGAACCGACCGCGCCGCATCCTCGACCGCCATCGTCGGGTCCGGCTCGCGCCCTTCGGCAATGGCCCGTTCAACCAGACCCTGCACCATCGGGGTACGCGCGTTTCCGATGTCGATCTGACCGCAGGCAATGCCGAAGGCCCGCCCGTCCAAGGACAGGCTGCGCGTCAAACCGGTTATGGCATGTTTGGTAGCGGTATAATGCACCGAGTTCGGACGCGGCACATGCGCCGCGATCGAGCCGTTGTTGATGATGCGTCCACCTTGCGGGCTCTGCCGCCGCATCGCACCGAACGCGGCGCGGGCGCACAGAAACATCCCATTCAGATTCACGTTGACGCTCTGATACCAGTCGTCCAGCGCGATCTCGTCGATCGTTCCGGCGGGCGGAAAAATGCCGGCGTTGTTGAACAGAACATCCAACCGTCCGGCCTGCACCTGAAACGCATCGAACGCTGCCGACACCGCTTGGGGGGCCGTCACGTCGGCCAACAGCGGAATAGCGTTTTCGCGCGCGGCGGCCATCTGGTTCAGCTTGTCCGCACTGCGCGCCAGCAGGCCGACCTTCCAGCCCTGATCCAGAAACAGTTCGGCGGTGGCTCGCCCGATCCCCGAGCTGGCACCGGTTACGATGATCGTCTTCATGTCTCCTCCGCCTCCAGCGTAAGTTTTGCGGCCGGGACCGCGCGCAGGTCGTCAACCTGCAACGGGTGGCTCGGCTTCGAAAGCCTATTTCGCACCACCCAGATCAGCCGCTCTTGCGCCCGGGTGATGGCCACATAGGCCAGCCGTTTCCAAAGGGGTTGCCCGGCCTCAGTCCGGCCCATCCGGGCGGCGGCGTAAAGGTCAGGGGCAAAGACCTGCACCGTGTCCCACTGCGAGCCCTGCGCCTTGTGGATCGTCACGGCGGCCCCATGCAGAAACGTGGCCCCCATGCGCGCGGCAAAGGGGATGAAGGGCTCTTCCTCGTCCGGTTTTTCGATCTGCACGATCGAAGCGGCGCTCACCTGCGGGTCCTCGGCCCCCATGACATGCAGCCGCGAGAACCCCGGCTTGCGCCCCGGTCCCAGATAGATCACCTGCGCGCCCTTGATCAGCCCGCGCGCCTCGAGGTCGAGCCGCTTCTTGCGGTGCTTCAGCGGCAGCTCGATCCCATCGCAAATCAACGGTTCGCCTTCCAACAGCTCGGTCTCGGGGGCCCCATGCACCTGGCGGAAGGCCTGGATCAGCCGGATACGCGTCGCGTTCCGCCAGACCAGAACCGGGCTGCGGGCCATCAGGTCGACCTCGACCCGCTGGCCCCAGACCACGCGGTCATCCGTGCGGGCGGTCTGCTCGACAAGGCGTTCGAAATCCTCGAACCCCATCGCCGGATCGGCCAGCGCATGGGCCAGGTCCAGAATGGGGTTGTCGGCCTCTTGCCGGTGCACCCGGTGCAGGATCAGCTTGCGAGGTTCCGGCAAAGCATCGAACACCATCGACCCGGACTGGTTCACCGGCGCCAACTGCGCCGGATCGCCGAACAGCAACAGGGTGGGAAAGATCTCCTTGAGATCCTCGAACTGCCGGTCATCCAGCATCGAGGCTTCATCGACGAACCCAATATCCAGCGGCTCGTCGCGCCGTTTCCAGCCGGTGATGAAATCCGACCCGCGCAGGCCGGCGGCGGCCAGAGCACCGGGGATGGACTTGTTGTTGGCGTAAAACGCGGCGGCGCGGTCCAGCGCCTCGTCGGTCAGGCCTTCAATCTCGGGGCGGTCGTCGTTGCCCGCCAGCCATTCGGCGATCCGCTCGTATTCCGGATCATAGACCGGCGTGTACAGAATCCGGTGAATGGTGGTGGCCGGAACACCGCGCAACCGCAACACGCTGGCGGCCTTGTTGGTCGGGGCCAGAATGGCAAGGCTGCGCTTGTCCTTCGATTTGCGGCTTTCATAGTCGCCCGAGACGATCTGAACTCCGGTCTCGGCCAGCGCCTTGTAGAGTTCGGCCAACAGCAGTGTCTTGCCCGACCCGGCCTTGCCGATCACCGCCATCACCCCCGACTCGCCTTGGCCGGGCAGCTTGAGCAGCGCATCGTCTTCCAGGTCCACGCCTGCGGTTTTCAGCATCTGGGCGATGCTGTCGAAGGCGGCGGCCTGATCTTCGGAAAATGTGACCTTGGGCAGAGACATGGCGCGACCCTACAAGGCCGCGCCAGTCTGCGCCAGATGCGGAATCCAACGTCAGGCAGACAGTGCGAACCGATGCCGCGCGGTGGACCCAAAGGCTGTTCGGAACCACAGCCGCGACAGCTCGCGCGGGATGCCCGCCCGCTCGGCCACACGGTTGCAGTCCTCGGCCGAATAGGGCCACAGTCCGACCGAGATCTGGTCGCGCCCAGTTCCCTCCGAGCCCAGCACGATCGGAGACGACCCGATCAGGCGATAGATGCGAATCATGCGCGCATCAAAGACCCCCGCGATGTGGGTCAGGCCAAAGCCCTCCATCACTTCGCCGCCGCTCAGCATGATGGCACCGGCCGTGTGCGGGCTGGCCCCGCGCGACAGGCAGAATCGGGTCACTTCCCAGATCAGGGGGCTGCAAATCGGCCGACCTCCGGTCAGATGTCCAAACACGTCATTCACCATGACCGAGCCCGTCGTCGGCAGAATTCGCATGGACCCGCCATGGCTGCCATCCGGCTCCTCCCAGATCACATACAGCGGGTTCAGATCATCATACTGGTCCCGCTCCTCGCCTTTTTCGTTGACGTGAACGTCCCACCCCAGGCGGGTCTTGAATTGATCGGCGCGGTCGCGAAACATCCCCTCGGCCAATTTCGGAAATTTATGAAGTTCGTCAGCGTATAAATAACGCAGCATGACTTTTCCCCTTGTCGTCCAGTGCTGGAACGAAGGGGGTACAAAGCCATGGTTAATTTACTGTGTTTGGGGCGCGCGGCCCTTAAACCACTATTAATCCCCGGCTCAGGGCTTTTGCGATGGCGTGCGTGGTGTTCAACGCCCCCAGCTTGGCCCGCGCGCTTTCGATATAGACCCGCAGCGTGTGTTCGGAAATCGACAGGGAATGGGCGACCTGCGCCCGACTGTAACCAAGGGCCAAAAGTGTCATGGCATCAATCTCGCGCGGCGACAGCGAACGGGGCGAATCCGGTTGCCGGGACCGCTCGAATTCCAGCGCCTTTCGGTTGAAGTAATGCGCGATCAGGATCAGTTCGCGGCCATATGCGCCGATGAAGGCCTGCCACGCGTCATCCGTACATGAATGGTTCACGGTAAAGAGGGCAAACTGGCCATTCGGGCCGCGGATAGGTATCGAGTAGCCTTGATTGCCGACCCCGTGCGCCAATGCATCCTTCAAAAAGGCCTTGGCGACCTTGCCCGACCAGTCCAGCGCCTTCCAGTCAACCGGCTGGAACCGTTGGAAACAGCCCAGAATGACCGGATCGATGCGATGATAGTTGCGCTCCTGATAGCGCTCGGCCCAGGCGTCGGGATAGGTCGTGCACCCATATTGGTCGCCGCCGCCATCGACCCAGTGATACACGATGTGATCGATTTTCAGCTTGTCGCGAAGCCCGACGGCAACCGCGCCCAGCTCGTCAAGCGTGCTGGTGTTTTCCAAGTCCTCCAGGACCTGACTCAAATCGACCTGCGTTCCCATTCGACGGTGCCCGCGCCTCACGCTCGAGGGACGCAATCTCGGCCGCTGCAATCAGCTTCGTGTCATCAAGCTGTTCGGCCAAAGCCGTCAGCCCATTGGCAACTGCGAAGGCGTTGAGGTCCGACAGTACGTCCAGTATCCACTCATTCTGCGCCATCAGGGTCGCTCCGAAACAGTTAACGAAGGGTTAACACAACCATAACATGTGTGTGAATTTGTTGCATATTCACTTCTTTCTACTCCCCAAAAATGGCGGGTCCGCAATCTCCAAGCGACTGAAGTTCAAGCAGGGGCTGCAAAACAGAAAACGCCCGCGAGTCGCCGGAACGATTCGCGTGCGTTAATGTGTTTCAATGCCCCGCTCAACCGCGGGCGTCCAAGACCTCCTCGAGGGTGCGCAGCCCGGTGCGCGGCGCCTGAACCAGAACCGACATGTTTCCTGGCTTGTGCTCGTTGCGCATCATCTTCATGTGGGCTTCGGGCAGTTCGTTCCAGGGGAACACCTCGGACATGCAGGGATCAAGCCGCCGTTCGAGCATAAGTCGGTTCGCCGCCGAGGCCTGCTTGAGATGCGCGAAATGCGACCCCTGCAAGCGTTTCTGGTGCATCCACATGTACCGAACGTCGAAGGTCAGGTTGTAACCGGTGGTGCCGGCGCAGATGACCACCATGCCGCCCTTCTTCACCACGAAGGTCGAGACCGGGAAGGTGGCTTCGCCGGGGTGCTCGAAAACCATGTCGACATTCACGCCCTTGCCGGTGATGTCCCAGATCGCCTTGCCGAATTTGCGGGCTTCCTTGAACCATTCGGCGTATTCGGGTGTGTTGACCGTAGGCAACTGACCCCAACAGTTGAAATCCTTGCGGTTGATGACACCCTTGGCGCCCAGCCCCATGACGAAGTCGCGCTTGCTTTCGTCCGAGATCACGCCGATTGCGTTGGCGCCCGCCGTGTTGATCAGCTGGATCGCGTAGGAGCCCAGACCGCCCGACGCGCCCCAGACCAGAACGTTCTGGCCCGGCTTCAGGTCATGCGGTTCATGCCCGAACAGCATCCGATAGGCAGTGGCCAGCGTCAGCGTGTAGCAGGCGCTTTCCTCCCAGGTCAGATGCTTGGGGCGCGGCATCAGCTGCTGCGCCTGCACGTTGGTGAATTGCGCAAACGACCCATCGGGCGTTTCATAGCCCCAGATCCGCTGGCTGGGTGAATACATCGGGTCACCGCCGTTGCATTCCTCGTCGTCGCCGTCGTCCTGGTTGCAGTGGATCACGACCTCGTCGCCGACCTTCCAGCGTTTCACCTTGTCGCCCACCGCCCAGACGATGCCTGATGCATCCGAGCCCGCGATGTGATACGGGGCCTTGTGGCCATCAAAGGGGCTGATCGGTTTGCCGAGCGAGGCCCAAACGCCGTTGTAGTTGACGCCCGCCGCCATCACCAGAACCAGTACTTCGTGGCTGTCCAGCTTGGGCACATCGACCACTTCCAGCTGCATCGCAGTGTCGGGCTCACCGTGGCGCTCCTTACGGATGGCCCACGCATACATCTTCTTCGGCACATATCCCATCGGCGGGATTTCACCCATTTCGTAGAGGTCTTTTTCCGGTGCCTCGTAGGACGCGATGCCGCTGTCGGTGTCCAAAG
The DNA here is from genome assembly GCF_059612985.1 of Ruegeria sp. BHSC043. NCBI lineage: Bacteria > Pseudomonadati > Pseudomonadota > Alphaproteobacteria > Rhodobacterales > Roseobacteraceae > Ruegeria > Ruegeria sp. BHSC043. The sequence continues at coordinate 129,925 of NZ_JBXWRS010000007.1, read as the reverse complement.
CCATTGTGGCCTCCTCTGTCAAACATGTTCGCCGCGACGCAGAATCGCGCGCTTCATAGGCTGGAATATTGGCCCATGAGTAATTTTGCAACCCATTTCGGATCATTATTGAAATTTTATGACCCAGCAGCCGCAGAAATTTCTTTTGCAGCCGCAGAACCATCCGGGTCTTCGCTGATGGGCGCTGAGGCGGCATAATACTGCATCAGATCCAGCCGCTCGACCGATGGCGACAGCATACCGTTGTTTCTGCTCAGTATTCGCCGTTCGACCAGTTGTTCGATCGCTGGCGGGATGGCCTTCAGGTCTTCGTCTGTGGCGCCCTCCCGCCGCATCAGCTCGGCGATCCGTGACTGAACGTCAGACTCGGAGATGGTGCCGTTCTCGCGAACGAGCCAACACGCGGCGGGCGCTGGTACCAAAGGAATCGCCCGACCGATCCGACGCATCAGTTCTCGGGCCAGATCCGTCATCAAGTCCGGGCCAGCTTGTTTGCGGAACTCCTGCAGCGAAATGGGCAGGCCGTACCGAACCGAGGCCAAGCCGAACCGCTTGTAGCGCCCGATGATACGGCGCCATACCTGTTTCAGGCTCCACCTTGTGATCACGCCGATCCGAGCGCGAAACCGCCGTTCGCTGCCTAGGGCGGCAGCGGTCAGGATCGTATCCTCCAGCACCCTGTCATAGTTCAGCGCAACCGGCACGAACACCACATCCCGCCCATCGGGGCTGGTGCCGTCGATGATGTATTTCAGCAGCCCCAGCTTGGGTCGGCCCAGCGCCCCGGTCAGGCTTAGGCCACCTTCAGGAAACATCGCCTGCGTGACACCGGCATTGGTGGCCAAGCGCACATAGCTGGCCAGAACCTGCCGGTAGAGTTCGCTGCCGGACTTGCGCCGGATGAAATAGGCTCCCATCGCGCGGATCAACCGGCTGAGCGGCCAGACCCGTGCCCACTCGCCCACCGCATAGGACAGCGCCGACTGTTGCGCGGCCAAATAGGTCACCAGAACATAATCCATGTTGCTCCGGTGATTCATTACAAAGACCACGGTTGCTTTGGGATCGATCTCCTTCAATGCGGCCTCGTCCTCGTGGCTGAGGCGGACATTGTAGAACGCGTTGCTCAACCATCGAGCCAACCGAATGGCAAAGCTGAAATACATGAAGGCCGAAAACGACGGGACGATTTCCCGGGCGTATCGCCGGGCCTGCTCGAACGCGACCGCTTCGGGGATACCATGTTCTTCGGCGTGGTGCTGAACAGCCTGACCAACCTGCGGGTCATAGATCAGGCGTTGGATCATGTCATGACGCTCGGCCAGTTTGAACGGCTGGATTGGCCGTTGCAGGCGCTGGTTCAACCGTTCAACAGCCCGTTCAAGCCGGCGGCGAAAGAACCAGCGCACCGACGGGAACAGGAAATGCGAGGCAAAAGTGACCGCGGCAAACACCACGATCAGAACAAACAGCCAAATCGGTAGCTCAACGGTCTGCGTCATGCCGGCACAGTGCCATCAAACCGCCGCCGTCACAATCGGCAGCACACCGTACATGCCGCAACGCAGCGAATTGACATGTGCTGAAAATTGCGCTTTAGAACCCATGAGAGAAATATTGTTACCCATCTACGCATGAGGCTCTGACCATGACGCAGACGCAGAAAGACCGCCCCTGGCTCATCCGAACCTATGCCGGTCATTCCACGGCCAAAGCCTCGAACGCGCTGTACCGGTCCAACCTGGCCAAAGGGCAGACCGGTTTGTCGGTGGCCTTCGATCTGCCGACGCAGACGGGTTATGACAGTGATCACACTCTGGCCCGGGGCGAGGTCGGCAAGGTCGGGGTGCCGGTCTGCCACCTGGGGGACATGCGGGTTTTGTTCGATCAGATCCCGCTGGAGCAGATGAACACGTCGATGACGATCAACGCCACAGCCCCTTGGCTGCTGGCGCTGTATATCGCGGTGGCCGAGGAACAGGGCGCCGATGTGTCCAAGCTGCAGGGCACGGTACAGAACGATCTGATCAAGGAGTATCTCAGCCGCGGCACTTATGTCTGCCCACCCAAGCCCTCGCTCAAGATGATCGCGGATGTGGCCGAGTACTGTTATTCGAACGTACCGAAATGGAACCCGATGAACGTGTGTTCCTATCACCTGCAAGAGGCCGGCGCGACGCCCGAGCAGGAGCTGGCCTATGCGCTGGCCACCGCCATCGCGGTCCTGGACGAGTTGCGTCCCCGCGTTCCGGCCGAGGATTTTCCGGCGCTATGCGGCCGCATCTCGTTCTTCGTGAATGCGGGCATCCGATTTGTCACCGAAATGTGCAAGATGCGGGCCTTTGTCGACCTTTGGGATGAAATACTGCAACAACGTTATGGCGTGGAAAACCCCAAGTTCCGCCGATTCCGCTATGGCGTTCAGGTCAACTCGCTGGGCCTGACCGAGCAGCAGCCCGAGAACAACGTCTATCGCATCCTGATCGAGATGCTGGCCGTGACCCTGTCGAAAAAGGCGCGCGCCCGGGCGGTGCAATTGCCCGCTTGGAACGAGGCACTGGGCCTGCCGCGCCCCTGGGACCAGCAATGGTCGATGCGAATGCAACAAATCCTGGCCTATGAGACAGACTTGCTGGAATATGACGACCTGTTCGACGGCAACCCGGTGGTCGATGCCAAAGTCGAGGAACTGAAGCAGGGCGCCCGGGCCGAGCTGGCCAATCTGGAGTCGATGGGCGGTGCGGTTGCGGCGATCGACTACATGAAATCGCGGCTGGTGGATTCCAACGCCGAGCGGCTCAACCGGATCGAGCGCAACGAGACCATCGTCGTCGGCGTGAACCGCTGGACCGAGGGTGAGCCCTCGCCGCTGCAGACCGAGGATGGCGGGATCATGGTCGTCGATCCGGCGGTCGAACAGGAACAGATCGATCGCCTGAACGACTGGCGTGCCGCCCGCGATGACGCCGCCGTGAGCGCGGCGCTGGCCGATCTGCGCGCCGCCGCGCAATCGGGCGCCAACATCATGGAGCCCTCGATCGCCGCGGCCAAGGCCGGCGTCACCACCGGCGAATGGGCCGAAGAGATGCGGCGCGTCTTTGGCACCTATCGTGGCCCGACGGGCGTTTCGGGGTCGGTCTCGAACAAGACCGAAGGCTTGGACGACCTGCGCGCGGCGGTGGATGCGGTCAGCGACCGCCTGGGGCGTCGCCTGAAATTCCTGGTGGGCAAGCCGGGGCTGGACGGCCATTCCAACGGTGCCGAGCAGATCGCCTTCCGCGCCCGCGACTGCGGCATGGACATCACCTATGACGGCATCCGCCTGACCCCCGAGGAAATCGTGAAGTCGGCCAGGGATCAGCAAGCTCATGTGATCGGCCTGTCGATCCTGTCGGGCAGTCACCTGCCGTTGGTTCAGGAAGTTATGACACGCCTGCGCGAAGCTGACTTGGGTGATATTCCTGTTGTCGTCGGGGGCATTATCCCGGACGAAGACGCGGATCGCCTCAGATCGATGGGTGTTGCCAATGTCTATACTCCCAAGAATTTCGAACTGAATGCGATCATGGGAGACATCGTGGCGTTGGCAGATCGAAAAACGATCGCCGCAGAATAAAACAGAAATGAGCGCGCTTATTATTCGATTTCAGTAAAAAAGATTAGAAAACAAAGAAAGTTCTCCTTACCGTGTGCGGACAATTCGCAACCGAAATTGACAGGTACGGGGAAAATGGCGATCAATCTTGAAAAAATGTCGCGTCAGGAACTTCTGGAATTGCGCGGCCAAATCGACACGGCCTTGGAGAATGCCGAGGCCCGCGAGCGCGAAGAAGCCCTGAAAGCGGCTGAACAGGCCGCGGCGGCTTATGGGTTCTCGCTGTCGGACCTGACGGTGAAGGCGTCCAGATCTGGAAAGAGCGGCAAAGCCAAGGCAAAATACCGGAATCCGGCTGACCCTTCGCAAACTTGGACGGGGCGCGGGCGCAAACCGAAATGGGTACACGAAGCGCTGAAAGCCGGAGCAGACATAACCGATCTCGAAATCTGAATGAGGGTTTTGTACCAAAATGACAATTCACATTGGCGCCGAAAAAGGTGAAATTGCCGAAACCGTGCTTTTGCCCGGCGACCCCTATCGCGCGAAATGGGCAGCGGAAACTTTCCTGAGCAATGTCCGCCAGATCAACGATGTGCGCGGAATGCTGGGATTCACCGGCGAATGGAAAGGCAATCCGGTCACCATTCAAGGCAGCGGAATGGGAATGCCCTCGCTGTCTATTTACGTCAATGAACTGATCCGGGACTACGGCGCGAAAACCCTGATCCGCATCGGCTCGTGCGGTGGCATGCAGGAAAACGTCAAACTGCGCGATGTGATCATTGCGATGACGTCAACGACGCTCAGCACGCCGTCTCGGGGCATCATGAAAGAGATCAACTTCGCGCCCTGCGCCGACTGGTCGCTGTTGCAGGCGGCCGTGCAGGCGGCCGAGGCGAAAGGAACCCCGATGCATGTCGGCGGTATCTACTCGTCGGACGTGTTCTATGACGAACGCCCCGACCTGAACGAGCAGATGGTGCGCCACGGCATCCTGGGTGTCGAGATGGAGGCCGCCGAGCTGTATATCCTGGCCGCACGGCACAAATGCCGCGCTCTGGCGGTTCTGACCGTGTCCGATCACCTGCTGACCGGCGAGGCCCTGCCCTCGTCCGAGCGCCAGAGCAGCTTTGGCGACATGGTGGAAATTGCGCTGCACGCCGCCTTCCCGAACGCCTGAAGCCAACCGGCCCGGGGCTATTCCCGGGCCTCAGCGCCCGTGCGAGCGGTCATAGCCATTGGGCGCCGGGCTTTGCCATCCGGTCAACGTCCCTTCGGCAGGCGCAAACACTTCGACAAGCAGCGGATGACAGGCGGCGGTGTCCGATGAATGCTCGGCCGAGCAATCCCCGCCCGGGCATGCGCTGAGGTCGCCCAGCAGATCGATTTCAGCGAAAAACTCCAGATAGTCGCCCGGACGCACCGGCGACGCCTTCATGAAATACTGCCCGGTATCGCGGGTGAAGCCGGTGCACATGAACACGTTCAGCACGTCGTGCACGGCCGGCTCGGCCTCGGCCAGCGAAAGGCCCAGATGATCGGCCAGCGCCCGGGTCAGGTTGGAATGGCAACACTGGTGATACTGCGTGCCCGACAGCAGATTGCCGGTGTAGGGGTCGCAGCGCGTTCCGATCAAGTCATGCACCGACCCGCCATATTCGTCGATGCCGTACCAGTCCAGCGTGTCGGCCACGATCGTCGCCATGGGGCGCAGATGGGGAAAGCTGGACCACAGCCGCTCGCCCGTCGTCACATGGGTTCCGTGCAGCGCGCGGGTCTTGCCCGAATAGAAACGCTCGGACAGGTCGTGCAGGTTCCAAAGATTCAGGTCACCGACCTGTGGGCCCTCGACCGAAGTAATGCGAAAGAAATGCCCAGCCGGAACCTCAAAACACCGCGCATCGCGTGGCGGGACCAAAACCTCGCCCGTTTTGCGCGCGGTTGACCGGGCCGCCCCAAGCAGCGGCATGTCCGGCGCCGACAGGCTGTCATTGGGATAGCAGATCACCGGAGCGATGGCCCGGCGGGCGGCGGCGTCGGGTGGTGGGTTCGTCATGCTGCGTCCGTCCATGTTTTCGTCACAGTGACGCAGATCGCGGCGGCGGGAAACCCCAAGGAGTCGCTGGCGCCGAAATGTCAGGTTCCGGTTCGCTCGCACTGGTTCGGCTGCGTCTCGGAACGGGACACGGCACCGCAGAATGCACAGCTCCAGATCCCGTCCTTCCGGTGTCGCCGCCACCGACAGTCCCGCGTCAGCGCCGACGTGCGCGATCGCCAAAAGAAATAGGCGAATACACCGGCGGCGAGCAGGAGCAGAAGAATAGGCATGCCCCTGCTTCGCTCACATCGTGCCGATGTTCAAGCCCAACCCCCGCCGCACATCAGGCCGCGTTGGCGTATTCGAACAGTTCGGGTTCCTTGTCCTCGGCGTGTTTTGCCGGCGCGGGTGTATAATAGGCCCAAGCCTGCTCCAGCAACTTCAGGGCTTCGGTTGTATCGGTTTTGGCGGTGCTGTTTTCGGTTTTCATCGGAGTGATCCTGTTTCCAATCCGTCACTCCTCCCCAGCGCCAAACATAAGCCCGACCGCGGCGACGCACATCCGATGATTTCACATGTGGGCCATGCACTTGCCGCAATGCGGCAAGTGCGGTCTTGGTTCGGGGTCAAACGGTGCGTTCGACCATCAGCTTCTTGATCTCGGCAATCGCCTTGGCCGGGTTCAGACCTTTGGGGCAGGTCTTGGCGCAGTTCATGATCGTGTGGCAGCGATACAGCTTGAACGGATCCTCGAGCTGATCCAGACGCTCGCCCGTGGCCTCGTCACGGCTGTCGATGATCCAGCGATAGGCATGCAGCAGCGCCGCGGGGCCAAGATAACGGTCGCCGTTCCACCAGTAGCTGGGGCACGAGGTCGAGCAGCTGGCGCACATCACGCATTCATAAAGGCCGTCCAGCTTCTTGCGGTCCTCGATCGACTGCCGCCACTCTTTTGCGGGACGGTTGGTCTTGGTTTCCAGCCACGGCATGATGCTGGCGTGCTGCGCATAGAAATGCGTCAGATCGGGGATCAGGTCCTTGACCACCGGCATGTGCGGCAGCGGATAGATCTTCACGTCGCCCTTGATCTCGTCCATGCCGTAGATGCAGGCCAGCGTGTTGATCCCGTCGATGTTCATCGCGCAGGAGCCGCAGATCCCCTCGCGGCAGGACCGGCGGAAGGTCAGCGTCGGGTCGATCTTGTTCTTGATGTAGATCAGCGCATCCAGGACCATCGGGCCGCAATCGTCCATGTCGACGAAATAGGTGTCGACCCGCGGGTTCTGGCCATCGTCCGGGTTCCAGCGATAGATCTGGAACTTGCGCACGTTGCTCGCCCCTTCGGGCTTGGGCCAGGTCTTGCCCGTCGTGATGCGCGAATTCTTGGGGAGGGTCAGTTGTACCATGTGTTCCTCTCCTTAGAAGGTCCGCGCCTTGGGCGCGATCTTTTCAAGGCTGATGCCGCCCTGTTCTTCGGGCGTCAGCGGATCGACGATGACCGGGCGATAGCTCAACTCGACCGAGTTGCCCTCGACCCGCGCCACGGTGTGCACGCGCCAGTTCTCATCGTCGCGCTCGGGGAAGTCCTCGTGCGCGTGGGCGCCGCGGGATTCCTTGCGCGCCTCGGCACCAACGATGGTGGCCAGCGCGTTGGGCATCAGGTTGGTCAGCTCCAGCGTTTCCATCAGGTCGCTGTTCCAGACCAGGCTGCGGTCGGTGACCTTCAGGTCGTCCAGCTTTGCCGCGATCGCGGTCATCTTCTCGACGCCTTGCGCCAGCGTCTCGGCGGTGCGGAACACGGCTGCATCTTCCTGCATGGTCTTCTGCATTTCCAGCCGCAATTCGGCGGTCGGGGTCGCGCCATTGGCGTTGCGCAGCGCGTCGAACCGGTCGAAGGCCTTGTCGACCGACGCCTTGTTCAGCACAGGGTTCGGCGCCTCGGGGTCCACCACCTTGCCGGCGCGGATCGCGGCGGCCCGGCCGAACACCACCAGGTCGATCAACGAATTCGAGCCCAGTCGATTGGCACCGTGCACCGAGGCGCAGCCGGCCTCGCCCACGGCCATCAAGCCGGGCACCACGGCGGTGGGGTTGTCGGCGGTCGGGTTCAGAACCTCGCCCCAATAGTTGGTCGGAATGCCGCCCATGTTGTAGTGCACCGTCGGCAGAACCGGGATCGGCTCCTTGGTCACGTCGACGCCGGCAAAGATTTTGGCCGACTCCGAGATCCCCGGCAACCGTTCAGCCAGAGCCTCGGCCGGCAGGTGCGACAGGTTCAGGTGGATGTGATCACCATTCTTGCCCACACCCCGCCCTTCGCGGATTTCCATCGTCATGCAGCGGCTGACATAGTCACGCGGCGCCAGGTCCTTGTAGTGGGGCGCATAGCGCTCCATGAACCGTTCGCCTTCCGAGTTGGTCAGATATCCACCCTCGCCGCGCGCGCCTTCAGTGATCAGACAGCCCGAGCCATAGATGCCGGTCGGGTGGAACTGCACGAATTCCATGTCCTGCAGCGGCAGACCCGCGCGGGCCACCATGCCACCACCATCGCCGGTGCAGGTATGGGCCGAGGTCGCGCTGAAATAGGCGCGGCCGTAACCGCCCGTAGCCAGCACGACCATCTTGGCGTTGAAGACATGCATGGTACCGTCGTCCAGCTTCCAGCAGACGACGCCCTGGCACTGACCGTCCTCGGACATGATCAGGTCGATCGCAAAATACTCGATGTAGAATTCCGCGTTGTTCTTCAACGACTGTCCGTACAACGTGTGCAGGATCGCGTGACCGGTCCGGTCGGCGGCGGCACAGGTGCGCTGCACCGGCGGGCCCTCCCCGAATTCAGTGGTGTGGCCACCGAAGGGGCGCTGATAGATCTTGCCTTCCTCGGTCCGGCTGAAGGGCACGCCATAGTGCTCCAGCTCATACACCGCCTTGGGCGCCTCGCGCGCCAGGTATTCCATCGCGTCGGTGTCACCCAGCCAGTCCGAGCCCTTGACGGTGTCATACATGTGCCACTGCCAGTGGTCGGGGCCCATGTTCGACAGCGACGCCGCGATGCCGCCCTGTGCCGCGACGGTGTGCGAGCGCGTCGGAAAAACCTTGGTCACGCAGGCCGTGCGCAGCCCCTGCTCGGCCATGCCCAGCGTGGCCCGCAGCCCGGCCCCACCGGCGCCGACGACAACCACGTCATATTCGTGCGTTTCGTATTCGTATGCAGCCATTTCTTTCAGCTCCGGGGTGTTAGAGGGCGATGCGGGCGATGGCAAAGATGCCAGCGGCGGCCGCGCCATAGGACAGACAGGTCACGAGGATGATCAGAACCTTTTCAAGCGTGCCGTGCACATAGTCCTCGATCATCACCTGCGCGCCATTGGCGAAGTGCTTGAAGCCAACGGCCAGCGTCAGCGCCGCAACGATGGCCGGGAACGGGCGCGAATAGTAGTCCAGCATCACGTCATAAGGCTGGCCCAAGGTCGGCCCGAAGGTAAAGACGAACAGCGGCACGAGGATCAGCAAGGCAACCGAGCTGACCTTCATCGCCCAGAAATGCTGGGTGCCGGATTTGGCCGAGCCCAGGCCAAGGGCACGCTTGCGGTCGGTAAGGTAACGCATGTCAGGCCTCCGGTTATGCAACGATCAACAGGGTGACGAGGGTCAGAACGACCGATCCGATCACGACCGCCCAACCCAGCTTGTAGGCAGTGGGCAGGTCCAGCCCGACGGCGTTGTCCCAGATCAGGTGGCGGATGCCGGCCAGGGTGTGGTACCACAGCCCCCACAGCGACAAAGCCATCACCAAGTCGCCCAGCAACGACGTAATCACGGCATTGGCGGTTGCATAGGCCTCGGGCGAGGTGGCCGCGGCCAGGAACCACCACACGATCAGCAGCGCCGCCACCAACATGGCGTTGCCGGTGATCCGCGTGAGGATCGAGGTGACAGAGGTCAACTGTGGACGATAGATCGACAGATGCGGCGAAAGCGGGCGGTTCCCCCGATTGACATCGGCCATGGCGGCTCCTTTTTGGGTTGGCTACCGAAGGTTTTACTGCTTTTTACATCTCTGTCACGCGCCGCAGGTGCAAAAAAGAGCAAATTGCGCGCAAATGACCCTATTGGCCGTTTTTTGTGATCACGCAAAATATTCCCGTGATCACAAATCTCATCGCCACCCGTCAATGTTAGCGTTTTCAGGCCGCAAGCGATGTGATCACGAATCTTTTTCCGTCACTTGACCCTGGCCGTCTGGCGGGTGACTTCGCGCAGCAGTTTCTTGCGGATACGTTCTGGATAGTCTTCAAAACCCGCAGCCGAGACCACGAAGGCACCTTCGCCCACGATGACGTTTTCATAGAAATAGGCGGTCAGATCGGGCTCGCTTTCCTCGATGGCGATGGCGTTCACGGTGATCCCCTGACGGCGCAGCAGGTCGTGTATCTCGGTCGGCTCAATGCCTTCGTTCGACACCCCGTCGCCCGAAATGTCGATCAGGCGGCGCTTGCAGTCGGGTACGTCCAGAAAACTGTTCACGGTCATTTCCAACGCCTCGCCGATCGCGGTCGAGAAGTTGCGCCACACGCGGGGATCGGTCGCCACCTGTTCCGCAAATGCGTCCACCGCGGCGAACCCGTCGATGCGGGTCCAGGGGATGGTGATGCGCTGGCGCGACGCGCCGGTCCATTGCACCAGCATCAGCCGGGCCTGGCCGCGCACCAGCGCCTCGGACACGGCCGGGTCGCGCAACCCGGCCGCCAGGCCATCCATCTGGATGCGGTATTCCGAACTGTCGACCGAGCCGGAAACATCCACGGCCAAAGCCAGCGCCAGATCGCAGGCCGACGCCGGACGGCCAAGGCAGAGCGCAGCAGCAAGGATACGCAGAAAAGACATGAGCCGAACCTAGCACGGTTCGGCCCGGTCGGAATCACAAGACTGTGGGGGTCAGCCCGCTCAGATCGGCATCAGCGCCCAATAGTCCAGATCCAGCAGCACGTCGGGGCTGTACTTTCCATCCTGGCCGCGCAAGGCAAAGGGCTCGCCGCCCTTGGTCGCCACCAGTCGCAGGCGGATGGCACCCACACCCGGCACGCCGGTTTCGGCCTTGTCCAACACCTCGGACCACGCCTTGATGGTGTCTCCGGCGAAACAGGGATTGGCATGGGCACCGCCGTTCAGGCCGACGATCATCTGCGCATTGGCCAGCCCGTTGAAGGACAAGGCGCGCGCCATCGAGATCACATGGCCGCCATAGATCAGCCGCCCATCGGGCCGGAAAGTCAGGTCGAAATGCACTTTGGCGGTGTTCTGCCACAAGCGGGTGGCCAGCATGTGCTCGGCCTCTTCCACGGTCACGCCATCGACATGGTCGATGGTTTCGCCGATCTGGTAGTCACCCCAGCGGTGCGGTTCACCTGCCAGAGCAAAGTCATATTTGCTGAAATCCAGCCCGTTCGGCACCATGAGGTCACCGGGCTCCAGCGCCTTTTTAAGGTCCGGCACCACGGTTTCCGGGGCAGGCGCGTCAAGGTTCGATTTCCGCACCATCACCCAGCGCACATATTCGATCACCACCTCGTCGCGCTGGTTCAGCCCGCGCGTGCGCACCCAGACCACGCCGGTCTTGCCGTTCGAGTTCTGTTTCAGCCCGATGACCTCGGATTCCGACCGCAGGGTGTCTCCGGGATAGACCGGCTGCAGCCAACGCCCCTCGGCATAGCCCAGGTTCGCGACCGCGTTCAGCGACACATCCGGAACCGTCTTGCCGAACACCACATGGAACGCCGCCAGATCGTCGATCGGGCTTTGCGGCAGGCCACAACTCCGGGCGAACTCGTCCGAGGAATAGAGCGCGTGGCGGGCGGGATAGAGCGCATGATAGAGCGCGCGCTCACCCACCGTCACGGTGCGGGGCACCGCATGGTGCAGCACCTGCCCGATGGCGTAATCCTCGAAAAAGCGGCCCGGATTGGTTTTTGCCATTACTGCTGTCCCAGTTTCATGTCAGGGGAATAATCGGCCGCGACCTGCTTGGTCACGGCCTGCGCACAGCGCATCTTGTTGGTGGACGGATCGAAGGCATAGGCCGGAGAGCCGTGCAGCTCCCACCCTTTGGCCAGCGCCTCGGACACCTTGTGGCAGAAGGCCGAGGTGTCCTCTTCGGTCAGCAGTCGATAAAGTTTCGCCATCAGATCACCCGCCTAGCCCGGGAACGGAGACGGGCCGACCAGCCCGTGAATGTAGCCGATGACGCCCAGCAGCACGATCGAGGCCACGAAGAACATCGCATCCTTGCCCAGCGTTCCCGGCTCGCCCGGGGTCCAGTCGGGCTCGGACTTGTTGATGACGATCACTTCGACCACCGCCCATGCCAACAGGCCGCCGAACAGGATGATCGACGCCAGATCACCATTGACCAGCAGATGCGCAAAGGCCCAGAGCTTGAACCCGCCCAACATCGGATGACGCACCTTGTTCAGCAGTCGGCCCTTGGTTCCGGCCGGGCTCATCATCCAGATCGCGATCAGCACCAGCAGGTTGTTGATGTGGATCATGAAACTGGGCGGTGCCCAGACATGGATGAAATCGGTCAAGCGATAGCCGAAAATCATCAGCAGGATCGACACGACCAGCGCACCGGCAACGGCCCCCTTGCCGGAATCGCCCATGGCCGCGCGGCGGGCGGGCATCAGGCGCTTGAACAGATGTGCGGCCCACCAAAGCGCCACACCGAGAATGAGAAGAACGAAGCCCATGCTGGCTTACCCCGCTTGCAAAGCTGATATCGCCTCTGCTTTTGCCAGAATTTCGCGGGCAGTTACAACGTGCAGATTTTCCACGATCTTGCCATCGACCACGGCAACGCCCTGCCCCTTGGCCTCGACCGCTTCGAAAGCGGCGATCTGACGGCGGGCCAGGTCGATCTCGGCTTCGGAGGGGGCGAAGGCGGTGTTGGCGGCCTCGACCTGCGCGGGATGGATCAGGGTCTTGCCGTCGAAACCCATGTCGCGGCCCTGCGCGCATTCGACGGCCAGCCCCTCGTTGTCCTTGAAGGCGTTGTAGACGCCATCGACGATCACCAGCCCCTCGGCCTTGGCGGCCAGCAGGCACAGGCCCAGCGAGGTCATCAGCGGCAGGCGGTCGGGGCGGAAGCGGGTCTGAAGCTCTTTGGCCAGATCGTTCGTCCCCATAACAAAGCCCGCCATCAGCGGGTGAGCTGCGATCTCGGCCGCGTTCAGCATGCCGCGCGGGGTTTCCATCATCGCCCAGATCGGCAGGTCGCCGGTGATTGCGGCCAGCGCATCGACATCGGCGGCCGAGTTGACCTTGGGCAGCAGCACCACGTCGGCATCCATCTCGCGCACGGCCTCGGCATCGGCGCGGCCCCAAGGGGTGTCCAGACCGTTGATTCGCACGATCTTGACGCGCGGGTCATAGCCGCCCGACGCCAGCGCGGCCTTGAGCGTTTCACGGGCATTGTCCTTTTCATCGGCGGCAACGGCGTCTTCAAGGTCAAAGATGATGGCATCGACGGGCAGCGAGCGCGCCTTGTCGAGCGCCCGTTCCTTGGAGCCTGGAATGTAGAGAACGGATCGGTAGGGGCGCTGGCGCGGGTCCATGGGAACCTCTCGTTGAAATAAAGTTGCGCAGAATGGGGCATTTTTTGCCGGAAACTTCAAGCGCAAAATCGCCGCATTGCAGCATGTGACGCGACGCCCCCCGCAACGCGCGTCGCCTTAACCGGATTTCGGCATGGTTGGGCCAGCCTTTCTCGGGCAACAGGCAGAAGGGGCTGACGATGAAAATGACGTTTCTAAAGATGACGATGGGTCTGGGCATCATGGCGCTGGCCGCGCAGCAGTTGCAGGCGCAGACGCCGAACTGTGCGCCGCGGGCCGATGCGCTGCGTCGGCTGGCCGAGACCTATGGTGAGACCCGACGCGGCATCGGCATGGTGCAGCAGGGGGCGGTGATGGAGGTCTTTGCCTCGGACGAAACCGGCACCTGGACGATCACCGTGACCTTGCCGGATGGCATGACCTGCCTGATCGCGGCAGGCGAGGCCTATGAGGTTCTGGCCGAAGCGTTGCCGCCCAATGCCTGACGTTCAGGTCAGCGCGTCCCAGATCAGTTTCGAGCCGGTCAGGGTCAACAGAACATAGGCGATGCCGAAGAAGACCCGCTCGGACATCATCCAATGGGCGCGCACGCCCAGCCAGGCGCCGAGGATGGCGAAAGGGGTCAGCAGCAGGTCGGCCCAGGCGGTCTGCAGGGTGAACATGCCCAGATAGGCATAGGGGACGAACTTGGCGATGTTGATGACCCAGAAGACCAGCACGGTGGTGGCCTGGAACTCGGTCTTCGTCAGGCGCTGTGACAGCAGATAGACGGCGGCGGGCGGGCCGCCGGCGTGGCTGACGAAGCTTGTGAAGCCGGCGACCAGCCCCGCGAACAGCCCGGCCGGAGGCGGCAGGCGGTTGGCGAAGCCGCGCACCCAGCCGCGGGTCTGCGCCACATGCCAGACAACGAAGCCCACCGAAATGCCCCCGATCAGCAGGCGCAGCAGGTCTTCATCGGTCGCCCGGTACAGCAGCGCGCCCAGCGCCACGCCCGGCACCGCGCCCAGCATCAGCAGGCGCGCGTCGGGCCAGTTCCACCGTTTCCAGTAGGGGCGCAGGGTGGCCAGGTCGATCACCATCAGGATCGGCAACATCAGCGCCAGCGCCTGCCCCGGATCAAGGATCAACGCCAGAATCGACGACGACGCAAAGGCCACGCCCGAGCCGAAGCCGCCCTTGGAAATGCCTGCAAAGATCACGGCCGGGATCGCCACGGCAAAAAACATCAGGTTCAATTCGACCATGCGGCGGCCTCGAAACGGCTTGTCCTGCGGGTGGTTTAGCGCAACCGGCCCGGGGCAGGCAAACGGTATGCGGTCGCATGCCGCGCCGCAGAACCCTTGCGCAACGGCGTTTTAGCGACTAGCACAACCGCGATTTCAAAACCGACCGGAGACAATCCAAATGGCCAGACCCAAGATCGCGCTGATCGGCGCAGGTCAGATCGGGGGCACGCTTGCCCACCTCGCAGCAATGAAGGAACTGGGGGATGTCGTTCTGTTCGACATCGCCGAGGGCATCCCGGAAGGCAAGGCGCTGGACATCGCCGAATCCGGCCCGTCCGAGGGCTTTGACGCCAAGCTGAAGGGCACCCAGTCCTATGAGGACATCGCAGGCGCAGACGTCTGCATCGTTACCGCCGGCGTGCCGCGTAAGCCGGGCATGAGCCGTGACGACCTGCTGGGCATCAACCTGAAGGTGATGAAGTCGGTCGGTGAAGGCATCGCCGCCCACGCCCCCGACGCCTTCGTCATCTGCATCACCAACCCGCTGGACGCGATGGTCTGGGCGCTGCGCGAATTCTCGGGCCTGCCCCACAACAAGGTCTGCGGCATGGCCGGCGTGCTGGACTCGGCCCGCTTCCGCCACTTCCTGGCCGAAGAATTCGACGTGTCGATGAAGGACGTCACCGCCTTTGTTCTGGGCGGCCATGGCGACACGATGGTGCCTTCGGTGCGCTATTCGACCGTTGCCGGCATCCCGCTGCCCGACTTGGTCAAGATGGGCTGGACCACGCAGGAGAAGCTGGACGCCATCGTCCAGCGCACCCGTGACGGCGGCGCCGAGATCGTCGGCCTGCTGAAGACCGGCTCGGCCTATTACGCGCCCGCCACCTCGGCGATCGAAATGGCCGAAGCCTATCTGAAAGACCAAAAGCGCGTTCTGCCCTGCGCGGCCTATTGCGATGGCGAGTTGGGCGTTAAGGGCATGTATGTAGGCGTGCCTACCGTAATCGGCGCCGGCGGCATCGAGCGGATCGTGAACATCCAGTTGAACGCGGAAGAACAGGACATGTTCGACAAGTCGGTCAACGCCGTGAAGGGTCTGGTTGAGGCCTGCAAAGGCATCGACAGCTCGCTGGCGTAACACCCGGCTCGGGTCACCGGGGCTCCGGTGGCCTCGTCAAACAATCGATCGTCGCCCCGCTGGTGCCCACCGACGGGGCGTTTCGATTGACAGGACGGTCAGCGAAACATCCCAAGCCATCGCGCCACCAGCAACAGCACCCCTCCCAGGGCCACCAGCAGCAAACAAACAACCCAGAATGCGTTCGGGTCTTGGGCCCCGGGGATACCGCCGACGTTGATCCCCAGCACGCCAGCCACCAGACCCAGGGGCAGAAATACGGCGCTGACAACTGACAATACCAGCATACGGTTGTTCATGCGTTCGGCACGTTCATCCATCAGCTGGTCGAGAATGATCTGAACCCGTTCGCGCACGGCCGCCAGATCTTCGCCAATGCGGTAGATGCGCTCCGAGGCTTCGCGCAATCTCGACCGGTCATAGGGCTGCAGCCAGGGCAAATCTTCGATCTCGAGCGTCGTCAACGCATCGCGCTGTGGCACCAGGTATCGCCGCAGAACGATGGATGACCTGCGGATCGCCGCGAGTTCGGCCCGGGAAATTTCGGCATCCGGCTCCAACAGCAACTCCTCGAGGTCATCCACGCGTTCGTTCAGATCGGTGATGGCGGGCTCGGCCCGGTCGGCCAGCCGCAAGGCCAACCGCGCGACGAAGTCACCCGGCGATCGCGGTGCCTGCCCACGATCGATTGCCGCCAGCATGTCCGCAACCGCATCCAGTGGGCGGCGCCAGACACCGATGATTTTTGTTTCCGTCAGCCAAAGTCTGACCGAGATCATGTCCTCGGGCGGCTGCCCCTCCAGCAGGTTCACGCCCCGCAGGTTCAGGATGACGCCTCCGCCATGCACGGTGCAGCGGGGCCGTGTTTCGCCGGCCATCAGCGCATCTATTACGAACTCATCCAGCCCGGCGGCGCGGAGCAGCGCAGCCGTGCATTCTCCCTCAAGACGCAAGTGCTGCCAGGCAAACTGCTCTTCCGGACCGCGGGGTGACCAAGCGGGAAAGCCATCGGCATCCAGAAGCCGCGCATTGCCAGATCCATCGAAGATCATGGTCATCGTGTCGGGAAGGGAAGGAGTGGTCACCGTCATCCGCTCAGTCATTTCTTATTCGACCCAAGTATCTTGACGGATCAAGACAGGTCCAGACAGGTTAGCGGCCAAGCGCGCCGGCGCCAAGTCATTCGAATTCGGCGAGGCCCGATACTCCACCGCGATCCGAGCCAGTACTGTTGGCGCAAACGGCTTAGAAGGCGGCTCTTGAATGTATTTTTGCGACAGATTCTCGGCGGGTCGAATCAACATCAACCAATTCATCTTTTGTGATCACACCCCAAAATGCCGTGATCACAAAAACGGAAAATCCTCGGCAAAAACCTTCTTCCGGTAAGAAAACCCTTTAATTTTGCCCGTTGGACACCCCTATAACGATCCAATCGTAGTCAGACGGGACAGTTTCGATGAACATTCACGAATATCAGGCCAAGGCCCTTCTTCGCAGCTATGGCGCGCCGGTTTCGGACGGTCGCGCGGTACTGCGTGCGGAAGAGGCGAAAACCGCAGCCGGTGAACTGGACGGCCCGCTTTGGGTGGTCAAGGCGCAGATCCATGCCGGGGGCCGCGGCAAGGGTCACTTCAAGGAACCCGACGCCGGCGACAAGGGCGGCGTGCGTCTGACCAAATCGGTAGAGGAAGCCGCCGAAGAAGCCAAGAAGATGCTGGGCCGCACGCTGGTCACGCACCAGACCGGCCCCGAAGGTAAGCAGGTCAACCGCGTGTATATCGAGGCCGGATCGGGCATCGAGCGCGAGCTGTACCTAGCCCTGCTGGTCGATCGCCAGACCAGCCGCATCTCGTTCGTGTGCTCGACCGAAGGCGGCATGGACATCGAGGAAGTGGCCGCCGCGACGCCCGAGAAAATCCTGTCCTTCTCGGTTGACCCGGCCACCGGCTATCAGCCGTTCCACGGCCGCCGCATCGCTTTCTCGCTGGGTCTGGAAGGCGGGCAGGTCAAGCAGTGCGTGCGCCTGATGGGCATCCTGTACAAAGCCTTCGTCGAGAAGGACATGGAGATGCTGGAAATCAACCCGCTGATCGTGGCCGAGGGCGGCGACCTCAAGGTGCTGGACGCCAAGCTGAGCTTTGACGGCAACGCGATCTATCGCCATCCCGACATCGCCGAACTGCGCGACACCACCGAGGAAGACCCCAAGGAGTTGGAAGCCAGCAAATACGACCTGAACTACATCGCGCTGGATGGCGAGATCGGCTGCATGGTCAACGGCGCGGGCCTGGCCATGGCCACGATGGACATCATCAAGCTTTACGGAGCCGAGCCGGCCAACTTCCTGGACGTGGGCGGCGGCGCCACCAAAGAGAAAGTGACCGAGGCGTTCAAGATCATCACCAGCGACCCGAATGTCAAAGGCATCCTGGTCAACATCTTCGGCGGCATCATGCGCTGCGACGTCATCGCCGAAGGCGTCGTCGCCGCGGTGAAAGAAGTGGGCCTGAAGGTTCCGCTGGTGGTGCGTCTGGAAGGCACCAATGTCGAGAAGGGCAAAGAGATCATCAACACCTCTGGCCTGGACGTGATCGCCGCAGACAACCTGGACGACGCCGCGCAGAAGATCGTGAAGGCGGTCAAGGGCTGAACCCGTTAACGCAGTGCGGGTCACGGCCCGCCATTCCGATGAATGCTGGCGGGTCGGACCCCGCCGAAAACAGGAGAACGCCAAATGGCAGTCCTCATCGACGAAAATACCAAAGTGATCTGTCAGGGCTTTACCGGCTCGCAGGGCACGTTCCACTCTGAACAGGCCATCGCCTATGGCACCAAGATGGTCGGCGGTGTGACGCCGGGCAAAGGCGGCATGACCCATCTGGGCCTGCCCGTGTTCAACTCGGTCCACGAGGCCAAGCACCAGACCGAGGCCAACGCCACCGTGATCTACGTGCCGCCGCCCTTTGCCGCGGATTCGATCCTCGAGGCGATCGACGCCGAGATGGAAGTGATCGTCTGCATCACCGAAGGCATTCCGGTGCTGGACATGATGAAGGTGAAGCGCGCGCTGGAAGGCAGCAAATCGCGCCTGATCGGCCCGAACTGCCCCGGTGTCATTACGCCCGACGCCTGCAAGATCGGCATCATGCCCGGCCACATCCACAAGCGTGGCTCGGTCGGCGTCGTGTCGCGTTCCGGCACGCTGACCTACGAGGCGGTCAAGCAGACCACCGATGTGGGTCTGGGCCAGTCCACCTGCGTGGGCATCGGCGGCGACCCGATCAAGGGCACCGAGCATATCGACGTGCTGGAGTGGTTCTTGGCCGATGACGAGACCGAGTCGATCATCATGATCGGCGAGATCGGCGGCTCGGCCGAGGAAGAAGCCGCGCAGTTCCTGGCGGATGAGGCCAAGAAAGGCCGCAAGAAGCCGGTCGCCGGGTTCATCGCTGGCCGCACGGCGCCTCCGGGCCGCCGCATGGGTCACGCGGGCGCCATCGTCGCCGGCGGCAAGGGCGGTGCCGAAGACAAGATCGAAGCCATGCGCAGCGCCGGCATCGTCGTGGCCGAAAGCCCCGCCAAGCTGGGCGAGGCCGTGCTGGAAGCGATCGGCAAGTAACCTGCCGGCCCGACTTGCGGGCCGGCCCCAGCGGAGCGAAACACATGACCTTCACCGAAGCCGTCAGAACGTGTTTCTCCAAGTATTTCACCTTCTCGGGGCGGGCCTCTCGCCCCGAGTATTGGTATTTTTTGCTGTTCATCGTGATCTGGAACGCGATCGCCGCGGTCATCGACTGGCAGTTCTTCACCCAGGTTACGACCATCCAGACCGAGGCCGGAACCTCGGTCACCGCGGTATCCAGCCAGCCGGTTCAGACGATTGTCGGCCTGATCGTGTTTTTCCCGCATCTGGCCGTGGCCTGGCGGCGGATGCACGATACCGGGCGCAGTGGGCTTTATGCCCTGCTACCGGTCCTTCTGATCCTTGGGGCTGCGGCCGTTCTGGTCTTTGGCATCGGCCTCGCCTCGAGCTTCCAGCATGGCGGAAACCTCGACATCCTGTTTACCCGCGCCACGCTGCTGATCGTGATCCCGACGCTGCTGGTTCTTTTCGTGTCGCCCCTGCTGGTGCTGTGGTGGCTGTCCCGCCCCAGCCAGCCGGGCACCAACAAATACGGTCCCAACCCATATGAGGTAGCCCAATGACCGAACACTCGCCCAATTCCGCCTTCCATGCCTCGAGCTTCATGCAGGGGCACAATGCCGAGTATCTGGAGCAGCTTTACGCCCAGTACACCAAGGACCCCGGCGCCATCGACGCGGCCTGGGCCGAGTTCTTCCGGCAGATGGGAGACGCAGCACCCGACGTCCAGAAAGAGGCGCAGGGCCCCTCCTGGGCGCGCCCCGACTGGCCGCCGATGCCCAATGATGACCTGACCGGCGCCCTGACCGGCGAATGGGCCGAGACCGATGCCAAGGCGGCCGGCGACAAGATCAAGGAAAAGGCCGCCAAGGCGGGCGTCGAGGTCAGCGACGAGCAGGTCAAGCGCGCAGTGCTGGACTCGATCCGCGCCCTGATGCTCATCCGGGCCTACCGCATCCGCGGGCACCTGGTTGCCGATCTCGACCCGCTCGGCATGCGCTCGACCGAGCCCCACCCCGAGCTGGACCCCAAGACCTATGGCTTCACAGACGCCGACATGGACCGGCCGATCTTCATCGACAACGTGCTGGGTCTGCAGGTCGCCAGCATGCGCCAGATCGTCGAGATCGTGAAGCGCACCTATTGCGGCACCTTCGCACTGCAGTACATGCATATTTCCGACCCGGAACAGGCCGCCTGGCTGAAGGAACGGATCGAGGGTTACGGCAAGGAAATCGCCTTTACCAAGGAAGGCCGCAAGGCGATCCTGAACAAGATGGTCGAGGCCGAAGGCTTCGAGAAGTTCCTGCACGTGAAATACATGGGCACCAAGCGGTTCGGCCTGGACGGGGGCGAGGCGCTGATCCCGGCGATGGAGCAGATCATCAAGCGCGGTGGCGCGCTGGGTCTGAAGGAAATCGTCATCGGCATGCCGCACCGCGGCCGTCTGAACATCCTGGCCAACGTGATGGGCAAGCCTTACCGCGCCATCTTCAACGAATTCCAGGGCGGCAGCTTCAAGCCCGAGGACGTGGACGGCTCGGGCGACGTGAAATACCACCTGGGCGCCTCGAGCGACCGCGAGTTCGACGGCAACACCGTGCACCTGTCGCTGACGGCGAACCCCTCGCACCTGGAGGCGGTAAACCCGGTTGTTCTGGGCAAGGTCCGCGCCAAGCAGGACCAGCACGGCGACACCGAGCGCACCCAGGTCATGGGCGTTCTGCTGCACGGAGACGCGGCCTTTGCCGGTCAGGGCGTGGTGGCCGAGGGCTTTGGCCTGTCGGGTCTGCGCGGCCACCGCACCGGCGGCACCATGCATATCGTGGTGAACAACCAGATCGGCTTTACCACCGCGCCGCATTTCTCGCGTTCGAGCCCCTATCCGACCGACATCGCGCTGATGGTCGAGGCCCCGATCTTCCACGTCAACGGCGACGACCCCGAGGCGGTAGTGCATGCCGCCAAGGTGGCGACCGAGTTCCGGCAGAAGTTCCACAAGGACGTGGTCATCGACATGTTCTGCTATCGCCGGTTCGGTCACAACGAGGGCGACGAGCCCATGTTCACCAACCCGATCATGTACAAGAAGATCAAGACCCACAAGACCACGCTGTCGCTGTACACCGAGCGGCTGGTCAAGGACGGTCTGATCCCCGAGGGCGAGATCGAGGACATGAAGGCCGCGTTCCAGGCGCATCTGAACGACGAGTTCGAGGCCGCCAAGGAATACAAGCCCAACAAGGCCGACTGGCTGGACGGGCGCTGGTCGCATCTGGACAAGAACAAGGAAGAATATGTCCGCGGCGAAACCGCGATTTCGCCCGACACCCTGGCCGAGGTCGGCAAGGCGCTGGTGAAGGTGCCCGAAGGCTTTGCCCTGCACAAGACGGTGGGCCGCCTGCTGGAACACAAGAAGCAGATGTTCGAAACCGGTCAGGGCTTTGACTGGGCCACCGGCGAGGCGCTGGCCTTCGGGTCGCTGCTGACCGAGGGCTACCCGGTGCGCCTGTCGGGGCAGGACGCTACCCGCGGCACCTTCAGCCAGCGCCATTCGGGCTTTATCAACCAGGAAACCGAAGAGCGCTACTATCCCCTGAACCACATCCGCTCCGGACAGGCCCAGTACGAGGTAATCGACTCGATGCTGTCGGAATACGCGGTTCTGGGCTTCGAATACGGCTATTCGCTGGCCGAGCCCAACGCGCTGGTTCTGTGGGAGGCCCAGTTCGGCGATTTCGCCAATGGCGCGCAGATCATGTTCGACCAGTTCATCAGCTCGGGCGAAAGCAAATGGCTGCGCATGTCCGGCCTTGTCTGCCTGCTGCCGCACGGGTTCGAGGGGCAAGGCCCCGAGCACTCGTCGGCGCGACTGGAGCGGTTCCTGCAGATGTGCGGCCAGGACAACTGGATCGTGGCCAACTGCACCACGCCCGCGAACTATTTCCACATCCTGCGCCGTCAGCTGCACCGCACCTTCCGCAAGCCGCTGATCCTGATGACGCCCAAATCGCTGCTGCGCCACAAGCTGGCGATCAGCAATGCCGAGGACTTCACCACCGGGTCCAGCTTCCACCGGGTGCTGTGGGACGACGCGCAAAAGGGCAATTCGGACACGCAACTGGTGCCCGACGACAAGATCAAGCGCGTGGTGATGTGTTCGGGCAAGGTCTACTACGACCTGCTCGAGGAGCGCGACGCGCGCGGGATCGACGACATCTATCTGCTGCGGATCGAGCAATACTATCCGTTCCCGGCCCATTCGCTCATCAACGAGCTTGAGCGGTTCAAACAGGCCGAGATGGTCTGGTGCCAGGAAGAGCCCAAGAACCAGGGCGCCTGGAGCTTCATCGAACCCAACATCGAATGGGTCCTGACCCGGATCGGCGCCAAGCATACCCGGCCCAGCTATGTGGGCCGTGCCACCTCGGCCTCGCCCGCGACGGGTCTGGCCAGCCAACACAAAGCCCAACAAGAGGCGCTCGTGAACGAAGCGCTGAGCATTGAAGGATAAGAAACGATGACGATTGAAGTTCGTGTTCCAACGCTTGGCGAGTCGGTGACCGAAGCCACCGTTGCGACCTGGTTCAAGAAGCCCGGCGACACCGTGGCGGTCGATGAAATGCTGTGCGAACTCGAGACCGACAAGGTCACGGTCGAGGTGCCTTCGCCCGCCGCCGGCGTGCTGGGCGAGATCGTCGCGGCCGAAGGCGAAACCGTGGGTGTCGATGCGCTGCTGGCCACGATCCAGGCCGGCGAGGGTGCCGCCCCGGCCAAGGCCGAAGCCGCCCCGGCGGCTGCCCCTGCGGCCTCGGGCGGCAGCGTTGACGTGATGGTGCCCACGCTGGGCGAATCCGTGACCGAAGCCACCGTTTCGACCTGGTTCAAGAAGGTGGGCGACACCGTCGCGCAGGACGAAATGCTGTGCGAGCTGGAGACCGACAAGGTCTCGGTCGAGGTTCCCGCCCCCGCCGCCGGCGTTCTGGCCGAAATCCTGGCCCCCGAAGGCGCAACCGTCGAGGCCAACGGCAAACTGGCGGTGATCTCGGGCGCTGAAGCAGGCGCCGCACCTGCTGCACCGGCCGCGGCTGCCCCTGCCCCTTCAGCAGCCGCCACCGGCAAGGACGTGGCCAATGCGCCGTCGGCCGAAAAGGCCATGGCCGAGGCCGGCCTGTCGGCCGATCAGGTCACTGGCACCGGCCGCGATGGCCGCATCATGAAGGAAGACGTGGCCCGCGCCGTCGCAACCGCCGCAGCCCCTGCCGCGGCCGCCCCGGCACCGGCCGCAGCCCCGCGCGCACCCGTGGCCGCCGAGGATGCCGCGCGCGAGGAACGCGTGCGCATGACGCGCCTGCGCCAGACCATCGCCAAGCGCCTGAAGGACGCGCAGAACACCGCCGCGATCCTGACCACCTACAACGAGGTGGATATGACCGAGGTGATGTCCATCCGCAACCAGTACAAGGACCAGTTCGAGAAGAAGCACGGCGTGCGCCTGGGCTTCATGTCCTTCTTCACCAAGGCCTGCTGCCACGCTTTGAAAGAAGTGCCCGAGGTCAATGCCGAGATCGACGGCAATGACATCGTCTACAAGAACTATGTCCACATGGGCGTCGCCGCCGGCACCCCGCAGGGTCTGGTGGTTCCGGTGATCCGCGACGCCGACCGGATGTCGTTCGCCGAGATCGAGAAGGCCATCGCCGAGAAGGGCAAGCGCGCCCGCGAAGGCAAGCTGAGCATGGCCGAGATGCAGGGCGGCACCTTCACCATCTCCAACGGTGGCGTCTATGGCTCGCTGATGTCCTCGCCGATCCTGAACCCCCCGCAGTCGGGCATCCTAGGCATGCACAAGATCCAGGAACGCCCGATGGTCATCAATGGCGAGATCAAGATCCGCCCCATGATGTATCTGGCCCTGTCCTATGACCACCGGATCGTCGATGGCAAGGGCGCGGTCACCTTCTTGGTGCGCGTGAAAGAGGCGCTGGAAGATCCGCGCCGCCTGCTGATGGACCTGTAATCGCATGGCAACGCATGTTCTATGGCAGGCCGACGTGGCCGATTTCGACGCCTGGCTGAAGGTGTTCCGCGAGGATCAGCCCATGCGCAAGGCGGCCGGGATCGTCGACCTGCATGTGTGGAAAGACCCCGATCAGCGTGACCACGCGGTGGCGCTGTTCGCAGTCGCCGACCTGGACAAGGCCCGGGCGTTCTTCGACTCGGAAGAACTGGCCATGCATCACGAACGCGGTGGCGTGGCACATATCCAGGTCAAGCTGCTGACACCGGTCTAGGCCGAAACACCGGCGGCCCGCACTTCGGGTCGCCGTTCAAAATACACTCCGCGGATTTGGGAGAACAAAATGGCTAACTATGACGTCATCGTAATCGGCGCCGGTCCCGGCGGCTATGTCTGCGCCATCCGCTGCGCGCAGCTGGGCCTGAAAACCGCCGTCGTCGAAGGGCGCGAGACGCTGGGCGGCACCTGTCTGAACGTGGGCTGCATCCCCTCGAAGGCGCTGTTGCATGCCAGCCACCAACTGCACGAGGCCGAGCACAACTTTGCCAAGATGGGCCTCAAGGGCAAAAGCCCCTCGGTCGACTGGAAACAGATGCAGGCCTACAAGCAGGACGTGATCGACACCAACACCAAAGGTGTCGAGTTCCTGTTCAAGAAGAACAAGATCGACTGGCTCAAGGGCTGGGGCTCGATCCCTGCGCCCGGCAAGGTCAAGGTCGGTGACGACGTGCACGAGGCTAAGAACATCATCATCGCCACCGGGTCCGAGGCGGCCTCGCTGCCCGGCGTCGAGGTGGACGAGAAGGTCGTCGTAACCTCGACCGGCGCGCTGGAATTGGGCAAGATCCCGAAAAAGCTGGTGGTGATCGGCGCAGGCGTGATCGGGCTGGAACTGGGCTCGGTCTACCAGCGTCTGGGCGCCGAGGTGACGGTGATCGAGTACTTGGACGTCATCACCCCGGGCATGGACCCCGAGGTGCAGAAGACCTTCCAGCGCATCCTGAAAAAGCAGGGCCTGAACTTCGTCATGGGCGCCGCGGTGCAAAAGACCGAGGCGACCAAGACCAAGGCAAAGGTGACCTACAAGCTGCGCAAGGATGACAGCGAGCACGTGATCGAGGCCGATACCGTTCTGGTCGCCACCGGGCGCAAGCCGTTCCATGACGGTCTGGGGCTGGATGCGCTGGGGGTCGAGCTGACCCCGCGCGGCCAGATCAAGGTCGGCAAGGACTGGCAGACCAACGTGCCGGGCATCTACGCCATCGGCGACGTGATCGAAGGCCCGATGCTGGCTCACAAGGCCGAGGACGAAGGCATGGCCGCCGCCGAAGTGGTCGCGGGCAAGCATGGCCATGTGAATTATGGCGTCATTCCGGGCGTGATCTACACCTGGCCCGAGGTTGCCAATGTCGGCGAGACCGAAGCCACCCTCAAGGAGCAGGGCCGCGCCTACAAGGTCGGCAAGTTCAGCTTCATGGGCAATGGCCGCGCCAAGGCGAATTTTGCTGCCGACGGGTTCGTCAAGATCCTGGCCGACAAGGAGACCGACCGTATCCTGGGCTGTCACATCATCGGCCCCGGTGCGGGCGACCTGATCCACGAGGTCTGCGTGGCGATGGAATTCGGAGCCTCGGCCGAGGATCTGGCCCTGACCTGCCACGCGCACCCGACCTATTCCGAGGCCGTGCGCGAGGCCGCGCTGGCTTGCGGCGACGGTCCGATCCACGCCTGATGAGTTCGGCTCCGGCGGTCAGGCCGCCGGAGTCAGCCACGCCCGCAGATAGGTTTCCAGCCGGTCGGTGAATGTCGTCGCCGAATGCAGGGCGCAGAATTTCAGTGACATGGCCTGAATGGCAAAGGCCTGCACGCCCTCAGCCAGCAGGTCGGTCGACACGTCCTGTCGGACCTCGGCCTGATCCAGCCAAATCATCACGATCCGGAAGTATTTCTCGAAGCAATAGGCGATCGGCCCGATTTCAGAGATCGCGGCGGCACCGGAATAGCGGATCAGCAAGTCGAACACATAGCGTTCGGACATCATGAAATCATGCACCGGGGCCAGTGCATCGATGATCTGGGGCACGGTTTTCGGCGCGTCCGCCGCCTGCGCCTGATCCAGACAGGCGTCCAGTTTTTCGCCGATCAGGATCTCCATCAGCGCGTCCTTGTCGTGGAAATGGGCAAAGAAGGTTCCCTTGGCCACACCGGCGGCCTGTACCACCTCTTCCACGCGCAACGCCTGGTATCCGTTCTTTTGCACCACATCCGCCGCCGCCTGCAGCAGCTTGGCGCGGGTTTTCAGGGTTCGTTTCTGAATTGTCTTTTGCATGAGGCTTGTTCGCATGTTTTTTGACCGTGGTCAAATTTTATATTGACCGTGGTCATTTTTTGATTCTATAAAATGACCGTGGTCAATTTTAGGAGAACTCCGATGCAACCCAAGAAAATTCTCATTCTCGACGGTCACCCCGCCGAAAGCAGCCTGTCGCGCACCTTTGCCGACACCTATGCCCAAGCCGCCCGCGCAAAAGGTCATGACGTGAAAACCGTTCACCTCAGCGATCTGGAGTTCGATTTCGATTTCGGACAGGGCAACTATCATGATTTCAAACCGCTGGAGCCGGTTCTGGAACAGGTTCTGCAGGATTTCGAATGGAGCGATCACCTAGTACTGACGATGCCCATGTGGTGGGGCGGCCTGCCCGCCAAGCTCAAGGGGCTGATCGACCGGATGTTCATCCCGGGCCGCACGTTCGACACCCGCAATCCCAACAAGCTGGGGCTGCCGGCGCCGATGCTGGGCGGGCGGACCGCGCGGGTCATCATCACCTCGGACACGCCGGGCTGGTTCATGCGGCTGGCCTATCGCCGGGCGCTGATCCACCAGATGCGCGGACAGGTTCTGGGGTTCGTCGGGTTCAAGCCGACACGGTTCACCTGGTTTTCCGGCGCCAGCTACCCCAAGCAGGACAGCGTCCAGAAATGGATCGCGCGGGTCACCCGGCTGGGCGCAGCGGCAGCGTGATCACCACATCGTCTTTGCGGCGCGCGCACCCCATTCCCGGTCGTAGCGTGCGCCGCCTTCCTCGCCCTGCGACACCTCGGCCAGGATCTCGCCCACTGTCGGCAATCCGGCACTGCGATCGCCGCCGGTCCAGGTTTCGGCCCGCATCAGCGCGCGGGCGCATTGCGTGTAGATTTCCCCGATTTCGATAACGATCACGGTGGTCGGTTGCTTGCCCTTTTTCTCGAACCGGGCGCGCAGGTCGGAATCGGCCGTCAACCGGGCAGTGCCATTCACCCGCACCACGTTGTTCGAGCCGGGCACCATGAACATCAGCGCCACACGCGGATCGCGCACGATGTTGCGCAGGCTGTCCAGGCGGTTGTTGCCGCGCCAGTCGGGCAAGGCAAGGGTGCCGGGGTCAAGTTCCGTGACAACCGGGCCGTCATCACCCCGGGGTCTGCCATCCACCCCTTCTGGCCCCACCGTGGACAGCACGCACAGACGCGACGCCATAATCCATTTACGGTAAAGCGGCGTCAGCTGCCGCGCGACCTTGCGCAACGAGGCCGCGCCGGGGGTGCCGTACAACGTCTCGAGCGCGGTGATGTCATTGATGTACCGCATCCGGATCAAACCCAACTTCGCGCATCAATTCGTTCGAGCGCGTCTCGATCACTTCTTCCAGCCTGGCCAGAAAGTTTTCGCGATCGACACCCGGTTCGATCGGGTCGAGGAACTCGACGATTGCATGGCCGGGTTTACGCAGAATTCCCGACCGGGGCCAGAATACTCCCACATTGGTGGCCGCCGGCACGCAGGGGAAGCCCAGCCCCTCGTACAGAACGGCGGAGCCGACCTTGTAGGGCTTGTAGACCCCCGGCGCCACGCGGGTGCCCTGCGGATAGATCACCAGCTGTCCGGGTTCGGTAAACTCCTTGGCGACGTCCTTGACCATCTTGGCCACCGCGGCGCCGCGTTTGCCTCGATCGACCGGTATACAACCCAGTCGACGTGCGTACATACCGATGATTGGAGTCCACAGCAGTTCGCGCTTCATGATGAACTTGCCGTGGGGAACCGCGTCAAAGATCAGGATGATGTCGAAGAATGACTGGTGCTTTGCGGCGATCACCACCTCGCCCGTGGGCACGTTGCCGCGCACCTCGCCGCGAATGCCCACCATCCAGCGCGCCAGCCAAATAGTGGTGCGCGCATAGATCTTGCAGGCGCGCAAGGCCCCGCGCTTGGAGAACAGCGCATAGGGCGCGAAGACCAGGCCCAGAACCGCCATCCATGCGTAGATCGTGACCATGAAGATCAGAGAGCGTACCCATTGGAACGCCATTGCCATCACGAAAGCTCCTTCAATTTGCGACGGGCCGCCGACCATGTCGCGGCAAAGGCCACTGCCGCGCCCAGAATGGGGATTACGGCGGGCAGTAGCCAATCGAGTCCCTGAAACCCAAGGCCGGTCAGGAAACCGCCCGCGTCCGAGGCCTCGGGCAGCAGCAGCACCCCGGTCAGGCCCAGAACCGCCCCCACCACGGCACCGAAAAACGCGCGCCAGGTAAACCGCCGCACGAAAGCGCCGGCGATGAAACGGTCGCGCGCGCCGACCTGACGCAACACCTCGATGATCTGGGCGTTGGCCGCAAGCGAGGCATTGGCCGCAAGCGTGATCATCGCCGCCGTGGCCCCACCGATCAGCAAGATCGAGATCCAGCCCAACCGCCGCAACGAGGTAGCCGCATCGACCAGCGGCTCGCGCCAGCGGGAATGGTCATCCAGAACGGCTCCGGGCACCTCGGCCGCCAGCCGCAGGCGCAGGCCCATCGTGTCCAGCCCTGGCTCGCCCTCGATGATTTCGATCAGCTGCGGCACCGGCAGCGTGTCCAGCGGCAGGTCTGGTCCAAACCAGGGGGCCAGCAGCGCGGCCTGCTCCTCGGCGCTGATCGCGCGGGCCGAGGCCACGCCGGGGGTCTGTTTCAGAACCTCCAACGCCGCCTGCGTCTGCGCGGCGCGCTGTTCAGCGGGCGCATTGATCCGCAGAGTGGCCGCTCCGGCCAGCTCCGAAGCCCAGCGATCGGCCAACCGGCCTGCGGCCAGCGACAGCGCCAGCGCGAACACGGCCAGAAACGCCATCGCGCCCGAGACGAACAGGGTCAGATGGGCGGTGAAGCCGGTGGGCGGCACCACGCGGTCTGCCCTTGTGTCGCGGCGCAACAGTGTGCGGATGTCCTGCCCGATCATAGGTCTGCCCCCGCCAGATGCAGCCGCCGCTGCGAGATCCGCAGCACCCGCGCCTGCACATGGCTTTTGGCCGCCCGGATCAGGCTCAGGTCATGGGTGGCGATCACCACCGTCTTGCCCATGCGGTTCAGCTCGATCAACAGCTGCATCAGCCGCTGCGACATCTCCCAATCTACGTTTCCGGTGGGCTCATCCGCCAGCACCACGTCGGGCGACAGGATCACCGCGCGGGCCAGCGCAGCCCGTTGCCGCTCGCCGCCCGACAGTTCGGGCGGCAGGGCTTCCATGCGGCTGCCGAGGCCGACCCATGCCAGCAATTCGGCAAGATCGGCACCGTGGGACTCCTCCGCGCGGCCTGACACCATCAACGGCAGGGCCACGTTCTCGGCGAGGGTCATGTGATCCAGAAACCGGCAATCCTGATGCACCACCCCGATCCGGCGCCGCAGCAGGGCCATCTGATCGCGGTCCAGCCGGGCGATGTCCTGATCAAAGGCGCTGATCCGCCCCGAACTGGCCAGCAGCGCGCCATAGCACAGCTTCAGCAGCGTGGTCTTGCCAGCCCCCGACGGCCCGGTGAGGAAATGGAAAGACCCCGGCTGCAACTGAACCGAGACATCGCTCAGCAGCTCACCGCCACCATAGCCGTAGCTGACATTTTCCAGCTCGATCACGCCTGCCCCCATTTTCGGTTGCGCCCTTCTTGCCCGAGCCCGCCCCCGGTTTCAATGCCCGCACCGGGTCCATTTGGCGACACTTGGCACGACCTGCGGAAATCGCGCTTTGCTGATATGTCTTAACGGACTATCATCCTTGGAAAAATGACGAACTGGCCCATGCCGGCCGCGGAGGCTGTATGCGACTAACATGCCCGAACTGTAACGCCCAGTACGAAGTGCCGGACGATGTCATTCCGGAAACCGGTCGGGACGTGCAATGTTCCAATTGTGAACAGACATGGTTCCAACCCAAGCATCCCGACAGGGTCGGTCAGACGGATGTGGCCGAAAATGAGCCCGCACCGACCTCGACCGAGACGCCGCCTGAAGACCCAGACGAGCCTACCGCGCCCAAGCCGGAAGACACGGCCAGACCTGCGCCCGGATCCGAAGCCCCGAAACCGGAGCCGCGCAGCAGCGTGGACCCCACGGTCGCCAGCATTCTCCAGGAGGAGGCCGCCCGCGAGGCGGAATTGCGCGCCAAGGAAGGCACCAGCCTTGAAAGCCAGCCGGATCTGGGCTTGGACACTCCGCCCAAACCGGCGCCCTCCACCAAGCCGCCCGCTGCCACCGAAATCGCAAGCGACGCCGCGCAGACTGGCGCCTTGCCGGACGTGGACAGCATCAATTCCAGCCTGCGCGGGGATGCGGCGGCAGACGCCGCCCCTGCAACCGAGGCGGCACCGCGCCGCTCGGGCGGGTTCATGCGCGGGTTTGCCCTGATGCTGATCATCGGCGTGGTGCTGTTTCTGATCTACGGAAATGCCCGCCATATCAGCGAGGCGGTACCGCAGGCCGAACCGGTCCTTCAGTCTTATGTGAACCTGGTCGATCAGGCCCGCGTCTGGCTGGAAACGCAGGCGGGTTCGGCAGCCGAATAGGCCGCTTCAGAACCGTTCGAGCAACCGCTTGAGATATTCGAGTTCGATCTTCGGGCGGTCTGTTTCGCCGGTGCGACGGCGGATTTCATCCAACAGCTCGCGCGCGCGACGATAGACGTCTTCGCCCTGCAGCAGGTTCTCGTCCGTCGAGATCGACCCCGCCGCGCCCGGATTCCGGCCCAGCGGATCGCGATTGTTGGCCTGCATGTCGCCATCCTGCGTGCCCTGACCCGGCTGGTTCTGCTGATTCTGGGCCATGGCTTCGCCTAGTGACCGCATGCCCTCGCGCAAGGCCTCCATCGCTTCGGACTGACGGTCGATGGCCTCGGCCAGATCCTGATCGCGCAGGGCCTGTTCGGCCTCGTCCATGGCCCGCCCGGCGCGGCCCAGCGATTCCCGTGCCGCGTCGCCTTCGGGCGTTCCGGCCCCCGGCAAGTTCTGTTGCTGGCGTCGCAATTCTTCCCGCAGCGCCTGCTGGCGATCCGCCAGCATCCCTTCACCGCTCTGGCCTTCGCCGGATTGGTCCGAGCCCTGCCCGCCTTGACCCTCGTGGCTCTGGCCCCGGCCCTGCCCGCCGGACTGGCCCTCGTTGCCCTGGCTTTCACCGGCCCGAGCCCCCGGGTTGAACTGTTCCTGCAGGTCGCGGAAGGCCTCGTCGCTCAGGCCCTGTTGTTCGCGCAGAGTTTCGGCCAAGCCTTCCATGGCTTGTTGCCCTTCCGACTGGCCGCCCTGACCCTGACCTTGGGTCACGCGCATGTTTTCCATCATCTGCTGGAATTCCTCCAGCGCCTGCTGCGCCTCGGCCATGCGGCCCTGTTCCATCAGTTCCTGAATGCGGTCCATCATGCGCTGCAGGTCATCCTGCGTCATCTGCATGGTCTCGCCGTTCTGGTTCTGCTGACCCTGCTGGCCGCCCTGATTCTCTTGCGCCAATCGCTGCAGTTGGCGCAGATATTCGTCGGTCGCCTCGCGCAGTTCTTGCATCAGATCGGCGATCTCCTCGTCGCTGGCGCCGTTCTTCATCGCCTCGGTCAGCCGTTCCTGCGCCCGGCGCATCCGTTCCAGCGCATCCGCCAGCGTGCCTTCCTCGATCAACAGGGCTAGATCCCACAGCGCCTGGGCGATTTCCTCCTGCTGTTCCGGTTTCAGACCGAACTCGGTGAAGGTTTCCAGCCGGCGCAGGATGAAGCGCAGGCGTAGATAGGCGGTTTCCGAGCGGAAGATGTCTTCGGGACGGTGTGACACGGCGCGCAGCACCTGCGCCACACGCGGCGCGTTGGCCCGCGCCCACAGCAGATCGCGCCGCTGTTCGATCACCGCCGCAGCGAGCGGGTCAAAGAACCGACGCGCGGGCAGCGCGGTTTGATAGGGTTCGGCATCCGAAGTCTGATCGGCGGCATCCTGCGCCGACAGGGTGATCCTGACCGGCAGATGCGCCCAGGGGTGCTGCGAGAAATCCTCGATAAGGTCCTCGGTGAAATCGCTGCGGTCGCCGGCGATCGGCATCGGCAGAGGAACGGTGATGGCCTCGCGCGGGTCGGGCACCGTGGCCAGGCCGTAACGGCGGTCGACCGCGGCAAGGTCCAGCTCAATCCGGGCCTCGCCCGAAACTACGCCGTAATCGTCGCGTGCCGCAAAGGGAAGTTTCATCTGCCCCCCCGCCTCGGCGGTCGGCGGCGCCGCCACGTCGATCTGCGGCCGCGTGTCAGCGATAATCTGGACCGACCAGTCGCGCCCGGCCGGACCTTCGATCGACAGGCGGCCGGATTGCTCGGCGATGAAATCCTGTTCCGGCTCCGTTGCGGCCTCAGCCCCGCCGCGCGAGGTTGTTTCCGTCAGGCTGTGCGCCCCGACCGCACCGTAGAATCGCAGGGTAACATGGCTGCCTTGCGGAATAGGCAGGGTCGAGCCGGACTGATCGGCCAGATACAGGGTCGGCAAGCCGGTATAGCGGGGCGGCTCGACCCAGCCTTCCCAGCTGGGTCCCTGACCCGCCGTCGCGGCACCCGGCGTCATTTCCGTCACCGACCCGATACGCCAGAACGAGCCGAACACCAGCCCAACCACCAGCGCCAGCATCGCGACGAAGCGCAGGCCAAAGGGATCTCTCCGGTTCAGGTCCAGATCCGGTCGGACCGGCCCGGCCTGGGCCGCTCGCGCGGCCATACGCGCCTGATGCGCTCGCCACAGCGCCACCGAATCCGGGTCCATCGCGCCGATGGCCTGATCGTCCATCAAAGCCTGGATAGGTCGTCCGGGCAGGGTTTCGTCCAACCGGACCAGTGCCTGCGCCCGGGTTGGCAGGTGAAACCTGCGCGCGCCCCAAATCAACGTCGCACACAGCGCCACGGCGGCCATCCCGCCCGCGATCCAGACCGTTTCGACGCCGACCATGTCCTGAACGCCCAGCATCAGCAGGCCCAGAACAAGCATCAGCAATGACAGGAAAGGCCAAAAGGCCCGCAACGCCTGCTCGGCCAGCATCCCGCCATGGGTCAGCCACAGGGACGCCTTGGGAATGGGCAGGTTCGATCTGTCGGTCACGGCGGGCCTCCGGGTCAGGCCCGCGCGGTCATCGCGTCAGAGCCATTCCGGTATGGTATCGCGGTTTATGATTTCGTCAAAGGTGGGCCGTTCACGAATAACCGCAAATTGATCGCCATTCACCAGAACCTCGGGGATCAACGGGCGGGTGTTGTATTCGCTGGCCATCACCGCGCCATAGGCACCGGCGCTGCGAAATGCGACCAGATCGCCTGGGGTCAGCGGCGGCATGTTGCGCTGCTTGGCAAAGGTGTCGCCGGTTTCGCAGACCGGGCCGACGATGTCATAGGGGCGCTGCTCGACCCCCGGTGCGGGTTCGATGACGGGGACGATGTCATGATAGGCATCGTACATGGCCGGACGGATCAGATCGTTCATCGCCCCGTCCAGGATCAGGAAATCGCGCCCTTCGCCCGACTTTACATAGATCACCTTCGACACCATCAGCCCTGCGTTACCCGCGATCAGGCGGCCCGGCTCGATCTCGATCTCGCAGCCCAGATGGCCCAGCGTTTCCTTGATCATCGCGCCGTATTCGACCGGCAGCGGCGGCGCCTCGTTCGAACGCGCATAGGGGATGCCCAGGCCGCCGCCCAGGTCCAGCCGACGGATGTCGTGGCCTTGCGCACGCAGCTGTTCTGTCAGCTCGGCGACTTTGGAATAGGCCAGGCGGAACGGCTCCAGATCGGTCAGTTGCGAGCCGATATGAACGTCGATGCCCACCACCTTCAGCCCCGGCAGGTTGGCGGCATGGGCATAGACCTCGGGTGCACGAGCGATCGGGATACCGAATTTGTTTTCGGATTTACCTGTGGCGATTTTGGCATGTGTCTTGGCATCAACGTCCGGATTCACGCGAACGGTGATCGGCGCGATCACGCCCAGTTCCTGCGCGACGGCGTTGATCACCTCCATCTCGGGTTCCGATTCGACGTTGAATTGGCGAATACCACCTGTCAGCGCGGTGCGGATCTCCTCGGCCGTCTTGCCGACGCCTGAGAACACGATCTTTTCGCCCGGCACACCCGCTGCCTTGGCCCGCAGGTACTCGCCGCCCGAAACCACGTCCATTCCAGCGCCCGCCTGCGCCAGCGTTTTCAGGATGGCCTGGTTGCTGGCCGCCTTCATCGCATAGCAGACCAGATGGTCGGTGCCCGCCAGGGCGTCGTCGAACAGGCGAAAGTGCCGCAGCAGCGTGGCCGTGGAATAGACATAGAACGGCGTTCCGACCGCCTCGGCGATGTGGGCGATCGGGACAACTTCGGCGTGCAGCGCGCCGTCGCGGTACAGAAAATGATCCATGTCTGCGCGCTTAGACCATAACGGCCCTGCGGATCAACGGGGTTTGCGGCGCGGGCAGGCAAACAGGGCCTAGCCCGGTGGCGCCACGCCGCCCCTCAGGCCGGTCTCGAGCAGGGCCAACGTGGCATCGCGCCGGGCCTCAAAGACATCTTCCCCGACCCCGAAGATCGCCAGATGGATCACCAGCCCGTCCAGCATCGCCGTCACCGCCTGCGCCGCGGCCTGCGCACTCAGGTCGCTGCGGATTTCACCCGCGCGGATCAAGGGGGCCAACTGATCCGCATAGTGATCGGCCAGCCAGGCGAAGAACCCGCCGATGATCTCGGCCGCGCGCGGGTCCTGGAAACCGGGGCCCAGCACGTCAGAGAACAGCCGCGTCGCCGCCAGGCGGTCGGCAGGCATGGACAGACGCAGCCCGGTCATGAACTGGTCCAGCGTCTGCGGGGCCGGGATGTCGCTGATGCGAGCGCGGATATCCTCGAAATACCGCCGCAGCAACGCCAGAAGCAAAGCCTCCTTGCTTTGGAAATACAGATACAGTGTGCCCTTGGCCATCGCGGCCTGGCGGGCCAAGTCCTGCATCTTTGTGGCGTGATAGCCCTGATCCAGAAAGCATGCCATGGCCGCATCCAATATGCGCCCCTGCATCTCTTCTCGATCGACGATCTTCGGCATCTTGCCCCTCAATTTTCTTACGGCTTTCTTACGGCGCGCCCCTCTTGACGCAGACTGGACGCAGCGTCACGCAATTTCAATTTTTTGATGACTACCGGGTCATTAAAGCCGTCTCCATTTATGACCCACCAGTCATTAATAGGGTCCTGTCATGGCGCACTCGTCACAAATCAACGCCGGCCCAACGCGGCCTGTGGCGCCCCAACACACGGCCACAGCCGCCAAACTGATGCTTCTCCTCGTCGCCAGCTTTGTCACGCTGGTCCCCGGTGGCCCGATCGAGACCCGGGACTTTTCCGGGCTGGGCGAAACAGTATTCTGGGGTTTCAACGCCTTTCTAATCGCGCTTGCTCTGCTGGCCGTGGGGTCGGCGGTGGCCATGCTGCGCGGCTCGGCCGTCGCAAGCTGGGGCGCCATCGTGGCGGCCTAGGGATACATCTTCGTGGTCCTGCTGGACCTGGGTCATATGTTCGCGACATCACCCGACCCGATCCCGCTGATGCTGGGGCTGGTCGAGATCCTGGATTTCATCCTGGCCGTCTATGTCCTGGCGCTGGCCCATCGCGGCCTGGGCGATTTCTGAACCCGCCTCACACACC
This sequence comes from Ruegeria sp. BHSC043, assembly GCF_059612985.1. NCBI lineage: Bacteria > Pseudomonadati > Pseudomonadota > Alphaproteobacteria > Rhodobacterales > Roseobacteraceae > Ruegeria > Ruegeria sp. BHSC043. The sequence continues at coordinate 93,660 of NZ_JBXWRS010000007.1, read as the reverse complement.
CGAACCAGAGCTTGGGCCACGCCCCGACAGGCGCGGCACCGACGCCTGTTGAACATCCCAAACGAAAGGAAAACTCATGTTGTTCACGGAACAATTCAAAGTGGCGGCCTTGCCGCTGGCCCTGATCACGGCCGCCTGCAGCGGCACCGGGGCGCAACACCAACCCGTTCTGGCAGCCGAGCCGGGCCCGGCTTATGCCGCTGATCTGGACCAGTGCCGCGCCCTGGCCAAGTCCCAGAACCTGTGGAACCCGGAAACTCGGTAACAGGCCCTGATCGAGGCCGGAGTCGGCGCTCTGGCCGGTCTGTCGGACGATACGGTCGGCAACGCCGAAGGCGCTTTGGCCGGTGCGGCCGTGGGATCGGCGGCGGGGGCCGTCGCTGGCGCGGCCGAAATGCGCAATACCCGGCGCGACATCTTGATCGAGTGTCTGCGCCAGCGCGGACACTCCGTGGCCGGCTGACAAACGCAGGCAACCGATCAGAAGGTCTTTGAAATCCCTGCCCGCGCGTAACCAGAAACGGACACTCCAGCCCCTGAGCGCGCGGGCTCTTCCACAGGCTGCGACCGCTGTGCGCTCGTGGACTCGCAGGCCGCCAGTACAGCAAGCGACAAGATCAGGCCGATCAGTTTCATATCTATGCCTTTTCCTCGGGTCACATGCGACATGGTGGCTGGCGCGCCGCTTTCAAGCAGATTGCGGGATCAAATCCCGAAAAACACGCTGATCGGCCCCTTGTGCAAGCCAACCCCGCCACCGACATAAGCGCCGCTGCTCGACACGCCCACATTGGCGTTCAAGGTCGGCTGAACGGGCTCTCCGTCGGCGCCGCAGGCTGCCAAAGCCAAGGCGGCCGCGATCAGGGCAATCACGCGCAAGGTTGTCATTTCAGCAACTCCTTCCAACGGGCGATCTGAGCCCGGACCTGGTCCGGGGCCGTACCACCGTAGGACTGGCGCGAGTTTACCGAATTCTCAACGCCAAGGACAGAATAGACATCCTGCGTGATGCCCCCGTGAACCGATTGCATGTCCTCGAGCGTCAGATCGGGCAGGTCGCAGCCCTTCTTCTCGGCCATGGCGACCAGCGATCCGGTGACGTGGTGCGCATCACGGAAGGGCAGGCCCAGCACACGCACCAGCCAGTCGGCCAGATCGGTCGCGGTGGAAAAGCCCGAGCCGGCGGCAGCGGCCAGGCTGTCGCGGTTGGCGGTCATGTCCTTGACCATGCCTTCCATTGCGGCCAGCGCCAGCATCCAGTTGTCGGCGGCGTCAAAGACCTGTTCCTTGTCTTCCTGCATGTCCTTGGAATAGGCCAGCGGCAGGCCCTTCATCACCATCATCAGCGCCGTGTTGGCACCAAAGATCCGACCCACCTTGGCGCGGATTAGTTCAGCGGCGTCGGGGTTCTTTTTCTGAGGCATGATCGACGAGCCGGTCGAGAACCGGTCGGACAGGGTGACGAAACGGAACTGGGCCGAGGACCAGATCACCAGTTCCTCGGCAAAGCGCGACAGGTGCACCGCGCAGATCGAGGCCACCGACAAAAATTCCAGCGCGAAGTCCCGGTCGCTGACCGCATCCAGCGAGTTGGCGGCGGGCCGGTCAAAGCCCAGCGCCTGCGCCGTCATGTGCCGGTCGATCGGGAAAGACGTGCCGGCCAGCGCCGCAGCACCCAGCGGGCATTCGTTCATCCGGGCGCGCGCATCCCGCACGCGGCTGAGGTCGCGGCCGAACATCTCGACATAGGCCATCATGTGGTGGCCCCAGGTCACCGGCTGCGCGGTCTGCAGGTGGGTGAAGCCGGGCATGACCCAATCGGCCCCGGCCTCGGCCTGCGCCAAAAGCGCGCGGATCAGGGCCAGCAGGCCGGATCCGGCGGCGTCTAGCTGATCGCGGACCCACAATTTGAAATCGGTCGCCACCTGGTCATTGCGGCTGCGGCCCGTGTGCAGGCGGCCTGCGGGCTCGCCGATGATCTCTTTCAGCCGCGCCTCGACATTCATGTGGATGTCTTCCAGCGCAGTCGAAAACTGGAACTCACCGCGTTCGATCTCTGACAAAACGGTGAGCAGCCCTTCCCGAATGGCCTCGGCATCACTATCACTTATGACGCCCGTGGCGGCCAGCATGGCGGCATGGGCACGCGAGCCCGCGATGTCCTGGGCCGCCATCCGTCGGTCGAACCCGATCGAGGCATTGATCGCCTCCATGATCGCGTCTGGTCCGGCGGCAAAGCGGCCGCCCCACATCTGGTTCGAGGATTGTTCGGTCATGCTGGAAAACCCGGAGTTGATATGCGCCTGTTTCGTCTGATCCCCCTTTATATGGCCCTTGCGCTGGGTGCAAATGCCGCTTTGGCCGCCGACACGCAGGCCTTGGCCGACCTGCGCGAGGGCAGTCTGAAACGCCTGATCCTGCATTCCGAGCCGAAACCGGTCTCGGACGCGGAGTACCTGCTGGAAGATGACGGCGGCACGGCCACACTGGCGGACTATCGCGGCAAATACGTTCTGCTGAATTTTTGGGCCACTTGGTGCGCACCCTGCCGCAAGGAGATGCCCCAGATCGCCGAGTTGCAGGAGGAATTCGGCGGAGACCAGTTCGAGGTTCTGACACTGGCCACCGGGCGCAACTCGCCTGCGGGGATCAAGAAGTTCTTTGACGAAAACGGCATCACCAACCTGCCCCGCCACCAGGACCCGAAACAGGCCGTCGCGCGTGAGATGGGCATCGTCGGCCTGCCGATCACCGTGATCATCGACCCCGAAGGCCGGGAAATCGCGCGGCTGATCGGCGATGCCGAATGGAACTCGGACAGCGCCAAGGCGATCATCGCGGCCTTGCTGCACCCCGAAAGCTGACCGCCTGACGGGCCTTTTGTGCTAGACTGGAACCGGCCTGAACAGGGCCGGTTTTTCATTGGCAACAGACAGGAGGCTGAGATGAAACCGGTGGTTTTGCTGATCGGCCGGCTGCCCAACGTGATCGGCGATGTGGCGCGGCAACTGGACCACCTTCCGATCCGGTGGCTGGGCGCGCATGATCCGGACGAGGTGCGGCGGCAACTGGACGCCGAACCGCGCATCGCCTGCGCGATCATGGGCGCGGGCCTCGATGACAAGGTGCGCGGCGAACTGTTGGGTATCATCGCGGCGCGGCGGCCGGATATCTGCATTCACCTCAAGGATCGCGCCTCAGGGCCCGAGGGGCTGGTGCCCTTCGTCGAGCGCGTTGTCCGACACGAACTGCTGGAGCCGCACGACGGCACCTGACGCAACGCCACCTTTGACAGGGCCTGACCCCGCTTGCACTCTGCCTGCGGGAGGACATCATGCCGCTGGAAATCCTGCTGGTTCTGGTGGTCGGTGGCATTGCCGGCATCACCGCACTGCTGCATCTGACGGGCAAATCGCGCCTGCGCGTGCTGAGCGCCGACAGCGCGCGCGCCGAATGGGTGCGCCATTTTCCCGACGACACCATCATCGACGTCACCCTGACCCATGACGGCCACGCGGCGCTGGTGCGCACCGAGACCGGGCCGGGCCTGTTGTGGTCCTTTGGCGCCGACACGGTGGCCCGCCACCTGCGCGATTTCGACTGGATCGACCACCCCGAGGGCATCGAGGTCCAGTTCCACGACTTCGCCACCCCCGGCGTCACCGTCCGCCTTGACGAAACCGAGCGCCGCCACTGGCGCCACCGGCTGGAGCCCGCATGACCGACCAGATCAGTTTTCCCGATGTCGTCCAATGGGCAGTCCCGTTCTTCATCGCCGCCATCCTGGCCGAATTTCTATGGATCGCCATGAAGGGCCGTGGCGGCCGGTATGAAACCCGCGACGCCGTGACCTCGCTGATTATGGGGGCAGGCAACATCGCGTCCGGGTTCCTGCTGGGCTTCATCGCCTATGGATTCTTCATGTGGCTGTGGAAGATCACGCCCTTGGATCTGGGCACATCGATTCCGGTGATCATCCTGTGCTTTGTGCTGGATGACCTGCGATATTACTGGGTGCACCGGTTCGGGCACCGCATCCGCTGGGTCTGGGCCAGCCATGTGAACCACCACAGCTCGCAACACTACAACCTGACCACCGCCCTGCGGCAGACCTGGACCTATACCTTCACCTTCATGATGGTCGTGCGTGCGCCGCTGATCCTGCTGGGGTTCCACCCGGCGATGGTGCTGTTCTGCGGCGGCCTGAACCTGATCTACCAGTTCTGGATTCACACCGAGGCCATCGGCAAGATGCCCCGCTTGTTCGAGGCGCTCATGAACACCCCCAGCCACCACCGCGCCCATCACGGCCGCAACGCGCGCTATCTGGATTGCAACTATGCCGGGGTGTTCATCATCTGGGACAAGCTGTTCGGCACCTTCGTCCCCGAGCAGGAGCACGACCGGGTCGATTATGGCTTGGTGCATAATATCGGCACCTTCAACCCGCTGCGCGTGGCCTTTCACGAATGGGTGGCCATTTGGCGTGACGCGACCCAACCGGGCCTGACCCTGAAACAGCGGCTGGCCTATTGTTTTGCCCCGCCGGGCTACAGCCATGACGGCAGCCGTGACAGTTCCGAGCAGATCAAAGCCAAGCACCTGGCCCGCCACCCCGAAGATCGCGGAACACCCGGTTTCGTGCAACTCGATAAAAATCTGCCCAACCAACAAGCGGAACGGGCCTGATCACGCGGCGGTGATTGCAGGCCGGCCTTGAATCTCCGCCCCCCGGAACCACATCACCTTGGGTAAATTTGCCCAACCCGGAGGTCCCGATGACACGATTCACAGCTTGCTCGACCATCGTCGGTCTGTTGGGTCTGGCCACCGCAATGCTCAGCGCACTGGCCGCGCAACCGCTGTCGGGGCTTCTCGTTCTGGGTCTGGCCGGTATGGGGTTCGGGATGCTGGGCGCTGTCATCGGCGCCGTCGTGGCAATGCAGCCAATCACCTCGTCCACCCGCTGAAGCGGCCCGCCCTTAACCGCAAATTCACCTGTTGCACGCGAAACTGAGAGGGAACCGATTTCGGTGTCTCAGAAGGATTCGGCGCGATGGGGAAAAAGGATTTGTCAGATCTGCCGGAAGGCGCGGACAGCCCGCTGAATTCGGCCGTCTCTGCGCGCGACAGATCGGCCGTACAAATGGCGACCGAGGCGGTCAGGCACAGGCAATGCCACCTGGCCTATCAACCGGTGATGCAAGCCCGGCCGCCCCACGGGGTCGCCTTCTACGAAGGGTTCATCCGCGTTCTGGATGAAACCGGCCGGGTGATTCCCGCGCGGGAATTCATGCCGCAGGTCGAAAACACCCCGATCGGGCGCGATCTGGATTGCGTGGCGCTGGAAAAAGGCTTGCGGGCAATGGCCCGCAACCCCGAAATCCGACTGGCCATCAACATGTCCGCACGCTCGATCGGCTATGCGCGCTGGTCGCGCGTGTTGGAGCGGTTTTTGAAACGCGACCCCACCATCGGCGAACGGTTGATCCTGGAAATCTCCGAGGATTCCGCCATGCAGGTGCCGGAACTGGTGATCGACTTCATGGACCGACTGCAGGGCAAGGGGGTCGCCTTCACGCTGGATGATTTCGGAGCCAGCAACTTCAGCTTCCGCCATTTCCGCGAGTTCTTTTTCGACGCCGCCAAGATCGACGGACAATTCGTGCGCGGCATCAGCACCAACCCCGACAATCAGGCGCTGGTCCGCGCCCTGATCGCTGTGGCCCGCGAATTCGAAATCCTGGTGGTCGCCGAATCGGTCGAGACCCGGGAGGACGCCGAGTTCCTGATGGCCAGCGGCGTGGATTGCCTTCAGGGTTTTCTGTTCGGCGCCCCGTCGGTCAAACCACCGTGGGAACAGAAAAGCGCCGAGAAAACCGCAAGTTGAGCGCCTCATGACCGCACCACCCCGTCCCCCGGTCGCCGTCTGAGACAAGCTGTCCGTTGCTGCACATGCAGCGTTGCGCTATTGCAGAGGGGCTGGAGCGGGGGATCACGAGGCGCTCTTGCATCGTCAGAGAGGCTCTCTGCGACCTGCGCCGTCAGATTTCCCATTAGGACCATGACGGTAAAGGAATGACTAAATGACAAACGTTGTAATCGCATCCGCCGCGCGTACGGGCGTCGGCAGTTTTGGCGGTTCGTTCGCGAACACCCCCGCACATGATCTGGGCGCGGCCGTTCTGGAAGCCGTCGTCGAACGCGCCGGGATCGATAAGGCTGAGGTGAGCGAGACCATCATGGGCCAGGTCCTGACCGCGGCACAGGGCCAAAACCCCGCCCGTCAGGCCCACATCAACGCCGGCTTGCCCACGGAAAGTGCGGCTTGGGGCATCAACCAGGTCTGCGGCTCGGGGCTGCGCGCCGTCGCACTCGGCGCTCAGCACATCCAGCTGGGCGATGCCGAGATCGTCTGCGCCGGCGGACAGGAAAACATGACCCTGTCGCCCCATGCGGCATCGCTGCGCGCAGGCCACAAGATGGGCGACATGACCTATATCGACACGATGATCCGCGACGGTCTGTGGGATGCGTTCAACGGCTACCACATGGGTCAGACCGCCGAGAACGTGGCCGAGAAGTGGCAGATCAGCCGCGACATGCAGGACGAATTCGCTGTGGCCAGCCAGAACAAGGCCGAGGCCGCGCAGAAGGCCGGCAAGTTCAAGGACGAGATCTTGCCCTTCACCATCAAGACGCGCAAGGGCGACATCGTGATGGACAGCGACGAATACATCCGCCACGGCGCCACCATCGAAGCCATGCAGAAGCTGCGCCCGGCCTTCACCAAAGACGGAACCGTGACGGCGGCAAACGCGTCCGGCCTCAATGATGGCGCGGCGGCGACCCTGCTGATGTCCGCCGACAACGCGGAAAAGCGCGGGATCGAGCCGCTGGCCCGCATCGCGTCCTACGCAACCGCCGGGCTGGACCCGTCGATCATGGGCGTCGGGCCGATCTATGCCTCGCGCAAAGCGCTGGAAAAGGCCGGCTGGTCGGTTGACGACTTGGATCTGGTCGAGGCCAACGAGGCCTTTGCCGCACAGGCCTGCGCCGTGAACAAGGACATGGGCTGGGATCCCTCGATCGTAAACGTCAACGGCGGCGCCATCGCAATCGGCCACCCGATCGGTGCGTCGGGCTGCCGGGTTCTGAACACCCTGCTGTTCGAAATGAAGCGCCGGAACGCCAAAAAGGGCCTGGCAACCTTGTGCATCGGCGGCGGCATGGGCGTTGCCATGTGCGTGGAGCGTCTCTGAGGCCGAAGCCGGGTAGCCGGCCCCGCCGTACCGCCTTTGGGGTGGCCCTTGCGCGATGGATCGCAAGGGCCACAAGGATGACGCAACCCGGCAACTCTTCTGCGGCGCGGCAATTTTCCGAAGAAAGATTATTGCGTAGCTGTAGCGGTTTTTGTAGCAACATTATCAAGCCATATTTTCAATGGAGGAGTCCTAAATGGCACGAACAGCTCTCGTAACCGGCGGCACCCGCGGCATCGGCGCGGCGATTTCCAAGGCGCTGAAGGCCGAAGGATACAATGTCGCCGCCTCGTATGCGGGGAATGACGAGGCCGCGGCCAAGTTCACCGAAGAAACCGGCATCCCCACCTACAAATGGAACGTCGCGGACTATGACGAGTCCAAGGCCGGGATCGCAAAGGTCGAAGCGGATCTGGGGCCGATCGACATCGTGGTCGCCAATGCTGGCATCACCCGCGACGCGCCGTTCCACAAGATGACCCCCGAACAGTGGCACCAGGTGATCGACACCAACCTGACGGGCGTGTTCAACACCGTCCACCCCGTCTGGCCAGGAATGCGTGAGCGCAAGTTCGGCCGGGTGATCGTAATCAGTTCGATCAACGGTCAGAAGGGCCAGTTTGCCCAAGTGAACTATGCCGCCACCAAGGCGGGCGATCTGGGCATCGTCAAGTCGCTGGCCCAAGAGGGCGCAAGGGCGGGCATCACGGCCAACGCGATCTGCCCCGGCTACATCGCGACCGAGATGGTCATGGCCGTTCCGGAAAAGGTACGCGAGGCCATCATCGGCCAGATCCCAGCCGGTCGCCTGGGCGAACCGGAAGAAATCGCCCGCTGCGTGGTGTTCCTTGCTTCCGACGATTCGCAATTCATCAACGGTTCGACCATCTCGGCCAACGGGGCGCAGTTCTTCGTCTGATCGCGCTTGAAAAACGAAATCGGGCCGACCCCTTGGGCCGGCCCTTCTTATATCCCGTAAGAACGCGCGCGCTGCGCTCAGCGGGAACCCGTGACCCATTTCCAGAAACTCCGGACCAGCGCGCCACGCTCTTGATGAGCGCGTAGAATCGCCTTTTGCGCGGCGGGGTTTGTCGTCATCTCGATCATGGCGGTCCCTTTCTGATTAAATTCAACTTGACTTGCACTAAATATGACTTTTGCTTTTAAGGGGCGCAAACGAGAGTTTTTCCCATGTCGCATAAGAATTTCTGAACCGAAATGAGTGATCGCCTTCCCCCGCTGACCGCCCTGCGCGCCTTTGACGCCGCCGCCCGACACATGTCCTTTGCCAAGGCCGCGGACGAGCTGAACGTCACGCCGGCAGCCTTGTCGTTTCAGATCAAGTCGCTGGAGGAACACCTAGGCCAGCCGCTGTTCCGCCGCCTGAACCGCGCGGTCGAACTGACCGAGGCCGGGCGGACTCTCGCCCCCGGCGCGGCCGAGGGCTTTGCCCGGCTGCAAGCCGCCTGGGCCGCGACGCGCCGGTTGCAGGACAACACGTCACTGACGATCACTGCGGGTCCGGCCCTGACGGCCAAGTGGCTGGCGCCGCGCCTTTATGAATTCGCCCGTGCACATCCCGAGATCGACCTGCGGTTCTCGGCCACCTTGCGCAACCTGGATTTCGACCGCGACGACGTGGATGTGGCGATCCGGTTCGGCTATGGGCAGGATGACGGACTGTATTCGGTTCCGGTGCGGCCCGAGTGGTTGACCCCGGTCATGACACCCGAACTGGCCGAGCGGTATCCGACGCCGCAAAGCTTGACCGAGGCGCCCCTGATCCATGACGACTCGATCGGTTTCCTGAACCCGCCCTGTGACTGGCCCGCGTGGTTCCGTGCGGTCGGGGTGGACTTCACGCCGACCCATGGCACGCATTTTTCAAACGCCGACCATGCCATCGACGCGGCGGTGGCGGGGATGGGCGTTGCGCTTGGGCGGCGGCCCATGATCATCAAGGACGTGATCGAGGGCCGACTGGTCACCCCGTTCAGGATCGCTATCGAAACCAAGGCCCGGTTCCGGTTCCTGTGCCGCAAGGGCGAAGAGACCCGTCCTCAGATCGCAGCCTTTCGCGATTGGTTCCTTGCGGAAATCGAAAAAACTGCGCACATATCCGACGGTTTCACAATCATCCCGGTCGAGGACATTTCCCCCGCATGACCAAGACCCGTGCCACCGCCGTCGGTTTTGTCGCCGTATTGTTGTGGGCCTTGCTGGCCCTGTTCACCGTTGGCTCGGCCCCAACTCCGCCGCTGTTGCTGAACGCGATCTGTTTCAGCATCGGCGGCACGCTGGGGCTGATCTGGGCATGGCGCAGCGGCGGGTTGACCCAGTTGCGTCAGATCAGCTGGAAGGTGTTCACCTTCGGCACCTTGGGGTTGTTCGGGTATCACGCGCTGTATTTCTCGGCCCTGCGCATGGCGCCTGCAGCTGAGGCAGGTTTGATCGCCTATCTCTGGCCGCTGCTGATTGTGCTGTTCTCGGGACTGCTGCCCGGAGAGACCCTGCGCGTGGGGCATCTGCTGGGGGCCTGTCTGGGCTTTTCCGGCGCCGCGCTCATCATCACCGGCGGCGGCAGCACCGGATTTCGGGCGGAATACCTGCCCGGCTATGCTCTGGCGCTGCTGTGCGCGCTGACATGGTCGGGGTATTCCGTGCTCTCGCGGCGGTTGGGCCGGACACCCACCAGCTCGGTCGCGGTATTCTGCGTGTTGACCGCGCTTGCCTCGTGGGCGCTGCATTTCGTCCTCGAGCACACAGTTTGGCCGCAAGGCACATTGGGCTGGGCCTCGACCGTCGCGCTGGGGCTGGGGCCGGTGGGGCTGGCCTTCTATGTCTGGGATATCGGAGTCAAGCAGGGAGACATCCAAATGCTTGGCACCAGTTCTTACGCGGCGCCACTGCTGTCGACCCTAGTGCTGGTTGTGGCCGGGATCGCCGCGCCCTCGTGGACGCTGGCGATCGCGGCCGTTTTGATAACCGGCGGCGCCGCGATTGCGGCGCGGGCCAGCCTCAGGCGCTGACGGAGAGACGCTCGATCTCTTCCTTCAGCTTCAGCTTCTGTTTCTTCAGTTGGGCAATGTGGAGATCGTCAATCCCGGGCGCGCGCTGGGCTTCTTCGACCTGGAGACTGAGGCTTGCGTGCTTCTTCTTCAGTTCACTCAGATGTGCGCTAACGCTCATGGCGATCCTCCTTCTCTGTTGATCTATCTGACATGGGAAGTTGACCACATCATTTCCACCCTGTCACGCCGCAGGCGCACAGAATCTGTCACAAATCCGACAATTTCGGCTGGTCTTTGCCTAAAGCTGCCCGGGCCAGCGCAGCGGCCGCCCGTGTCGCAGGACATCGGACACCGCGGGCGCATAGCTGTCCTCGTCGCGCTCATGGCGGTCGCCTTGATGCAGAATCAGCGGCGCATGCAGGCGAAACGCAGCCCGCCCGCCTTTGCGCGCGCGCAAGATCACCAATTCGGCGGCCCGTCCTCGGCGCGGCGCCAGGGGCAGGATTTCGAGCGACCCCAGCCGATCCGTGCAGGCGGCCATAAGGTCCGGCAGGCGGTCGGCGCGTTGTATCATGTGCAGATAGCCGCGCGGCGCCAGACGACGGGCCGCGGCCTCGACCCATGCGACCAGCGGGGTTTGTTCACCCAGCGCGATGCGCCGACCGGCATCCGCGGCGGCGCTGTGCGCACCGGCACGGTAATAGGGCGGGTTCGCGATGACGTGATCGAACTGAAGCTGGCGCAGCTCGGACGGCAACTGGGCCAGATCAGCGGCGTAGGCCGACAGGGCAATGCCGTTTTCGCGTGCGTTCCGCCGGGCCAGATCCGCATAGGCCGGCTGCAATTCCACACCATTCAGGCGTAGATCAGGAACCCGGGCACCGAGGCAAAGAACCGCAGCTCCGGCCCCGCACCCCAGTTCCAGCACGGACTGGCCGGGGCTGGCCGGAACCGCCGCGGCAAGCAGAACCGGATCGACCCCGGCCCGATATCCGTCGCGCGGCTGCCACAGGCGCAGGCGCCCGCCCAGAAAATCGTTGCAGGTCAGATCGGTATCGGCAAACGCGGTCATCGCCCCAAGGGAATGTCGTTGTCGCGCATTACGCGCTGCGCGCGCGAGAGATCTTCGGTCCGGACCATCAGCCTGCGGGGGAAGATGCCGATGCCGCCTTCGAGCACGCTCATATTTACGTCCATCTCAAAGCAGTCTATATCCTCGCCCTCAAGGAGAGCGGACGCAAAGGCCATGACGGTCGGATCGGTGCTGCGCAGAAGTTCTTTCATGGGGATGGATGTAAGGGCAAGGCGGGGCGAAAGTCGAGCCTTGTGACAGGAGTGTGATGGACATCGGCACGATCTCGAAACCGCATGAGCGACTGGCCGAGCTGCTGGCCGGCGAAATGGACGCGGTGAACACGTTGATCCGCACCCGCATGGCCTCGGAGCACGCGCCCCGCATCCCCGAGGTGACCGCGCATCTGGTCGAAGCGGGCGGCAAGCGCCTGCGCCCGATGCTGACCCTGGCTGCCGCGCGGCTGTTCGGCTATGACGGCGATCATCACATCCGCCTGGCCGCCACGGTCGAATTCATCCACACCGCCACGCTTTTGCATGACGACGTCGTGGACGAGAGCGCCCAGCGGCGCGGCCGGCCCACCGCCAACCTGCTGTGGGACAACAAGTCCAGCGTGCTGGTCGGCGACTACCTGTTTTCGCGCAGCTTCCAGTTGATGGTGGAAACCGGGTCTTTGCGGGTTCTGGACATTCTGGCCAATGCCTCGGCCACCATTGCCGAAGGCGAGGTGCTGCAGATGACCGCTGCCACCGACCTGCGCACCGACGAGAGCGTGTATCTGCAGGTCGTGCGCGGCAAGACCGCGGCGCTGTTTTCCGCGGCGACCGAGGTGGGCGGCGTGATCGCCGGCGCCTCCGAGGAGCAGGTTCGGGCGCTGTTCGCCTATGGCGACGCGCTGGGCATCGCCTTCCAGATCGCCGACGACCTGCTGGACTATCACGGCGACAGCGAGGCCACCGGCAAGAACGTGGGCGACGATTTCCGCGAGCGCAAACTGACCCTGCCCGTCATCAAAGCGGTTGCGCAGGCCACCCCCGAGGAACGCGCCTTTTGGGAGCGCACCATCGAAAAAGGCCGCCAGCAGGATGGCGACCTGCAACACGCGCTGGGCCTGATGCGCAAATACCGCACGCTGGACGCCACCCGCGCCGATGCGCTGGGCTGGGCCGCCAAGGCCAAGGCGGCGCTGGCGGTTCTGCCCGACCATGAAATCCGCGACCTGTTGCGGGATATGGCCGACTATGTCGTAGCGCGCCTCAACTGAGCGTCACCGCCCGGCACCACCAATCCGCCTGCGCAACGCCGATCTCGTAAGCTGCGAAATGCGCGGCCTTCATCGTTGGGTACAGCGCGAAACAGGTCGACCCCGACCCGGACATCCGCGCTAGCAGCGCATCCCGCGTACCTGACAACGCATCCAGAACATCCGCGATTTCCGGAGCAAGACCAATCGCTGCGGGCTGCAGGTCGTTGCGCTGCCCGCGCAGCCAGTCGGCGCAGTGTTCCGGCCCGTCAAACGCCGGCAGGTCGGCCGGCATTGCAGGATTGTCGTGCGCGGCCAAGGCCTTGAACACCGGCCCAGTGGGCACCGGCACACCGGGATTGACCAACAAGGCGGGAAGCGGCGGCAAAGCGACCGGGCTGATCCGGTCCCCGATGCCCTGCATCCGCGCCGCGCGGCCCAAGGTGCAGACCGGAACATCGGCGCCCAGGGCCAGCGCAATGTCCAGCGGGATCTCGGCGCCTTCGGGTGACAGAAGCCGCAAGGTGGCCGCCGCATCCGACGACCCGCCGCCAATTCCGCCCCCGTGCGGCAGCACCTTGTCCAGATGAACCCGCCCCCGCCAGCCCATCGCCTGTGCCGCCTTCCAGACCAGGTTTCTTGCGTCGGTCGGCACGCCTTCGGCATGTTCGCCAGACACCGCGATTGAAAGATCAGGGCCTGGCTCCAGGGTCAGCCTGTCGCCCAGATCGGCGAAAGCCGTCAGCGAATCCAGCAGGTGATAGCCATCGGCGCGTCGGCCGGTCACATGCAGGGTCAGGTTGATCTTGGCGGGTGCGAAACCCTCAATTGCCATTGGCGACCTTCAGCGGTTCGGCCCCCTCTTCGGCCAGCACAGCGTCGAGGCCGATCTCGAGCTTGCGGCGGATGCGGTCCGGGTCCGCCTCGCCATCGGTGTCTTCGGGGTCGATGAAGGACAGGGCGCGCTTCCATTGGGTCTCGGCCTCACGCAGGCGTCCGACGGCCCAGTAGACATCGCCCAGATGGTCGTTCACTACCGGATCCACCGGCATCAGCTCGACCGCGCGTTCCATGTGTCCGACCGCCTCGTCATAGCGGCCCAGCCGGAACAGCACCCAGCCCAGACTGTCGACGATATAACCGCTGTCGGGTTGGGCCGCCACGGCGCGTTGGATCATCTCAAGCGCCTCGTCCAGCTTTTCCCGCCGCTCGACCAGCGAATAGCCGAGGTAGTTCAGAACCTGCGGCTGATCCGGGTTCAGTTCAAGCGCCTTGCGGAAATCGGCCTCGGCCTTGTCCCAGTTCTTCAGTCGCTCGTGGCTGATGCCGCGCGCATAGTACAGAAACCAGTTGCCGTCGGAGTTCGCCTCGGTCAGTTCGATTGCGCGGTCATAGGCGGTGACGGCCGCGGCATAGTTCTCCTGCCGCCGCTGAAGGTCGGCCAGCGCGACGTGAACACCGGGCAGGTCGGGCTGCCGCGCGGCCAGGTTTTCCAGCACTTCGGCGGCGGCGTCGGTCTTACCCATCCGGGCAAGGACATCCGCCCGGCCCAGTTCGGCAACATGGAAATCACTGCTGGATGGCGGCACCATCCGATAGGCGGCAACCGCCAGATCATGCTGCTCCAACTCCTCCAGCAACTCGGCGCTGAGGAGAATGGCGTCGATGTGATCGGGCCGCAGATAGGTCGCCACGCGGGAATACAAAAGGACATAATCATGCGCCGCCTCGGTGTTCAGCGCCGCGCCGACGGTAAAAAAGACCTCGGCCACGCCGTCCTGCGCCGACCGGACATGCGTGAAAGGCAGGGTTTCCTCGGCCTGCAACCGGGCTGTATAGGCCTCGATGGTCGGATCGCTGCCCGAAGCAAAGACCGTTTCAAGGAATTGCAGCGCGTCGGCGTTGCGGTCCAGTTGCGACAGAATCTCGACTCGCGCCAGTGCCGCCCGGCGCGAGAACCGCGCGACGCGCCCCTCATCGGCGCCGAAAATCGCTTCGGCGCCTTCGAAATCACCCACCGAGGCAAGCGCCAGCGCCTTGTGATACAACGCAAATTCTCGCAGCCCGTCCTGCGCGGCGACGGTATCGAACTGCTCCATGGCCTTGGTCATCTCGCCCTGGCCGATATGCGCCCAGGCCAGCATCAGCCCGTCAACCAGCGGGCCCACGCCTTGGCTCTCGGGGTCGCGGGCCATAAGTTCGGCGAATTGCCCGCGTTGCACCAGATCGGCGGCGATGACCATGCGCGCAGCCTGATTGACGAAACCGTCGGCCTCCATCTCTTGCGCCAGGGGCAGGGCCCGTTCGATTTCGCCCAGGGCCACGCGGGCCAACAGGACGCTTTCCATCAAACGCTGATTCTGGGGATCGAATGCCAGCGCCCTGGTGTAGTATCTTTCGGCGGCGGCATAATCGCTTTCATAAATCGCCTGCCGGCCGGCCAGATAAGCCCCTGCACCGGTGTCCGCCACCGCCGAAACACTCAGAGACATTCCGAGAACCGCGGCCCATGCCGCACGATGCACCAGAGAAACCACCAAGAACCTGCCTTGTCTGCCTGTACCTGCAGCACAAGCTAGGGCCTTGGCCGACCAGAGGCAATGGCCCAGCGGTCACGGCTGTGCCATTGCCCCGTTTCCTGCCTACATGTTGGGATAGTTCGGACCGTCCCCACCCTGCGGCGTGGTCCAGTTGATGTTCTGGCTGGGATCCTTGATGTCGCAGGTCTTGCAGTGCACGCAGTTCTGGAAGTTGATCACAAAACGCGGCTGATCCTCGTCGCGCACGATCTCGTAGACGCCCGCCGGGCAGTACCGCTGGGCGGGTTCGTCATATTCCGGCAGGTTCACTTTCACCGGGATCTGGGGGTCGGCCAGCTTGAGGTGGCAGGGCTGGCTTTCCTCGTGGTTGGTGAAGGAAAACGCCACATTGGTCAGCCGGTCGAAGGACAGGGTGCCGTCGGGTTTCGGATAGTCGATGGGCTGATGCTTGCTGGCTTCTTCGGTGGCTTCGGCATCGGTCTTGCCGTGACCTAGCGTGCCGAACAGCGAAAAGCCCAGTGTGTTGGTCCACATGTCCAGACCACCCAGAGCCAGCGAGGCGGTCAGGCCCCATTTTGACCACATCGGCTTGACGTTGCGGACCTTTTTCAGATCGGCGCCGATGGCACCGTTGCGCACTTCGGTCTCGTAATCGGTCAACTCGTCGCCACCGCGGCCGGCCTTGATGGCCTCGAACGCGGCCTCGGCGGCTGCCTTGCCCGACAGCATCGCGTTGTGGTTGCCCTTGATCCGAGGCACGTTGACCATGCCCGCCGAACAGCCCAGCACAGCCACGCCCGGCGCCACCAGCTTCGGCATCGACTGGTACCCGCCCTCGGTGATCGCGCGGGCGCCATAGGCCACGCGCTTGCCGCCTTTCAGCAGGTCGGCCACCATCGGGTGATGCTTGAACCGCTGGAATTCCATGTAGGGAAACAGGTGCGGGTTCTTGTAGTTCAGGTGCACCACGAAGCCCACATAGACCTGGTTGTTTTCCAGGTGATAGATGAACGACCCGCCCCCGGCATTGCCGCCCAGCGGCCAGCCCATCGTGTGGGTGACGCTGCCTTCCTTGTGCTTGGCGGGGTCGATCTCCCAGATCTCTTTCATGCCGATGCCGTATTTCTGCGGCTCTTTCCCGGCCTGCAGGTCATATTTGGCGATCACTTCCTTGGACAGCGACCCGCGCACCCCTTCCGACAGGAAGACGTATTTGCCGTGCAGTTCCATCCCCGGTTCGGTGTTGGGGCCATATGATCCGTCAGGCTCCAGCCCGAACACGCCGGCCACGACACCCTTGACCTCGCCATTGTCGCCATAGACCAGTTCTGAACAGGCCATGCCGGGGAAGATCTCGGCGCCCAGCGCCTCGGCCTGTTCGGCCATCCATCGGCAGACATTGCCCATCGAGACGATGTAGTTGCCGTGATTGTTCATCAGCGGCGGCATCGGCCAGTTCGGGATGCGCAGCTGGCCGGCCTCGCCCAACATATAGAAATTGTCTTCGCGCACAGGCACGTTCAGCGGCGCACCCTTTTCCTTCCAGTCGGGGATCAGCGCATCCAGGCCGCACGGGTCCAGCACCGCGCCCGACAGGATATGCGCGCCCACTTCCGAGCCCTTTTCCAGCACGACCACGTTTAGGTCGGCGTCCAGCTGTTTCAGACGAATGGCCGCAGACAGGCCCGCGGGGCCTGCGCCCACGATCACCACGTCGTATTCCATCGCTTCGCGTTCAATTTCGGCCATCGTGGGCTCCTCCGCTAACTATCCGAATTGGCGCCTGGGGCGCGGGCTCGGCGAAATTTTGTTTCCCGGCTGATTACCTGCTGGAAAAGACCTTGGTCAATCAAAACACGGCGTAACATTGCTGCAATGCGGCAGATCAGCCCTCGGGCGCGTCACCCATCAGGTACCTGGGACCGCTACCATAGGTTTTTGCCCGGTCGTCGGGGTTGTAGAGCGCGCATTTCGGCAGGCTCAGGCAGCCGCAGCCGATGCAGCCGTCCAGATTGTCACGCAGACGCAGCAGAGTATCGATTCGCTGATCCAGATGCGCGCGCAGGCCAAGGCTGATCTTTTTCCAATCCGCAGGTGTAGGCGTGCGGTTGTCGGGCAGCCCGGCCAGAACCTCGCGGATTTCAGGCAGGGTCAGGCCGAACTGCTGGGCGATCATCACGAAACTCAGCCGACGGATGTCGGCGCGCTGGTACCTCCGCTGACCGCCCGGATTGCGCCACGGGGAAATCAGCCCCTGCGCCTCGTAATAGCGGATGGCGGATACCGCCAACCCCGTGCGGCGAGCCAGCGCGCCGATGGAAAGGCCCTCGGATGCGGGCATGATCTCCTCCCGAAAAAATCTCTTGAGCTAAAGTTAGGTTTAGGAATTACGGTGAGTCGAAACAAGCCTGAACATGAAAAGGAGACCCCATGATGGCGACGCTGGAACACACGAACTTCACCGTCCGCAACCCGCAGGCGACCGCCGTCTGGATGCAGGACGTATTCGGATGGAAAACCCGATGGGAAGGCCCGGCCATCGCGGGCGGCTATACCGTGCATGTGGGCAGCGCGCATACCTATCTGGCGCTTTACGCCCCGGCCGACCCGAAACCGTCGGGCGAAAGCAGCTATGACACCATCGGCGGGCTGAACCATGTGGGCGTGCTGGTCGAGGACATCGACGCAACCGAAGCCAAGGTCCGCGCCGCGGGCTTCGAGCCGCACAACCACGCCGACTATGAACCCGGTCGCCGGTTCTATTTCGACGACGACAACGGCATTGAATTCGAGGTCGTTCAATATGATTGAGATGCTCTGGTTCGGCGCCGAGGCGCATCGTTGGAAACGCGGTGATCTGCTGGGGCATCGGCACAATCGGAAACCCCCACCACCCCGACGGCGTTAAGTTGCGGATTGCAGGGGCCAAACCCCTTGGCCTCTTGCATTTCACGCCATATTTGGGTCAGGTAATTGCCAACCCATCTTTCGCCCCGACGCTGGTCTCATGCGGCGGGGCGACTCAATTTGTGCGTGGAAAAAAGAAGATATGGAAAAGATCCCCATGACGCCCGCGGGCTTTGCCGCGCTCGAGGCAGAGCTCAAGCAACTCAAGTCCGTTGAACGCCCCGCGATCATCGAGGCCATCGCCTCGGCGCGCGAACTGGGCGACCTGAAGGAAAACGCAGAATACCACTCGGCCCGCGAAAAACAGGGCTTCATCGAAGGCCGCATCAAGGAACTGGAAGGCGTTCTGTCGCTGGCGGACGTGATCGATCCGACCAAACTGTCGGGCGCGATCAAGTTCGGTGCCAAGGTCACGCTGGTGGACGAGGACACCGACGAGGAAAAGACCTGGCAGATCGTGGGAGAGCACGAGGCCAATATCGAAAAGGGCCTGCTGAACATCAAATCGCCCATCGCCCGTGCCCTGATCGGCAAGGAAGAAGGCGACAGCGTCGAAGTGCGCACCCCCGGCGGCGTGCGCTCGTACGAAGTGCTGAGCATCCACTACGCCTGATCGGAGCGCGCCATGTCGGGCCAAGACCCTGATCCGGACAGCAAACGGCCCACCTGGCTGGGCATCTATGACCGTCCGGGCCGCCCCAGCGTCACCGGGATCGAGATTGCGGCCGCGGCCCTCAGCCTGATCTGGCTGGTGGTGGCCGTGGTCTTTCTGGTGCTGCCCGAGCAGACGCAGGCCGGCAGTTTCATCGTGATGCTGCTGGCCGTGTTCATGCCGGTGGCGATGATCTGGGTCGGGGCGCTGGCCATGCGCGCCAGCCGCATCATGCGCGAAGAAAGCGCCCGGCTGCAGACCGCGATCGACGCGATCCGCCAGGCGTATGTATCGCAGCAACAGCGGTCGGCCAGCACCTACGAACCCGCGGTGGCCCGGAAACTGGATGAAATCGCTGCGGCTGCCCGGCACACCCAAAACACGCTGGCCACGTTCTCCAGCAAGCGGCGGGATCTTGCGCCGCAGGCAAGACCTGCTGCGCCCTCGGGCCAAACCTCGTTGGAACTGGGCACCCCGGCCGAAGAGTTAGCGACTCCTCTGCCCACCGACATTTTCATCCGCGCGCTGAACTTTCCCGAAACCGCCGAGGACACCGAAGGCTTCAACGCCCTGCGCCGCGCCATGAAAGACCGCAAAACCGCGCAACTGGTGCAGGCCGCCGAGGACGTGCTGACCCTGCTCAGCCAGGAAGGCATCTACATGGACGACCTGCACCCCGACATGGCCCGCCCCGAGGTCTGGCGGCAGTTCGCCAAGGGCGAACGCGGACGTGCGGTCGCCGCGTTGGGCGGTATCCGCGACCGGTCGTGCCTGGCGCTGACCTCGGCGCGGATGAAGCAGGACCCGATCTTTCGCGATGCGGTGCATCACTTCCTGCGCCGCTTCGACACCATGATCGTCGAGTTCGAACCTCAGGCCAGCGACGCCGACCTGACCGCTTTGGGCGACACGCGCACGGCGCGCGCCTTCATGCTGCTGGGCCGGGTGGCCGGAACCTTCGACTAGCCACCGTCCGGCACCACCCACCGCATTTTCGTGGCCGAACTGAAGCCGAACAGGTGTTTGAACGGGCCGGTACGGTCCTGCCCGATCGCCTGAAGCCCTTCGCGCTCGTACAGGATACGCTCGCGCGGGTTGGTGTCGATCACGTCCAGTTGCACCTCGTGCATGCCCAGCCCCTGTGCCTCGTCCTTGATCGCCCGCAGTAATAGGGTCCCGACACCCTGCCCGCGCGCCTCGGTCGCTACGCATATGCCATCCAACTGGAACACGCCCGGCTTCAGGTCGCGCTCCAGAACGCTCAGGATCAGGCCGCGCCATAGGGCGCCGAACCAGCCATAGACCCGGGCCAGATCCGCCGGCCCGCCCCCAGCCCGCCCTGCGTCAGCCCGCCGTCGCGGGTCTTTTACCCCGCCAACCCCGGCATCCGACCATCCGCATCCCGCGCCACCAGAGCGAAATCGGGGTTCAGCGCCCGTTCGAAAAAAGGCCATGCCGCGCGCGTCCGGCCTCATGACGCGCGACAGTTTGCCCAAAAACGCCTGCCAGAACCGCTCAGCCGCCCGCGCGGGCGCATCGGGGGAAAACCCGCGAGAGACCGAAACCGTCACAGGCCGAAACTGCCATAGGGTATGAAGCGAACCGGGTCTCCGGGCTGGATGTCCAGCGGGCCGTCCGGCAGTTCGACCAGCCCTTCGGCCCAGCTGAGCCCGCTGATGCGACCCGACCCTTCCGAGTGGAACACCTCGACCCGACCGTCGCGGACCCGGGCGCGCAGGTATTCACGGCGGCCCGGTTTCTTGCGCTTGGCGAACGCGGCGGGCAAGTCAAAGCCCTGCGGCTGCTGCCAACCCTCGCCCGCCATCAGGCCCAGCGCGGGCCGGGCAAAGATCAGAGTGCAGATCATCGCCGCCACCGGATTGCCCGGCAGGCCGAACACCGGCGTGCCCCGCCACAGGCCCAGCGCCAGCGGGCGGCCCGGCTTCAGCGCGATGCGCCATTCCTGCAAGGCTCCCGTCGCCCGCAACAGGGCCGAGACATGATCCTCGTCCCCCGCCGAAGCGCCGCCGCTGGTCAGGATCGCGTCAGTCTGTTGCGCGGCCTGGTCCAGCCGGTCTCGCAGCACGGTCCGGTCGTCACCCACGCGGCCCAGATCGACCGGCACAAAGCCCATCCGTTGCAGCATCGCCAACAGCATCGGGCGGTTCGCATCATAGATCTGACCCGGCCCCGCGGCCTGGCCCGGATCCCGCAATTCATCGCCGGTAGACATAACCCCCACGCGCAAGGGGGTGCGGACCGGGACCTCGGCCACGCCCACCGCCGACAGCAGCGCCAGATCGGCGGGTGTCAGGCGTCGCCCGGCAGGCAGAACCAAGGCTCCAGCCTGCACGTCTTCGCCCGCCTTGCGCGTGTTGGCACCGGCCTTCAAAGGCCCATTGAAGGCGATGTGGCCGTCCTGCACGGCCACATCTTCTTCGAGAATGACGGTGTCCACCCCCTCGGGCAGCGGTGCGCCGGTCAGAACGCGCAGCGCCTGACCCGCCGGCACAATCCCCGCGAAAGGCACACCCGCCGCCGCGCGCCCCTCGGTCAGCAGCAAGACATTCGGGCCCTCGGGCCGACCACCGGCAAAGCCGTACCCGTCCACCGCCGTGTTGGGCAGCGGCGGATTCGACCGTTGTGCGATCACGTCCTGCGCTAGAACGCGCCCGCAGGCTTGACCAACGGGCAGGGTCTCGACACTGGCCACCGGGTGCAACCGGTCGCGCAACAGGGCCAGCGCGTCATCGACCGGGGTCCATTCGACCCCCGGCGGCAGGGCGAAACAGTCGTTTTTCAGCGGTGGAGGCGCAATCTTCGGCATGATCCGGTCCTCGGGCATGGTCAGGGGCTGGGCCGCGGCCCCAAGCCGACCTCGGTCAGGATGAAATCGGCAATGGCCGGCGTGTCGTTCAGATCGAAGACCGGACGGTCCAGATCCAGCGGCGTGTCGCTGGCCACCGCGCGGATCGTCGGATCGTCGGCGGCGATCAGCGGGTTTCTGGGCTGGGCGCGAAAGGCCTCGACCTTGGGGTGGCGCGCGCGCTTGTAACCCTCGACCAACACCAGATCGACCGGGGACAGACGCGCCAGAAGGTCGTCCAACGGCGGCTCGGGCGCGCCGCGCAGCTCTTGCATCAAGGCGATGCGGCGGCTGGATGCCAGCAGGACCTCGGACGCCCCGGCGGTTCGGTGACGGTGGCTGTCGGTGCCCGGCTGGTCCACGTCAACCGCGTGGTGAGCGTGTTTGACGGTCGAGACACTGAACCCGCGTCCGGTGATCTCAGCCACTAGCCGCTCCATCAATCCGGTCTTGCCCGCATTCTTCCAGCCGGTAACGCCATAGACCTTCATGCCCGCTCCAACAGTTGCTGCGCCCGGATCAGATCTTGTGGCGTGTTGACGTTGAAGAACGGATCGAAAGGATCGGCCGAAAACAGCGCCTCGCGCCCGTCATGGCGGTCGGTCCACAGAACCACCTTGCGCAACCCGTCCGTCAGGGCCGCGCGCAGGTCGTCGCGCAGAGCCACCGGCCACAGGCCAAAGGTCGGGTGCCGGTTGACCCGGCGGCCACCGCCGGATTTCAGCGCCTCGTCACCGGTGCGCGGCGTGGTGGCCAGAACCAGCGGATGAGCCTGCCCCTGCGCCGCCAGCACTAGCCGGTCGACCAGATCGCGCGGGAAGAACGGCGTGTCGGCGGCAGCGGTGACGATACAATCAGCGCCCTGCCCCGCCGCCCAATCCAACCCGGCCAGCACACCCGCCAAGGGACCAGCGTAACCCGCGATGCTGTCCGGCAGGACCGGCAGGCCAAGATCAGCAAAGCGTGCCGGATCGCCATTGGCGTTCAGCGCCAGCCCGGCCACCTGCGGCACCAGCCGGTCGGTCACATGCGCCAACAAGCTTTGCCCACCCAGTTGCAACAACCCCTTGTCGCCGCCGCCCATCCGCGTGGCCAGACCCCCCGCCAGTATGACGCCGAGGGGGCGTGATGCTTCAACTCCCATTGGCACTTTTCCTTCGGTGCTTCGGGTCCTCGACCGGCACGCTGGCCGGGTCCGCGTCGCGCAGCAGCCGGTCTTCGCCCGACAGGCACACAAAGCGCTGGCCGCGCATCCGGCCGATCAGGGTCAGGCCGACCTCGCGCGCGATTTCGACGCCCCAGGCCGTAAAGCCCGATCGCGAGGCCAGAACCGGGATGCCCATCATCGCCGTCTTGATCACCATCTCCGAGGTCAGCCGCCCGGTGGTGTACAGGATCTTGTCGCCGGCCGCCTCGCCTTCGGACAGCATCCAGCCGGCGATCTTGTCCACCGCGTTGTGGCGGCCCACGTCCTCCATATAGACCAGCGGGCGACTCTCGCGGCACAGAACCGTGCCGTGGATCGCCCCGGCCTGCAGGTACAGCGACGGCGTGCGGTTGATCTTGGCCGCCAGATCATACAGCCACGAGGTGTGCACCTGAACCTGCGGCAGGCGCACATTCTCAAGCCCCTCCATCATGTCGCCGAACACCGTGCCCACCGCGCAGCCGCTGGTGCGGGTCTTTTTCTTCAGCTTGTCCTCGTACGAGGTTTCGCGGGCGGTGCGCACCACCACGGTCTCCAGATCGTCATCGTAATCGACGCGCGTGATCTCGTCATCGGGGCGCAACATGCCCTGGTTGCGCAAAAATCCCAGCGCCAGATATTCGGGGTAATCGCCGATGGTCATTGCGGTCACGATCTCTTGCGAATTGAGGAAGATCGTCAGCGGGCGCTCTTCGACAACCGAGATACGGCTGACCTCGCCATTCTGGTCCACCCCCTCGACCGCGCGGGTCAACCGCGCCGCGCCCGGATCGGGGGCGATGATGTATTCCGACAGATCGACTTCAGTGGCCAATTGCAACCCTCTCTCTGACCCGCTACTGCTGCGCAGACCACCATAGGATCTAGCCATGGCAACCTCCACATCCAAGTCATACTATTGGCAGGGTTTTCGCGACGGGACCCCGTTCGTCTTCGTGGCGGTGCCTTTCGGGACCCTATTCGGCGTCTTCGCGACCGAGGCCGGGCTGAACATCGTGCAGTCCATGGCCTTTACTTCAACCGTGTTCGCGGGGGCCGCGCAGTTCGCCGCCCTGCAACTGCTGCAGGACGGAACGCCCACCGCGATCATCCTGATCTCGGCCCTGGCGGTGAATCTGCGGATGGCGATGTACTCGGCCTCGCTGACGCCCTATCTGGGCGCGGCGCCGCTGTGGCAACGCGCCTTCGCCGCCTATCTGACGGTAGACCAGTCCTATGCCTGCTCGATCGTGCAGTTCGAGAAGGAACCAGGCATGACCGTCGCCCAGCGCATGGCGTATTTCGTCGGCTCGGTCACGCCGATCACGCCGCTTTGGATACTGGCCACCTATCTGGGCGCGGTTCTGGGCACGCGAATTCCCGAAAGCTGGGCGCTGGATTTCGCTCTGCCGATCACCTTTCTGGCGATGATCGGCCCGATGATGCGCACCCCGGCTCATGTGGTCGCCGCGCTGGTGGCCATCATCGTGTCGCTGCTGTGCGCAGGGGTGCCGTACAATCTGGGCCTGCTGATCGCAGGCTGCGCGGGCATGGTGGCCGGAGCGCAGGCCGAGGTGATGCTGGAACGTAGAAAGGCCCTGCCATGAGCGCGCCCGATCCGATCACCATCTGGACCATCATCCTCGGGCTGGCGATCGGCAGCTACGGCTTGCGTTTCGTCTTCATCGGCCTGATCGGAGACCGGCCGATGCCGCCTTGGCTGCTGCGGCATCTGCGCTATGCCGCGGCGGCAATTCTGCCGGCGCTGATTGCGCCGCTGGTGGTCTGGCCGACCGCAACGGGTGGCCAGCCCGACCTGCCCCGTATGTCGGCCGCGGTGGTCGCGCTGAGCGTGGGCCTGATCACCCGAAACGTGCTGGCCGCGATCTTTGCCGGGGCCGGCACGCTGTACGGGATGCTCTACCTACTGGGCTGAGGCCGTCTCAAGCTGGTTGAGCAGCGCATTGTTCGCGGCCAACCCGGCCTGCAGATCGGCGCTGTCATTTTCCCGGTATTCCGTCGTGACGACCCCTGGAATCTGTCCGAACTGATCGGACAGCTTGACCGGATAGAAAGTGGTCTTGATCTGTTCGAACCCTGGCACCTGCTGCAGCAGCCGCGCGGCCGAGTGGGCGCAGTAGGCCCCCGGAACCGGACCCAACTGTTTGGCCACTTGATAGGCGATCTCGGCCTGCTGGGGCGTCACCTGGATGGTCTGGATGCGCGCATAATGCGTCTCACGCGCGTGCGAACTGCGATAGGCGCGCTCGACCGCGGGGGTGATGCCATAAAGAACGTCATCCTTGATCGGCACCACATCGGCACGGAATGACCCGGCCGGGTCGAAGATCACCCGCTCGCTGGCGCTGATCATCAGCGACGTGTGCGCTCCGGCCCCCGTGCGCGTGTTGATCATCGTGTAGAGGGTCAAGGTCGGCGGACCCGAATCGCGGTACGACCGCGCCACTATCTCGGCCGGATCGGCCTGAGGGCGTTGCGAGCCAGTACAGCCCGCCACCGCAACCGCCAGCAGGGAGGCGATCAGAATTCGCAACATGCCGATCTTTTCTGGATCAGGCCGCGAAGATCGCGAGGAACAGAAGAACGAAGAAGATCACCGCCACCGACCAGGTGGTGAACTTGACGAAACCGTTGAAAGTTTTGCTCTGTTCGGTGATGTCCATCTCGCCGTGCTTGTAGTCAGCCATGTGTCCAAGAATCCCAATTCGCGTGTTTGCCCGATTGGATAAATGATATTTTCGGCCGTGTCACGACGTCAATCGCGCGCAGTTAGACCATCTTGATCCTGCCCCGGTGGTTCTCCGGCAAATATCGAACAGTCCGGGTAGCCAAACCCCCAGCGCCACGGCAGTCCGGTGCAGGGCCCGCCGCCGAAACGCACCGCCATATACATCGCCTCGGCCGTGATCGACATGGCCGAAATCACCTGTTGGGGCGTCATGTCATAGCGGGCGGCATAGTCCTGGGCCTGAGCGGCCCCGAAATCCTTGACGCATTGGCGCAAGGCCCGGTCGGCGGCGAGGCGCGCGTCATAGCTGGCCTCGGGCGTCACTGCCCCGCCCGCATCGTGATAGGCACGGTCATGTGTTACGCAGCAGGATTCCCACGGCGGGTGTGCCTCGTAGACCGCGGCGAAGCTGGGAAAAGTGTCCGCGACCAATCGCCAGCTGGCCGACATGCCGCCTGAACAGCCGTCGCTTTCGAACGGCGTCAGCGATTGACCCACCGATTGAGAGATCAAGGCCCGGTGCGCCGGCAGTTCCACACTGCGCATCACGTCTTGCGCGGCAACGGGCAGGGCCAGGCAGGCCAGAAGCGGCCACAGCTTACGGGCTTTCATCGCGCATCGCCTCGGTATCGACCGACAGGCCAAAGGTCGTGGCCAACCACAGCAGCAGCCGCTCGCCAGGTTCCATTTCGGCGCGGACACGCAGCACCTCACGCGCCATGGCAGGGCGGTCGGTGATCAGACCATCGACTCCCATCGAGGCCATCGACGACATCTGCAGCGGGTCATTCACCGTCCAAACATAGATATCCTTGCCTGCATCATGGACCGAGCGGATCAGCCCGGGCGTGACCATCCCGGCATTCACCGCGACGAAATCGCCCTCCAGCCCGGTCAGATCGCCCACCGCCGTGGCGGCCAGAACGCCGGCGCGCCAGTCCGGGCGCAACGCCTTCATCTTCTGCACCGCCGGGTATTTGAGCGACATGGTGGCGATGTCCTGCTCCATCCCAAATTCTTCGACGATGGCGGCCACGCGGTTTTCCAAGTCCACGTCATGGCCATAGTATTTCAGTTCGATGATGACCTTGGATTTACCATTCGCAGCTTGAAGAACCTCGCGCAGGGTCGGAGTGCGCTGATCGGCATATTCAGGCCCGAACCAACTGCCGATGTCGATCTGCGCCACATCCTCCATCGTGGCATCCCAGACCTTCAGATTGACCCCGCCCAGCTTCATGAAGTCGCTGTCATGGGCCACGATCACCTCACCGTCGGCGCTTTCCTGTACGTCGATCTCGACCCAGTCGGCCCCGTCTTCGATGGCTTTCAGCACAGCAGCCATCGTGTTTTCCGGCCGCAGCGCCGCCGCGCCCCGGTGGCCGATCACGTCGGCATGATCGGGCGCCGATACCCGGTCCAGCACGTCCTGGCTGAACCAGATACCGGCCAGAAGGGCGGCGACGGCGGCGGCGACGGTCACCAAAACCGGGGCACGCAGGTTTCCGGCTTCAGGATGAGGAAGCTCTGCCGCCCGCGGTTCAAAAAACGCATCCAGCAGAACCGCCAGCGCGCCCAGCGCCACCGCCGCCAGCACCAATCCGGCCAGAGACCACAGCCCGGCCACCAGCAGGCTGAGCGTCAGGGCAAACCGCAGGTTCGTGCCCTGTTCGAGAGGTACAAGGTGGAACAACAGGCTGGCCACGGCGGCAATCAGCGCGGCGATCGCCAAACGTACGACCAGCCACAGCCCCAGGTCGATCTTCAACCGGCCGCGCTTGCCCTCCATTCGCCGGGCGCTTTCGGCAAAGGCCCCTGAAGGGGCAACGCCCTCGAACAACACCAGATGCAGGGCCAGCGCCCACGCCGACAGGCGGCGGATCAGCACCCAAGCCAACGCCAGCACCACGAGTCCGATCAGCGCGACGGCTACCCGGAAAGCGGGCGGGTGGAAGGTCAAGTAATAGTTGATGTCGTATTCGGTCAGCGTCCACCACGCGATCAGGCCCGCGACCGCCACGAAGGGCACCGCCAGGACAAGAACGCGCAGAATGAAGCGCACCGCGAAGGAAAACAGCGACGGCAGGCGCGACAGGATCAACCGCAAGGCCGACCCGCCCGCCCGCCATGGGTCACTGTCGCCGATCCTGAGCGATCCGGCCATGACCGAAAAGACGAACACCTCGGCCAGCAGGAACAGGCCCAGAATGACCACCGCCGCCACGAAACCAACCGGCGACAGGATGAACATCGCGATGTCCTGATCGGTCAGCGCTGTTTGATCGGACATCATCACCGCCAGGTTCACGGTGAAAGCGACACCGGGTGCGATCAGCGCGATCAGCAGCAGCCGCACCGCCAGATAGATGGGGACAAAGGTCCGGCGCCGGGCCCACGCCCCGCGATAGGCTTCTGTTACGGTTGAGAAATGTGACACGCTGGCCCCCTTCGAATGCTGAATTCATTCAAGGCCGCGCAGATGCGAATTGCAAGCGTGACGCTCAGCCTTCCTCGAGCTTGGCCGCCAGGCGGAAGCCGATGCGGGTGGCGGGCTTGTCCTCGACCGTTTTGGGCAGGGCGCGCAGCATGACGTTCAGCTGGCTGACATGCTGCACCAGCTGGGTGCGTGCGCCCGAACCGTCCGAGCCGTAGAAAGTGATCACGTCGGGGTCGAAATATCCCATCCCCTCGATCCGCATCACACCGGCGTCACCGCCGGTAAAGCCCATGGCGACCTCGTGATCGGCATCCAGCGTTTCTTCGAAATTCTGGATGTACAGGATCAGCCGCTCATACGCCCATTGGGCGGGGCTTTTGCTGTTGACCGGCTGGCGCAGGGGTTCGGGCAGATCCTTGGTGCCCGACGTGCTGTCCGGGTCGGCATGCACCTCATAAAACCGGGGCAGAGCCGCCGCTTCGGCGGCCTCGGCCGAGGTTTCGATCTTGTCCTGCATCGTCTCAACCTTTGCGCTGATACACCCATGCGCCGTCCTCACGGCGCGCCCGGGTCACGGCTCCAGTGTGATAAAGATGGTTCAGATGCGCAACCGCCTCGACCAGAGCAAGACCGTATTCACCTTCACGGATGGAACGTTTGAACAGGGGCACAAAACAGTCCGACGCCGCCTTGGGCGCGTTCAGATCGTCCAGCAGGCGTGCAAGAGCGCTGTGATGGTTCTCGATTAGTTGTTTCATGCGGATCGGCAGGCCGACAAAGGGCAGCTTGTGCCCCGGCAACACCAATTGATCGGGCCGCGCCAACTGTTGCAGGCGCTCGCAGGCTTCCAGCCAGTCAGCCACCGGGTCGGCCATCGGTTCGGTGGCATAGACGCCCAGGTTCGGGCTAATCGAGCTGAGGATCTGGTCGCCCGAGATCACCAGATTGTCGTCGCGGCTCCAGAACGTGGCGTGTTCGGGGGCATGACCATTGCCCATATGCACGTCCCAATCACGCCCGCCCATGCGGATCACGTCGCCCTGTTTGATGCGGACAAAGCCCAGAGGCATCGGATAGACCGTGTCGGCAAAATTGAAGGGCCGCTCGGACATGCGCTTGGCCAAGATCTCGGGGGCCATGCCGGCGCTGCGGTAGAACTCCAGCGTCTCCTCCGGCCAGCTCTCCTGCACGTCCAGCGTAAGCATTCGCGCAAACAGCCATGCGGTGCGGCTCGAGACCAGATCAGCGCCGTGCTCCGACTGGAACCACCCGGCATTGCCGACGTGATCAGGGTGATGATGCGTAACCACCACCCGGGTCACCGGCTTGCCCGCAAGCGGCCCGGCCATCAGGTCGGACCACAGGCCGCGTGTCTTCTTCGATGAAATCCCGGTGTCGATCACCGTCCAGCCATCGCCGTCATCAAGCGCGTAGACGTTAACGTGGTCCAGCGCCATCGGCAGCGGCAGGCGCATCCACAGCACGCCCTCGGCGATTTCGGTGGCCTGTCCGGGCGCGGGCGGCTCGGGCCAGGGATGGCGAAACGCCGGAGGCCGCGCGCCGTCCATCACGCGGCCAGTTCGTCGGCGCTGAGCGCGAACAGGTCTTTGGCCCCGATCTGCACCTGATCCAGCAGGCCCGCGTATTCCGGCAGGCGCGCGGTGATGTAGTACCGCGCCAGCTTGGCGCGCGGACCATCCGGATCGGCCAAAGCGGCGATCAGGTGGTAATGCGCGCCCAGCACGCGAGCAAAAGCGTTCAGATAGGCCACGGCCCCGGCAAAGCGGTTGTTCATGTCCTCTTGCGCCACCAGCCACTCGGTCGCCTCGCGCAGGGATTCGGTCGCCTCCCATACCGGGCCGGCCAGCTCGGGCACGGTGGCGCGGGCGCGCTCGGCGTGATCTTCGATCTCGTCCAGCAGGCGGGCGGCGGCTTCGCCCCCGTCCATCATCTTGCGGCCAACAAGGTCCATGGCCTGAATGCCGTTAGTCCCCTCGTAGATCGCAGTCACGCGGACATCGCGGTAATACTGCGCGGCGCCGGTTTCCTCGATATATCCCATGCCGCCATGCACCTGCAGGCCGGTTTCGGCCACGCGCATGCCGGTCTGGGTGCCGAAGGCCTTGCAGATCGGGGTCAGCAGGGCCGCCCGCGCGGCCCAGTCGGCGTTGCCGGTGGCCTTGGCCATGTCGATGGCCGCGGCATTTGCCAGCATGATCGCACGGGCGGCGAACAAGTCGGCCCGCATGTCCATCAGCATCCGTCGCACATCGGCATGATCGATGATCGTGCCCGAGGGCGTCTTGCCCTGCTTGCGTTCCAGAGCATAGGCCAGCGCGTGCTGATAGGCGCCCTCGGCCGCGCCCACGCCCTGCCCGCCGACGCCAAGGCGCGCGTTGTTCATCATGGTGAACATGGCGGCCATGCCCTTGTGCTCCTGGCCAACCAGCCAGCCCTTGGCGCCGTCATACTGCATCACGCAGGTGGGCGAGCCATGCAGGCCCATCTTGTGTTCCAGCGACACCACCTTCAGGTCATTCGCCACGCCCGGATTGCCGTTATCATCGGGGATGAACTTGGGCACCAGGAACAGGGAAATCCCCTTGGTCCCCGGCGCGCCATCGGGCAGACGGGCCAGAACCAAGTGGCAGACATTCTCGCAGAAGTCATTGTCGCCCCACGAGATGTAGATCTTCTGCCCGGTCACCGAATAGGTGCCATCGCCGTTGGGTTCGGCCCTGGAGGTCAGCGCGCCCACATCCGACCCGGCCTGCGGTTCGGTCAGGTTCATCGTACCCGACCATTCGCCCGACATCAGCTTGGGCAGGTACAGCGCCTTGAGTTCCTCGCTGGCGTGGTGTTCCAGCGCCTCGATCTGACCCTGACTCATCAGCGGGGCCAGTTGCAGCGACAGGCAGGCGGCGCTCATCATCTCGTTCACCGCGGTGGTCACGGTCATGGGCAGGCCCATGCCGCCGTATTCCGGATCACCGCTCATGCCGATCCAACCACCCTCGGCGATGGCTTTCCAGCCATCGGCATAGCCCGGCGAGGTCCGCAGAACCCCGTTTTCCAGCCGCGCGGGGTGCAGATCGCCGGGGCGCTGCAGCGGGGCCATCACCTCTTCGCACATCTTGCCGGCCTCGGTCAGGATGGCGCTGACCACGTCCGGGGTGGCCTCGGCGAATTTCTCGGTCGCGGCGACGTCCTTGAAGCCCACGACGTGGCCCAAAAGAAACTCGTAATCGGAAATAGGCGCGCGATATGGCATGGTTTCCCCCGGAAATCCTGTGTTGGTCGCATTGTCGGGCTTGGCTTCCACGGCCCGCGTCGGTATTCATCCAAGCTTGTTCGATTACCTATCCGTCCGCCTGTTGCAAGCAACCAAAACGCCGCGTCACCAGCCATGAGCTTCCAGAACACGCAGAGTCTGACCGCCGATGCCGCCGGAATCGCCGACGCTGCCGAGTTGCTGCGCCAGGGCCGGCTGGTCGCCTTTCCGACCGAGACGGTCTATGGGCTGGGCGCCGATGCCCGCAACGGCAACGCGGTCGCGGCGATCTATGCCGCCAAGGGCCGGCCCAGCTTCAACCCGCTGATCGCCCATGTCGCCTCAGTCGAGGCGGCGCAGCGCCACGTGGAGTGGTCGGATCAGGCCCAGCAGCTTGCGGATGCCTTCTGGCCCGGCCCACTGACGCTGGTGCTGCCGCTGCGGGCGGGGCACGGGGTGTCGTCGCTGGTGACGGCGGGGCTGGACACGCTGGCCGTTCGGGTGCCGGCCCACCCCACCGCACAGGCGCTGCTGCGCGCGGTCGACGGACCCGTGGCTGCGCCGTCGGCCAACCCATCGGGGCGGATCAGCCCCACCACCGCGGCCCATGTACGCGAAGGTCTGGACGGGCGCATTGCCGCGATCCTGGATGATGGCCCCTGTGCCGTAGGCCTGGAATCGACCATCGTCGGGCTGGCTGGCGCACCGGCCCTGCTGCGCCCGGGCGGTGTCGCCGCCGAGCAGATCGAAGCCGTTCTGGGCACGAAGCTGAGCCATCACAAGCCCGGTGACCTGCTGACCGCACCGGGCCAGTTGCAGTCGCACTACGCCCCGGACGCCGCTGTTCGACTGAACGCCGAACAGCGCCGAGGGGACGAGGTGCTGCTGGGCTTCGGGCCGGTGGCCTGCGATCTGAACCTGTCGGAACGGGGCGACCTGCTCGAGGCTGCCGCGAACCTGTTCGCCTATCTGCACAAACTGGACAAATCCGGGCGTCCGATCGCGGTCAGCCCGATCCCCGGCCACGGCTTGGGCGCCGCAATCAACGACCGCCTGCGCCGCGCCGCCGCCCCGCGCAATTCCTGATCAGGCCCGCCCGGCGCTGGCCGACAGAGTCAGCGGATCGACCCCCAGCGTAGCCAGTGCGGCCTCCCACTTGTCATCGTCGGGCAGATCAAAGACCAGTTTCGAGGTCGCCTCGGCGGTCAGCCAGCCATTCAGGCCGATCTCTTCTTCCAGCTGCCCCGGCCCCCAGCCGGAATAGCCCAACATCAGCATCGCGTTCAGCGGCCCCTTGCCCGCGGCGATATCCTCGAGCACGTCCAGCGTGGCGGTCATGCTGAAATCGCCGGCCACATGCAGCGAATGCAGGTTCGCGTCATAGTCGGAACTGTGCAGAACGAACCCGCGCGACAGCTCGACCGGGCCGCCGAAATGCACGAGGCGCTCGCCCACGATCGGGATCTGACAGGGGATGTTCAACTGGCCCAGCAACGTCTTGACCCGCAGGTCCGACGGCTTGTTCACGATCAGACCCATCGCGCCATCCTCGCCATGGCTGCAGATGTAGACCACCGAGTGGTCAAAGCGGGGATCGCCCATTCCGGGCATCGCGATCAACAGTTTTCCGGTCAGATCCATCGGTTGAAGACTCTTTCTTCGTATTCCCCCACAATGGCCCCGCGTGCCCCGGATTGGCAAGGGATCACGCCAGATTTCGCAGCTTTGCCGCAGGTGAACGGAACGTGACTTGGCAAACCGGGCCACAACACGCATGTATGAACCATGACCAGCATGTTCAAATCCCTTGCCACGATCCTGTCGACCTGCCTTTTTCTGGCCGCGCCGGTCCGGGCGCAGGGCGTGGACGACATCGTGCAACTCGACATCCTGGATGGAGGGCTGTCGCAGGACGGCACCTATCTGGGCGCTCTGCGCCTGCGGCTCGAGGATGGCTGGAAGACCTATTGGCGCGCGCCCGGCGATTCCGGCATTCCCCCTCAGTTCGACTGGGGCCGGTCCGACAATGTCGGCGCGGTGTCCGTCATCTGGCCCGCACCCGAGGTATTCGACCAGAACGGCCTGAAATCGATCGGCTACGCCAGGCAGGTCGTGCTGCCGATCAAGATCACGCCCAAGACCGCTGGCCAGCCGGTTCGGCTGAGGGGCGAGGTCGATCTGGGCGTCTGCAAGGACGTGTGCATTCCGGCCACGCTGGGCTTTGACCACGCGCTGGACGCGGGCGCGCCTCGCAATCCCGCCATTGCCGCGGCGTTGGCACAGAGGCCCTATTCCGAGCGCGAAGCCGGCGTATCATCCGCCACCTGCCACCTGAAACCCACGGCGGATGGCCTGTCGGTGCAGGTCAGGATCTCGATGCCGCCGGCCGGCGGTGCCGAAGTGGCGGTGATCGAACCGGGCAACCCCGCGCTGTGGGTATCACCGGCCGAAACCATCCGGCAGGGCGGCACCCTGATTGCCTCGGCCGAGGTGGTCAGCGCCGACGGCAGGCCCTTTGCTCTGGACCGGTCCAACCTGCGGATCACGGTTCTGGGCGCGCGCCACGCAGTCGACATCCGCGGCTGCAGCGCCGGTTGACCCCTATGAGCCGGTTCCCCCGAATCGGCGCCCTGGCCGTGGTGGTGCAGGACGGGCAGGTGCTGCTGGTACAGCGCAGCAAGACCCCAGATGCGGGGCTTTGGGGATTTCCCGGTGGGCATGTGGAGTGGGGCGAGACCGTCCTGCAGGCCGCAGCCCGCGAGTTGCTAGAGGAAACCGGCGTGACCGCCAGCCCGCAGCACTATCTGGGCAACCTGGACCTGTTGCACCGAGACGAGACCGGGCAAGTCCGCGCGCACTACCTGCTGGTGGGGGTGGCCTGCCGGTTCGAGTCGGGCACACCCAAGGCCGGCGACGACGCGCTCGACGCGGCCTGGTTTCCCACCGAACGTATCCTGAGCGGCGCCCTGCCGATGAGCGCGCGCGTGCC
The DNA here is from genome assembly GCF_059612985.1 of Ruegeria sp. BHSC043. Taxonomy (NCBI): domain Bacteria; kingdom Pseudomonadati; phylum Pseudomonadota; class Alphaproteobacteria; order Rhodobacterales; family Roseobacteraceae; genus Ruegeria; species Ruegeria sp. BHSC043. Next base: position 59,472 of record NZ_JBXWRS010000007.1, on the reverse strand, counting down.
GGAACTGCTGATTCAGGCCCTCGCCCGGGCCGAGAACCGCGCATAGAGCAGGCTCGACACCAGCATCCCGACGACCAGAATGACCACGGCTCCTGCCGCAAAGGCACCCAGCCCCATGCGCAGGATCGCAGGCCCGTCAGGCCCGCCGTAAAAGCCCGCGACAACCCCGGCCGGGGCGCCCGCAACCAACGGCCAGACCATCGTGACCATCATCCACATCAGCATCGCGGCACCGGTACCCATGGCCGAGGCGCGCACCACCCGGTCCGGCGCGCGCAGCGCCCTGCGCATCGCGGTCATGGGGCGGGCAACGTCATTCAGTATGGCCAGCAGCGCCGGCACCAGCAACAGAACCAGAACCATGCCGAACGCCAGCCCATAGACCAGCGTGATCACCGTCGGCTTGAGGAACTGAGCCTGTTGCGACCCTTCGTACAGAAGTGGGGTCAGCCCCAGAACCGTAGTCAGCGTGGTCAGCATCACGGGCCGCAGACGGTCGGCCGTGCCTTCGATGATCGACGGCACCAGCCCGCGCTCCTGCCGGTACTGGTCGATGGTCGTGACCAGCACGATCGAGTCGTTGATGATGATCCCGGTCATGCCCAGCAACCCCACCACAGTGAACATGCTGAGCGGAACATCCCAGATGTAGTGACCCCAGATCGTGCCCACCAGGCCGAAGGGGATGATCGACATCACCACCAGCGGTCGGGTCCAGCTGGCGAAGACCCAGGCTAGCACAAGGTAGATCCCGGTCAGGCACAGGATCAGCCCGGTTCGGGCCTCGGCCAGGAATTCGTTTTCCTGTTCGCTCAGGCCGGCCATGCGCCAGTCGACCTGTTTGTCGGCGGCGATCTTCGGTAGAATCTCGTCGTGCATGGCGCGGGCGATTTCCGCAGCGCGGGCCGGGTCATCCTCGGAGATGTCGCCCTTGACCGTCACGACCCGCAGCCCGTTCTCCCGGCGTACCGTCGAGAACCCCGACTTGCGCTGAACCGAAACGATGTCGGCCAACGGCACATAGACACCCTCGGGCGAACGCATCAGGGTGCGTTCCAGAAAATCGGCCGTCAGTTCGCCTTCTGGCAGCTCGACCCGGATCTCGGCACTGCGGGGTCCGTCAGGGAAGGTCGCGGCCTCGATCCCGTTCAGGCGGTTGCGCAGCACCCGGCCCAGTGTCTCGATGCGAAAGCCCAGCGCCTCGCCCTGGGCCGTCAGGTCCAGAACGAACTCTTCCTTGTCATAGGCCAGGTTGTCTTCAAGCGCCGAAACCTCGGGGTATTTCGACAGCTCGGCTTGCAGCGCCTCGGACGCAGCCTTCAACGTGCTCACGTCGGCGCCATAGAACTGTACGTCGATCGCATCGCCCCCTGGACCCGAACGCCAGCCCCGGAAGCTGAGCAACTCGACCTTTGGGTGGCGCGGCGCGAATTCCTGCAGCTCGCCCACGAATTCGAAACTGGAAAAGGGGCGCAGGTCGGCGTCGATCAATTCGATCGAGATGCCACCCAGCAGATCGCTGTCCTTGCCCTGCGCGGCCGACAGGCCATAGCCGGCGCTGCCGCCGACCTCGGCCAGAACATAGTCGATGGGGTTGCGGCCATGGCGTTCTTCGTAGATCCGGCCCAGTTCCTCGGTCGCGCGCTGCAGCATGTGCATCATTTCCAAGGTATCCGCGCGGGTGGCGCCCTCGGCCATGATGAAATTGCCGGTGACCGAGCCGCGCTCGGGGGCGTTGAAGAACCGCCAGGTCACGTCGCCCCGGATGAACAGCGCGATCTGGCTGGCCAAGATGGCGACCATCAGCGCCACCACCACATAACGCGCCCAGATGGCCCAGGCGACCAGCGGGCGGAACAGATGGTCGCGCACCCAGCGAAAGCCCCGGTTCACCACCCGGTTGGGCCAGTCGTACCAGTGTTCCTTCGCTGAATGCGCAATGGCGTGGGACATGTGCTTGGGCAGGATCAGAAAGCATTCGACCAGCGAGGCGGCCAGCACCGCGATCACGGTAAAGGGAATGTCGCGGATCAGCTCGCCGAACCGGCCGCCGATAACGGTCAGGCCGAAAAAGGCGATCACCGTCGTGACGGTGGCGGCAAGGACTGGCATCGCCATGTGCCGGGCCGCGCGTTCAGCGGCAACCACCGGTGGCTCGCCCAGGCGGCGGGCGCGGAAATCGGCATGTTCGCCCACTACGATCGCGTCATCGACTACGATGCCCAGCGTGATGATCAACCCGAACAACGAGACCATGTTGATCGACAGCCCGCCGATATACATCAAGGCGATGGCAGCCGACATGGCCACCGGAATGCCTGCGGCCACCCAGAAGGCAATGCGGGCGTTCAGGAACAGAAACAGCAGGCCCACCACCAGGCCCAGCCCCATCAGGCCGTTGTCGATCAGGATGTCCAGCCGGTCGGTGATGGCCTGCGCGCGGGTGCGGATCAGGTCGATCGTGATGCCTTCAGGCAGGGTGGCCTGCATCTCGGCCACCACGTCTTCGACCGTGTGCTGAATGCCGATCGCGTCGCCCAGGTTCGACCGGTCCACGCGGATCGACATGGCCGGGTTCTCGCCCACGAAATAGCTGCGGTTACGGGTCACCCCCTCGAGCCGGATCCGCGCCACGTCGCGCACCACCAGCTTGGACCCATCGGGATAGTTGCGCAGCACGATGCCCTCGATCTGTTCGGGGCTACGCTTTTCGATCCCGGTACGGATCCGGGCATTGGCCCCAGACACATCGCCCGCGGGGTTGACGGTGACTTCGGCGGCAATGGCGGCGGCGATCTCGGACATCGTGATGTCGCGGGCGATCAACTGCGCGGTGGGAACCTCGACCACGATGCGGGGTGCGGCCAGCCCCCGGATCGTGGTACGGGTCACGCCGGCCGCGAACAGACGGTTGATCAACTCGTCCGTCAGCCGGGCCAGCTGCTCGGCCTCAACGGGGCCGGTGATGACCACATCCGTCACCCGATCGCTCCATGCTGACCGCCGGATCGAGGGCTCTTCGGCGTCCTCGGGCAGGTTGGTGACGCTGTCGATGGCGGTGCGCACGTCTTCGATCGCGCGGGCCATGTCCCAGTTCGGTTCGAATTCCAGCGCGATGTTCGCGGTTCCCTCGCGCGAAGTCGCTTCGGTGGTGGCGACGCCATCGATCCCCTTCAGCGCGGGTTCAAGGATCTGGACGATGCCACTGTCCATGTCCTCGGGACCGGCGCCGTCCCATTCGACGTCGATTTCCACCCATTGCATCACGACATCGGGAAAGAACTGCGCCCGCATGTTCGGGGCCGCGGCCGCCCCAAGGACCAGCATCACCACCAGCAAAAGGTTGGCCACGGTCCGGTGCCGGGTGAAATAGCTCAGCAGGCCGCCGGCCGCATCCGGGATCCCGCGCATCATCGCGCTAGCCCCCCGTCCGGGTTTCCAGGCGCTGCACCAGTGACGCAGGCACCTTCGAGGCGGCCAACTGGTTCAGCACCCGGGTCTTGACCTCTTGCGGCATACGCTCACTGGCCTCGACTTGGGCCACCAGCCGCGCGCGCTGTTCGTCGCTAAGCTCGACCATGTCGGGGTCGGCGGCCGCGCTGTCCTCGATGCGGACGGGGCGCACCCGGACACCGGCGCCTAGCAGCGGCGTGCGCGCCACCACCACTTCGCGCCCGGCAAGGCCTTCCCCGCGCAACAGAACCGCGTCACCCTGTCGGCGCACCAGCTCGACGGGTAGAACCGCAAGGCGGTCCTCGCCCTCGAGCACAAGCACCGTGCCCTGCGCATCCAGCGCCGAGGCCGGCAGGCGCACCACGTTTTCCAACGGCTGTTCCTGCACCGAGACGGTGACGAAATCGCCCGGCTTGAACCCCGTCGTCTGATCCAGCCGCGCAAAGATCAGACGCCCAGTCTGGCCTTCGCCAGCCGAACCGCTGTCACGGCTGATGCGTCCGGTGGCGACCAGATCGGTCCCCGTCACCTCGAGCGAGACCGTGACCGGCGCCGTGATCAGCGCGCCCCGCTCGTCCAGCAGGCGCACATATTGCGCGGTGGACACCCGGAACGCGACCTCGAGCGCCTGCGGATCCACCAGTTCGGCCAGCTTTTCGTTCGCGGTCACCAGCCCGCCCTCGACCAGCGACACACCCGAAAGCGTGCCGTCGAACCCGGCCCGGATCGTCATGTCATCGACATCGCGTTCGGCCGAGTCCAAGGCGATCTGGGCGCGCGCCAGCAGCGTGGTCGCCTGATCGACCCGCGACTCGGCCTGGGCCAGCGCGATCCGGCGCGACAGAACCGTCTGGCGGGCCGAGGCGGCAGCCAGTTCCGCCTCTTCGACGCTGGCCGTTGCCCCGACCCCGCGCTCCAGCAGATCCTTCTGGCGTTGCAAGGCCCGTTCGCGCAGGTCGGATTGCGCCTGCGCGGCGCGCAGTTCGTCCTGCGCCAAAAGCAGCGCGCGTTCCGCGTCGCGCTGTTCGAACTGCGCATCAAGCAGATCCGATCGCGCCCGTTCAAGCACGGCCAACGCATCGGCGGGGTCCAGTTGCACCAGAACCTCGCCGGCGCGGACTTCGCCACCCTCTTCGAAATTCTCCGCCAGGCTGATCACGCGCCCGCCAAGCGCAGCCCGCAACTCCAGCCGGCGGCGGCTCTGGACCTGTCCAAAAGCCTCGAGATACGGGGTGGCCGTCGTCACCTCGGCCTTCTGGACGGTGACGGCAAACACCCGTTCGCGCGGGGGCGGCGGGTCGGAATCGCGGGTCATCACCTCTTGCACGGCACCGGTGATCAGTTGCGCGGCCACCAGCAGCAACGCCAACATCAGCGACGCCAGAAAGATACCGACAAGGCTTTGCCGCAGAAATCGCATCGATCATTCACTCCGGTCGCAGCAGGCTGCCATGCACACGAACGTAGCCTGACAGCAAAAAATGCCAAGCCACAAGGCAGTTAACCCACCTGAAACGCACGACCAGTCTACTTCCGTCGCAGATGTTCGTCCAATCTGGGCATGATTTCCACGAAATTGCAGGGGCGGTGGCGGTAATCCAGCTGTTTTTCGAGGATCCCGTCCCACGCATCCTTGCAGGCACCGGGGCTGCCCGGCAAGGCGAACAGATAGGTCCCGCCCGCCACGCCGCCCGTGGCCCGCGACTGCACCGCCGAGGTGCCGATCTTTTCCATCGAGATCAGGGTGAAAACGGTTCCGAAGGCCTCAATTTCCTTTTCGTAGACATCGCGGTGCGCCTCGACCGTTACGTCGCGCCCGGTCAGCCCCGTTCCGCCGGTCGAGATGACCACGTCGATCCGGGGGTCGGCGACCCAGGCGCGCAGCTGGTCGGCGATCTGGTCGCGTTCGTCCCGGATGATCTTGCGGTCGGCCAGGATGTGACCGGCGCGTTCGATCCGGTCGACCAGCGTCTGGCCCGACCGGTCCTCGGCCATGGACCGGGTGTCCGACACGGTCAGAACGGCGATGCGGACAGGGATGAACTCGATCGTTTCGTCGATGCGGGACATGGGTTCAGGTCCTTTCCATGACGGCCAGCCGCACCGCGAGCGCCGTGAAAACGCCGCCGCTGACCCAGCCCAGAATGCGCGAGGCGCGCGGGCTGGAGACCAGCACCCGCCCGGCTCCGCCGGCAAAGGCCCCAACCAAGCCGTTTACCACCAGCCCGCCGACGGCGATGATCGCGCCCAACGTCAGGAACTGCAGCAGGACCGACCCGCTGTCGGGCGAGACGAATTGCGGGATGAAGGCCAGCACGAACAGGATCACCTTGGGGTTGGTCAGGTTCACCAGCATCCCGTCGCGAAAGGCGAAACGCGTGGGCCGGGCCGGTGTCTCGGCCAAGATCGCCCCGTTGCGGATCGCGCCCCAGGCCAGATACAGCAGATACCCGACGCCCATCCAGCGGATCACGTCGAACAACCATGGCAGCGCCGCAACTGCTGCGCCCAGGCCCAGCCCGGCCAGCAGAACATGCACCATCAGACCCGCCGACACCCCGGCGCTGGCCACGACCGCCGGGCGCGCGCCCGAACGCAGGCCCTGCCCAAAACAAAACATCATGTCGGCCCCGGGCGTGAGGTTCAGCGCCAGGGCCGCCGGAACGAATGCCAGCAGCGTGGTGGCTTCAATCATGTCTCGACCTCGAACCAGTTGACCTTGGGGCCCAGGTTGGCCACCTGCGTGCGGCCGATCCTGCCGCGCGCGCCCCAGCTGTCGTGGATATGCCCGCAAAAGTTGAATTCGGGCTGAATCCGTTCGATTGCATCGCGCACCGCGACCGAGCCGACGGACAGTCCCTGCGATGTGACATCCCCGCAGGATTTAGGCGGCGAATGGGTGATCAAGATATGGGCCCCGTCGCAGCGGTTCAGCAGTTCTTCGGCCTCGGCCTCGGTCAGATCGCAGGACCAGTCTCCGAAGGGCGTGACCGGCACGCCGTAGCCCAGCCCGAACAGTTCAACGCCGTCCAACGTCATGCCCGACCCGTGCAGCACATGCACGCCGTCCGGCGCGGCCCGGGCCAGTTCCTCGGCGCTTTCGGCATTGCCGGGCACCAGCACCATTGGCGCTGAAATGCCCGACAGCATCTCCATCGCCTGATCCAGCCCTTGCCGCCCGTTGCAGTAATCTCCAGCCCCGATCACCAGATCCGTGTCCGCGCTGGCCGCTACCAGTTCGGCCGCCCTGTTGCGGGCCAAGTGCAGGTCGGAAAAGGCCAGTATCTTCATCTATTGCCCTCCAGAAACGCGCGCAGTTCCAACAGATCGGCCCAGGCCTGACGCTTGGCATGGGGTTGGCGCAACAGATAGGCCGGGTGCAGCATTGGCAGGACCGGCAGGTTCAGCGCCTGATCCCACTGACCGCGCAGCCGCGTGATGCCGCGTTTGCCCAGTACTGCCTGACAGCTGATGTTGCCCATCACCACCAGAACCTTCGGCTTGGCCAGGGCTACGTGCCGCTCCAGAAACGGCTGCATCATGGCAATCTCGTCCGGCCGAGGGTCCCTGTTTTGCGGCGGGCGCCAGGGCAGGACATTGGTGATGTAGACGTTTTGGGCGCGGTCCATATCGATCGCGGCCAGCATCCGATCCAGCAACTGCCCGGCGCGGCCGACGAATGGCTTGCCCACGCGGTCCTCATCACGGCCCGGAGCCTCGCCGACGATCATGACAGGCGCACCGGCGGTGCCGTCGGCAAAGACCAGGTGCCGCGCGCCGCGCTTCAGGTCGCAATGAGCGAAGGCCTCCATCGCCGCGCGCAGTTGATCCAGAGACGATGCGGCCGCAGCCGACTTTTTCGCCTCGGCCACCGGGTCCAGCGCAACCGGCTTCTGCGGCGCGGCCTGAGGCGTAGCAGGTTTCCGCGCCTTGGGCGTCGTGTCCGGCAGGGCATAGCGATCGATCGGGGTGTCGACGATCGCGTCGGTCACACCCAGTTCGACCTGCCATTCCAGCAGGGCGCGCGCGGTAAAAGGATCAAGGGCCGATTCCATGCTCATCAATCTAACCAGCTTTGAGAGAAGTGAAAGCGAATTGGCCTTGCCTTGACCCATTGCCCGGCCGACCATGGCCCTGTCATGGTCCGAATGCTGAAACTCCTGTTGATTGCCCTGTTCGTCCTGCCGCCGGGCGCGACTTTGGCCCAGTCGTTTCTCGATGATCGCGGACAATGCCGCGCGGGCCAGTTCCAGTGCGGTCTGAAATGCTGCTCGGTCGGCCAACGCTGCAGCTTTGACGGGTTCTGCATTCAGGTCGGGGGCACCTATTGCGGCGGCGGGCGGTCCTGCGGACCGTTCGAGAAATGCGTGGCCGGGGGCACCCGATGTGCACCGGCAGGGGCGAACAAATGCGCCTCGCGGCTGGATTGCCCGGGCGGGACCTTTTGCAACGGGCGCGGCGAATGCGAGCGCAGTTCGCCAGACTTCGACCCCTCACCGAAACCGGCAACGCCCTGCGACGACGGGCGGACCTGCGCACCCGGCTCGACCTGCCTGCCCGGCGGAGGTTGCACGCGCCCGGGCTGGTACCTGTGCGAAGAGACCGGATCGCAATGCCGCACCGGGTTCAAATGCTCGGCCAATCAAGGCTGCGTGCCCAGAAAGGCCGTCGATTGCGGATACGGCAAGTGGTGCAAACCCGGCGAGCGGTGCCTGCCCGAAGGCGGATGCGAGAAACTGCCAGATGGGGACTGAGTCCAGTTGCCCCGGCGCGCTGCGCTTTCTATAAGCGGCGCGACTGTCAGACAGGAGCCCGGCCCATGCGTTTCGCCCATCGTCACCTACTTGGCATCGAGCATCTGTCCCAATCCGACATCACCGCCATTCTGGACCTGGCCGAAAAATACGTCGATCTGAACCGGCAATCGGCCAAGCACTCGGACGTTCTGGCGGGGCTGACCCAGATCAACATGTTCTTCGAAAACTCGACCCGCACGCAGGCCAGTTTCGAACTTGCGGGCAAGCGTCTGGGCGCGGATGTGATGAACATGGCGATGCAGGCCAGCTCGATCAAAAAGGGCGAGACCCTGATCGACACGGCGATGACGCTGAACGCGATGCATCCCGACCTGCTGGTGGTGCGGCATCCGCATTCGGGCGCGGTGGATCTGCTGGCCCAGAAGGTCAACTGCGCGGTGCTGAACGCCGGTGACGGGCGGCACGAACACCCAACGCAGGCGCTGCTGGATGCGCTGACCATCCGCCGGGCCAAGGGGCGGCTGCACCGGTTGAACGTGGCGATCTGCGGGGATGTCGCCCATTCCCGCGTGGCGCGGTCAAACCTGATCCTGCTGGGCAAGATGGAAAACCGCATCCGCCTGATCGGCCCACCGACGCTGGTGCCCGCGCAATTCGCCGAATTCGGGGCCGAGATCTATGACGACATGACTGAAGGCCTGCGCGACGTGGACGTTGTGATGATGCTGCGCCTTCAGAAAGAGCGGATGGATGGTGGGTTCATCCCGTCGGAACGGGAATACTATCACCGCTATGGCCTGGACGCCGCCAAGCTGGCGCTGGCCAAGCCGGACGCCATCGTGATGCATCCCGGCCCGATGAACCGCGGCGTCGAGATCGACGGGACGCTGGCCGATGACATCAACCGCTCGGTCATCCAGGAACAGGTCGAGATGGGCGTCGCCGTGCGCATGGCCGCGATGGAGTTGCTGGCCCGCAACTTAAAGGAGGCGGCATGAGAGATCTGACCCTATCCGCTGGCGAGCGCGGCGTGATCCGCCTGTTCGCGCTGGACATGCGCCCCGAAGAGGCGAAGTTCCTGCGCGAACCCGGCGCGGCAGATCAGGTCCTTGGGGTCTCGGGGCTGGACCCCAAGCAGATCGACGTCTTTCCGGTGTCCGACCTCGAGGATCTGGGCCTCTACGGCTATCTCAGCGAGGGCTGCGGCGTCTCCGAGGACCAGCTGGACCGGGCCAAGCTGGAGTCGGTCGACGGCTGGGTTCTGGTGCTGCGCAGCGCCGCTCTGGGTGGGCGCGCGGTCACATTGGACCCCGACCCGCGCCTGCGCCTGATCGGCCTTTACACCGAAGAGGCCACGAACTGGACCGGCGGCACTATCGCGACCGAAAGCGCGAGACCGTACTCGGCCGCGCCGAACCCGGTTTCGAGCGAGCAACCCCGCCAGACGGGATCGGCCATACTTGCCCTGATCATACTGCTGGTCATCGGAGGTGCTCTGTGGCTGATCCTGTGATCTTTGCGCCGGACAAGGGCGCCTATGTCCGCACCAACGCCTGGCTGGCCGCGGGCGCGATGGCGGGCGCGATGTTCGTGCTGTGGCTGATCGGCAATCCCTATGTCTGGACCGGCGCCCCGGCCGGTCTGGCGGCGGTGGGCGTCCGGGCGTGGTACCTGGCGTCGGAGGAACTGGCGACCAACTGGCAGATGACCAACACCACCCTGACCGGCCCCGGCGGACGCAGCGTGCCGCTGAAGCAGATCGCGGCCGTGAATATCATGGGCAGCTTCGTGCAGATCGTCACCAAGGGCGGCGACAAGCACCTGATCAAGTACCAGACCGACCCGGCCGCCACCAAAGCTGCGATTGAAAGGGCAATGGCATGACCAACCTGATCTTCACCAACGCCCGCCTTATCGACCCCGAAGCCGGAACCGACGCGCTGGGCTGGCTGCACGTGGCCGATGGACGGATCGTGGCCAGCGGGGGCGGTTCGGCGCCCGCAGCGGACGCGCAGATGATTGATTGCGGCGGCCAGTGTCTGGCCCCCGGCATCGTCGATATCGGCGTCAAGGTCTGCGAGCCGGGCGAGCGACACAAGGAAAGCTACAAATCCGCGGGCCTTGCCGCCGCAGCCGGTGGCGTGACCACAATGGTCACCCGACCCGACACCCTGCCTGCGATCGACACGCCGGAAACGCTCGAATTCGTCACCCGCCGCGCCCAGGCCGATACGCCCGTCAACGTGCTGCCCATGGCCGCCCTGACCAAGGGCCGCGACGGGCGCGAAATGACCGAGATCGGGTTTCTGATGGATGCGGGTGCGGTGGCCTTTACCGACTGCGACCATGTGGTGGCCGATACCAAGGTGTTTTCCCGCGCGCTGACCTATGCCAAGGCCTGCGGCGCGCTGGTCATCGCCCACCCGCAGGACCCTGGCCTGAGCCACGGGGCCGCCGCCACCAGCGGCAAGTTCGCCGCCTTGCGCGGTCTGCCGGCCGTTTCGCCTATGGCCGAACGCATGGGGCTGGACCGCGACATCGCCTTGCTGGAAATGACCGGCGCCGCCTATCACGCCGATCAGATCACCACGGCCCGCGCCCTACCCGCGCTGGAGCGGGCCAAGCGCAACGGGCTGGACATCACCGCCGGCACCTCGATCCATCACCTGACACTGAACGAACTGGACGTGGCGGACTATCGCACCTTCTTCAAGGTCAAGCCGCCGCTGCGCTCCGAGGATGACCGGCAGGCGGTGATCGAGGCCGTGCGCTCCGGCCTGGTCGACACGATCAGTTCGATGCACACGCCGCAGGACGAGGAAAGCAAACGGTTGCCGTTCGAAGAGGCGGCCTCGGGCGCGGTGGCGTTGGAAACCCTGCTGCCGGCTGCGCTGCGCCTGTATCATGCCGATCAACTGGACCTTCCGACCCTGTTCCGGGCCATGGCGCTGAACCCAGCGAAACGACTGGGGCTGGACTGCGGCCGCCTGAGCGCGGGCGCCCCGGCCGATCTGGTGCTGTTTAACCCGGATGTGCCCTTCGTGCTGGACCGGTTCACGCTGAAATCGAAATCGCAGAACACGCCGTTTGACGGGCAGCGGATGCAGGGTAAGGTCACCGCAACCTACGTTGCAGGCAAAGAAATCTACCGGAGACCCTGATGCCCCCTCTCGACAGCACGACGACCCAACTGATCATCTGGGCCGCGATCGGATACCTGATGGGGTCCATCCCCTTCGGTATGCTTGTCGCGCGCCTGATGGGGTTGGGCAACCTGCGCAAGATCGGATCGGGCAATATCGGCGCCACGAATGTTCTGCGCACCGGGAACAAAGCGGCGGCCGCGCTGACCCTGCTGTTCGATGCGGGCAAGGGCGCGCTGGCGGTTCTTCTGGCTCGGGCGCTGGCTGGCGAGGACGCAGCGCAGATCGCGGCGCTGTCGGCTTTTGTCGGCCATTGCTACCCGGTCTGGCTGGGCTTCAAGGGCGGCAAGGGTGTGGCCACCTTTCTGGGTCTCTGGTTGGCGCTGGACTGGCGGGTCGGCGTTGCTTGCTGCCTGACCTGGCTGGTGGCGGCGGCGATCTGGCGGATTTCATCCATCGGTGCCCTTGCGGCGGCGGCGCTGTCGACCATCTGGATCACCCTGCTGACCAACGGCGCCACCTTTGCCCTTGGCGCGGTGCTGACGCTGTTGATCTACTGGCGGCACCGTGAAAACCTGGCCCGCATCAAGGCCGGAACCGAACCCAAAATCGGCAAATCCTAGCGCCGTCTGCCCGTCCACGGCCCAATCACGTTTGATTGCTTTGAACGTGATCGGCGCCTTTCCCACCTGAGGTGTCGTGACACCCGATCTCCGGGCGCACGATACGCAATTTCGGAGCCGGAACACCCGCGCGTGGACATGCCGGGCTGGCCCGATCAGGAAAGGTGGAACCATGAACAAGATCAAATCCCTGTTGGGCGGCGTGGCGCTGTCGGTCGCAATAGCAAGCTCGGCCCTGGCGGCCGGGGTCGAAATCAACGCCTCGTCGACCGGTCTGGCCATGCAGGGCTATGACCCGGTGGCCTATTTCACCGAAGGCGAGGCGACCAAGGGCAGCTACAAGATCACGGCCCTGCACAACGACGCGCTGTACCGCTTCGCGACCGAGGAACACAAGGCAGCCTTCGAGGCCAACCCCGAGGCATATCTGCCGGCCTATGGCGGCTATTGCGCATTCGGGGCCGCGATGGGCTTCAAGTTCGACGGGGATCCGACCTATTGGAAGATCGTCGACAACAAGCTGTACCTGAACCTGTCGGAAGACATCCAGCAACGCTGGGAAGGCGACATTCCCGGCTTTATCGAAAAAGCCAGCGCAAACTGGGACACCATCGCCGACAAGGATCCGGCCGAACTGCAGCAATAATCCGCTGACACCCCGGCGGCAGTTCGCCTCTGCCGCCGGGCGTTGCTTGAAAGCCGTGTGCGCAGGTCCATTTATTTTCAATGAAGCCAGCACATTTCTTCCCCAAAAGGGCGCGTCATATGGCCCGAGCGTCAGACCAGATTGATCCACGGCCGGCGACCGGCCGTATACGATTTCACGGACCGCCGGCGACCTGTGGCCGCAGCACATCATTTGACTGAAAGGAACGAAGATGACGGGAAAATTGGCACTTCTTTCTACGGTTGCGACCTTGGCTGCCAGCACCGCGATGGCGCAATCCTCGGGCGATTGGACCGGTTTCTACGGCGGCGCGCAGATCGGCTATGCCGATATTGGCACCAGCCTGTCCGGGGTCGATGGCGACGGCGTGATCGGTGGTATCATCTTGGGCTACGACTATGATCTGGGCGATTGGGTCGTCGGCGGCGGATTCGACTATGACTGGTCGGATGTGGATCTGTCGGGGGCCGCGACGGTCGAGGATGTCTGGCGACTGAAAGCCCGTGCCGGCTATAAGGTTAACCCGCAGGGTCTGCTGTACGGCGTGGCCGGTTACGCCGAGGCCAGTACTGACACACTGGGCAGCGACGACGGCTGGTTCATCGGCGCAGGCTATGAACAGATCATCGTTCCGAACGTCTCGATCGCGGGCGAAATCCTGTACCACGAATTCGACAATTTCAATTCGACCGGCGTGGACGTGGACGCCACGACGTTCCAGATCCGCGCGGCCTACCGGTTCTGACCCCTCCCCCTAAATCGGAAGGCTCGGCCAGATGCGCCGGGCCTTTTTCATGGCAGCAGGATCGTGCTGCCGGTGGTCTTGCGCGCCTCGAGCGCGCGATGCGCCTCGGCCACTTCATCCAGCGCAAACCGCTGGTCGATGTGGATCTTGACCTCGGCGCCGGTGACCTTGTTGAACAACCGGCGGGCCATTGCCTGACAAACCGCGTGGTCGGCGATGTGGGTGAACAGCGTTGGGCGAGTGATCTTCAGAGATCCTTTCTTCGCCAGAATTCCGATGTCGAACAGCGGCACCGGGCCGGAGGCATTCCCGAACGAGATCATCATACCCAGCGGCTTGAGGCAGTTCAGCGACCCGTTGAACGTGTCGGCCCCGATCGAATCCATCACCACATCGACACCTTTGCCGCCGGTAATTTCGGCCACGCGGGATTCGAAATCTTCGGTGCGATAGTTGATGCAATGGGTCGCACCGTTGAACATCGCCAACCGGCACTTGTCGTCGGTGCCCGCGGTCCCGATCAGCTTGATGCCTTCGGACTTGGCCCACTGACAGGCGATCAGGCCCACGCCCCCGGCAGCGGCGTGGAACAGGACCGTGTCGCCCCGCTTGAGCGGCGTGGTGCGGTGGAACAGATATTCGACCGTCAACCCCTTGAGCATCATTGCCGCCGCCGTCTCGAATGAAATCCCGCCCGGCAGCGGGCAGACTTGGGCAGCCGGCATCACCCGCGCCTCGCAATAGGCGCCCGGCGGCATGGCGGCATAGGCCGCGCGCTGGCCGGGTTGCAGATGGGTTACCCCCTCGCCCACGGCCTCGATGACGCCGGCGCCCTCCATGCCCAGCGCATGCGGCAGGTCCAGCGGATACAGGCCCGAACGTTGGTAGACATCGATGAAATTCAACCCGCAGGCATGGTGCCGGATCAGAACCTCCCCCGGCCCGGGATCGCGCAGGGGCCTGTCCTCGATCTTCAGAACCTCGGGGCCGCCGGTTTCATGGATGACTACGTTACGCGCCGATTGCTGCATGCTCACCTCCTGAAAACTGCTGCCAAGCTAGCACGCCTGCGCGACAGAGCAATCACCCGATCTCGGAACAGTGAAGTGCATGTGCGACAGTTTGTGGTAGATTGAAGTTGGACGTTGCCGGGTCATCCGGCCACGGGCAACCCGATGCCGGATGCATTCCGCGGCGCGTATGGGCCAAGGAAAGGTATCAAGATGGCAAAAACGATCGGCAATCCAGTCAGTTGGGCCGCCCGCAATCTGGGTGCGACCACCGAGCATATCGCGGAAAACGTCACAGGTATCGGCAGCGCGGACACACGGCACCTGCCGCAGGTGCGCAGGCTGACCCTGCAGGACCTGCGAGCCTGCCTGAAGGCCGGGTACGAGGATTTCAAGGCGGGCCGCGCCGACGCGATCTTCATCGTCCTGATCTATCCGATCGCCGGGCTGGTGATGTTCGGGCTTGGCATGCAGGCCGACATGGTACCGCTGCTGGCCCCGCTGATCGCGGGCTTTGCCCTGATCGGACCGGTGGCGGCCCTTGGCCTGTACGAAATCAGCCGCCGACGCGAACAGGGGTACGAGGTGCATTGGCTGGACGCGTTCGGCGTGTTCCGCTCGCCGTCACTGGGCGCGATCCTGGCGCTGGGCTTCTACCTGGTGATGTTGCTGCTGGTGTGGCTGGCGACGGCGCATGCGATCTTCTTGCACACGATGGGGCCACAGGCGCCAACGGCGCTGAGCCAGTTCCTGATCCAGGCCGTCACCACCAGCGCGGGTTGGACCATGATCCTGGCCGGCACCCTGGTGGGCTTTGGCTTTGCGCTGGTTGCGCTGGCCATCAGCGTGGTCAGCTTTCCCCTGCTTCTGGACAGAAAGGTCGGCCTGCCGGTGGCCGTCGTCACCTCGGTCCGGGTACTGCGGCGCAACCCCAGGGTCATTTTGACCTGGGGATGCATCGTGGCCGCATTTCTGGTGCTTGGTGCGCTTCCGCTGATGCTGGGGCTGATCGTGGTGATCCCGGTTCTGGGTCACGCCACCTGGCACCTGTACCGCCGGGCCGTCGCCTGAAGCACGCGGGGCTGCCGCCCTCAGCCCGAAACCTTCAAAACGATCTTGCCGATATGGCCCGAGCTTTCCATCCGCGCATGCGCGGCCGCCGCCTCGGCCAAATCGAACTCGCTGTCCATGACCGGCGCAACCTTGCCCGCCTCCAGCAGCGGCCAGACCGCCTCGCGCAGGTCCTGCGCGATCCGGGCCTTGGCCAGGTCGCTTTGCGGACGTAGGGTGCTGCCGGTCAGGGTCAGACGCTTGACCATCATCAGGGCAAAGTTCAATTCGGCCACCGGCCCCTGCAGAAAGGCGATCTGGACCAGCCGCCCATCCTCGGCCAGCGCCTTGACGTTGCGGGGGATATAGTCGCCGCCCACCATGTCGAGGATCAGGTCGGCCCCGCCCTCGGCCCGTAGGGCGGCCACGAAATCCTCGGTCTTGTAGTTTATCGCCTTTTCCGCCCCCAGCGCCACGCAGGCCGCGCATTTCTCGTCAGACCCGGCGGTGGCAAAGACCCGGGCGCCGAACGCGTTGGCCAACTGGATCGCGGTGGTGCCGATACCGCTGGAGCCGCCATGCACCAGGAACCGCTCGCCCGCCCTGAGCCCGCCGCGGGTGAAGACGTTGGACCAAACGGTAAAGAAGGTTTCGGGCAAGCAGGCGGCCTCTTTCAAGCCCATGCCGGTGGGCACCGGCAGACAATGCGCAGCGGGCGTGGCGACATATTCGGCATAGCCGCCACCGGGCAGCAGCGCGCAGACCTTGTCGCCCAGGGCCAGACCCGAGACCCCCGCGCCGATGGCGACCACCTCGCCCGACGCTTCGAGCCCCGGAAGATCGCTGGCCCCCGGCGGCGGATCGTAGGCCCCGGCCCGCTGCAACGCATCAGGGCGGTTGACGCCGGCATAGGCCACTTTCAGAACCACCTGACCATGGCCGGGGTCGGGTATGGGGCGTTCGGTCAGTTGCAGAACATCCGGGCCGCCCGGCGAGGTGATCTCGACAGCGCGCATCATCTTGGTCATCGGCAAATCTCCTTTGCGCAACTGGTATCAGTCAAATCGGCAAAGGCCCAGCGGGAACAGCTGCTTACTTGCGCGGGTGCAGCATGCCCGGCAGGTCGGCGCGCATCCGGATCGGAGCCCGCACCTGGCCCGCCAGCCAGTTGGGAACGGCCAGAAACGGCTTGAGAAGCGGGTTCTTGTTCACCTGCGCCTTGAGCTTTTCGAACTGCATCACGTTTTCGATGCGACGGTCCAGAAATTCCCATGTGCGCTGATGGTCGGGGCTGTCATCGCCCAGCCAGAACAGCACGGTCGAGGAATATACCCCCGAAAGCGTCGCGCGTTTAGTGTACCAGTTCACGTCTTCGGACGTGTCGCCCAGCGCATCCCAGATCAGGTCACAGGTGCCCCAGACCGCCTTGGCGCCGTCACCGGCGTACATGGGCAGGGAAAACAGGGCCACGCCCCGGCGCACGGACTCTTTGTCGGGAACCGCCTGCAGGCGGAACCGAACCGCCGCCGCGATCCGGTCGCGAAATTTCAGATCGCTCAGATCCTCGGATTTCAGCCGTTCCAGCATCGCCGCATCGCCCCGGTCGTGAAAGGCCAAGGCCAGATCAACCGCACCGCGCGGACAGATCGCGCGCGCCAGCCCCTCGTCCAGGCCACAGTCGGCAATCGCCGCGCGAAAACTGGTGTCCGACCATCCGTCAAAGGGCACATGGGTCAGGATGGCGTCCAGCAACTGCTGCTTGGCGTCTTCATAGATCACGGTCATGGCGGCTCTCCAACTGTCTGGCATAGTACTAGACAAGTTAGGACCGCTTTGCTATACGGCCAATTCCTGCAATTTCCTTGCAACTCGAACTTAGAAAGGTGGTGACAACCACATGCAGGTTAGTGTTCGCGACAACAATGTCGATCAGGCGCTCCGTGCCCTGAAGAAAAAGCTGCAGCGCGAAGGCGTGTTCCGTGAAATGAAGCTGAGGCAGCATTTCGAGAAACCGTCCGAGAAAAAAGCGCGCGAGAAAGCTGAAGCGATCCGCCGTGCCCGAAAACTGGCACGCAAGAAAGCCCAGCGCGAAGGTCTGCTCTGAGCAAACCTCCTCCAGCTTTGGATGACACTATTGACGACCCCCGAGGCCTTGCCCGGGGGTTTGTCGTTTGCGATTGCCGAATCTGACCGCATTCCTTGTCATGCCCGGTGCAACAGCGGGGCAACGCGCATAGGCAGATTGCCGCACATTGCCGCGCATGTCTGAGTGGTGATCTGCCCAGCGGCGATTTCAGCAGGCTTTCTGCGTTCCATCGTCAAATTGTCGCCACTATGGTCCGGCCAGAATAGGCCCGAGTCACTGGAGACGGAACTTTGTCAGTCGCGAGCAACCTTGAACGGCAGATGCTGGACCTCATCAATGCCGAACGCAGCAGTCGAGGTCTTGCTCCTGTCCAACTCGAGCTGCGCCTGAATGACGCGGCCGAAGACCACAGCCGCTGGATGCTGCAGGTGGACCAGTTCAGCCACACCGGCGCCGGCGGGTCGGACCCGTGGGACAGGATGGCCAGCGCCGGGTTTTCGTTTTCGGGCAGTTGGCGCGCGACCGAAAATATTGCATGGCAAAGCGTGCGCGGAGCCCCCGGGCTGAGCGACGACGTGCAGGACCTGCATACCGCCTTGATGAACAGCCCCGGACATAGGGCGAATATTCTGGACCCCAATGTCACGGTTGTCGGAATCGGCATCGAACTGGGCAAGTACCTGCACAATGGCGTCAACTATGACGCGGTCATGGTGACGCAAAATTTTGCGCGCACTGCGGCGCCTGTCCAACTGGATACCGGTACCGCCCCAACACCGCCCGCCCCGACGGACCCACAGCGTCAGATCGTCGCCGCGGGGACGGTGGGCAGCGACGGCGACGACTGGCTGGTTCTGCAAGCCGGAGATTCCGGACGCATCGATGGCGGTGCCGGCGACGACATAGTAATCGGCCAATCCGGGCGCGATGTGCTGTTTGGGCGCAACGGGGCGGACACGCTGAACGGGCGTGGCGGCAACGACCTGATCGCGGGCGGATCCGGCGATGACCGGATCAACGGCGGCGACGGCAATGACGTGCTCAAAGGACACGGCGACAACGACCGGCTGGTCGGGGCGGCCGGCATCGATCGCTTGCTGGGTGGCGGCGGGAATGACCTTCTGCACGGCGGCGCGGGCAATGATCTGCTGCTCGGCGCGACCGGAGACGACCGGCTGGTCGGAAGCAGTGGCAATGACAGGCTGGTCGGCGGCGGAGGGGCTAACACCCTGGTCGGCGGTGGCGGAGCCGATCAGTTCGTCTTTTCCAGCGGCATCGACCGGGTCATCGATTTTGGCGCCGCCGATCTTGTCGATCTGCGCGGCAGCGACGCAATCGCCAACTATGCTGATCTGATGAACAACCACGCCGTTCAGTCAGGCAACGACGTGATGATCGACGATGGTCTGGGCCACCAGATGATATTGGAAGACATCCTTCTGGCCGACCTCGGACGCGGCGATTTCCTGTTTTGATCCCGTGAGAGGCGCGCCCCGGATCGGGGCGGTCCATCAATAGATCTTGGGCACGTACAACTCGTCGGGCAGCACACGGCGCTCGTATTCGGGGTTGTATTTGCGGTCGGGCAGCGTGACCTTTTCGTGCGGGACGTCCTCATAGGGGATCTTGGTCAGAATGTGCTCCATGCAGTTCAGGCGCTCGCGCTTCTTGTCGTTGCCTTCGACGATGTACCAGGGCGCCTCGGTGATGTTGGTACGGAACAGCATGTCCTCCTTGGCCTTGGTATAGTCCTCCCAGCGGATGCGCGATTCGAGGTCCATCGGCGACAGTTTCCATTGCTTCATCGGGTCGTGGATCCGCATCAGGAACCGCAGCTGCTGTTCCTCGTCGGTGATCGAGAACCAATATTTCAGCAGGATGATGCCGGACCGGACCAGCATCCGCTCGAATTCGGGAACGTCCTGAAAGAACTGTTCCACCTGGTCTTCGGTGGCAAAGCCCATCACACGCTCAACCCCGGCGCGGTTGTACCAGGACCGGTCGAACAGCACGATCTCGCCCGCGGCCGGCAGGTGCGGCACATAGCGCTGGAAATACCATTGGCTCTGTTCGCGCCGGCTGGGGGCCGGCAGCGCGACGACCCGTGCGACGCGGGGGTTCAGGCGCTGGGTGATTCGCTTGATCACACCCCCCTTGCCCGCCGCATCGCGGCCTTCGAACAGAATGCAGACCTTGGCGCCGGTATGCTGAACCCAGTCTTGTACCTTGATCAATTCGGCCTGAAGGCGCAGCAGGTTGCGGAAATAGACCCGGCGATCCAGCATGTCGGGGTGCTGCTCGCGGTAGATCTTGCGCACCTCCATCGACAGCATCGGCTCGCTGAACTCGATCTCGATATCCTCGTCCAGCGTGTCCTGAAGCTCGGCCTCCAGCCAGTCGGGGGTGTCGTCGTCGGCGTCGCGGCCGTTTTCATTCTGGTCGGCCAACGGGGTTTGTTGTTCTTCTTCGGCCATTGGGCTGCTCCTTGTCTTTCGTGGCTGCGGGTCTTAGCCATCCCGTGTAACCGGGACATGACGCGGCGACCGCTACCGCCGGACCCCGATCTTGGCCCGACCGCCCGGCGGATACAACCGCCGCCGGCCGCGCTCAGACCGGCAAAGCCGTGGTCTTGAACACCGTCCGCAACGCGAACGAACTTTGCATCTGCGCCACGCCCGGCAACCGAGACAGATACTGGCGGTGGATGCGCGCGAAATCCTCGGTGTTTTCGGCCACGACCTTCAGCACATAGTCGGCGGTTCCTGCCATCAGGTGGCACTCCAGCACGTCGGGGATGCGCCGCACCGCCTTCTCGAAAGCCTCCAGAACCTCTTCCGCCTGACCCTGCAGGGTGATTTCGACGAACACGGTCGTCGGAACGCCCAGCTTGCGCGCGTCCAGCAGGGCGACATAGTCGCGGATATAGCCGTCGGCCTCCAGCCGCTGCACCCGACGGTGACAGGCCGAGGGCGACAGGTTGACCTGTTCGGACAGTTCCGCATTCGACATCCGCCCCTTGCGCTGCAGAGCAGCCAGAATCTTTCGGTCGGTCGCATCCAGGCTCATTGGCGCACTTTCTTTGCAAGTTTGTCTAAGTCTATCGAATATTGTCCCGCATTTTAGTTCGAATGCGCATCGAGTTTCACAAAAATTGCGCCACAAACTGCACATAATTTGTGCAGTTTGTGAACGGAGAGCCCAATGAAAATCGGTTGCCCAAAAGAAATCAAACCGCAGGAGTTCCGCGTCGGCATGACCCCGAACGCCGCGCAGGAGGCCGTCGCGCGCGGGCATGAGGTCATCATCGAACGCGGCGCCGGCCTGGGGTCGGGGTTTGACGACGATGCCTATGTCGCCGCCGGTGCCCGCATCGTGGACACTGCCGCCGAGGTCTTCGCCACCGCCGAGATGATCGTCAAGGTCAAGGAACCCCAGGCGGTCGAACGCAAGATGCTGCGCGAAGGCCAGGTGCTGTTCACCTATCTGCACCTCGCCCCCGACCCCGAACAGACCAAGGATCTGCTGGCGTCGGGCTGCACCGCGATCGCCTATGAAACCGTGACCGATGCCAATGGCGGGCTGCCTCTCCTGGCGCCGATGTCCGAAGTCGCCGGACGCCTGGCCCCGCAGGTCGGCGCGTGGACGCTGCAAAAGGCTAATGGCGGGCGCGGCGTGTTGATGGGCGGCGTGCCCGGCGTGGGGCCGGCCAAGGTCGTGGTGATCGGCGGCGGGGTGGTCGGCACCCACGCGGCCCGCATCGCTGCCGGGATGGGCGCGGATGTCACGGTTCTGGACCGCTCGCTGCCGCGGCTGCGGTATCTGGACGATGTGTTCCGCGGCCAGTTCAAGAACCAGTACTCGACCGCCGGCGCCACGGCCGAGCTGATCCGCGATGCCGACATGGTGATCGGCGCGGTTCTGATTCCGGGCGCGGCCGCGCCGAAACTGATCAGCCGCGCTCAGCTGTCGACCATGAAGCCCGGCGCGGTTCTTGTGGACGTGGCCATCGACCAGGGCGGGTGTTTCGAAACATCGAAACCCACCACCCATGCCGACCCGATTTACGAGGTCGACGGCATCATGCACTACTGCGTGGCCAACATGCCGGGCGCGGTCGCCCGCACCTCGACCATCGCCCTTGGCAACGCAACCATGCCCTTCATGCTGGCGCTGGCCGACAAAGGCTGGCGGCAGGCCTGCCAAGACGACCCGCACCTGCTGGCCGGGCTGAACGTCCATGCCGGGCAGTTGACCTACTACGCCGTCGGCAAGGCGCTGGGGATCGACGTGGTTTCCCCGTCGGTTGTAATCAAGGGCTGATCCCGCCTCGGCCAGAAACAACGGCGCCGCGCGAAACGCGCGGCGCCACGCCCAACCGAAACAGGGCATTTCCAATGCCCGACTGACGGGCGGGAGCGCTCAGCCCTCTTTGTGGATCTCCACCGAATGCGGATAGGGGATCGAGATGCCCTTGGCATCGAACGCCTCCTTCACCGCCTTGGTCAGATCGAACTTGACGTCCCAATAGTCGGCGGCGGCACACCACAGGCGCGCGGTCAGATCGACCGAGCTGTCGCCCAGGTTGGTCACCCGCACCCAGGGCTCGGGGTCGGCATGAACGCGGCCATCCGCCTTTGCGACATCCAGAATGATCTTCATCGCCTCGTCGGCGCTGTCGCCATAGTCGATCCCGAACACCAGGTCGACGCGCCGCGTGTCATGGGCCGAGTAGTTGGTGATGATCGACCCCCAGGCCTGACCGTTCGGCACAATGATCTGCACGTTGTCCGGCGTCACCAGTTCGGTGGTGAACAGATTCAGGTCTTTCACCGTTCCCGCCGTCCCGCCGATATCGACAAACTGACCCAGCTTGTAAGGCCGGAACACGACCAGCATCACACCGGCGGCAAGATCGCTGAGCGTACCTTGCAGCGCAAGACCGATCGCCAGCGAGGCGGCGCCCAGAATGGCCACGATGCTGGTTGCCTGAATGCCGAAGATGCCAAGGACGGCGACCAGGACAATGGCCAAGATCACCCATTTGACCGTACTGGCGGCGAAATTCCCAAGGGTCGGGTCTATCTGCGGGGTCCGGTTGATACGATTTCGGACAACGCCCGAAATCGACCCCGCAGCGATCCACCCTAAAACAAGAACGATCAGCGCCTTGCCCGCGCTGATCACCAACGGCCACGCCTGGCCCGCCATATCCATTGCTTGATCCATCTGTCCCCTCCCGTCTGTTTCGGAACGGCAACCCCGAACGGGTTGCCGAAAGCGCACTTATGTTTTCAAAGCGTCGCGGATCTCCATGAGAATATCCAACTCGCTGGGTCCTGCCGGCGCCTCTTCCGCTGACTCTTCTTGTTTCGCAGCGGCATCCTTCACCCGGTTCACCATCTTGACCAGAAGGAAGACCACCCAGGCGATGATCAAAAAGTTGACGACCGCCATGATGAACGCCCCATAGGCAAAAATCGAAGCGCCGGTTTCCCTCGCAGCCTCGAGGCTGGCACCTTCCGGAACATCGCCGGCCAGAACGGCATAGTTGTTGGTAAAGTCGACGCCACCCGTGAACAGCCCGATGAGCGGGTTGATCAGATCGCCGACCAGCGAAGTGACGATTGCGGTAAAGGCTGCCCCGATGATGATACCGACAGCCATATCCATGACATTGCCCTTGGCAACAAATGATTTGAATTCCTCGAGCATTTCGTCCCCGTGCGTTTCAATTCGCGCATATACGCATCATTCGATATCTCTTTTCCACGAACCTTGTGCAGTATTTCATGGGAAACAGCACAAACTTTTCCCCAAAATGCATCTTTTGGGCATCGTTCATGCTTGGGGCGCACGGCCGAATTTCAGAACCAAAAAATCCTCCGGACCGAGATGCCGCCCGGCCTGCCGACTGTCGCCGCGGCCAGCCTGTAAATATACCGAACACGTGTCGGGCTGCAGCCTCTGTTCCGGTCAACCGGGCAGCTTTCCGGTCAGAACATATCGCAGGATCTCGACCACCTGGCGCGGCTCTTCGGCCACCGCCAACGCGGCAGCATCGACCTCTTTCAGCGCATGCTGATGTTCGGGGCCGTGCAGCACGATGATCGACTTGCCCAAGGCGGCAGCATAGCCCGCATCAAAAGCCGCGTTCCACTGTTTGTACTTGTCCCCGAACCGCACCACGACGACATCGGCATCGGCGATCCCCTTGCGGGTTCGGATCGCGTTGACCATCGCGCCTTTGTGGTCGTGCCAGTACTTGTTCGGCTCGGCCCCCAGAATGGCGACTCCGCAATCGTCGCTGGCCGCATGATCGGTCACTGGGCTGTTGAACGTGACGTCCAGCCCTTGCGCGCCTTCGATGATCTGTTCGCGCCAATCCGTGTGGATCTCGCCCGACAGGTAGACATTCAATCCCATTGCAGCCTCCTTATTTTGCTTCTGGCCCTGTTTACTGCCCAATCCCGCAAAGCCCAACGCGGAAGTTGCCTGCCGATGCGGCGCTGGCTTCACAGCTTGCGGGCCACCAGATAGCGCGAGGGCGGTTTCGCCGGGAAATTCCCGCTTTCGATGATCTCGAACCCGGCCTTTTCAATGGTCGTTTCCAGCGTCTTGATGTCGAACTGGCTGACGAATGGCGCCTTGCCCAAAAGCTGCATGACCGGCAGCAGCAGCTTCAGCAAGCCGAACTTGAACCCCAAACCACCTTGGGCAAGACACGGCGTTTTTGAAATGAACAGGCCGCCGGGTTTCAACACCTCATGAACCCCGGCCAGCGTCGCGTCGAGATCCCGGATCAGGTGTAGCAGATTGAACGCCATTACCACATCAAAGGTCCCATTCGGGGGGCGGTTCGCGTCTGCCTCGACAAAGACGACGTTTTCGATCTGCTCCTCTTGGGCCAGCCTCTGCCCCACGGCCAACATGCCTGGAGAGACATCGCTCGCCGTGATCGTAGCCGCATGGCGGGACAGCCGGAGCGCGGTGCGCCCCGTTCCGCAGCCCAGTTCCAGCACCTGATCGGTCGGCTTCAAATAGGACACCGTGCGTTGCAACGTGTGCTCGTAGGACTCCATGTCCCGGATCGGGGATTTCGCGTATTTCTCGGCGATACCATCCCAGAATTTGGCTGTGGCGGTCATGTCGGCTCTCCTTTGAGCGCAAGGTAGTGATACGCGTTTCAAAGGTGAATTGCCGAAATTCGCAGAATCTTTATACATTCATGCATGGATGATCCGCGCAAATTCGACTGGAACCATATCCGCGCCTTTCTGGCCACGGCCGAGACCGGCTCGCTTTCGGCGGCGGCACGACGATTGGACCAGACACAACCGACCCTCAGCCGCCAGATCGCCGCGCTTGAATCCGACCTGGGCGTGATGCTGTTCGAACGGGTCGGCCGGTCACTTCAGATCACCACCGCCGGGATCGAGCTGTTGGAGCACACACGGACCATGGGCGCAGCTGCAGATCGCATTGCGCTGGCGGCGTCCGGTCAGGCGCAGTCGATCGAGGGGCGGGTGCGGATCACCGCAAGCGACGTGATGTCGGCCTATATCTTGCCGGATCTGCTGCGCAAGATCCGCGCGCAGGCTCCGAAACTGCGGATCGACGTGATCGCCGCGAACGACATTCGCGATCTGATGCGGCGCGAGGCGGATATCGCCATCCGCCATGTCCGCCCCGACCAGCCAGACCTGATCGCAAAACTGGTACAAGAGGCTGACGGGCATTTCTATGCCGCCTCCGCCTACCTGAACTGCGCTGGACGTCCCAAATCACTGTCAGACTTGTCCCGGCACGAGTTCATCAGTTTCGGCGACACAGCCCAGATGATCGCCTATTTCGAACCGATCGGCCTGCACCTCACGGAAGAAAACTTCCGGCTGGGGTCGCAGAACGGCATCGTCGCGTGGGAGTTTGCCCGGCAGGGCTTTGGCATCGCGCCCATGTCCGAGCCGGTGGGCAATGCCACGCCGGGTATGGAGCGTGTGCTTCCCGACATGGAGCCGCTGCGGTTCCCGATCTGGCTGACCACCCATCGCGAACTGCATACCAGCCGCCGCATCCGGCTGGTCTTTGACCTGCTGGCGGAGTTCTTCGCAAAATGAAACACGCGCGCCCGTGGCGCGCGTGTCACTTCGGGTTCACGCCACCTCAGCCGCGCAGAACGCCGCCGGTGGCCTTGGTGACCTTGGCGATGATCTTTTCCGCCACCGTCTCGATGTCTTTTTCCTTCAGAGTCTTTTCCGTCGGCTGCAGACGAACGGTGATGGCCAGAGATTTCTTGCCCTCACCCAAGCTGCCGCCGATGAACTCATCGAACACGCGCACCTCTTCTATCAGCGCCTTGTCGGCTCCGGCAGCGGCATTCACAAGCGTCAGCGCCTCGACATCGGCATCGACGACAAAGGCAAAGTCACGCTCGACCGCCTGCAGGTCGCGCAGTTCCAGCGCCGAGCGGGTGGTGCCGGATTTGCGCGGCAGCGGCACCTCGTCCGGCCAGATGGTGAAGGCCACGGCCGGACCCTTGATATCCAACTGCTGCAGCACGCGTGGATGAAGTTCCCCGAACACGCCCAGCACCTTTTTGGGGCCCAGGCAGATCTTGCCGTGACGGCCCGGATGCCACCAGGCATCGCCATCGCGCAGGATCTGCACCTTGGCCGGGGCACCGATGGCGGCCAGCACAGCCTCGGCATCGGCCTTGGCGTCGAACACGTCGACCGCGCGGGTGGTGCCATGCACATCCTTGGGTCCGGTCCGTCCGACCAGAAGGCCCGCGATCTGGGTGCGTTCCTCGCCGGGTTCACCGCCGAAAAAGACGGGGCCGACCTCGAACAAGGCCAAATCGGCAAAGCCGCGCGCCTGGTTGCGGGCCGCAGCCTGCAGCAGGCCGGGCAGCAGGTCCGGGCGCATGTGGCTCATTTCGGACGAGATCGGGTTTTCCAGCATTGTCGCGTCATCGCCGCCGCCGAACAGCGCGGCCGAGGCCCTATCGATGAAGGTATAGCTGACGCATTCATTGTACCCCAGCGCCGCGCAGGTGCGCCGCGCCATCGACTGACGCCGCTGGGCCGGAGTCATGACCGGCTTGGGAATACCGTCCGTGACGCGCGGCAGCGGCTTGCCCTGCAGCTTGGTCAGCGAAGCGATGCGGGCAACCTCCTCGACCAGATCGGCCTCGCCCTGGATGTCGGGGCGCCAACTGGGCACATGGGCCATGTCGCCTTCCAGACGGAAACCCAGCCGGGTCAGGGTCTGGCGCTGCTCGCTTTCGGGGATGTCCATGCCCACCAGCGACTGCACCCGCGCAGCATCCAGCCGATAGGCGCGCGAATGGTCCGGCGCCTTGCCGGCCTCGACGACCTTCGAAACCTCGCCGCCGCAGATGTCCAGGATCATCTGGGTCGCGTGCTCCAACCCTTCCAGCGTGTATGCCGGATCGACCCCGCGTTCGAACCGGTACCGCGCGTCCGAGTTGATCTTGAGCGCGCGCCCCGCCAGCGCGATCTGGACATGATCCCAGAAGGCGCTTTCCAAAAACACGTTCACCGTGTCTTCGGTACAGCCGGTCTCTTGCCCGCCCATGATGCCGGCGATGGATTCCGGGCCGTTGTCGTCGGAAATCACCATCATGCCGGGCTGCAGCGTGTATTCCTTTTCATCCAGCGCCACCAGTTTCTCACCGCCCTTGGCGCGGTACACCCGCAGGTTGCCTTTGACCTTGTCGGCGTCAAAGACGTGCAGCGGGCGGTTGCTGTCGAAGGTCATGTAGTTGGTGATATCCACCAAGGCCGAAATCGGACGCAGGCCGATCGCCTTCAGCTGATCCTGCAGCCATTGCGGGCTGGGGCCGTTCTTGACGCCGCGGATCAGGCGACCGGTGAAATGCGGGCAGCCATCCAGCGTGTCGTCATCGATCGTCACCTTGATCGGGCTTTCGAAATCCCCCGGCACCGGGGCATAGTCGCGCTGCTTCAACTTGCCCAGACCCCGCGCCGCCAGATCGCGCGCGATGCCCGCAACGCCCAGCGCATCGGGGCGGTTGGGGGTGATGGCGATCTCGATCACCGGGTCGATCTTGGCCGGGTCGTTCTCGGCCAGCCAGTCCACGAAACGCTGACCCACCTCGCCCGAGGGCAGCTCGATGATGCCGTCATGTTCGTCCGACAGTTCCAGCTCGCGCTCGGACGCCATCATGCCAAAGCTTTCGACGCCGCGGATCTTGCCGACGCTGATGGTGGTGTCGAGGCCGGGGATGTAGGTGCCCGGCTTGCAGACCACGACGGTGATACCCTCGCGCGCGTTGGGGGCGCCGCAGATGATCTGCAACTCGCCCTCGTCGGTGTCCACCTTGCAGACGCGCAGCTTGTCGGCGTCGGGGTGTTTCTCGGCATGTTTCACATAGCCCAGGGTAAAATCCTTGAGCGTGTCGGCCGGGTTGATGACCTCTTCGACCTCGAGCCCGAGATCGGTCAGCGCCTCGGCGATTTCGTCAACCGAGGCGTCGGTGTCCAGGTGGTCTTTCAGCCAGGAGAGGGTGAATTTCATTGCACGCGGCCTTTTTTGGCAAACATCCAGTCGGCACAGGCAATGGCAAAGAATGGGCCAAGGTGCAAGCCTTGGGCGGGGTGGATGGGCCAACCTGTGCGCTTTGCGCCAAGCCGCGCCATCGTCAGACCGCGGGGTGGCGATCCTCGGGCTGTGGTGGGCAGTTCATGCCGGCCAGGTCCGTGTGACGTTCAAACGGTGTGCCTGCGGAGACAAATCGCCAGCCCGTGCGGGCGGTCTGGCGATGGCGCGGCGGCCTATCGGCCCTGATTCCGCGCTACCCGCCAATGCTCCTTAACGCAGTCTTGGCGCATCGCATCCGCGATTCCATCTATTTTTTTTCTTATGTCCAGTGTTCTCTCGCCGAACTCGGGCGCATCTTCATCTAATTGTGAATACTTGGCAATTGCTAAGAGTAACGGCTTCGCTTGTTCCACAACTTCTTTCGATCCGTAGATTTTCAGGGAAAGAAACGCTTGGCGATACCTTACAGTCTGAGCGTCTACTTTGGCCTCGTCACTTTCGTTGCACATTGCCAGTAGTAGACTTTCTGCCTCCGCTAGGAATTTCGTGTAAACAATTCGGCACTCCGAAAGCACTTGTTCTTTTCGGTCGACTTTCTTTTGGTGTCCGTAAGCAAGCAAACCCAAACCAGCAGCCACAAAAGGGGCTGCAACCTGTAGCCAATCAATTAGAGTAGGCCCGTCGATCACCGCGACAAACCACCATGCAGGTTCGGCATATCCAGCGCCGCAAACCCATAGTGGCGCAGCCAGCGCAGGTCGGAATCAAAGAACGCCCGCAGATCCGGGATGCCGTATTTCAGCATCGCCAGACGGTCGATGCCGATGCCAAAGGCAAAGCCCTGATAGACCTCGGGGTCGATCCCGCCGGCGGCGATCACCTTGGGGTGGAC
This sequence comes from Ruegeria sp. BHSC043, assembly GCF_059612985.1. Taxonomy (NCBI): domain Bacteria; kingdom Pseudomonadati; phylum Pseudomonadota; class Alphaproteobacteria; order Rhodobacterales; family Roseobacteraceae; genus Ruegeria; species Ruegeria sp. BHSC043. Next base: position 30,465 of record NZ_JBXWRS010000007.1, on the reverse strand, counting down.
CATGCCGCTGCCCAGAATCTCCATCCAGTCGTCGCCCTCGCCGATCTTCAGCTGGCCGCCTTCCCAGGAACAGCGGATATCGACCTCGGCCGAGGGTTCGGTGAACGGGAAGTGCGAGGCGCGGAAGCGCAGTTCGACGTCGTCAACCTCGAAGAACGCCTTGACGAATTCTTCCAGAACCCATTTCAGGTTCGCCATCGAGATATCCTTGTCGATGGCCAGCCCTTCGACCTGGTGGAACATCGGCGTGTGGGTCTGGTCATAGTCGGCGCGATAGACGCCGCCCGGGCAGATCACGCGGATCGGAGCGCCCTGCTTCTCCATCGAGCGGATTTGCACCGGCGAGGTATGGGTGCGCAGCACATGCGGCGGGCGATTGTCGCCCGGCGCGCGGTGCATGTAGAACGTGTCCATCTCGGCCCGCGCCGGGTGATGGCCGGGGATGTTCAGCGCGTCGAAATTGTACCAGTCGGTCTCGATCCGGGGGCCTTCGGCGACGGAAAAGCCCAGCTCGGCAAAGATCGCGGTCAGTTCCTCGGTGGCCTGGCTGACCGGGTGGATCGAGCCCTGGCGGCGCGGGCGCGCGGGCAACGTCACGTCCAGCCACTCGGTCCGCAGACGTTCATCCAGCGCGGCATCGGCCAATGCGGCCTTCTTGGCGGCCAGCGCCGCGTTGATCTCGTCCTTCAGCGCGTTCAGCGCGGGGCCGGCGACCTGGCGTTCCTCGGGCGTCATCTTGCCCAGTTCGCGCATCTTCAGCGCCACTTCGCCCTTTTTGCCCACCGCGGCCACGCGGATCGCTTCCAGCGTGCTTTCGTCGCCTGCGTCAGCGATCTGACCCAGGTATTTTGCCTTAAGATCGTCCATGACGGTCCCCTGAATTCTGTTGCTGTCCTGCTATCACAGCAGCGCGCGAAAGCAAGAGGGCCGGGCCGCGCGATCAGGTCGCGCGCAGAACCGCTGCCTGTCGATCACACCGGACCGGGCGGATCGTGGGGCCATAGCCCTGCGGATGGGTCCGAAGTTCGGGGAACAGCGCAAACAGTTCGCGTGCGGCCTCCTGTTCCAGCCCCGAGAGCGCCTCCTGCCCCGGAAAGAAGCTCTCGGACACAAGACCCGAAGTGGTGACCAGCTGGTGCCGGTCGAAGAACAGGTGGACATAGCGGACGATGTCGCAGGGCTGCACGGTGACTGTATCGCCGTTGACCAGCGACTTGGCCGGAACCAGAACCTCATCCTCGCCGAACAGAAGTTGGGCTTGCCAGCCGCCGAAAAGAATGCGGTGCTGGGGCGAGACCAGAATGTCTGTCGTGGCGCCCAGAACACCCGCGCGGATGCGCACCGGCGCGAACCGGCCGACACCGCGCACCGTGCGGCCACCGATCCAACGCACCCGGCAGGGGCCGTCATCGACGGTCAGGACCGTGTCGCCGGGCTGCAGCGTCTCGATCCGGCGGGGCCGCTCGGGGGTATCCACCAAGGTTCCTGCCGTGAAACAGGCGGCCCCGGTATCCCCGGGCGATAAGGGGCCATATGTCAGCGTGTCAGGATCGGGCTGGTTGAACTGCAGGGTCGTCGTGGTCTGGTTCGGCCCGACCAGCACCGGCAGGTTGACCGAGGTTTCCCCGGCCGCCAGCCCATCGACCGCGACGATGTTCTGCGTGCCGCCACCGATGTCGTAGAAATCGATCACCTCACCCGTGGCGGTGTTGGTCAGCGCATAGGCTTCGTAATTGTTGGGGCCGCCGCCATTCGGGTCGGTCAAGAGGATCGGGAAATCATCGGCCGAGATGACATAGACGATCTCGTTGTTGTCCGGGTCCACGGTGACTTGAATGGCCGGATCGTCCAGCGGAATTTCGATCCCGACCTGCCCGTTGGCCTGATAGAAGGACACGGTGAAATCCGCCGGGTCTTCGTTCGGGCGAAGTGACACCTCCAGGAACTCGGACACGCCCGAACTCGCGGCATAGGCATTGGAATAGTGCAGCTCACTGATACGCGCCATGTCAGTACCACGCTCGGAAAACCTGACCCGAATATATCGCGCAAACGCCGCCGCCGAACAAGGCGCGATGCGGGAAAGTGGCTAACAGGCCCCTAATTGCAACAGGTCGCGGTCAGTAGCTGTATTCGGGGTAGATCCGCGTCAGATCGCCCTGCCAGTCGCCGTGGTAATGCTCGAGCAGTTCGTCGGCCGGTACTTTGCCGGACTGGATGCTTTCCTTCAGCGCGTTCAGGAAATGCGTCTCGTCCGGGACAAGCCCACCCGCACCCGGCCGCGCCCGCGCCTTCAGGCCGGACTCGGCAATGGCCAACACCTCGCGCGCCAGATCGTGCATGTTGATGCCGCCGACCTGCGCCTGCAGCCCGTCCCGGGCCGCGGCCACGCGCAGCCCCTCGCGGGTTTCGGCGTCCCAGCCCTTGACCAGATCCCATGCGGCATCCAGCGCGGACTGGTCATAGGTCAGCCCCACCCAGAAGGCGGGCAGCGCGCACAGGCGGCGCCACGGGCCGCCGTCAGCCCCGCGCATTTCCATGAATTTCTTGATCCGCGCCTCGGGGAAGGCGGTGGTCAGGTGGTCGGCCCAATCCGAAAGCGTCGGCGTCTCGCCCGGCAGCGCGGGCAGCTTGCCCTGCAGGAAATCGCGGAACGACATGCCCAGCGCGTCTATATACTTGCCGTCGCGATAGACGAAATACATCGGCACATCCAAGGCATATTCTACGTAGCGCTCGAACCCGAAGCCGTCCTCGAACACGAAAGGCAACATGCCGGTGCGCGCGTCATCCAAATGCCGCCAGATGTAACTGCGCCAGCTTTTGTGGCCATTGGGCTTGCCCTCGAAGAAGGGCGAGTTGGCAAACAGCGCGGTCGCCACCGGCTGCAGGGCCAGCGCCACGCGCAGCTTCTGCACCATGTCCGCCTCGGAGCCGAAATCGATGTTGACCTGAACCGTGCAGGTCCGGCGCATCATGGCGCGGCCCATGTCGCCGACCTTTTCCATATAGTCGTTCATCAGGACATACCGGCCCTTGGGCATCAGCGGCATGTCCTCGTGCTTCCAGATCGGTGCGGCGCCCAGCCCGATGAAGCCCACGCCGATCTTGTCGGCGATGTCCTTCACGTCGCGCAGATGCGCGTTCACCTCGTCGCAGGTCTCGTGGATGGTCTCAAGTGGCGCGCCCGACAGTTCCAGCTGCCCGCCCGGTTCCAGCGAGACATTGGCCCCGTCCTTTTCCAGCCCGATCAGCTTGCCCGCCTCTTCCACCGGGGCCCAGCCATGCCCATCGCGCAGCCCCTGCAGCACTGCCAGGATCGAACGTTCGCCCTCATAGGGCAGCGGCTTCAGCGTGTCCTTACAATAGCCGAATTTCTCGTGCTCGGTCCCGATCCGCCATTCGCTTTTGGGTTTGCAGCCATCGGCCAGGTATTCGGCCAGTTGTTCGTGGCGTTCGATCGGCCCGCCGCCGGACTGAGGGATGGACATGAACCGTGCTCCGATCCTGATGTGTCGAGTCGTGGGGGTCAGTGGTGGTCGCAATCTCCCCCGGTGTCAATGCATCCTCAGTTCAATCGGATGTGTGCCGGACGCGAGGGGTGGCGTTCCCAGATCACCACCGGATGCGACGCCCCGGCCCTAAGTTCCGACAGCATCCGCTCGGTCCGCAGCCCCGGCAGGGCCGAGAACACGTCGAACAGCGCCTCGGCCCCCTCGGCATTCACGGGAATGTGAAGCGGCGGCTGGCCGGGCTGCTGCAGCACCCAATGCGCGGGGCTGGCGGTGGGGTCCAGCGTCAGGCTCTCGATTTCGCGGGTGGCGACGATGCCGCCGTCCAACGGCCCCAGATAGGCAATCTGCCCTTCATCCACAGACACCAGGCCCGGCCCGCCCGCGCCCAGCCGGAACCGCGCGCGCTGTATGCCGATCACGGCCAGCGCGACCGAGACCACCACAAGCACCCAGCCCAACCAGCCCAGCAACCCGCCCGGACCGCCGATCCAGCTGAGGCCAAGGATCAGAACGAACCCGGCGGCCAGCACCTCGCGCCAGCGCCACAGGGCCAGTTTGGCTTCGGGTCGGATGAAACTCATGACGCGGCCTCCATCTGATCGCTGAACAGGACCAGTGAAAAGGTCCCGGCAGGGGCAAACCCAATCGCAACATAAGCACGCGCGGCGGCTTTTGAAGCCAAAAACAACACGGCCCTTCGGACGTCAGCGGGTTCGCGTAGCCGCGCCGGGCGCCGCATCAGGACCAATCCCCCAGCGACTGCTGCCAAAGGGTCATCGCGGCCACCGCCGCCGTATCGGCCCGCAGGATTCGCGGCCCCAGGCTGACCACATGCGTGAACGGCAGATCCTTCAGCCGCTGGCGCTCGGCATCGGAAAACCCGCCCTCGGGGCCGATCAGGATGGCCCAGGGCCGACCCTTGTCCTGCGCGGCCAGGCGCAGGGCCGACCCGGCCTCGGCCTCGTCGCAGAACATCAGCTGGCGGCCGTCGGGCCAGTTGTCCAACAGCTTGTCCAGCCGCTGCAGGTCGCAGACCTCGGGCACGAAGGTGCCGCCGCATTGCTCGGCCGCCTCGACCGCGTGGGCCTGCAGACGGTCCTGGCGGATGCGTTCGGAATTGGTGAAGGCGGTCTGGACCGGCATGATCTTCGCGGCCCCCATCTCGGCCGCCTTTTCGACGATGAAATCGGTGCGCGCCTTCTTGATCGGAGCAAACAGCAGCCACAGGTCCGGCGGCAGTTGCAGCGGTCTGGTCTGTTCAAGACAGCTCAGAACGCCGCCGCGTTTGCCCGCCTCGGCCACCTGCGCCAGCCACTCGCCATCGCGGCCGTTGAACAGGGCCACCTGCCTGCCCACGGCCAGACGCATAACGCCGAACAGGTAATGGGCCTGCTCGCGCGTCAAAGGAACCGATTGCCCCGCACCCAAAGGGTGATCTACATACAGCCTGATCTTCGCACTCATGAGACCCTACATATGCAAGGCAATGCCCCAACACCAGACGGTCAGGTCGCCGACGCCGTTACCGGCAACTGGGTCGATACCCGCGCCCCGGCCTTTGCCCGCCCCTATCTGCGGCTGTCGCGCGCGGACCGGCCGATCGGGACGTGGCTGCTGCTGATACCGTGCTGGTGGGGCCTGGCGCTGGCGATCCTGCATGACGGTCAGCCGCGGTGGGGCGACCTGTGGATTGCCGCGGGGTGCGCGGCCGGGGCCTTTCTGATGCGTGGCGCGGGCTGCACCTGGAATGACATCACCGACCGCAAGTTCGACGCACAGGTCGCCCGCACGCGCTCGCGGCCCATCCCCTCGGGTCAGATCAGCGTGCGGCAGGCCGTGATCTGGATGGGCATCCAGTGCCTTCTGGCGCTGGCAATCCTGCTGACCTTCAACCAGGCGGCCATCGCGATGGGCGTCCTGTCGCTGCTGCCGGTGACGATCTATCCTTATGCCAAGCGCTTCACGTGGTGGCCGCAGGTATTTCTGGGGCTGGCCTTCAACTGGGGCGCCCTGCTGGCCTGGGCGGCGCATCGCGGTACGGTCGAATGGCCCGCGATCCTGCTGTACCTGTCCGGCATCGCCTGGACGCTGTTCTACGACACGATCTATGCCCACCAGGACGCCGAGGATGACGAGCTGATCGGCATCAAGTCCACCGCGCGTCTGTTCGGGACCGACACCGCGAAATGGCTGAAGTATTTCCTTGTGGCGACCGTGGCGCTGATGGGGCTGGCCATCGTCGAGGCCGCCCTGCCCGATGCCAGTTTCCTGGCACTGGTCGTGGCCATCGGCGGGCCGTGGGCGATGGGGTGGCACATGGCGTGGCAACTGCGCGGGCTGGACATCGAAGACAACGCGAAACTGCTGCAACTGTTTCGCGCCAACCGGGATACCGGCCTGATTCCGCTCATCTTCCTTTGCGTCGCATTGCTGCTGTGATTGCACCGCTGTACCGCAGCCTGTAAAACCCGACCTCAATCGCCCGAGAAGATCGAAGCCCGTCCATGCGCCTGCCCTACTTCCTGACATCAGCCGTGGTCTTTGCCCTGTCGGCCGCGCTCTGCCTGCTGGCCGCCAGTTTCGCCGTGACCCGGGTCGAGGAAGACTCGGAATTGGCCGTACGCAGGGCGCTGAGCCTGCAAGGTCACGAATGGGCTGAGGTCGAGGCCGACGGGCTGCGCGTCGTTCTGACCGGCACGGCGCCCGACGAGGCCACCCGCTTTGCCGCACTGACCGCCGCAGGGTCCGAGGTGGATACTTCGCGCGTCATCGACGAGATGGACGTGGCGCCCACCGCCGACCTCGCGCCGCCGCGCTTCTCGGCCGAAATCCTGCGCAATGACAGCGGCATTTCGGTGATCGGCCTGATCCCGGCCAGCGTGGACCGAAACGCATTGGTGCAGCGGCTGCAAAGGCTGGACACAAGCGTTTCGGTATCGGACCTGATGGAAACCGCCGACTACCCCAAACCCAAAGGCTGGGATGCCGCCATCGACTATGCCGTGCTAGCCCTGTCGAGGCTCCCGCGGGCCAAGATCTCGGCCAGCCCCGAACTGGTCAAGATCACGGCCATTGCCAACAGCCGGAAAGAAAAGGAAACGCTGGAACAGGAACTGACCCGCGCCGCGCCGCCCGGCCTGCGCATCGGGCTGGCGATCTCGGCGCCGCGTCCGGTAATCACGCCGTTTACCCTGCGCTATCTGGTCACGGACGAGGGCGGGCGGTTCGATGCCTGTTCGGCGCAGGATGAACAGGCCCGCGATGCCATCATCGCCGCCGCGCAACAGGCCGGGCTGACCGGGCCCTATTCCTGCACGATCGGGCTGGGCGTGCCTTCACCCCGTTGGGCCACCGCCGCCGCGCTGAGCATCAAGGCGCTGGCCGAAATCGGGCGCGGCTCGGTGACGCTGTCGGATGCCGACATCTCGTTGATCGCCGAACCCAGCACCGATCCGGCCTTGTTCGAGAGGGTCGTGGGCGAATTGGAAAACGCCCTGCCCGAGGTTTTCGCCCTGCATGCAGTGCTGCAGAAACCCGAAACCGACAAGCAGGACGGCCCGGTCGAATTCACCGCGACGCGCAGCCCGGAAGGCTTGGTGCAGCTGCGCGGGCGCCTTGGTGACGAACTGCAACGCGAGATGATCGACAGCTATGCCCGCGCTGCGTTCGGATCCGACGTGGTTCATGCCGCCGCCCGCGTTGTCGACGGCCTGCCCCAATCCTGGCCCGTACGGGTCCTGGCCGGGCTTGAAGCCCTGTCCTGGCTGAACAATGGCGTTCTTACAGTAACGCCAGACACGGTGGCGATTTCCGGTATGAGCCATGATGAGACTACACGGGCCCAGATCGCCGGCCTGCTGTCCGAGAAACTGGGCGAAGGGCAGGATTTCGACCTGTCGATCACCTATGAACCTGCCCCCGAGCCCGAAGACGCCCTGCCCGACCCCGAGGACTGCATCGCCCGCATCGCCCAGGTCCAGTCCGAGCGAAAGATCACATTCGAGCCGGGCTCGGCCACGGTCTCTGCCGACTCACGCGACAGTTTGAACAGGATCGCCGACATCCTGCGCGAATGCGGACCGATCAGAATGGAAATCCAAGGCCACACCGACAGTCAGGGCCGCGAGGAAATGAACCAGACTCTCAGCCAGGCACGCGCGCAGTCCATTCTGAACGAATTGCGCGCCCGGCGGGTGCCGACCTCGAGCTTTTCGGCCGTGGGGTACGGTGAAGCCCAGCCGATCGCAGACAACGGAACCGAAGAAGGCCGCGAAGAGAACCGCCGGATCGAGTTTCTCCTGATCAGGCCCGAACCGGTCGCCCCCGAGGAAACCGGGCTCGAGGCGCTGGAAACTCCGGCCGGGGCGGAAGCAACCGAGCAAGCGCAAGACAACGCACAAGAAAACGTGTCCGACACGGATGCAGAGGACCAGTGACTTGAACAGAACCGAATTCATCATCGCCACCGCCCTGATCCTGTTCGCAGCCTTCTGCATGGGCTGGTTCGCGAACTGGCTGGTGCATCGTCTGACCCGGGTCCGGCAGAGCGACGTGGCTGATCTGGACCGCATGAGCCAGGAGTTGCACGAGGCCGAAGAAGCGCGCGATCAGGCCATCACCTATCTGCAGCAGCGCGAGGCGGAACTGACCAACCAACTGACCCAGACCGAGGCCGAGCTGGCCGCGGCCATGGACGGGCTGCGCGCCGCACGTGAGGAAGCCGAGGAATTGCGCGGCCGGATCAACAACGCCGACTGAGCGCCTACCAGCGCGACAGAGCGTCCTCGTCCTCGTCCTTGGCGGCAACCCAATCGGCCCCGGATGCAGTGATTTCCTTCTTCCAGAACGGGGCGCGAGATTTCAGGTAATCCATCAGGTATTCAGCGGCCTCGAACGCATCCTTGCGGTGCGGGGCTGCCGTTGCGACCATCATGATCCGGTCGCCCGGAGCCAGCCGCCCATGGCGATGGATCACCAGCACATCACCCAGCGACCACCGGTTTTTGGCTTCCTCGGCGATCTTGGCGATGGCGCGTTCGGTCATCCCGGGATAGTGCTCGATCTCCATGCAGGCCAGATCGGTCTGCGCCAGATCACGCACGACGCCGGTAAAGGTGACGATGGCGCCATTCGCCGTGTCACCCGCGGCAAAGGCATTGGCCTCGGCCCCCAGATCGAACGGCTCTTGCTGGACGGAAATCCGCATCGCCCTACCCGCCGGTCATGGGTGGGAAAAAGGCCACTTCGCGGACACCGGCCAGGGGCGCGTCGAAATCCGACAATTCCTGATCCAGCGCAACCCTCAGGGCCGACAGGTCGGCAAACGCCGCCGCATAGCGGTCTTCGCGGGCGCTGAGTTCCGCCACCAGATCGGACACCGTGGCGGCGCTGGTTTCGACCTTTTCCTTCGGCACGCCGATCCGCTCGCGGACCCAAGCGAAATACAAGACATCCATGCGTCAGCCCTCCTTCAAATGGGGCATGGCTTTACGTAGGTAGTCGTAGCCGGTGATCAATGTCAGCGTCGCCGCGACCCACAGCAGCCACAACCCGATGCGGCCCGACCAGAACATGCCATCCAGCTTCCATTGCAGGCCCGAGATGTCCTCGACCTGGCCCGACAGGATCTGGTCGATCAGGTCGGTATCCATGCCATAGGTAGACATGACGAAATAGTGCTCGAAAATGCCTTGCGAAAACAGCACGGCGATCGCCACCATCTGCGCGGTCGTCTTCCATTTGGCCAGCTTGGTGACCTTGAGAGTTCCGGCCACGTCGCCCAGATACTCACGCAGGCCCGAGACGAAGACCTCGCGGAACAGGATCACGGTGGCGGGCAGCACCAGCCAGGGCGTCCAGTGCTCGGTCGAATAGCCCACCAGGATCATTAGCGCGATCACCACCATCGCCTTGTCGGCGATCGGGTCCAGCATCGCGCCCATCTTGGTTTCCTGCTTCCACGCGCGCGCCAGATAGCCGTCGAACCAATCGGTTATGGCCGCCGACAGGAACAGGATCAGTGCGAACCAATCGGCATAGGGCCGCGTGAAATACAGAAACATCACCGCCAGGCCGGGCGCGGCCAGAAGGCGCAGCAAAGTCAGAATATTCGGCAGGTTCCACTTCATGCGCCGGACCCTACAACCATGGCCGGGAACAGAAAAGACGGCATGACAAAAAACTGCCAAGAACGCAGGTGTTTGGGCCACGTCAGATCATTCCGTCGCAGGCCGCCGATCGATGACCGTTTCCCCCTTGGCGCGGCGCGAAGAACGGGTCAGGTTGCGCGGGTATCGGCAGCCAGGAAAGATCCGCCCCGTGACCTCACATATCAGAACCGATGCGCGCGCCAACCTGACCGGCAGCGCCTGGATGATCGCGGCCATGGCTGGGTTCGCCCTGGAGGACGCGCTGTTGAAAAGTACAGCCAAAGTGCTGCCCATCTGGCAGGTTCTGGTGCTGTTCGGGCTGGGCGGGGCGCTGATTTTCGCCGGGGTCGCGTTGCTACAGGGGCGGCGGTTGCTGCACCCCGATGTCCTGTCCAAGCCGATGAAGATCCGAGTGCTGTTCGAAGTCTTCGGTCGCCTGTTCTATGTGTTGGCCATCGCCCTGACGCCGCTGTCCTCGGCCACGGTGATCCTGCAGGCCACGCCGCTGGTCGTAGTGGCGGGTGCCGCGTTGTTCTTCGGGGAAACCGTCGGTTGGCGACGCTGGAGCGCCATCATGGTCGGACTGATCGGAGTGGTGATCATCATCCAGCCAACCGGAGACAGTTTCTCGGCCCTGTCCATTCTTGCGGTGCTGGGAATGCTGGGCTTTGCCGGCCGCGATCTGGCCAGCCGCGCCGCCCCTGCCACGCTGGGGACCACCGTTCTTGGGTTTTACGGCTTTCTGTCAATTGTCGTTGCCGGTGGTCTGTACCTGGTTTTCGAGGGCGCCGCCGCGGTGCCGGTGGACGCCCAAACCGCCCTGCATCTGACCGGAGCCGTGGTGATGGGGGCGGTGGCCTATGCTTCGCTAATGCTGGCCATGCGGACGGGTGAAGTGTCGGCCGTGACCCCGTTTCGCTATACCCGCCTTCTGTTCGGCATCGCGCTGGGCGTGCTGATCTTTGACGAACGTCTGGACCAGGCCATGTGGCTGGGCAGCGCGCTGATCGTGGCCTCGGGGCTGTACATTCTTTGGCGCGGGCGCCAGCGGAATCAGCCTTTTTCGTGAAAGAAATCATAGACCTTCTGCGCCAGACCGGCCGAGATCCCGTCCACCGCCTTCAGATCCGCCAGATTGGCGCGGCTGACCGCCTTGGCGCTGCCGAAATGCGCCAGCAGTGCGCGTTTACGGGCCGCGCCCACGCCCGGGATTTCATCGAGCGGCGTCGCTCCCATCGCCTTGGCGCGTTTGGCGCGATGGGTGCCGATGGCAAAACGGTGCGCCTCGTCCCGTAGCCGCTGAATGAAATACAGAACCGGGTCGTTGCGCTTCAGGGCAAAGGGGCGCTGGCCGATGCGGTGGAACTCTTCCTTGCCATGGTCGCGATCGACGCCCTTGGCGACACCGACCATTGGGATGTCCTCGACCCCATGCGCCTGCATGATCTCGTGCACGGCGCTCACCTGCCCCGCGCCCCCGTCGATCAGCAGCAGATCGGGCCACATGCCCTTGTCGCGGTCGGGGTCCTCTTTCAGCAGGCGGGTGAAGCGGCGGGTCAGCACCTCTTTCATCATGCCGAAATCGTCGCCCGGCGTCAGGTCGTCGCCGCGAATGTTGAACTTGCGATAGGCATTCTTGATGAACCCATCGGGACCGGCCACGATCATCGCACCCACCGCGTTGGTGCCTTGGATATGCGAGTTGTCATAGACCTCGATCCGGTTCGGCGGCGCGTCCAGATCAAAGGCCTCGGCCAGACCGCGCAGGAGCTTGGCCTGCGTCGCGCTTTCCGACATGCGGCGGGCCAGCGCCTCGCGCGCGTTGCGCAGCGCGCCAGAGACCAGCTCGAGCTTTTCGCCCCGCTGCGGCACCAATATCTCGACCTTGCGGCCGGCCTTTTCGGACAGGGCCTGCTGCATCAGGTCCGCGTTTTCGATCCCGTCCGACAGGATCAGTTGGCGCGGCGGTTCCTTGTTGTCGTAGAACTGGCCCAGAAAGGCCTCCATCACCTCGGCCGGGGAGACGTCGGGCCCGACCCTTGGATAGAAATCGCGGTTGCCCCAGTTCTGGTTGGCGCGGATGAAGAACACCTGAACACAGGCCTGACCGCTGTCCATGTAGAGGCCGATCACATCCGCCTCGGCCACGCCGCGTGGATTGATGCCCTGCGCCGTCTGTACCTGCGTCAGCGCGCGGATCCGGTCGCGCAGGGCGGCGGCACGCTCGAACTCCATCGCGTCCGAGGCCTCCTGCATCTGCGCGGCCAGTTCCTCTTGGATACGGGTCGAGCGTCCGGACAGGAACCGCTCGGCGTCGCGCACGCTTTCGGCATAGTCGGCCTGCGAAATCATGCCCACGCACGGCCCCGAACAGCGCTTGATCTGATAGAGCAGGCAGGGCCGGGTGCGGCTGTCGAACATCGAATCCGAACAGTTGCGCAGCAGAAACGCCTTCTGCAGCTGGTTCAGCGTGCGGTTCACCGCGCCCGCGCTGGCGAAGGGGCCGAAATAGGCGCCCTTTTCCTTCTTGGCCCCGCGATGTTTCTTGATCTGGGGAAACGGGTGGTCCTTGGCGACGAGTATGTTGGGAAAGCTTTTGTCGTCGCGCAGCAGCACGTTGTATTTGGGCTTGAGCTGCTTGATCAGGTTCTGCTCCAGCAGCAGCGCCTCGGTCTCGGTCCGGGTGGTCAGGAACATCATCGACGCGGTCGAGGCGATCATCCGCTCGATCCGGGGCGAATGTCCCGGTCGGGTGTAGTTCGACACCCGCGCTCGCAGGTTGCGCGCCTTGCCGACATACAGAACCCGGCTGTCCGCATCCAGCATCCGATAGACACCCGGCGAACTGTCCAACGTCTTCACATAGCGCTGGATGCAGGCGTAACCCGTGATTTCAGGATCAGCTTGAGATCTGTTGTCCGCGGTCATGCTCATCAGATACGATTCTCTGCCCGTGGCTGCAATCTTGCGCGCCCCAGATCAAGAGAAAACAAATCCACGATTCCTGTGGATAACTGTGCGGACAAGTTTCCCTGAACTGGAATTCTTCCTTGAATCCTTGCGTTTTCTCCGCCTTGCACAAAAAATAGGCGGAATATCAAGCTATTGTTTTTGCATGAAATTTTTTTGACCGGCGTACAAGTGCATGAAAAAAAAGGCCTTTTTGTAACGGACATGTAACACGATCGCGAGCGGTGCAAAACTTGCACCGGATTCACCTATTCTACGCCCAGAACGTCCGGCGTCTGCCAGCCCAGATGCTGCCCGCCGTCGACGCACAATAACTGCCCCGTGACCGCATGCGCATCGAGGAAATAGCCGAGCGCGGCAGTGATGTCCGACGGGTTTGCCCCCCGTTCCAGAATGGTGTTCCTGCGCTGCGCCTGAAAATGTTCGGGGCTTTGTCGGTGGCCCTGCAAGGTCGGACCCGGCCCGATCGCATTGACGCGGATCGTCGGGGTCAGCGCCTGCGCCGCGGTGCGGGTCAGGGCCCACAACCCCATCTTGGCAATGGTGTATGACATGAATTCGGGCGTCAGCTTGCGCACCCGCATGTCGATCATGTTGACGACCAGACCAGTCGCCACCGGCTCGCCACTGTCGTCGATTGCGGGCTTGAGACCCTGCCGCGCCATGGCCTGTGTCAGCACGAAGGGGGCCCGCAGGTTGCTCTCCATGTGCCGGTCCCAACTTTGGCGCGTTGCGGTATGGATGTTGTCGTATTCAAAAATCGAGGCGTTGTTGACCAGGCAGGTGATCGGCCCGCCCAGCGCCTCGGCCGCGCGCGGCAACAGGGCCTCGACCTGGGACTCCTCCAGCAGATCGGCCTGCAAAGCAGTCGACTTGCGGCCCTGGGATTCGATCTGGGACACGACCTCGGACGCCGCCCCTTGCGAGGTCGCGTAATGTACGGCCACATCTATGCCACGTTGCGCAAGATAAAGCGCCATCGCCCGCCCCAGGCGGGCACCCGCACCGGTCACCAATGCTCGGGTCATACGCAACCTCCCCAGGTCAGATCACGCCAGCAGCGCCACGAGATAGGCCGCATAAAGAAACGTCAAGATAAAGCCCCAGGTGCGGGTAATGTCGCGCTTGAAAAACACGAACGGAACCAGCAGAAGCGACGCAGCCAGCATGACCCACAAGTCGAATCGCAGAAATTCGGGATCGACCGGGATGCGCCCGAACAGCGTAGCGATGCCGACGATGGCCAGCAGGTTGAACATGTTCGACCCAATCACGTTGCCCAGCGCAACATCCGCCTGCCGACGCAACGCCGCCATCACCGTCGTCGCCAGTTCCGGCAACGAGGTGCCGACGGCCACCAATGTCAGACCGATCACGGTTTCGCTGATACCATAGGTGCGGGCAATGATCGTGGCGTTGTCCACCAGCAGATGCGCCCCCATAGGCAGGCCGACCAGCCCCAGGATCAGGAACATCGCGACCTTCCAATAGGGCATGTCCGGGTCGGCCTCTTCCAGAAGCTCAATCTCTTCCTGCGCGGTGCAGGCGTTTCGATGAGCCCGCGCCTCGCGGAAGGCGTTCAGCAGTATCAGGGCCAGCCCCGCCAGCAGAATCGCGCCGCTGAACAGGGTGAACACGCCGCAGAAAGCAAGCCCGATGAAAAGAACCGAGGCCAGGATCATGTAGATGAAGTTCCTGCGGGTGTCGCATTCGCTGCTGTGGATGGTTGCCAAAAGCGCCGGAATGCCCAGGACCAGCAGGATGTTGGCCGTGTTCGACCCCACCACATTGCCCAGCGCGATACCGGGCGCATGTTCCTGAACTGCCTTGATCGCGATCAGCAATTCGGGCGCCGAGGTACCGAAGGCCACGATCGTCAGGCTGACGATCAATGCCGGCACGCCCAGCCGCAGGCTGAGGTTCACCGCGCCACGCACCAGCGCGTCGCCCGCCAGCAAAAGGATCAACAGACCAAGGCCGGAAAGCAGCCACGCCGTCATCCACGGCCTCCTTTTTCACATGCACAGGGGCCTTTACCAATGCGGAACCGCCCGCACCGCGGGCATTTGGCCGAGCTCAGACGTCTCTGACCGGGAAAGCGCAGCTTACCGAACATCGCCAGCACGCCCATCGCGATCAGGAAAAGAGTGACAGCCTTGATGATCATGTCACATGCCGAAACGCGCGAAGGCCGCGCGCTCCTCGAGCATAGCCAGCGCGTCTTGGGCCATTTCCGCCCCGAAACGCGACCAGATCGGCCTGCGCAGGCCATAGCGGCGGAACCGGACCTTGTCGCCGAACAGCTCCTGCATCTTGGGTTTCAGATGCGCGATGCCGTCGATCAGGCCCAGATCCTGCGCGCGCCGCGCCAGCCAGACCTCGCCGGTGAACAGATCGGCCGTTTCATCCAACCGATCGCCCCGGCGGGCTTTGACATGCGCGATGAAGTTGTGATGGATATCCTCGAGCAGCCCCTTCAGCCGCGCGACATCCTCGGGCTTTTCCGGGGCGAAAGGGTCCAGCATGGATTTCGACTGACCCGCCGTATGTACGCGCCGCTCGATGCCCTGACGCGCGATGAAGACATGCGCACCGAACCCCGAGGAAATCACCCCGATCGACCCCAGAACCGAGCTGTCGTCGGCCCAGATACGGTCCGCCGAGGCCGCCAGCCAATAGCCACCCGAGGCCGCCACGTCCTCGACGAAGGCATGCACGGGCACGTTCAGCTCGTCGGCGAGCCGACGGATTCGCGAGCCGATCAGAGAACTTTGCACCGGAGATCCGCCGGGCGAGTTGATCTCGAGCGCGACGGCGGCAGGCTTGCCCTTGCGGAATGCCTTTTCAAGAACCGGCGCCAGCACGGTATCGCTCATCGAGGCGCGACCGGCCATGCCGATGGCGCCCGACAGACGGACCACGGCAACGACGGGGTGCTTTTTCAGAAACGGCAGGCTGAGTTTCATGGGTGCCGATGTAGAGTGCGCCCAACCCGTAAACAAGGGACCGGAACCGGCGGAAACGCGACGTGACTGAAATTCGCGGCCGTGATCGGCAAAAATGCAACGCCCTAGCTGCGGATGCGCCATCCGGTTTTGAAGATCCAGCCGATCACCGCAAGGCAGATGCCGGTAAAGGCAAGGATCGCCAGCAGGCTAAGCAGGATGGGCACGTCAGACAGCCCGTAGAACGACCAGCGAAAACCCGAAATCAAATAGACCACCGGATTTAACAGCGAGATCGTCTGCCACACCGGCGGCAGCATCGAGATCGAGTAGAACGTGCCGCCCAGAAAGATCAGCGGCGTCACCACCAGCTGCGGCACCAGCGACATCTGTTCGAAATTGCTGGCCCAGATACCCACGATGAAACCCAGCAGCGAAAAGCTGAGGCAGGACAGGATCAGGAAAGCGGCCATGGCAAAGGGGTGTTCAATGCGGATATCCACGAAGAAGGTCGCCGTGACCAGGATCACCAACCCCACGAACAGCGCCTTGGTGGCCGCCGCGCCGACATAGCCGATCACGATCTCGATGAAATTCACAGGGGCCGAAAGCAATTCATAGATCGTGCCCAGGAACTTGGGAAAATAGATGCCGAAGGACGCGTTCGAGATCGACAGCATCACCACCGACAGCATGATCAGCCCCGGCACGATGAAGGCGCCGTAGGATACGCCCTCGATCTCCTGGATCCGGCTGCCGATGGCGGTTCCGAACACCACGAAATAGAGCGAGGTGGACAGGACCGGCGACAGAAAGCTCTGCGCGAGGGTGCGGAAGAACCGGGCCATTTCGAACCGGTAGATGGCGGCGATGGCAGTCCAGTTCATGCGACGTCTCCGGACACGAGCGTGACGAATATCTCCTCGAGGCTCGATTGCCGGGTCTGCACGTCGCGAAGTATCAGCCCGGCCTCGGCCACGTCGTTCAACAGGGTGGTGATGCCGGTCCGTTCGGCATTGGTGTCATAGGTATAGATCAGCGCATCCCCCTGCCCGTTCAGCACCAGGTTGTGATGGGCCAATCTGTCGGGAATGGACGGGATCGTGCAGGTCAGCATGACCTCGATCTGCTTCTTGCCCATCTGCGACATCAAAGTCTTCTTGTCCTGAACCAGCAGCAGCTCACCCTTGTCGATCACGCCCACGCGGTCGGCGATGGCCTCGGCCTCTTCGATGTAGTGCGTGGTCAGGATGATGGTGACGCCGGCGGCCTTCAGCTCGTCGACGATGGCCCACATGTCCTTGCGCAGCTCGACATCCACGCCGGCGGTGGGTTCATCCAGAAACAACACCCGCGGCTCGTGCGCCAGCGCTTTGGCGATGAGCACCCGCCGCTTCATGCCGCCCGATAGTTCCTTGATCGCGTTCTTGCGCTTGTCCCACAGCGACAGCTTGCGCAGGATCTCCTCGATCCGGGCGCTGTCCTGGCCCAGGCCGAACAACCCGCGGGAAAAGCGCACGGTGTTCCAGACCTTCTCGAACGGCTCCAGCGCGATTTCCTGCGGCACAAGGCCGATCATCCGACGCGCGGCCCGGAAATCGGCCTGAATGTCGTGCCCGCCCACGGTGACGGTGCCAGAGGTCGGCGTGGTGATCCCGCAGATGGTCGAGATCAGCGTGGTCTTGCCGGCGCCGTTGGGCCCCAGAAGTGCCAGTATCTCGCCCTGCCGGATGTCCAGCGACACGCCTTTGAGCGCCTCGAACCCGTCATCGTAGGTTTTGCGCAGATCCTTGATCGAAAGAATGGTCGTCATGCGTCCTTCCCGTTCCGGCGCAGACCCTAGCGCGCCGATCCTGCCCGGAACAGGCCAAATCCGCACAAGGGCATGCGCATCCGTGCAGACCTAGTCGCGCCCGGTCAGGCGGCCCAACCACCCTTTCTTTTCGGGTTTCGCCTCGGGGTCGGCACTCTCGTCCGGCTGGGCGGGGCCTTCGAAATGCTCCTGCAGGTTGGCAAAGAACTGGTCGGCCATCTTCTTGGCAAAGCCGTCGATCAAGCGGCTGCCCAGTTGCGCCAGCTTGCCGCCAACCTTGGCCTCGACGTCATAGGACAGAACGGTTCCGCCGCTGTCGCTGGGGGCGAAGGTCACCGTGGCGCCGCCCTTGGCAAAGCCCGCGGCCCCGCCCTTGCCTTCCCCCTCGATGGTCAGGCGCTGACCCTCGACCATGTCCGACATGGTCACCGTCCCCTTGAACGTCGCCTTCACCGGGCCGACCTTCTGCACCACGGTGGCCTCGTACCCGTCGGACGGATTGCCGGTGACCTCTTGCGCGCCGGGGACGCAGGCTTTCAGGACCTCGGGGTCCAGCAGAGCCGCAAAGACATCCGCAGGCGCCGCCTGAATCTCGCGCGTGTCACTCATCTGCATGGGTGCGCCCCCTTTCTTGCCTGGCATGGTTCCCAAAAGACCTAGCCCCGAAAGACGGTAGCTTGCAACAGCCATCATGCGCGGGTGGCGCGGTGCGCCTGCCGCAGGTCGACCTGTGCCTGCAATTCGGCAACCCGCTTCTGGACCAGATCGACATGCAGCCGCGCGTCATACTGGCCCTGCCGGTAAGCGGCCGGCAATCGAAGCTCGGCCAGCCGTTCATCCAGTTCGTGCAGACGCGCCTGCATGTCCCCAAGCTGATCCGGCGACGGGTCGGCGGCAAGCTCAAGCTCGATCTGCCGGATTTCGGGGTAATGCTGCCAGACACGCCACCGTTGCAGATAGGCATAGGCCTTGGGCAGTACACGCACCAAAGGCACCACGATGAAAAAGAATGGCAGGAACAGCAGCAACACGCGGTTGACCTGGGCCGCGATCCAATAGGGCAGAAGATTGTGCCACGTGCTGGGGCCTTCGTCGATCAACCTTCGCGCGGCACTGCTGACCGGCAGGCCCGTTCCCTCGACTCCCGGAAATTCTCCTGCATCGGTGATGATGCCCCGCGCCCGATGCAACTCGATCGCGGCCATCGTCAGACGGTTGACCAGGGCGGGATGAATGTCGGCCTGCACGACCAATCGCGCTTGCAGCGCGATCAGCTTGACCGGCCGCGGCGGCAGGACCGGATCCAGTGACATTCCGCCGGCCGGAACCGTGACCACCGTCGCATAGGACAACCGGCGCGAGATCGCCTCGACATGCTCCAGTTCAAGCACCTTCAGCCCCGGCTCCTGATAGGCCGCCAGCAGGTAGGGCGCCTCGATCGGGGCAACGAAGACCGCGATATCCAACCTGTTGTCCAGCAAGGCCTCGGCAGCCTGATCATAATCGAGCGACACATGGATGTTGTCCGCCTCGGACAGGCCGACTACACGCTCAAAATCGCGAAATGCATCGGCCGTGCCCGACCCGTCCGCGCCACGGTTGATACTAAGGTCTCGCCAAAGCGCCGGGTTGCTGGGAATACTGGCATCCGCGCGCGTCATGAATATCATCGGTTCGTAGAAAACCGTTCCGATTGCTTCGACCTTGTCGGGATCGGCCACGATGCCGCCTTGCAGCAGCGCGGCATTTGCCTCGCCGCTTTCGATCAGACGGGCATTCTCGACCGAACCTGCAGTTTCCAGAATGTCCACCCGGATCTCGTCACGCGCCAGAATCTCGGCATAGTCCTGCGCGATCTGCTCATAGGCCCCGCCGCTCGGGCCTCCGGCCATCCGCAGGCTGCCCGGAGGGTGCAGATGCAGGACGATCGCGGTCAATGCCGCCGCCACCAGCGCCGCGCCGATCATGATCCAAAGCCGCATTCCAGCCCTCGCTCCACATCCCGCCGAAAACGCTAGGCCAGCCGACCCTGGCTTGCAAGCGCCCCGAAGACCGGGCCGTTCATCGGTTTTTTCACCCGACGCCACGTTTTCGGCACCCAGCCCTTGCATTCGCATGGCCAAGCCGAAAGCATCGCGAACCGGGAGGATACATATGCTCAACGGATTCCGCGTCGTCGAAATCGAGGGGCTTGGCCCCGGCCCGTTCGCCGCCATGCTGCTGGCGGATCTGGGGGCCGATGTCGTGACCATCCACCGCAAGGGGGGTGCCGTCACACCGGGCATGCCGGACCGATCCGTGCTGGACCGGGGCAAACGCTCGATCGCGCTCGACCTCAAGGACCCCGACGACCTCGAAACCGCCCGGCGCCTGATCGCATCCGCCGACGCGTTGATCGAGGGCTTCCGGCCCGGCGTGATGGAGAAGCTGGGCTTGGGGCCCGATACCTGCCACGCTCTGAACCCGGCGCTGGTCTATGGCCGCATGACCGGCTGGGGCCAGGACAGCCCGCTTTCCGACACCGCAGGACATGATCTGAACTACATCGCCCTGTCGGGGGCACTCTGGTACGGCTCTCCACCCGGCACCGAACCGATGACCCCGGCCACGCTGGTCGGCGACATCGGCGGCGGCGCGATGTATCTGGTCACCGGCATACTGGCCGGGCTGCTGAACGCGCGCGCAACCGGCACGGGCACGGTCGTCGACGCCGCCATCTACGACGGGTCCGCGCATATGATGAACCTGCTGATGAGCCTGGGCCAGACCGGCAACCTGTCCGACACGCGCGGCCAGAGCCTGTTGGACGGCCCGCATTGGAGCCGCACCTACACCTGCGCGGATGGCGGCTTTGTTTCGGTCCAATGTCTCGAACCGAAATTCTATGTCCAATTCCTGGAAATCCTGGGTCTGTCCCACGACCCAGCATTCCAGCAACAATACGACAGCACACGCTGGCCAGACCTGACCCGGCATCTGGCGGAAATCTTCGCAACCAAACCGCGCGACCATTGGGCCAAACTGTTTGAAGGCTCAGACGCCTGTGTCGCCCCGGTGCTCAGCCCCGACGAGGCCGCAACCCATCCGATGAATACTGCCCGCCAAACCTGGCGCGCGGCAGACGGCACCTTGCAGGCCGCCGCCGCCCCGCGCTTCTCCACCCATCAATGGCAGCCGAAACCCAGCCCGGCCCGCGGCCAACACACGACCGAAATCCTGATCGAACTCCAAGGCTCCAAAAGGACCTGACACACCCTTCATCTGGCCGAAAGTATCCCGGGGGTGAATTGGCCAACGGCCAAGAGGGGGCTGGCCCCCTCGCACGCCGCCTACCCGCCGCGCACCGTGTCGATCATCAACTGCACGTTTTCCGGGTCGGCATCCGGTGTTATCCCGTGACCCAGGTTGAAAATATGCGGCCCCTTGGAAAAGGCGCGCACAATGCGACGGGTCTCATCCACCAGCGCCTGCCCGCCGGTGACCATGTGCGACGAGGCCAGGTTGCCTTGCACGCAGCCATCTACCTGCACCTGTTCGGCCGCCCATTCCGGCGCAACCGAGTTGTCCAGCGCCACGCAATCGACGCCGGTGGCCTTCGCGAAACCGACATAACCCTCGCCCGCCTCACGCGGGAAACCGATAACCGGAATGCCCGGGTGGCGTTCCTTGAGCGCCTCGGTGATGATCCGGCACGGCTCGACCGCATATTTGGTGAAAGCCTCACCTTTCAGCGACCCGGCCCAGCTGTCGAAAATCTTGACCACCTCGGCCCCCGCTTCGATCTGAGCCGAAAGATATTCGATCGTGGCCGCCGTGATCCGGTCCATCAACGCCTCGAACAGCGCAGTGTTTTCCTCACGCAGGGCGTGGGCGGGACCCTGATCTGGGGTGCCACGCCCGGCGATCATATAGGTCGCAACGGTCCACGGGGCGCCGGCAAAGCCGATCAGCGTCGTCTCGGACGGCAGTTCGCGCGACAGGATACGCACGGTTTCATAGACGGGCGACAGGGTTTCGTGGATCGTATCAACGGGTTTCAAGGCGTCGAAATCCGATTGCTGCGTGATCGTCGACAGGCGCGGCCCTTCACCGGTGACGAACCAAAGATCGGCACCCAGGGCCTGCGGCACCAGAAGGATGTCGGCAAAAAGGATCGCGGCATCGAACCCATAGCGGCGGATCGGCTGCAGCGTCACCTCGGCCGCCAGATCGGGGGTGTAGCACAGCGACAGGAAATCGCCCGCCTGTTCCCGCGTCGCGCGGTATTCGGGCAGATAGCGTCCGGCCTGTCGCATCATCCAGATCGGCGGCGTGTCCAGTACCTCGCCCGCCAGCGCCCGCAGCAGTTTCTTGTTCTCGGCCATGTCAGCCCCCACTATTCCGGTTCGCGCAACGGGTCCGCCTTCAGCGGCAAAATGTCAAGCGTGGCCCCCATTGTCAGGGCAATGTGACGCGACTAAAGCTGTGCCCATGACTTTGACCCTGCCCACCCCCGCATCGCCGCTGAAGATCGGCACCCGTGGTTCGCCGCTGGCGCTGGCCCAGGCCCATGAAACCCGTCAGCGGCTGTGCGATGCCTTCGATCTCCCGGAACAGGCGTTCGAGATCGTGGTGATCAAGACCACCGGCGACAATCGCGCCATGATCGACGCCGATCGCCCGTTGAAAGAGATCGGAAACAAGGGCTTGTTCACCAAGGAAATCGAAGATGCGATGCTGGGTGGGGACATCGACATCGCCGTGCACTCGACCAAGGACATGCCCGTCGAACAGCCGCAGGGGCTGGTGCTAGACACGTTCCTGCCGCGCGAGGACGTGCGCGATGCCTTCATCTCGCCTCGCCTCAGCTCGATCCTTGACCTGCCCGAGGGCGCGGTCGTCGGCACCTCGTCGCTGCGGCGGCGGGCACAATTGTTGCACCGCCGACCCGATCTGAACGTGGTCGAATTCCGGGGCAACGTGCAGACCCGGCTGAAGAAGCTGGCCGATGGTGTGGCCCAATGCACGTTCCTGGCCATGGCCGGCCTCCGCCGCCTGAACATGCAGGACGTGCCTGCCACCGCGATCTCGCCGGATGACATGCTGCCGGCCATCGCGCAAGGCACGATCGGCATCGAACGCCGCGCGGACGACAGCCGGGCCGCCGCAATGCTGGAGGCCATCCATCACGCGGAAACCGCCCAACGCCTGACGGCGGAACGCGCCTTGCTGGCCGCCCTGGACGGGTCCTGCGAAACGCCAATCGCCGGCTTGGCCGAGATAGCGGATGGCCAGCTGCGTCTGCGCGGCGAAGTCCTGCGCCCCGACGGCTCCGAATCGGTCTCCGAAACTTTGACCGGCGCCATCGACGACGCGTTAGAGATGGGCCGCGCCATGGCAACCAGATTGCTTCGGCAAGCAGGGCCGGGCTTTTTCGATTGGCGCAAAATTTAGAAAAATTTCGGGAATGTGAACTGCTTCACTGTCGCGGAAGTTGATCCCCGGCATAACTGGTATACCGGATCGGGCAAGTCGCTGGTCTCGAATGTATCGAAGATTTTATTTCGTATTCTTTGTAATTGGTATTCGAGGGGGCGAGACCGGATTGACGGCCTGATCGAGACGGACCGTTGCCAAAATGCTGGCAGCGGTCCGTCGACGACCGCACCAAAGCTACGACCAAATTGGTAACTGGTCGCAGACGGGAAAACTGGGCCGAATCGACCTCATTCGTCGCGCCTGTGTTTGACGTGGTTGAACTTTGCGGAGGAACGTTTTGCCATTGCGTGCAGCTTGTCCTGGTTCCGTCCGCCTTTCGGTTGGAGCAATCGCGGAAACAGACATCGTGCTCGCAACCTCTCAGCAACTGTTTCTGTTCGCGACTCATCCCGAACAAGCCAATGAGATGACACGAGTCATCCCGTCGAGTTTCTAACGTTCACAAAAAATGGATCTTTGCTGGAAAATCGCCTTGTATCCGGGTGTCGGGCAAGGATATACCCGCCAACGGAGACGTGGCCGAGTGGTCGAAGGCGCTCCCCTGCTAAGGGAGTAGGCGGGAAACCGTCTCGAGGGTTCGAATCCCTTCGTCTCCGCCACAACATCAATTTAAGCCATTGAAAATAATGTAATATTTTAGATGGCGAAAAATACATCCCCCAATACATCCCCCAGAGGTTCGCGCATCAAATCAAAAGAATCTATTGCAGGTTATTGTCTACCGCAGAGTTAAAGAGGCGCGCTCGGGATCATACCGGTAGCGAGAAATCGTCCCGTCTTTGATTCTTTCCACAGCCTCGTTGATAGCAAACAGTGGAACTAAGAACCATTCGCGCGGGACAACAGGCCGCCCAAACCTGTCCATGATCTTTATCTGAAGCCGTGCGGGCTCGAAGATGCGGTGGATCAGATTTTCGAGCTTAGTTGGGTTGATATTGTAGAGCTCATACGTCGACACGATTTCGACATTGGCCATCAAGAAGGTCGGTTGAAGCTGCGCGCCCGCAATACGCTTTTCGACGCTCATGTTGGTCACGCCGATCTTGTGCACAAGCTCACGATTCTCAGCGACGAGCGGATGATCGGACTTGCTGCGCAGCACATAGATTGTACCGCTTGCCTCATCCCCATCGTTCGTCTGATCGGAGAATAATGGACCGGCGGTCGGTTCAGTGATCCGTCGCCCTGCCTTGTCCTTGTTCAAAGCACGTTGGAGCGAGCGCATCAGCATGTTGCTCTCGGTGCCGTTGTCGAAAATTACACGAAGGCGGGCATCGGTGCGCCCCTGGTCAGTGATTGTCGTTTCCCCCTTCTCGGCGACATACGCCTTCTGACCGCCGACGATGAAAAAGCGCCCCTTCTCAATCTCAGCCTTCATCTCGAACGGCCGCGTATCACGCAGGCCACTTTCGAGCTCCTTTTGCACCTGTTCAAAGAGCGGCTTGAAGGCCTCGAAGTCCTCGCATCTGTTGCGGCTGGCCACCTCTTCAGCGGCCTTCTTCTCTGCCGTAGATCGGACGTGTTTCAGCTCGGTGATTGGTGGCGATTCCACCTCAACGCCAAGCTCGGCCAGAAGCGCATCATCATCGAGCTCTTCTGGATCCGCCACAATCGATTGTGCCGCGCCAGTGAGAAGCCCTGCGTGATCCAAGGGCGCAACCAACTCCCGGCATTCCTGAAGCTCGCGGATACGGTCTAGTCGAAGCGCAAATAGACGTTCGAAAATGTCACGGCCTTCGCCATGCTGCGGTACACGCCCATGTTCCTCCGCAAAGCGCTGAATCTCTTCAAAGCCAGCAATGATACGCTCTTCGCGCGGAGTGCGCGTGATCGGCTTCGGAGGTTCAACCTCAACACCAAGCTCAGCCAGAAGCGCGTCATCTTCTTCGGTAAACTCTCTAGCCATTGGCAGCCTCCTGCTTCATGCGGGCCAGAAACGCCACGCCTTCCGCCATCTTCTTTTCCCAAGCGTCAGGTGAAGTGATGGAAGGCAGCCTTCCCCTCTCCTGCTTGAACTTCACGGCACGACGTGCCAGGTCGCGCGCTTCGTCAGGCGTGAGATGCACCTTCTTCGCCGAGATCACCGCCGCCACCTGCTTGAGGCTTTCTTCGCTCATGGTCTTTGCGAGGATCGAATAGGCTTCGCCGAACGGATTGATGCGGTCGATCAGATCGATGTCGAGTTCGCGCACGTCCATTGCAAAATTGCGCACGCCGTCGATCAAAGCCGTGTTGCCGCTCATCTGCGCGTCATCGTCAGCGCTTGCAAGAGCGGCCTCTTTCGCCTTTTGTGTCAGGTTCAAAGCAGCAATCGCATGTTGACGCACAGCTTCCTGATCCTCGGCATCGAGATCCGGGAATTTCGCGCCGACGATCTTGCCCATACGCATTTGGGTTAACTCTTCGGGCACGAGCTCGTCATCGAAAAGCCCACGCTCAATCGCCGTTTTATCTTGGACAAAGGCTGCGATCACTTCATTCAAATCTTGCTGGCAGATACGCTCGGCCTCCTTGCTCTTGGGCATGGCCAGCCCCTTGATCTCGATTTGGAACTGTCCACTTTCTTCGCTGAACCCAATGTTTTCCTTGCCGGGATCATATCCGTCTTCGCCATAGTCATACCCTTCAACCGGCCCGCTCTTTGGCGTCTTCGGGGTGAAGTTGAATCGCGGGGCAAGTACCTGCTCCATGAGCAAGCTTGCGGCAATCGCTTTCAGCGTGTCGTTCACTGCCTCTGTGACGGCTGACTCTGAGGCATCGGGCTCGGCAATTAGGTTGGTGAAGCGGGCCCGCGTCTTGCCCTCGGCGTCGCGGGTCGCGCGGCCGATGATCTGCACTATCTCCGTCAGACTGGCGCGGTATCCTACCGTGAGCGCGTGCTCGCACCAAATCCAGTCAAAACCCTCCTTAGCCATGCCCAAGGCGATGATGATGTCCACATGATCGCGGTTACCTTTGTTGGCAGGGTCTTTAAGTGCACCGGATACCTTGTCGCGCTTTGCCGGTTCGTCATCGACCAAATCTGCGATTTTCAAAACCTTCCCCTCGGGAGTTTTCACTAACTGAAAACCCGTGGACGGATCAGTGCCCTGCCAGTCGCCTAGAGCATCGATGATGTGTTCGACCTCACGATGTTTGTCCTTTGTGCTCTCGCGCGAATTGACGTTCGGTATATGCACGATCGTCTTTTCGTTCGGATCAAGCACCTTGAGGATGTCATCGGTGTATGATCCGGAATAGAAAAAATACCCTATATCAAGCGCTTTCAGGTACTTATAGCCGTTCAACTGCTCGTAATAGGTGTAGGTGATCGTATCGAACTTCGCCTCGTTCTCGGGCAAAAGGATCGGTACGGCATCGCCCCTGAAGTAGCTGCCAGTCATAGCCACGACATGAACGCGGTCGCGGGCAATGAACTCATTCAGTTGCGAGCCAAGAATGCTGTCCTCGCTTGCTGAGACATGATGAAACTCGTCCACGGCGATCAGGCGGTCATCGAACGCCTCGACTCCGAACTTCTCCACGGCGAAGCGAAAGGTGGCGTGTGTGCACACCAGAACTTGGTCGCCGCTTTCGAGAAACGCGCCTACCGATTTGACTTTGCCACCATCCGTACCGGGCGAGTTGCACAGGTTCCACTTCGGCGCGACGGTCCAATCTGCCCAAAAGCCGAACTTGCTCAGCGGCTCGTCGTTGAAGCTCGATCCGATCGACTTCTCGGGCACCACAACAATCGCCTGCTTGAGGCCCTGATTGTGTAGCTTGTCGAGCGCGATGAACATGAGCGCCCGGCTCTTGCCCGAGGCTGGCGGCGACTTGATTAGAAGATACGGCTCGCCCCGCTTCTCATAAGCGCGCTCCTGCATCGCTCGCATACCCAATTCGTTCGATTTGGTCGAGCTGCCGGTCTGCGCGTAGGTGACAGAAACCGAGGGAACTGGTTGCGTTTTCGACATCTAGCTGCTCTCCTTGTCGACGATCGGCGCCAAAGTTTTTTTCCACCACGCCAGAACACTTTGACACAGATCGAGACAGACACGCCAACGCTCAGAAGGGTCTTTGTCGTCGCCTAGATCGATCAAGAGATACGACGCTCCGAAAGGCCCAACACCATATGGCCCGGCGCCATAGCCGTCTACCATTTCGGTGGAGCAAATCGGTTTCAGATGTTTGAAACCGTTTGCGATTTGTCGCACAAGTTTGAGGTCTGAGTTTGCAGCCTCAATTTGATCTCTCTTTGTTCGTGGGTCTTTATTGAGGACGATTCCAGACTTCGCCAGTTCTGCTTCTGAAACCTTGTGCTCCAGCCAATCCGGAACATGGTTCAGTAGCAAAACAGCGGAAAACCCCTTCAAGACGTTGTCTTGTTCTGCCGCTAGGGCGCTGACGGCCTCGTCACATAAGGAAAGGTAATCGCTGACCGAGCCGATGCCGAACAACTTGACCGAGGAACGGTTTGTCATGCCGACCCCTTCTTAGACACGCGAGTGTAAAGCTCGAACAGCTTCTCCAGCCGCTCGGTGTCGTTTTTGAAGCGGCGGCCGATGTAGATGCGTTCCAGCACCTCGTCGTTGCGGTCATGCGCAGCGCGGAGGTTTTCGGGCATCTTTTCGGGGTCGTAGAGCTCGGCGATGGTGGCGGGGAAATGCGCCTCGCGGGCCAGAAGGATGTCTTCGGCACAGCGCGTCAGGTCGGCCTTGTTCTTCTCGGTGAGTTTCGGGATGGGGAAGGTGTTCCAGCCCAGCGTGTTGGAATAGCGAAAATCCGTTTTCAGCTTTCCGCAAACGGTGGCGATCCAAATCAGGTGCAGGCGCGAGGCTATCAGCGCCATGTTCCACAGGGGCGCGTCGTAGAGGGCGAAGGCAGAATCGGAAACTATGGTGCCTGATGAGAAATATCCGATCGGCAGGTATTCCCTGGTTTCGGAGGAAACACGCGGAACAATCATCACCGTTTCATCGCCGCGCTGTCGCACCTCACCGAAGCTGTGGGGTATGTTGGCCAAGCCATTGGTTGTTGCGCGGTTAGACCCACTACGTTTTGCATGAACCGCCTCGAACCGCGCCTTCAGCCAGGCTATTGTTTTGGCAGCCTCATATTCACTATCAGCAACCCAGATGCATCTGCGTTCATTTCCGCGGATAAACTCCTGTGAGCCTAGAAACCGACGGATGAACTTTGAAGGAACTGTGTGCTGCCGAATTGCCTGCTCCGCCTCTGACGCGTCAAGCAGCAGGTGTCCACCATCATTGGGCATATTGCCAAACAACATTTCGGAAATTTGAGAGATCGGATTTCTGCGTTCAGAAACGACTATGTTCGGACCCGGGACCAGATAACCGTTTATGTTGTCGACTTCGGATACGATGGTTTCTCCATTCCCTCCGGCGAAGAACAGCCGCCGCGTTCCTCCGGTGTTGCGGCTAAGCCCGACGATGACCACGGTCACGCCTGCCATGTGGCTGGCGAGGTTCGACCATTTGAAACTGGTATGTGCAAAGGAAATTTCGTGCCCCGTCTCGAAGATCAACGGCCAGAGGATCGGCACCTGCCGTCCTTGGCAGATGGAATTGGTGGACACGAAGGCGGCGGCGGCCTCAGTGCGCATACCGTAATCAGCCGCCTTCATAAACCAACCCGCCACGTAATCGAGCGATTTCCACCGCGACGTATTCGCCTCGAAGATTGCTCTAAGGTCCGCCTTCTGCTCGGCGTCCTGCCATTGGCCCCCGATGTAAGGCGGGTTGCCACAGATATAGGTTTCGCCGCCCTCGTTCTCGAAATCGATCTGCGCCTGGTCGAGCGGCGTGCCAAAGAGGTCGTCGGCCTGCATCTTCACCCCTGTACCGGTGGGCGGGCAGACCGACAGCCAGTCGAGCCGCAGCGCATTGCCGGTGACGATCCAGTTCTGCGCATCCAGCGGCAGGAAATCCTGTATCGCCTCTTTCTGGCCGCGATAGAGCACGTCACACTGATACTCGGCGATGATCAGCGCCAGCCGCGCGATCTCGGCCGCGAAGTCACGCAGTTCGATCCCCCGGAAGTTGGTCAGCGGGATCTCGGAGCGCCGATCGGCCTCGCCGCGCCGCATGTTGATCTCGGCCTCGATGGCCCGCATCTCCTTGTAGGCGATGACCAGGAAGTTGCCCGAGCCGCAAGCCGGGTCAAACACCCGAATGCGCGAGAGCCGCTTGCGCAGATTGAGAAGCTTTCGGGGGTTGTCACCCGCCTCGTTCAGCTTTTCGCGCAGGTCGTCGAGGAAGAGCGGATTGAGCACCTTCAGGATGTTGGGCACCGAGGTATAGTGCATCCCCAATGCGCCGCGCTCTTCCTCATCGGCCACGGCCTGGATCATTGAGCCGAAAATGTCAGGATTGATCTTCTTCCAATCGAGCCCGCCGATATGCAGAAGGAAGGAACGCGCGATCTTGCTAAAGCACGGCACGTCGGTGTTGCCAGAGAAAAGCCCGCCATTCACGTAGGGAAAGGCATCGGCCCAGCGGGGAGTGCCCGCTGCCGCGCGATCCCCTGGCTTCGTGGCCATGGCGCGGAAAATGGTGGAGATTACCGCATGGGTGTTCGAGCTGTCCCGGACGCTCATGGTCGCGACGGTGTCGGTGAAGAGGTCATCGCGCGCAAAGATTTCTGTGTCTTCGGCGAAGAAACAGAAGATGAGCCGCGCCATGAAGTGGTTCATGTCATGGCGACGCTCAGCGGCGCCCCAGTCGGGGTTGTCCCTCAGCAGCTGGAGATAGAGCCTGTTGAGCCGACCCGTGGCCTTGATGTCAAACGAGCTCTCGCGGATTTGCTTGACCGTACTGATCCCGGCGAGCGGCAGGAAGAAACCGAAATGGTCGGGGAAGTCGGCATAGGCGCAGGCGATCGTCTCGCCCGAGGACAAATCCTCGGCTTCAAGATCAATGCCATCAGTAGCAAGGATGAACTTTGCTTTGGCTTTGGTGGTGGCAGGGCTCGCCTTTAGCTGCGCCAAGGTGGAGGTGACCTCCCCCGCCTCACAAACCTTTAGATGAATGTTGTTGGTCTGAAGAACGCCGCCTTGGTCGGATTTGTTTGAAGAGCCGGTGCGCAGGCGCTTAATGGTGGTCGCCTTGTTTCCGAAAGCTTCGAGAAAGGCGAAAGGGAACTCATCTGCATCGAAAGGTTGCTCGGCCAATGCCGAAATTGCCTCTTCAATTTCAACGGCATTCACTGATTCACTACTCCCTTATTTGCGCCGAGAATAACGGGCCAGCCAACGGTCTGCACGCGCAGTGTCTGCAAAAGTTGATACGGTCTCAACTGCAACAATCGAGTTTCTACAAGCCATGCTTATGGCACAGACTGGCCAGCGACAAGCCCGTCTAACACCCGTCCAGAAAGCCATATCAGCTCGTTACCGATGCAGCTTCCTTTCGGCCCAACCTCACCGCGTGGCCATGGCTTTTTTTTAAGAAGTCTCAGGAAACTCCTTTTTCCCCCTTGCGCACTTCTTTGGGCCCGTACTGAGCCCTCCGTGCAGGCGGCACCGTCGCTTTCCGGGCACCACGCGCGCTTTGCAGCGGCCACCAGAACGAGTTTTGGCGCCACACACTGGG